>JBIJAO010000036.1:0-14298 GCA_044345725.1 Ilumatobacteraceae bacterium | reverse complement strand
GCGAAAGTGATCACGAATAGCTGGATCAAGATCACTAATTTTTGAGAACATGCTTGGGAAAGTTGCAGCCCATGCACGGGCGATGGGATCATTTGAGTCGACAATGTAAAAGTTGACGTCTCCCGTGTATGCGTCGACCACAACTTTCACACTGTTACGTACGTAATTAAACGAATGATTGAGACCACTTGCACCGTTGATCTGTGTGGTATCCGCAGTTTCGGAATACGGATAACGATTTGTTGTGGTGAAGGCATCAACAATCCATCTCACTTCACCATTAGTCACAACCGGATAAGGGTCGGCGTCAAAATGAAGAAACGGAGCGACTTTTCGCACACGATCACGAACATCGCGCACCCATAACATTTCTGAGTTTTCAGTGATAAGTCGTGAACCAAACAGGTTGTATTCGCCGAAGTTCACAGCAAAGGCAACGCGACGTAGAAAACTATTCATCTTGACGCCCGAACCACCGCTGTAGGCCGACGTTGTGGATCCCGGACATGCTTGTTCTGTCTGTGATGTGCCCACAATCGCGTAATCACCGAGTCCATCGCCAAAGTACAGCTCAGGTCGACTAACTTTCAGATCGACATACGACGGACGTCCGTCATCTGTTACCACACTCGCTGGCGCTGCAATAATTCCACAACCATGGGTGTACAACAAGTGACGCGATACCCACGTACGGTTTGGAATGCCAGCGGCGTTTAATTCGCGAGAGGCAATTAACACTTGCTGAGTACGGCCGTCGATTGAATAGCGGTCAACGTCAAGGTCGCGAACGGTATAGAACGATGTCTGACCTTGATCCAAAATAAAACGATCGCGCATTTGAATGGGGTCAAGTTGGCGGATGTCGCGTAACGCGACCTCATTTTCGTTCACATCGTCTGATGACAAGGCCTCGAAAGTTGTCTCAACACGTTCTACTTCACTAATGCCCATTGCGGTTTTAGTGGCCTCAATATTGCGACCAATAAACGGCAATTCTCGGGTACTGACGTTTGGTTGCACCACGAAACGTTGAATAACCGCCGGATATATCGTGCCTGCAACGATGGCAACAACCACCCACAAGCCCACGGCAAGTGCTGGAAGTCGCCAACCCTTTTGGCGGATGTTCCACAACAACAACACCGCCACTGCGATGGAGACAAGAATCATCAAGTTGATGGCGGGCAGTTGTGCGTTGACATCGGTATAGAGCGCACCACGCACGACACCTCGCGTGGAACGCGTGAGATCAAATCGTGACAACCAATAGTTCGCTGCACGAATCAATGCAGCACCCGCCAATAACACTGACAAATGAACTTTCGCCTGCGGTGATACGCGTTGCATTTTGTCTTGCGGACGAATGCTGCCATTAATGAAGTGGAAGGCGATGGTCAACAAAATGGCGAGTACTAACATGCCGAATGCCCACGACACCACAAACTCAGCAAACGGCAATCGAAAGACGTAAAAGCCGATATTGGTGTTGAACTGCGGGTCAGCAACAGGGAACGCTTTACCGTTCAAAAAGAGAAGCCACGACTCCCACTGGCTGGCTGCCGGAATGCCGAGCATTAATCCGATGAGCAATGAAACTGCAAGGCGTAGGCGTCCGCGATAGCGCGATGTTGCCTCTCGCACACGCATGACTGCCTGGTCTTCCGGCGTGTTGGGCAGACTCGTTGGAGCCAGTCGATCGGCGAGCATCAAGTTGATCCACACAAACACCGCGGCGATCAAGGTGAAGATGATTCCGAGTTCGAACTTCGCACGAATGGTGCGCCAATACACATCAGTTCGGTCGACACTGTCGAACCACAACACATTGACGTAAAAAGACGACAAGCTGCGCGCACTCAGGAAGAGAATGAGAATCGTCGCTAAGACGACAGAGATAACTACCCGGCCTTTAGAAGGGCGACGAATTCGCATTTTTGGAATGCGCGGTCCACCAAAACCGCCGTTTCCGCGAGGTGGAAGATCCGAAGGGTTACGCACGCATTAGAACGCTAGTGCGAGATTGGGCAAACGAGACAGCGGCATCCGGCATGAGCCAAAGGATGTCGGTGCCCTGTTGGGAAATCTGCACCAATTACGACATCAACTGCAAGAGCATTGTCGTCACAATCGGCACAGCAACCCTCTGTAGGGCTAACTATCCACGTGATTTGGGCCCCAGATTCAAGAGAGAAATACGCACCACAACTAAATGCCGCACAAGCGACGTCGTCAACGTGTTCGTCGAGAGATGACATTTTCCACTCTCGATATACGTCACGCATCAGACTTGCCAAAATATCGCGGTCGCCTTCTGCCTCGCCAATCGCAATCCGCGTGTCTTCGCGGAATTTAGCAACCAGAGAGTCAGCAATAGCCCTGATAACAACTGCGTTCAGATCTTTGGTGGTGATCCGACGCGATGAACCACCAAAAGCTTTCATCGATTTAGCACCTTCAGTGGCAGCTTTCATCATCTCATTTGCAATCGCATCGCAATACCGTTGTGCTTGCTCCTCAACGGTCCCGAGCACAGCATCAATCTCTAGCGATGAACGCTTCTTACGTAAATGCTCAAGAACATTGTTTTGTTCATCAGCAAGAACTCGCTTGAGTTTGCGTGAAAACTGCACAACTAGTGGCGCCAGAGCTTCGTCACGCGCGGCAAATGGCACAGGATCAACAACGCGCTTACTGGGCTGCGGTGTCACAATTGCTGAGGCGGCCTCGGCGACTTTTGCGGTGGAGTCCGCTCGAAGGCGCGCAAAGATGTCGTTGACTTTTTCTGTGTCAACTTTGTTGGCCACTTCAGCGGTTTCTACAACCTGTTCTACGACGTCGACCGCTGCAATTTCTTCAATGTCATCTTCTTCGGCTTGAACTTCTTCTACTTCTGGCAAAGACGGAGCAGTGCGTTCACGACCAAACAACGACACCACATTGGACATATTTTGTTCATCGCTATCGATTTGGTCTTCGCTATCGATTACTTCGCTGCTAGCAGTTGGTTCATCGCTTGTAGCTGGTTCATCGCTATCGATGAGTTCATCGGCAATCGCGTATTCACTTTCGGTTTCACCAATTGCAACAACAACTTCGTCTAATGCATGTTCCGCAATTTCATCAGCTTCAATTTCTTCAACTTCAACTGCATGATCAAATATTTCGGCAACGATCTCTTCAACTACCTCATCTACAACAACCGGTTCCTCGATAACAAGATCGGTTGACGTATTGATCATGGGCGTTTCAACATGTGCTGACGGAACATCTTCGTTCTCGCGATCAAAAACTCCAACCGACGGATGATCGGGGTTGATCACGGGAATAGGACCAGTAACAGACGCCAAATTCACAATAAATTCAGGCTCATCATGAGCTTCTGTTAATCCGTTAATGACATCTTCACTGGCTAAACGAGCACGCTCAAATGCACTGAGCAAACGATCGCGACCATGCAACAACTGTTCGATTTGTGCACGCGCAGCATCACGACGACGTGACAGCTCGGACAAGACTTTTTCGCGATACTCGCGTGCCTCGTTCACCATGTCACGGCCTTGCTGTTTTGCCATTTCGATTTCAGCTTCAGCATCTGCAGCAGCGTCATCACGAATCCGTTGTGCTTCCAACGTTGCTGATTCACGAATACGCGATGCGTCTTCAGCGGCGTCTTTTACAAGGCGAGTTGCACTCTCTTCAGCACGTTCACGAATCTGAGAGCTTGCGTCGCGGGCAGTCGACAACACTCGTGCGGCCTCTTCGCCCAAAAGAGTCGTGACGGTCTCTTCATCGAGACGACCAGGCGAGGACATTCCACGCGTTTGCATGGCACGCATCTCGGTCTCCAAGAAACGTTCCCGCTCTTGCAGACGAGCCAGTTCGGCCGCCACCATGCGCAGGAAATCACGTACTTCCCCTTGGTCAAACCCGCGGCGGGCAACGGGAAAACTTGCAGCGCCTACCGCTGCAGGAGACGAGGGATCGGGTCGCGAAAAAGAGATGGCCATGGCATCTCCAAGAGTAAAGCGAGAAACAGCGAGAATGGTGGCAATCCTGTGGATGACGCCAGCACGTCACTCAGGAAGTGGGTCTCCCCCGTTCTCGCGCAGTGCATTCAATGCGTCCTGCAAGGTGGCGACGGGAACCACTTTTACCCCAGATCCGCCAGCCTTACGCACTTCATCAATCACGCTTTGTGATTGAGCAGCGGGGATGAGAAACAGCGTCGCTCCCGCATCACGTACCGCCACCGCTTTTTGGCGCACGGCCCCAACAGCACCGACAGCTTCGCTGTCATTAATGGTTCCCGTAGCAGCCACTTTCCCTCGCCCCATCAAATTGCCCTCTGTCAACTCATCAAGAATCGCAAGAGTAAAGGCAAGACCCGCTGATGGGCCACCGATGTCCGATGTGGAAATACCAACGTCAAATGGCAACTGCACTGTGCGGGTATCGACAGGAATGAACCCAATAATTGCCTTCGTTGCATCACTCGGATTAACAATCGTTCGCACGACTCTGGTGACGATGGCATCTGACCCATTGGCCTTGACCTTTATCTCGATTTCATCTCCTGGCGACAATTTTTCTGACACCGGATAAATATCTGACAACACGTTCACTGGTGTACCGCCGAGTTCAACAATGGTGTCACCAACATTCAACACTTCACATGCACTTTTCGGATGTGGCGCTTCTTCGCAAATCACATCCGCCACAATTGCTGGTCCCATAATGAGCTCCACGTCGAATCCGAGGCGCTTCAGCGCTACGTATTCAGCAATTTGTTTAGAACTCACCATTGCCTGCTGGTTCAGCACTCGCTGGTTGGATGGTGTTTGATTCCCAAAACGTTCTTCATAAGTGTCCACTTGCACGTCGGGATCAAGCCAGCCGACGAACGAATCAAGAGCGGATAGTTTTCCGCCATACGCCGTCACAAAGTTGACACCATTTTCGGCTGTAAAACGCTGTGGCGGGTCTTGCTCTCCAGCAACAAACTCAATGCGTGGTCCTACCGCCAGCGCTTCACCCGGAGCAAGTTCCCAGCGTGAAATACGCGTTAATGACGCAATAACAATCACCAAGAGAATCAACCACGACAACGTGAGAAGTGGCAATGCCACATACAAACGACGAGTGCTTGCACGATCTTGTGATGCACCTGTCGACAACGGTGTGGGTGGCGGGAGGGGTACGCTTGAGTCTGTCATGAATGTGTTTGCTTCACTTTCTGGAACCGATGTTACGGTTCGCGCGGCGTGGGTCGTTGCCTGTGCAATTGTCGCGCTCACTGTGATCAGTCGTATGAAGCCTGCCACGCCACGTCGCCCTGCGGTGGTGCGGGTCGATCAAAAGCCAACACCTCTCTATAAAGAGCCTGAAAAGAATCGCAAATTGCAGTCTGCTGGCTTTCTCAGTGCCGGTTCACTCATCGTCGGTGCGCTTATTGCATGCGTTGTTGCGTTTGTACTCCTCTTTGCATCTAACGCGCTCAGCGAGTTCGGTCGTTGACCACCCACCCATCGTCTGACCCCGATAGCGAGCGATACGCCGTTATCCGTGCAGGTTTTGATGGAGACCACAAAACTGCCCAGCAGGCGCTTGACCACAGTGACCCGTTAGTACGTATCAGTGCACTGCGTGCGCTCGCACGCCTCAGCCGCATTCAAGACGACGACCTCATCATCGCTACATCCGACAACGACAGTGCCGTTCGACGATGCGCCGCAGAATTGTCAGCTACACATCCTCGTGTTGATTTGGTGCCTCTGCTTACCGATACAGACATTTTTGTTGCCGAAATGGCTGCATGGGCGATGGGTGAACGAGAACAACCATCCGACAACGATGTCTCCGCGTTGATTGATGCGGTGTATCACCATGGAGAAGTTTTGGTACGCGAAGCAGCAACTGCTGCGTTGGGCTCACTGGGCGACTCTCGTGGACTGCCAGCGATACTTCATGCGTGTACAGATAAACCTGCTGTGCGACGCAGAGCGGTGCTGGCCCTCGCCCCGTTTGACGGCCCAGAAGTAGACGCTGCGCTCGAGACAGCGAAATCAGATCGTGATTGGCAAGTGCGTCAAAACGCAGAAGACATGCTTCATCCGCGCGGGTATTAACCACATCAGTGATTAATCAGTGCAGTGATTGAGACGTGCAGCTCTCAACATTCATCACGTACATAACAACCAGGAATATGATCATTCACCATCCCTACTGCTTGCATCAGCGCATACATGGTTGTCGGTCCCACAAATTTCCAACCACGTTTTTTCAACGCCTTCGACAGATCTGTCGATGACTGTGTGACAGCAGGAAGACCAGACGCATGAGTGTTGCCCACTGCGAGATCTTTACCTGTTGGCACAAATGACCACATGAAGTCACTCAGTGATCCTTCTTGTTCAATCAGTTCACAACATCGTTGAGCATTGTTGATTGTGGCTTCAATTTTTCCCTTATGCCGAATAATTCCTTCATTTTTCAGCAATCGTTCAACGTCACGTGACGAAAATCTGGCGACCTTTTGAATATCAAATTGAGAAAACGCTTCACGAAACCCCTCACGCCTACGGAGAATGGTGATCCAACTCAATCCTGACTGAAACCCTTCGAGACAGACCTTCTCGAAAAGCCGTTGATCATCTCGCACAACTCGTCCCCACTCGTTGTCGTGATACTGCACGTACATCTCATCATCGCCGCACCACCAACAGCGAGTGTGCCCATCACCGCCCGTATGCAGCCAGTCATTTACGTTCTCCATGGTCGCAACAGTAGAACACATGACCGATTCGTTCGTAGAGTGAGGTCATGCGCATCGTGTCGCTTCTTCCCTCTACTACCGAGATTGTCTGCGACCTGGGTCTTTCCGACCAGTTACTTGGTGTCACTGTTGAATGTAATTGGCCCACTGGCGTGCGGGAAGGTCGCGAAATTGTCGTCGGGACATTTTCCAATCCTTCAATGACCCCAGCGGAAATCGATGCGATCGTTCGACAACGCATGGCAGACGGTCTTGATTTATACGAATTAGATGATGACGCATTGGCTCGGTGTAACCCAGACCTGATCCTTAGCCAAGATTTATGTCGGGTGTGCGCAGTAGCAAGCGGTGACGTGGATGCTGCCGTCCAACGATTGAACTGCAATGCAAACGTGCTGCAAATTGACCCACAAAATTTGGACGAAGTGATTGAATCAATCAACACCATTGCAATTGCTGCTGGTGTTCCTGACCGTGGCGCGAAGTACTGCGAGGAACTTCGATCGCGTCTTCGTGACGTCGAACGTGCGGTATCTACAACGTCTCCAACAACACGACCAAAGGTTTTTGTATTGGAATGGATCGATCCACCTTTTGGCGCCGGACACTGGGTACCCGACATCATCAGTAGCGCAGGTGGGATTCCGGTGGTCGCTCGTCCAGGACAGCGGTCGGTGCAAACAACATGGGATGAGATTGCGGCTGCATCTCCTGATGTAGTTCTCGTTTCTCCGTGTGGCTACGGACTCGATGCAGCAGCTGACCAGGCACGTGTAGTGATCGACAATCTTCCCACCACCGCACAGGTATGGGCCGTTGACGCTGACGCAGTGATGGTACGTCCGGGACCGCGCTTAGTAGATGGTGTTGAAGCAATAGCTGCAATGTTGCACGGCACCAGCGAGGTGCCTGCACACGTGTTGCGTCGCGTGCAATAACTACATATTCGATACAGGCAGTTAATTGCAAAGTGTTATCGCCTCACAGGAAATGATTAGTTACTCCGATTGCTACACCTGCAGCCACAAGCCATGTGGTATTTACCTTCGATATAAGCAAGACCATCAGCGACACTGCTGCAATGGCAATGGTGAACGGATCCACCAACGCATCATCTACAAGGTCCACTAATACGCCAGCCATTAACCCGAGTGACGCAATGGTGACGCCATTGATGAAAGTTTGAATGGCGGTGTGTCGTCTGACCCACGGAACTATCACAACAAGTAGCGATACAAATACAAATGACGGCAGAAAAATACCCACGGTTGCAACGACCGAACCCCATACTCCTGCCACTTGCCAACCAATAAAAGTTGCGGTGGAAAACAATGGTCCTGGTGTGACTTGTCCAACCGCTACCGCATCTAGCAATTGCTGACTGGTTAACCAACCAAGTTCATTCACCAGTTGGTTTTCCAGAAACGCCAGCAATACGTATCCGCTGCCGTATAAAACAGCACCAATCTCAAGAAATACCAAGAACAGTCTCCACAGCTTTATGTCGGCGCTTTTTTCTGCCACACCAAACGGCAAGAGGCCAATCCCAACCATCAATGGTGTGCGGCCATTCGTTTTACGCTCTGTCCAATACTTCACGATCATTGACAATGCAATTGCAAAAATGCCGGCAACCACAAGAATGATCAGTTCGTGAACATTGAAGAGATAGGCCACAAATGCAGCACTTGCGATGACTACGTTGCGAGATGACACCAGCGTGCTACGTCCTAAACCGGTGAGAGCGTGCGCAATAATTGCAATGATTACTGGCAACACGCCATAGCGCACGTCGATTACTGCAGGACTCGTGCCGTATTCGGAATACAACCATGCGATACATGCAACGATGACAACCGCTGGAATAATGAAACAGGCACCAGCAACAAACAACCCTCGTTTACCTGCCTGACGTGACCCGATGTGCATTGCAAGTTCAGTGGAATTTGGACCTGGGATCAGATTGGCAATGCCGACCATCTCAAGAAATTCATCGTCTTTCATCCATTGACGGCGACGGACGAATTCATCGCGCATTAACGCAATGTGCGCGGCAGGTCCACCAAAGCCCGTGATTCCTAATCTCAGAAAAACACCAGCTATCTCACGAGCTTGCACCTCGTCAGTGTCGCATGTTCATACGATTTTCAGATACATGACCTGACATACTTAAAAGAATTCAGAAGCCCTTCATCAGGAGTTCAACATGTCCGATCAATTTCCTCTTCCCTACGCCAGCACCGACCTCACTGGTCAAGTTGCGTTCGTAACAGGAGCAGCATCAGGGCTCGGACGGCGTTTTGCCAAAGTACTTGCATCTGCGGGCGCATCCGTTGCTGTTGCGGCACGTCGTCGTGATCGCCTCGACTCACTTGTTGAAGAGATCACATCAGCTGGTGGAAAAGCATTTGCTGTACAACTCGATGTCACCGATGCAACCCAAATTCCTGTTGCAATCGATGCAGCAGAAGCCGCGCTTGGACCTATCTCTATTCTCGTAAATAACGCCGGTATCCCCGACGCTCAGTACGCGGCTCGCATGTCTGTGGAGCTGGTCGACAAAGTCATCGACACAAATCTTCGTGGACCATATCTTTTGTCAATTGAAATTGCTCGTCGCCTTATCGCTCGCAAAGCACCAGGGCGAATGGTCAACATCTCGTCTGTGGCCGCATACAACTACGACGGGCATGGCGCTGCTCTGTATTCCATCACTAAAGCCGCAATCGACCGCATGACCGAAACCCTTGCCGTTGAGTGGGCGCGCTTCAATATCAACGTCAATTCCATCGCCCCAGGTGCTTTCAGATCCGAAATGCTCGAGGGCATGCTCGAACGCGTCGGCGATATCAGCAAGGCCTTCCCACGTAAACGCTTGGGGGACCCCGCTCAACTAGACAGCACCTTGTTGTTTCTCTGCGCGCCATCGTCAGAGTTCGTCACAGGATCAGTTGTCAAAGTTGATGACGGTCAAACTCCTCGCTGAGCCCTGCCGTCACGTACGGTAGGCACGTGGCTATTGCGTCTGATCCTGAACAACACTCGTCAGGCGCACACACCAACACAATCACTCGGCAACGTGGCGTTGCCTCTGGTCGTGAGTTTGTCGCATTAATCACCGCGCTCATGGCAACTGGCGCACTCGCCATCGACGTAATGCTGCCGGCATTTCCAAACATACGCGAGGAATTCGGTATGTCACCTGACTCAACACAAGTTGCGTGGGTGCTCACATCTTTTTTCCTCGGCATGGCAATTGGGCCTTGGCTGTATGGACCAATCTCTGATCGATACGGTCGCCGCACACCACTATTCGTAGGTCTCTTTCTGTACGTAGCGGCGGGAGTACTTGCAAGCGTCGCCTCATCGTGGGCGATGTTGGTGTTCGCGCGATTTTTGTGGGGAGTCGCCGCTGCATCTCCGCGATCTCTTGCCACTGCGATGATTCGAGATCGATATCAAGGCAGCGAAATGGCCCGTCTTATGTCGATGATCATGGCGGTGTTTTTGTTGGTGCCGATTATTGCGCCCACTATTGGCGCCGGGCTCATCGCACTATTCCCATGGCGAACTGTGTTTTGGTTCCCTTCCATCATTGGTGTGTTATTGATTTTTTGGTCACGCCGACTACCAGAAACACTCGATCCTGCCAACCGTCGACCTTTCACATTTTCCGCGGTGGCCACCGCCGGACGAGAAGTGATGTCACATCGACAAACCATGAGCTTCACGATTGCAATTACTTTTCTCTTTGGCGTCATGATGACGTATCTCGCTGGATCAGAAGTGATTGTTGAAGACGTATATGACTACGGCACATACTTTCCATTCTTCTTTGGTGCGATTGCGGTCTTGCTCGCAATTAATTCACTCAATAACGCTCGCTTAGTTGAGCGCTTCGGCGTTGCTAATTACGTGCGTCGTCTTTCAATTATCGCAATTTGCACTTCCACTATTTTCGTTTTCGTATCGTTATTAAACGGTGGCAAACCAAACTTTTGGCTCTTCACTATCGCGCTTGCAGCCGTAGTTCCTTTGGCACAAGGGCTCGTTCCTATTTGTAATACTGCAGCGATGATGCCCGTTCCTCACGTTGCCGGTACTGCATCAGCCATTATCGCCACCATCACTACTGCCGGCGGCGCGGTGTTAGGAAACATCGCAAGCGCGCAATTTGACGGTACGGTACGACCGTTCGCAATTGCGTTGCTGGTATTTATCTTGCTGGCAACCGTATTGATTTACTGGGGGTCCGCAGATTATGACGAGCATCAACATCACTCCTAAACGACTCGCAAACCTACGGTCTTGGAACCTTGGGCTCAGCATTTTGCACATTGCCCAAGCACTCGTCATCGTGCTCATCGCTGGTGACTTCAGCATCACTGTTACTTCAACATTCCCTGATGGCCCTCCAGGAACACGCATTACAAATCCCGAGGGATTATTCGGTGTCAACATCGGTTGGTGCATCGCAATATTTTTGGCGTTAGCTGCCATAGATCACTTTGCGACAGCAACATTTACGCGCTCTACCTATGAATCTGACCTTGCTACTGGGATCAATCGTTTTCGATGGGTTGAATATTCAGTAAGCGCCACAATCATGGTGTTACTCATCGCTGCGTACGCCGGCATCACCGACATCACTGGCATCGTCGCTATCGCCGGTGCGAATATCTCAATGATCTTGTTTGGTTGGCTGCAAGAACGAATGAACCCACCAGGACGCACGAAGACAACAATGATGCCGTTTTGGTTTGGCACTATCGCAGGTCTTGCACCGTGGGTAGCCATCTCTGTCAACATCTTTGGAGCCGACACAGTGCCTGGTTTCGTATACGGCATCTTCTTTGCCGAGTTGATCTTTTTCTTTAGTTTCGGTTTAAACCAATGGTTGCAATACCGAGGCGTAGGCCCATGGCGCGATTATCTCTATGGAGAAAAGGCGTATCTCGTTCTCAGCCTGGGTGCGAAATCCGTGTTGGCCTGGCAGATCTATGGTGGATCACTCGCCGACTAACAACAAGTTGGCGCCTCACATTTAATAAACAAAGGAGTCGCCATGCGCGTTGTAGGTGTAATGGAATTTGGTGGACCAGAAGTTCTCAAGGTGTACGACGTACCCGAACAACACGCAGGCCCTGGCGAAGTTCGTATAGCGGTTCGCGCCGCGGCGGTAAATCCCACCGATACGTACACGCGTAACGGTGCACGTGCAGAAATGTTGAAAGCATTTCCCCCTCCCTACGTGCCAGGCATGGACGTCGCTGGAGTTGTTGATGAAGTGGGAGACGCAGTGACGTCGGTACGCGTTGGTGATTCGGTCATGGCAATCGTGGTTCCATCTGGATCACATGGCGGCTATTCAGAAAGCATCGTGTTGCCAGCTGGGTCTGTGACCCACACTCCACACGGTGTTGGCTTTGCCGAAGCGTGCACACTTCCCATGAATGGCCTTACCGCTCGACTATCTCTTGATCAGTTGTCTCTCTCACCGGGCAAGGTACTTGCTGTGACTGGTGCTGCGGGCGCATACGGTGGGTACGTAGTGCAGTTGGCGAAAGCTGATGGGCTTCGAGTGATTGCCGATGCATCAGAAAAAGACGAAGAACTTGTGCGCTCGCTTGGAGCTGACATCATCGTGCGCCGTGGTCCTGATATAGCGGCGCGCATTCGTGAACACGCCCCACAAGGAGTCGACGGACTTGCCGATGGTTCGGTACAAAACGACGAGATTGTTGCCGCGGTAAAAGACGGTGGTGCAATTGCCACAGTACGTGGTTGGAAATCAGATATTGAACGTGGCATTACATTGCACGAAACATGGGTGCGTGATTATGCACAAGCGTGGGACAAGCTCGACATACTGCGTCAACAAGCTGAAAAGGGCCAGTTATCTCTGCGCGTTGCACAAACATTTTCCCCAGAAAATGCAAGCACAGCCCATGAACTTCTCCAGGCAGGCGGCACACGCGGCCGGTTTGTGATCGAGTTTTAACCGTACATCACTCAAGACCCGATTTGTCCGGGCGCCAATATGTACGTGTTGCCAACCGTCCTTTATCGAAGCCCAATGAAAATGCGTGTTGACGCAATGCTTGGTTTGCACTTTGCTCACCTACCAGGATGACACCGGAGTCTTGCGTGCCATGACTTTCCAAGAAGCTGGTTAACCACATTCTCATCGCATCATCATCGGGACACATCGACAGTGTGGCGCCAGCCATCACATCAATGATTTCCCTCATTGCACGCGATGTCTTCACAGCAATCGATACTGGGGATGATGTGGCGCCAGTAACCGCCATCGCTGTGCCGATCACCGTCTCATCACCCATTACCGCTACGTGTGCCATTTCGCTTGTGGGCAATTTCACGGGACGTTCTGGACCTTGCCCAAAAATCTCATCACCTGGGGATACGCGATCAAGATATGCAGTAGCCGGTCCCTGCTCGGTTCGGTATGTGATGAATTCAAATGAATCAGCGTTGACTCGACTCACGGTGTATCGACGCAACACAGTCGATGGGGGCGCAATGTCGATGGCTACCGTGTCACCTGCAGCCAACGAAGCATTATCTGGCAATGCGCACCTGACGTGCACAAACAGATTGTCGTATCTTTGAACATCACGAACTGCCACCGTCCACGGAAGTGTCTTATCTTTGTATGTCACAATCTCATTCATCAAAAGTTCACTTTCACGTCTTTGCTTAGTGCCCTCTTGTGTCTTAGCGTGAATATTGATGACAACGCAAGTAGCAATTAACGGTTTTGGTCGAATAGGTCGCCTCATCGTGCGAGCCCTGTCACACCATCCAGATCTTCGTCTTGTCCACGTCAACGAACACAAGGGTGACGTTGCTACTGCAGCACATCTCCTTCAATTCGACACCGTGCACGGCAGGTTTGACGGGGTGTCGGAAACAGATGGACAAGACCTCTTTATTAATACACAACGCGTAGGTTATTCAGCCCATTCGTCTCCGCAAGACCTTCACTGGAAAGACCTTGGTGTCGACATTGTCCTTGAGTGCACAGGGGCCTTTAGAACGGTCGCGGACTTAGAGCCACACTTTGTCAATGGTGCACGAAAGGTTGTTGTGGCGGCCCCAGTTAAAGATGCAGAGGCTTTAAATGTGGTGATGGGTTGTAACGACAATTTGTACGATCCCACTACTCATCGAATCGTTACCGCAGCATCTTGCACAACCAACAGCATCGCACCTGTAGTGAAAGTACTACACCAAAAAATTGGTATTGCACGCGGTGTTCTCACAACAATTCATGACGTGACAAATACGCAGGTAATTGTCGACGCTCCACACAAAGACTTGCGTCGTGCACGTTCAGCACTGAACTCACTCATTCCTACATCGACGGGTTCAGCAACCGCGATCACGATGATCTATCCCGAACTACAAGGCAAGCTCAACGGTCTTGCTGTTCGAGTACCACTGTTGAATGCTTCCCTCACCGATGCGGTATTCACTATGAATCGCTCTGTCACCCTTGAAGAAAT
>JBIJAO010000060.1:0-4033 GCA_044345725.1 Ilumatobacteraceae bacterium | reverse complement strand
TTTGAATCGGCCTCTGAAAGGGTGGAACCTCGTGATGAATCACTTGAATGAGCAGTGGGGGTCTGAGAAGTCACCTCACTACGGTAGCGATGTTTAACCCACCAAAGCCGCATGAAAGAAGCTGATGACGGCATCACAATGCTCTGATACGGCTTCTCTACTGAGCACGCTCTCTGCGATCAGTCCATCTATCAATGGCGCATCACTGAAGTACGTCAAAATTGCTCCATAACCAGTAATGAGCAAATGACGTGGCTCGTGATACCTAAAGGTTCCTGCAGACATCTCACGCTCGAGATATGACACAGACGCATCAAAGAGCGGTTTAATCACAGCAGCAAGATCAATACCGAGATGAGTTCCGCCGTCTAAAGCCTCTCGTCTCATAATGCGCACATAATCGGGATTCTCTTCAAACAGTTCGAACCCGGCACGAACCACAATCTCAAATTTCTCCCAGCCCGTTGCAGTACTGGTGATCGCATCAGCGATCCGCTCCAACCAGTCCGACAACAGAGTCTCAAACACATCTCCATACAGCGCTTCTTTGCTGGGAAAATGATGCAAGAGACTTGGGCGGCGAATTCCCACTCCCGCTGCGATGTCATTAAGAGACGTGCCGTCGTATCCGGCATGAGCAAAGCACCGCAGAGCCTCCGTCAAAATCTGCTCTCGAGTGCTCGGTAACGGGGCCTCGACCAAAGGAGCGACCAATGCCATAGTCCACAGGCTACACCCGTGTCTACCTACCAGTAGGTAGCACAGTAGACTTTGGAAATGAACTGGTTTCTTCAAGCATTGTTGTTGGGAACTCTTGTTGGGCTCGGCGTCTCAGTTGTCGCCAACACCTGCACCACTGTTTTCCTCCATCGCGCACTCAGCCACCGTGCACTCACACTTCGCCAACCTGCCACTTTTGTGTTCCGAGTCCTCGTATGGATCACCACTGGTATTCGCCCACGCCAATGGGTAGCGGTTCACCGCAAACACCACGCGTATACCGATGTTGAGGGTGATCCTCACTCACCTGTTCTTTTAGGTTGGAAAACAGTGCAGATGAAAAACGTCGCGCTGTATCGCGCCGCTGCAAAAGATGATGAACTCCTCGACAAGTACGCCAAAGATCTCCCCTATGACGCATGGGATCGTGCCCTCTTTAACCGAGCATTCCTAGGACTTGGTGTCGGAATTGTGCTCCTCATCGTTGTTCTTGGACCTGTCGCGGGACTTATTGCCGCAGTCGTGCACATGAATTTCTACCTCGCTGGTTCAGCAGCTGTGAATGCGATTGGTCATCACTTTGGACGTCGGTCATACCCCAACGAGGCCACCAACTTGCAGTGGCTTGCATTTCTCACAATGGGCGAAGGTCTGCACAACAATCATCACGCTGCACCATCCTCTCCGCGTCTGTCCCATCGACGATCAGAGATTGACCCCGGATGGTGGGTTGTACGCATGCTCGCGTGGTCTCGCCTTGCCCGCTTGCGCTTCACAGACGTTCGTCTCACTGCTCGCGCAAAAAGCATGCCACCTACATCTGAAGCCGCTTAGGTAGTACCGATCGATGTGATTGTGTCAGCATCGATCATCTCCCACATAGAGGTCACCGATTACGATTCGAGCGTGACTAACGCCCCGCGCCTTGATTCCAGCCTCGATACTGCCGCAATTGCAATTATTCGTTCATTAGCAATGGATGCACCACTTGCCGCAAAAAGTGGACATCAAGGCACGGCCATGGCTCTTGCTCCGCTTGCTCATGTGCTCTACAGCCGAGTGATGAAACATCATCCTGTCGATGCACAATGGCCCGACCGAGATCGTTTCATCTTGTCGATTGGTCACGCATCAATCTTGCAGTACGCAATGTTGTACTTGGTCGGATACGGACTCGAAATGAACGATCTCAAAGCTTTTCGCCAATGGGATTCGTTAACGCCGGGACACCCAGAAGTTGGACACACAGTCGGTGTGGAAGTGACCACTGGTCCGCTTGGTCAGGGTTTTGCAAACGCAGTCGGCATGGCAATTGCAGAAGAACATCTGCGTGCACGCTTTGGTGTCGACAACCAAGACCACCACACGTGGGTTATAGCTGGTGATGGTTGTTTGATGGAAGGGGTCAGTCACGAAGCTGCGTCCCTTGCAGGTCATCTCAAACTCGAGCGCTTAATCTGCATATTCGACGACAACAAAATCACGATTGATGGATCGACTTCACTCACCTGTTCCGATGATGTGCCCGCCCGTTTCCGCTCGTACGGCTGGAATGTGATTGAAGCTGGTGAAATTGCAGAAGACTGTGACGCGCTTGAGGCAGTACTCCTACAAGCAAAGAATCACACTGGATCCCCCACACTTGTTGTGCTTCGCTCACACGTGGGATTCCCATCTCCTGACTTCACCGACAAACATGAAGCACACGGAAATCCGTTTACTGCCGAACACGTGAGTGCAACAAAAAAGGTAATGGGCATCCCTGACGAACCATTTTGGGCTCCTACAGATGTCGTGGACGCATACCGCAGTTTCTGTGCGACACGCTGTGTTGAGGCGTACACAAAATGGTCACAACAGTCATCCGATAAACGATCAACGTTTGCAGCAATCTGGAATACGCCACCATCAGCGCGTGATCTACCGAAGTTTGGATCAGACTCACAGCTTGCAACTCGTGTTGCGTTCCAACAGGTCCTCGATGCCACACTTCCATCGCTTCCCCAGGTGGTGAGCGGCTCTGCAGACCTCACGGGAAATACTGGTGTCAAGCTTTCTGGACAAAACGGATTCTCTGCGTCATCTCGAGATGGCCGACAGGTGTACTACGGCATTCGCGAACACGCAATGGGTGCTGCGCTCGTGGGCATGGCGCTCCACGGCGGAGTTATTCCTGTTGGTGGCACATTCTTTGTGTTCGCCGACTACATGCGTCCGGCCATTCGACTTGCTGCGCTTTCCAGCGCACGTTGCGTCTTTGTCTTCAGTCATGACTCGGTAGGAGTGGGCGAAGATGGTCCCACCCACCAACCAGTTGAACATCTTGCAACATTGCGTGCGATTCCTGGATTGCAAGTAATTCGTCCCGCTGACCAGAACGAAACCGCCCAAGCATGGAGCGCCGCATTGCAATACAACGGCCCCACAGCTTTGATCTTGTCGCGCCAAAATGTTCCAGCTATTACTGACGGCTCCGCTGTTGCAACAGGTGCAGCAGTCATCAAAACCGTTGACTCACCCCACGTTGTACTCGTGGCAACTGGTAGCGAAGTCTCCGTCGCTGTGGCAGCTGCTGATGCACTTCTTTCTGAATCTGTACGGGCCCAAGTGGTCTTGATGCCATCATGGGATCGATTCGCTACTCAAAGTGCATCGTTTCAGCACAGTGTTTTCCCGAACGGCGTTCCTGTGGTCAGCATCGAAGCAGCAACCACATTTGGATGGGATCGATATGCAGATGCGATGGTCGGTATCGATCGGTTCGGAGCAAGTGCGCCTGGCAATGTTGTTATGGAACAATTGGGTATCAATGTTGCAAATGTTGTTGCAACCGTCAAGAAAGTGATGTCACCTAAATGACTCAACGTCTACTTGCCCTCTATGACCAGCAAGGACAGAGTCCGTGGCTCGACAATCTTCAACGGGGATACATCACAACTGGCCAGCTGCACGAACTCATCGCATCGGGCATCCGTGGTCTCACATCAAACCCCACTATTTTTCAAAAGGCCATACAGTCCTCAAGCGACTATGACGAACAATTCACACAAGAAATAGGGGCAGGCAATACGCCAGAGGATGCGTACTGGTCACTTGTTATTTCCGACATCTGGGGAGCGCTCGATGCATTTGCTCCCCTATACGAAACATCACACGGGCGTGATGGATTCGTGAGCGTTGAAGTTGATCCATGGCTAGCTCACAAAGGAACAGACACATTGTCAGCTGCTCGCGCACTTGACGAACGCATTGCGCGTCCCAATGTGATGATCAAGATCCCCGCAACAAAAGAGGGCATACCCGCGATTAAACA
>JBIJAO010000064.1:0-4100 GCA_044345725.1 Ilumatobacteraceae bacterium | reverse complement strand
GATGGTCCCTATTGCATCTGGTGCAGCGCCCCGTTGGACTCAGTGCGCAATCCGCCCACATCGGAACACGTGGTACCACGGATCAAAGGTGGGCCGAGTTGGATAGAAAACGAAGTAGCTGCGTGCAAGCGGTGTAATAACGAACGGGGTCATCAAGGGCCCGTGGGCTGGCTCCTTGATTGCGAAGGTATGGGTCGCGGCGCTAGGCGAGATGTTCTCCGTAATGCGCTGGAACGTTTACAACTTGCGATCATCGAAAAAGGTGGTCAACGCCGTGCTCGACCATATGTTGCATCGCAACTGCGACGCTTGAGAAAGTTGATGAACTAGATCTCTTCAGCAAAACGGCGTGACATCTTGGTGAAGATAATCCATCCAAGTGTCATAGAAATAAAAGCAGCAAGTGCAGCCGCGCCTAGTTCGGCCCACCCCACAAATGCCCCGTCATAAAAAGAATGGCGGAAACCGCGAATGAACACCGCCATGGGATTCCACTTCAGAATCGCCTCTACCCAGCCCGATACACGACCTTCCAAAATGTCTGGGCTGTACACGATCGGTGTCGCGAAAAACAGAACACGAGTGAAGATTTCCCACAAGTAACTGACATCACGAAAGTACACATTGATGGCGGCAAGTCCTAAACCAATGCCGGTTGCAAATAACAACAGCAGCAACATCTGCACGATGATCACCGGGAGCCATGGCAAAAACATGCTGCCAGCAATCAACATGATCACGGCCAAAATTCCCATCTCAATAGAGAACTGCACTAGACCGTGCATTGATTGCGCAAACACCAGCACTTCACGCGGAAACGCCGCTTTCTTCACTAATGCCGCGTTACCTAAAACACTTCCCATTCCAAGACCCGACACCATCGTGAAACAGTTCCACGGCAACAGACCGCACAATAAATACAAGGCGTATGCGTCGACCCCACTTGGATCACCCGGTTGATGAGATGCCTGAAAAAGATGGCCGAACACAAAGGCGTACACCGCGACCGTCGCAAGCGGGTTCAACATTGACCATGTCCAACCTAAAAATGAACGGCGATATTTTGTTCGTAACTCACGCAGGGTGAGGTTCCACAGCAATTCGTGGGCTGCGGCCACTCGTTTTACTGGTGCGAGTACAGAAGTCATAAGTAGATAGTGCGACCCGTGTGAGGACCCGCTCTACTCTAGGATACGAAGTCTTGTGGGAGAGGCCAGTGCATGAATAACGCCGTTGAGATAGATGGGGTGTGGAAGTCGTTTCGGCGCTACCACGAGAAAAACCAATATCTCAAGTCTGCAGTATTAAGCGGTGGCCGAGCTCGTTACGAGGAATTCTGGGCGCTGCAAGATGTCACCGCCTCCATCGCACATGGTGAAACATTTGGCATCATCGGGCGAAATGGTTCGGGCAAGTCGACATTGTTGAAATGTCTGTCGGGGATTCTCACGCCCGACAAAGGTTCATTGCGTATCGACGGTCGCATCGCACCGCTGCTCGAACTTGGTGCCGGCTTTCACCCTGATCTTTCGGGAAGAGAGAACGTGTACTTAAACGGTGCGATTTTGGGTATGACCCAAAAAGAAATCCAACGTAAGTATGACGACATTGTCGACTTTGCCGACATTGGGCAATTCATCGACTCACCTGTCAAGAACTACTCCTCTGGTATGGCAGTGCGACTTGGATTTGCAATTGCTATCAACGTTGATCCTGAGATCCTCATTATTGATGAAGTGCTCGCGGTTGGAGATACTGCGTTTCAACAAAAATGTCACGAGAAAATTGAAGACTTTCGCAAAGCAGGACACACCATTCTTATTGTCAGTCACGGACTAGGCGACATCTCACGTCTTTGTAAAAACGCCATTTGGTTAGAAAAAGGTGCTGTGAGAATGCAGGGACCAGCAATCGACGTAGTGAATGAATACAACGGAATGAGTCGTGCCGCTCGCCCACGCGTTGAGGGAGAGATCGGACAACGCTGGGGCTCTGGCGAGGTGTCGATTGTTGATGTGAGTTTGCGCAATATGCGCAACACGCAGACAACACAATTCCATTCAGGAAAACCGATGAGCATTTCTGTTCTGTATTCGTCTGACATTGCACTTGATAATTGTTGTATTGCAGTGCGTATCACCGAACTACATGGAACTGAAGTGTGGGGTACTACATCTGAACGACAAGGTGTGAACATCCCCATTACACAAGGGGAAGGTTCCCTCACTCTCGGTATCGCGGACCTGCCGTTGTTGCAGGGAACATACGACATTTCAGTCTCAATTTCAGATCATGGAGAAATCCATGAATTTGATCATTGGGAAAAGCGCACTCGATTTGAAGTGGTGCAAGACACAATGCGTGAAGACGGCCTCGTTCACTTAGACACAAATTGGATCTGGTAAACAGATCTCATTTTGTGTATCAGCAACCGACTTTCAAATTGCACGCCTATTAAGTCGTTTAGGGCGATATTTGATAATGCATATAAGAGCTCTTAATCCGTCCCGCCACCCAATCTTCTTACCTTCTTCGTAAGTTCGTCCGGAATAAGAAATTCCAACTTCAAATATTCTCCATTTACCCGCCGCAACACGTCCAGTAATTTCTGGTTCGATGCCAAAACGACTTTCGACCAACTGAAACGACTTAAGTACTTCAACTCGAAAACATTTATAACAAGTTTCCATATCCGTAAGATTCAAATTAGTAAACATATTTGACAACAAAGTGAGCACTTTGTTGCCCATCGAATGCCAAAAATACAGCCTCCGGCAAATCTTGATCCGAAAACTACGTCTGCCAATCCCAATTCAAGTGGTTGCAGAATTTTTGAATACTCTGCTGGGCTGTACTCCAAATCTGCGTCTTGGATAATTACATACTCGCTAGAAGCAATCTGGAATCCCGCTTTAAGTGCAGCGCCCTTTCCGCAATTTCGGGGCTGGACAATTAATGTCACGCGAGAATCTGTTATTGATGAAAGTATTTCAAGCGTAGAGTCAGTAGAACCATCATCGACAACCACCAACTGATTTACCCACGGACTCTTAAGTACTTCGCTTATGCAGCTTTTTACGGACGCCTCTTCATTGAAACAAGGCATAACCACTGATAAACATCGCCTTGGCGTCACGGTGGCAGAATCTAAATTCATCTCAGGAGTTTCCTATTTTCTGTTGAAACCATTCGATAGTGTTCTGCAAACCTTCAGCAAGGCCGATGTTGGGCTCCCAATCAAGTGCTTGTCTAGCTAGAGAAATATCGGGTCGACGTTGAGAAGGATCGTCTGCTAATCGAGGCAAATGCTTGATCGCAGATTGAGATTGAACTAGTTCAATAACCAATTGAGCTAACGAGTACACCGAGATCTCTGTTGGATTACCTAGGTTTATCGGACCATTCTCATCACAGTTCATCATCGCAATCACACCTTCAATAAGGTCATCAACGTAACAAAACGAACGCGTTTGTGTCCCCTCACCATGAATGGTTAAAGGTTCGTTGTTCAATGCTTGAACAATGAAGTTAGACACAACTCGACCATCTCTTGGATCAAGTCTCGGTCCATACGTATTGAAAATCCTTATCAATCCAAAATTCAATCCTTGTGTTTTCTTATGAGCGAAGCACAGGGCTTCCGCATATCTCTTCGCCTCGTCGTAACAGGACCTATCGCCGATTGGATTGACGTTCCCCCAATAACTCTCATGCTGGGGGTGTTGCAACGGCTCGCCGTAGATTTCGCTTGTAGATGCCATAATAAATCGAGCGTCTTTTGCAATCGCAAGTTCAATTGCGTTATCAGTCCCCAAACTGCCAGTCCTTAGTGTGTGCAGAGGATTCAACAGATACTGGGGTGGCGATGCCAAACTTGCAAAATTCAGGACAAAATCAACGTCGCCGGACACTTGTAACGGGTTACAGATATCATGTTGAATAAATTCAAGTTGTCCGCTGTCATACAGCGACTCTATGTTCGATCCATTACTCGATGACAGATCATCAATACCCACTACTAGATAGCCAGTTCTTATCAAATGCTCACAAAGATGCGAACCTAAAAAGCCCGCTGCACCTAGTATCACTACTCTCTTACT
>JBIJAO010000035.1:0-15280 GCA_044345725.1 Ilumatobacteraceae bacterium | reverse complement strand
CAATGTCACGATGACTGTTGAGTTGGGTAAGCCCATTGCGATGGATGAGGGTTTGCGTTTTGCTATTCGTGAGGGTGGTCGTACTGTTGGTGCAGGCCGCGTCACCAAGATCTTGAAGTGACCTTCACACAATCGATATAGATAGGAACGGCCATGGCCAAAAGCGATAAAAGAGTGAAAATTACGCTCGAATGCACCGAGTGCAAAGAGCGCAATTACATCACCATGAAGTCAAAGATCAATGATCGCGAACGTCTTGAAATGAAGAAGTTCTGCGCCAGAGATCGCCGACATACTCTTCACAAGGAAACCCGCTAACCACGGGTCGCCTGTGTGGGGCAGAGGGCAGTAGCTCAGTTGGTAGAGCATCGGTCTCCAAAACCGACGGTCGGGGGTTCGAGTCCCTCCTGCCCTGCAAATACACGTTCGACTAAAACACGACACATCACACACAAAGAGAAGAACAGAAAAGAACACCAGTCATGTCAATGGATCTAAACCGCGAGCAAAAGCGCGCGCTGAAGCGCATGGGAGCCCTCAATGAGCAGGGCAACCCTACGCGTGCACCGCAGCAGTCTCGTTCGCGCAATCCTGAAGACAAGCGCACTGGTCCAGTGCAGTACTTGCGCGAAGTTCGCGAGGAGATGGGCAAAGTCGCATGGGCCAAGTGGCCAGAAGTGCGTCGTTACTCACTCGTTGTTCTTGCAACTGTCATTGTGTTCACCGCATACGTCGGTGCACTCGACTTTGTGTTCGGATTCTTTTCCACCTGGTTGTACAAAGACTGAGTTGCGAGAGATAGATAGAGGCCCCCAATGAGCGACGAATTTTCCAGCACAACAACCGAAGAAGAGACACCCGAAGTGGTTCTTGATCTCACTGACGACGCAACAGATGAAGAATCATCTGATGAAGACGGTGAGTTTGAAGAAGTAGAAGACGCAGATCCTGCATGGGCGCGTCCAGGTAAGTGGTATGTCGTACACACACAAGCCGGATACGAAAAGAAAGTTGATGCCAACTTGCGCACTCGTATCCAGTCAATGGACATGGAAGATTCGATTTACGAAATCGTGATCCCCATGGAAGACGTTGTTGAATTCAAACAAGGTCGTAAGCAAACAGTGCAAAAGAAGGTGTTCCCCGGATACATCTTGGTGCGTTGTGAAATGGACGATCAGTCGTGGTTTTGTATTCGCAACACACCAGGCGTTACCGGTTTTGTTGGTCAGAGCCATAAAGGACAAAAGCCAACTGCATTGTCGCGTCGCGAAGTGGAAACGTTCCTTACCGCAAAGGGCGATGGTCAAGCAGCGCCAAAGCGCAAGGCACCAAAACTCGAGTTCGATGTTGGCGAAAGCGTTCGCGTGAAGGAAGGCCCATTCGCCGACTTCAACGGCACCATTGCCGAGATCATGGCAGAGCAAATGAAGTTGAAAGTTCTCGTCAACATTTTCGGTCGCGAAACGTTGGTGGAGATGGACTTCAGTCAGGTTGCGAAGTTGTAGTCATTCGACAACACAGCGCAACATCAGAAACAAGATTTATAAAGAGGAAACATCATGGCAAAAAAGAAACTTGCAGCAATCGTAAAAATTCAGATTCCCGCCGGCAAAGCATCACCTGCACCACCGGTTGGTACTGCACTCGGACCTCACGGTGTGCAGATCATGGACTTCGTGAAGCAGTACAACGCTGCCACCGAAGCACAAGCTGGCACCATCATCCCAGTAGAGATCAGCGTCTTTGAAGATCGTTCATTCACCTTCATCTTGAAGACACCACCAACTCCGGTTCTCATCCGCGAGAAGGCTGGTATCGACAAGGCATCGCAGACCCCGGGCAAAACCGTGGTCGCTTCCATCTCAGAAAAAGATGTGGAAGACATCGCCAAGATCAAGATGCCCGACTTGAACGCCTACGACATGGAAGCTGCCAAGCAGCAGGTCCGCGGAACAGCACGTTCCATGGGCATCGAAGTCAAGTAATTAGGTCCGTTGGCGCGTCAGCGCCGGTAGACATATAAATCACATAACTCACGGTTGCAGGGAGTACCTCGCCCGCACCATACATAAAGGAGAGAGGGAGGCGTTATGCCACTAGGAAAGAAATACAAGGCTGCCATCGCGCTCTATGACCGCGACGAGCAATTCACACCAACAGAAGCAATTGCGTTGGTGAAGAAAACAGCCAGTGCAAAGTTCGACGAATCAGTCGATGTTGCAATCCGATTGGGTGTTGACCCACGTAAAGCAGACCAGACCGTACGCGGAACCGTTGCGCTTCCTGCCGGTACCGGCAAGGTCTTGCGCATCGCCGTTGTTGCATCTGGTGAGGCCGCTAATGAAGCTCGTGCCGCTGGCGCTGATCTTGTTGGAGCCGATGATCTCGCAGCCGACATCGAAAAAGGCAACATGGACTTCGATCTCATGATCGCCACCCCCGACATGATGCCCCTCGTTGGTCGTCTTGGTCGCGTGCTTGGTCCCCGT
Source organism: Ilumatobacteraceae bacterium (assembly GCA_044345725.1). Classification (GTDB taxonomy): domain Bacteria; phylum Actinomycetota; class Acidimicrobiia; order Acidimicrobiales; family Ilumatobacteraceae; genus UBA2093. The sequence continues at coordinate 12,788 of JBIJAO010000035.1, read as the reverse complement.
GGTCTCATGCCAAACCCTAAGACTGGCACCGTCACACAAGACGTTGGCCGTGCAGTAGAAGAGTTCAAGGGCGGAAAAGTCGAATACCGCACCGATCGCTACGGCAATGTGCACGTACGTATCGGCAAGGCATCTTTTAGCCCCACCGATCTCGAGACCAACTTGCGAGCTGTTCTCGATGAAATCCAGCGCGCAAAGCCCGCATCTTCAAAGGGCAAATACCTGCGCAAAATTACGTTGTCGACAACCATGGGCCCTGGAGTCAAGGTTGACGTCAACCGGTTGCGTGCAGCCGAGTGAGCCGTAGGCTCAACCCTTACAACTGATCTCTTGGTTCTTGCCCGAGACATCTGGTCCGGTTCGCCGGTCAATGAGACCTGTTCTCGCCAGATTAGGCGGACTCCTCACGATGTGGACTATGTCGATTGTTTCGATGTCCCACTCGGTGCGGCGTTCGTGTTGAGCGAGCGCCCCGAGTGAAGTGACACAACATAACCACATGTAGAGGACACACCAAGGAGGTGAAATGTCAACTGTCCGTTCCGAGAAGGAAGCAGTCGTTGCGGAAATCCGTGAGAAGTTGCAAGCATCTGATGCAGCAATCCTCACCGAGTACCGCGGTCTTACTGTGACTGAACTTGCCACATTGCGCACATCATTGCGTGGCGTGGGTGCCGAATACCGCGTGTACAAAAACACCCTCGCTCGTTTTGCTGCTCGTGATGCAGGTGCAGAAGGTCTCGATGAGATGCTCACTGGCCCATGTGCTCTGACTTTTGTTCAGGGCGATGTTGCCGCTGTTGCAAAAACACTCAAAGATTTCGCAAAGACCCAGCCATTGCTCGTTATCCGCGGCGGTGTTATAGCCAATAAGGCTGTTTCCGCAAAAGATGTCGAAGTATTGGCCGATCTGCCTTCGCGCGAGGTCATGCTGTCGCAACTCGCTGGTCTTATGCAGGCTCCGCTTGTCAAGACCGCAGGTTTGCTGCAAGCACTGCCACGCAATGCCGCGTACGGCATCAAAGCTCTTATCGATAAGAAAGAGCAAGAAGCCGCATAACGCGTTCTGATTACTTATTCATTTATTCACATAATCACGATTTACAAAATCACAAACTTTTACAAAACTCTTATACAACAAGGAGATGAGCACAATGGCTCTCACAAAAGACGACATTCTTGAAGGCATCGCAGCCCTCACCGTTATCGAACTCAAAGAATTGCTTGATGCATTCGAAGAGAAGTTCGGCGTAACCGCTGCAGCACCAGTTGCTGTTGCAGCTGTTGGAGCACCTGCTGGCGGCGGAGCTGCTGCTGCAGACGAAAAGGACGAATTCGACGTCATCCTCGCCGATGGTGGCGCTCAGAAGATCCAGGTCATCAAGGTGGTTCGCGAACTCACCAGCCTCGGTCTCAAAGAAGCCAAGGACCTCGTCGATGGCGCACCAAAGCCAATCCTCGAAAAGGCGAACAAGGACGATGCCGAGAAGGCAAAGGCCAAGCTCGAAGAGGCCGGCGCAACCGTCGAACTCAAGTAATTACGCGAAAGCGTTCACACACGATGGGCTCTGGCCCAGTCACAATCGTCCCGTCTGGCCATGCGCCGGGCGGGACGACTGGCATATCGGCCCCTTTTACCACTTTGGGTCCGTGCCGGTGGGGATTGGGGTCCCGGCGCGCTAGCGTGTTTAGTTGCCGTGTCTTGCCCTGAGTGTCTTTGTCATCCCCAAAATCAGCTTCGTGCTTTTTTTGGCATGCCTACACACCCAGTACAAGAGCCGTCACTCCTTCTTCCTAAAGACCGTCAGGAGTAATCTGTGTCCCCTCGTTCTGCGCAGCGTGATCGTTATTCATTCGCAAACCTCGAAGAGTCGTTGGAATTGCCCGACCTCATCGATATTCAGCGCAAGTCATTCGACTGGTTTATGAAAGAAGGTCTCATTGAGACCTTCAACGACATCTCACCAATCAGTGACTACAGCGGTGATCTCACACTCGAGCTTGAGTTTGATCCCGAAGATGAAGACCTGTGCCCAGGTCCCAAGTTCACAGAGGCCGAGTGTCGCGAACGTGAAATGACATATGCATCACCGGTGTTTGTGCGTGCACGTTTTGCAAACCGTGGAACTGGTGAAATCAAAGAACAAGTTGTGTTCATGGGTGATTTCCCGAAGATGACCAACAAGGGAACATTCATTATCAATGGCACCGAGCGCGTTGTTGTATCGCAGCTCGTACGTTCACCTGGCGTCATCTTTGAACCAGGCGAACGTTTCCGTCTTCGTAACTTGTCGAAGCACCAGTTGGTAAAAGGAACCGTCCACCCATATCGCGGTGAATGGCTCGAGTTCGACGTAGAGCACAAGCCAGGTAAAGACGTCACCGCAGGTACACGTGTTGCACGTAAGCGTCGTCTCAGCATCTTTACATTGCTTCGCGCACTTGGCTACGACGAAGAAGGCGCGCCAGGTTTCCTCGATCGTTTCGTCAACTACTTCGACTTCCTCGAAGGTCAGTGGGAAAAAGAGCGCAACCTTTTCATCACTCGTGATGAAGCGCTTCTCGAGATCTACAAGCGCGCACGTCCAGGCGAGCCCGCATCAATCGAATCAGCACGCGCATATTTCGAAGGTGCATTCTTTGAAAACCGTCGTTACGACCTCAGTCGTGTTGGTCGTTACAAGTTGAATCGCAAGTTGGGCGCAGAAGTTGCTCGCCTCAACGAAATGTTTGGCTTACCACTCGATGTCATCGATCTTCCAACAGAAGATCAGGACGTGTTGTCACGTTGTGAAATCGTTGCAGCAATTTCGTACATGTTGCACTTGGTAAAGCACGCTCCTGGTTATCGTCTCGACGACCAAGACCACTTTGCAAACCGTCGTATCCGTTCGGTGGGCGAGCTTATTCAGAACCAAGTTCGTATCGGCTTGTCTCGTATGGAGCGTGTTGTGCGCGAGCGCATGACCACCCAAGACGTTGAAGCAATCACACCGCAAACTCTCATCAACATCCGTCCTGTTGTGGCGGCAATCAAAGAGTTCTTCGGAACATCCCAGTTGTCACAGTTCATGGACCAGGTAAACCCACTGTCGGGTCTTACTCACCGTCGTCGTTTGTCGGCACTCGGACCTGGTGGTCTTAGCCGTGAGCGCGCAGGTTTCGAAGTTCGAGACGTTCACTTTTCGCACTACGGACGTATGTGTCCGATCGAAACTCCAGAAGGTCCAAACATTGGTCTTATTGGTGCATTGTCCACCTTTGCTCGCGTCAATGAATTTGGTTTTATCGAAAGCCCATACCGTCGCGTTGTAAACGGCAAGGTCACTGACGAAATCGTGTACATGGCTGCCGACGAAGAAGAGAACTACGTCGTTGCTCAGGCAAACACGCCTGTCAATCCCGACGGTACGTTTGCCGACAATCGCATTCTCGTGCGTCGCTCACCGCAGGCTGCAAGCCTCGATGACCTTCGCAAGATGCTCGAAGCCGAAAGCTTCTTCGGTGCAACCACCGACATCGCTGCAGTGACACCAGAAGAAGTCGACTACATCGACGTGTCGCCAAAGCAGATTGTTTCTGTTGCAACAGCACTTATTCCGTTCCTCGAACACGACGACGCAAACCGCGCGTTGATGGGTGCAAACATGCAGCGTCAGGCCGTGCCATTGGTGCGCGCTGAAGCTCCATATGTTGGTACCGGTATCGAAAAGCGCGCAGCGCTCGACGGTGCAGACGTAGTTCTTGCTGAAGAAGATGGTGAAGTGGTGCAGATCACTGGTGACACCATTGTCATGAAGTACGACAGCAAGAGTCGCAAGACCGAGCACGTGCTCATGAAGTTCAACCGTTCAAACCAAGACACATGCATCAACCATGTTGTGCGTGTTGAAGAAGGTCAGAAAGTCAAGAAAGGCCAGCTGCTCGCAGACGGTCCAAGTACCGATCTTGGCGAACTTGCACTTGGTAAGAACTTGCTCGTGGCACTTATGCCATGGGAGGGCTACAACTTCGAAGACGCAATCATCTTGAGTGATCGTTTGGTGAAAGACGATGTACTCACATCGATTCACATTCACTACTACGAAGCAGACGCTCGCGACACCAAGCTCGGTCCAGAAGAAATCTCTCGCGACATTCCAAACTTGTCAGACGAGATCGTTCGCGATCTCGACGAATTCGGCATCATCCGCGTTGGTGCAGAAGTTGGTCCTGGCGACGTATTGGTAGGCAAGGTCACACCAAAAGGTGAAACCGAACTCACTCCAGAAGAGCGTTTGTTGCGCGCAATCTTTGGTGAGAAGGCTCGCGAAGTTCGCGACACCTCACTTAAGGTTCCACACGGTGAAGGCGGACGCGTTATTGACGTCAAAGTCTTCTCGCGCGACAACGGCGACGAATTGCCACCAGGTGTTAACCAGTTGGTGAAAGTGTTCGTTGCACAGAAGCGCAAGATTTCTGTTGGTGACAAGCTCGCTGGTCGTCACGGCAACAAGGGTGTTATCTCAAAGATTCTCCCCGTCGAAGACATGCCATATCTCGAAGACGGAACTCCTGTCGACGTCATCTTGAACCCACTTGGTGTTCCAAGCCGTATGAACGTTGGTCAGGTTCTTGAAGCACACCTTGGGTATGCAGCCCGTTGGGGTTGGACCGATCCAAAGTCGGGCCAGAAGGTGGGCAATGCACCGGTGCGTGGCACCGAGCGCAAGACCCGCCCAACAACTGCTCCTGCAACGTTCATTGCAACACCTGTGTTCGATGGTGCGCAGTGGGACGAAGAGGAAAAAGCCAACAGGCACCCAACGATTCAGCAGATCTTGAAAAACCTCGAACCAGAGAGCATCGACGGTCAGCGTTTAGTGAAGCCCACCGGCAAAGTGCGTTTGCGTAACGGTCGAACAGGCGAGTACTACGACAACGACATCACCGTTGGTTTCATGTACATCTTGAAGTTGTCTCACTTGGTCGACGACAAGATCCACGCTCGTTCAACGGGTCCATACAGCATGATCACGCAGCAACCACTTGGTGGTAAAGCACAATTCGGTGGTCAGCGCTTCGGTGAAATGGAAGTGTGGGCACTCGAGGCATATGGTGCCGCGTACTGCTTGCAAGAACTTCTCACCATCAAGTCAGACGACGTGCTTGGTCGCGTCAAGGTGTACGAAGCAATCGTGAAAGGCGACAACATTCCTGAGCCTGGCATCCCTGAATCATTCAAGGTGCTTATGAAGGAAATGCAGTCGTTGTGTCTCAACGTTGAAGTTCTCGACGACGGTGGACGCGAAATCGAAATGCACGAATTCGACGACGAGATCTATCGCACGGCCGAAGAGCTTGGTATCGACATCAGTCGACCAGAGCGCGGCTCAGACGATGATGATCGCGAACGACGTGGCGCACGCGCCTACTGATCCAGTTGGTTTTGAGAGGAACGGAAATACAGCAATGCTCGACGTAAATATGTTTGACCAACTGCGCATCGGATTGGCAACTGCCGACCAGATTCGTCTGTGGTCTAAAGGTGAAGTAAAGAAGCCCGAAACCATCAACTACCGCACACTGCGTCCTGAAAAAGACGGATTGTTCTGCGAGAAGATCTTCGGACCAACACGCGACTGGGAGTGCTATTGCGGCAAGTACAAGCGCGTGCGTTTCAAGGGAATCATTTGTGAACGCTGTGGTGTAGAAGTCACACGTTCCAAGGTGCGTCGTGAGCGCATGGGACACATCGAATTGTCTGCACCAGTTGTGCACATTTGGTACCTACGCGGCACACGTTCATGGTTGGCATATCTTCTTGGAGGTCTCGAACCAAAAGAAGAGTTGAAGGCAAAGCAGTTAGAGAAGGTCATCTACTTTGCTGCGTACCTCGTCACCACAGTTGATGCCGACAAGCGTCATGAGGCTCTTCCCGAACTTGAAAAAGAATTCCTTGAAGAGTGCGATGCGATCATGAAAGATCGCGAGAAGCGTCTTGCCAAGTTGTTGAAAGACAACGAGACAGAGCTGAAGCAAATGGAAAAAGATGGTGCAAAAGACACCGACGTCCGTGCACGTCAGCGCACCATGGACAAAGAAGAGCAAGCAGCTCGTGATCGCTTCGATCAAGAACTCGATTTGGTAAAGCGCGCATGGGACGAATTCCGTGACCTTCACCCACGCAAGATCATCGAAGACGAAACACTGTGGCACGCCATTCGCGATCGTTACGACGAGTACTTCGAAGGCGGCACCGGTGCCGATGCAATCAAGTCGCTCATCGACAGCATCGACTTCAGCTCTGAAGAAGTGAAACTACGCGACGCAATCGAAAACGGTTTGCGCGGCAAGCCACTGTCGGCTCAGCGTAAGCAAAAAGCCATTAAGCGTTTGAAGATCGTTACATCGTTCAACAAGCGTGACGAGCAGGGTCGCCTTGTCAACAATCCAAAGGCAATGATCCTCGATGCGGTACCGGTGATCCCACCGGAATTGCGTCCGATGGTGCAGCTCGATGGTGGGCGTTTCGCAACGTCTGACTTGAACGATCTTTATCGTCGCGTGATCAACCGCAACAACCGTCTCAAGCGCTTGCTCGATCTTGGTGCACCCGAGATCATCGTGAACAACGAAAAGCGCATGTTGCAAGAAGCAGTCGACGCATTGTTCGACAACGGCCGTCGCGGTCGTCCAGTCACCGGACCGGGCAACCGTCCACTCAAGTCACTGTCAGACATGTTGAAGGGTAAGCAAGGACGTTTCCGTCAGAACTTGCTCGGTAAGCGCGTTGACTACTCAGGTCGTTCGGTCATCGTGGCCGGTCCAACTCTTCGTTTGCACCAGTGTGGTCTGCCGAAGTTGATGGCACTTGAATTGTTCAAGCCATTCGTGATGAAGCGTTTGGTTGATCTCGAGTTGGCACAAAATATTAAGAGCGCAAAGCGCATGGTGGAGCGTCGTCGCCCACAGGTGTGGGACGTTCTCGAAGATGTCATCAAAGAACACCCCGTTCTTTTGAACCGTGCTCCAACGCTTCACCGTTTGGGTATTCAGGCTTTCGAACCAGTATTGGTTGAAGGAAAAGCAATCCAGATTCACCCACTCGTATGTACGGCGTTCAACGCCGACTTCGACGGTGACCAAATGGCTGTCCACTTGCCATTGTCAACAGAAGCACAGGCAGAAGCTCGCGTACTGATGTTGTCGGCAAACAACATTTTGTCGCCTGCATCTGGTCGTCCAATCGTGACACCATCACAAGACCTCATCATTGGTGGGTACTACCTCACTATGGTCGTTGAAGGTGCAAAAGGCGAGGGCCGCACATTCCGTCACCGCTGGGAAGTGCTGCACGCACTTGATGAAGGTGCAATCACATTGCACTCACTCATCACATTGCGTGACACCAACGCTCACGGCGATCGTGATGTGTTTGAAACCACCGCTGGTCGTTTGTTGTTTGAAGAGACATTGCCCGCTGATTACCCAGTGCGCTTTGGACACATCAACGAGACCATCAAAAAGCGTGAAATGGGCCTCATTGTTGAGCGCTTGTCAGATGCCTATCCAAAGTCAGACATTGCAAACGCACTCGACGACATGAAGGCAGTGTGTTACCGCTACGCATCACAATCGGGTCTTACCGTGTCGATCGACGACGTGAAGACTCCTGTTGCGAAGCGTTCCATTCTTGACAACTACGAAAAGCAAGCTGACAAAGTCGAGACGCAGTTCCGTCGCGGCATCATCACCGACGGTGAGCGTCGTCAGCAAGAAGTACGTATTTGGACTGATGCAACTGCCGAAGTGCAGGCTGCAATGCAGAAAGAATTCGAAGCACAAGTGTTTAACCCCATCGACGTGATGGTGAACTCTGGAGCTCGCGGAAACATGACACAGATGCGTCAGATCGCAGGTATGCGTGGTCTTGTGGCCAACCCTCGTGGTGACATGATTCCTCGTCCGATCAAGAGCAACTTCCGTGAAGGATTGGAAACACTCGAGTACTTCATTGCTACTCCTGGTGCTCGTAAAGGTTTGGTCGACACCGCGCTTCGTACCGCTGACTCGGGTTATCTCACCCGTCGTCTTGTCGACGTTGCACAAGAGTTGATCGTGCGCGAAGAAGATTGCGAAAGCCGTCTTGGTGTGCGTATCGAAAACGTCACACCCGACACTGCTACATCTCGTGGTTATCTCGATGCCAAGTTGTTTGGTCGCACATTGATCAACGACATCACGTTGTCAGATGGCACCGTGTTGGAACGCAACACAATGATTGGCGATGACGAACTCGTGCAGTTGCGCGACGACGCGTCAATCGACAGCGTGCTCGTGCGTTCAGTACTCACCTGTGACGCTGTTCTTGGTGTGTGTGCAATGTGTTATGGACGTTCACTTGCAACCGGTAAGTCAATTGAATTGGGCGAGGCTGTTGGTGTTATCGCTGCACAGTCAATTGGTGAGCCTGGTACGCAGTTGACCATGCGTACCTTCCACACTGGTGGTGTTGCAGGTAAAGACATCGCCGGCGGTTTGCCACGCGTTGTTGAGTTGTTCGAAGCACGTACCCCACGTGGTTCAGCTCGTCTTGCTCGCGCAACTGGTGTTGTTCGTATCGGCGAAGACGAAGGCAAGGGCATCCCCATCACGATCATCGACGACAAGGGTGAAGAGCATCTCATTACGTTGCCCACCGGTAGCCGTCCGATCGTGACAGATGGTCAAAACATCGAAGCCGGAAAGCCCGTCACCGATGGTCCGTTTGATCCGAAAGAGATCATGGAGATTCAAGGCATTCGCGCCACCCAGCAATACTTGGTGGAAGAAGTGCAGAAGGTCTACCGCGACCAAGGTGTATCGATCCACGACAAGCACATCGAGCTGATCGTGCGTCAGATGACCCGTCGTATCGGTGTGCAAGAACCTGGTGATACTGGTTTCTTGCCCGGCGAGCGCGTCGATGCAAAGGTCTTCCGCGACACCAACCGTTCGGTGGTGGAAGGTGGAAAGCGCCCAGCAGAAGGTCGTCCCGAGATCATGGGTATCACCAAGGCATCGCTTGCAACCGATTCATGGTTGTCGGCCGCTTCCTTCCAAGAGACCACTCGTGTTCTCACCGAAGCAGCGATCGATGGTCGTGGCGACAGCCTCGTTGGCCTCAAGGAAAACATCATCATCGGTAAGTTGATCCCAGCAGGCACCGGCATGGAGAAGTATCGCGACTTCGACATCGATGCCCCGGATTATCAGCCGCTTGAGTATTTCTCGACCGACGAAGCCGATCCAGCGGCGTTTTTGGCCAGTGTGCAGGGAACCTACAACGCTGATGCCGATTCCACCGCCGACTATCAGACAGGCGACGGGTCATTTTGACCCGTCTGATCAGCAAACCGGAGATGGGTCATTCTGACCCGTCTCGCAGGTTGATATAGCCGATCAGTCACCCGTAGCCTGAGACACTCTTGATTGACGCACCGTTCTGGTGCCCACCAATCAGCACTTGTTGTCCGAGTACTAGCAATTTGAGATTCAAAAAAGAGGTTTTTTCGTGCCCACCATTCAGCAGTTGATCCGCCAGGGTCGCAGTTCGAAGTCTTCGAAGTCGAAGACACCTGCGCTCAAGGGTTCGCCACAGCGACGTGGCGTGTGCACGCGCGTGTTCACCACAACACCGAAGAAGCCAAACTCAGCATTGCGCAAGGTTGCTCGTGTGCGTTTGTCAAGTGGTGTTGAAGTCACCGCATACATCCCTGGTGAAGGACACAACTTGCAAGAACACAGCATTGTGCTTGTTCGTGGTGGTCGTGTTCGCGACCTTCCTGGTGTTCGTTACAAGGTCATCCGCGGCGCACTCGATGCTGCCGGCGTAAAAAATCGTAAGCAAGCTCGCAGTCGCTACGGCGCAAAGCGCGAGAAGTAAGAAGGACACGTCATGCCTCGTAAGGGTCCCGCACAGCGCCGCGAACTTGCCGCTGATCCCATTTATCGCTCGTTGCTCGTTACACAGCTCACCAACAAAGTGATGTTGCACGGCAAAAAGAGCGTTGCCGAAAAAATCGTCTACGACGCAATGAAGATGGTCGAAGAAAAGACTGGTTCCGAACCACTTGCCACCGTAAAGCGTGCAGTAGAAAACGTGAAGCCTCCTTTGGAAGTGCGCAGCCGTCGTGTTGGTGGCGCCACCTATCAGGTTCCTGTTGAAGTGCGTCCGCGCCGTGCAACAACGCTCGCAATTCGCTGGCTTGTTGACTACTCGCGCGATCGTCGTGAAAAGACAATGGCCGAGTGCCTTGCAAATGAACTTCTTGATGCTGCCAATGGTCTTGGCGCGTCAATTAAAAAGCGTGATGACATGCAAAAGATGGCCGAGTCCAACAAGGCCTTTGCTCACTACCGCTGGTGAGCAATACGTCTTTGCATTCGCACAACCCGCAACTTATGCATCAACAATCTCGTATTGAAGATGCACCCGCACTTTTACAACTCAATGCCCCTCTGACAGTTTCTGAAACAAGGTGAAATCCAATGGCCAAGCGTGAATATCCACTTGAGCGCACTCGCAACATCGGCATCATGGCCCACATCGATGCCGGTAAAACAACAACTACCGAGCGCATTCTGTATTACACGGGCAAGAGTTACAAGATCGGTGAAGTGCACGAAGGTGCAGCAACCATGGACCACATGGCTCAGGAACAAGAGCGTGGTATCACCATTACGTCTGCTGCTACTACCTGTATCTGGAACGACCACCGCATCAACATCATCGATACCCCAGGCCACGTGGACTTTACGGTTGAAGTAGAGCGCTCACTTCGCGTGCTCGACGGCGCCGTCACCGTGTTCGACTCAGTTGCTGGCGTTGAGCCACAAACCGAAACCGTATGGCGTCAGGCCAACAAGTACCGCGTACCACGTATGTGTTTCATCAACAAGATGGACCGTATTGGTGCCAACTTCTATCGCACCGTCGACATGGTGAAAGAGCGTTTGCAGGCAGTGCCCGCGATCATTCAGTTGCCCGTTGGCGCCGGTGGCCCAGAAAGCAACAAGCCTTTTGAAGGCCTGATCGACCTCGTCAAAATGAAGGCGCTCATTTGGCACGACGAAGAGTTGGGCGCAAAGTGGGACGAAATCGACATTCCTGCCGACATGGTCGATGAAGCAAATTCATATCGCGAACAACTTCTTGAAACGATCGCAACAAGCGATGACGAATTCATGGACAAATACTTGGGCGGCGAGCAAGTCACCGAAGAAGAAATTAAGCGCGCAATCCGTAAGGGAACACTCGCATTTGATTTCGTTCCCATCTTGTGTGGTTCAGCGTTTAAGAACAAAGGTGTTCAGCCGATGCTCGACGCCGTTGTCGACTTTTTGCCAAGCCCGCTCGACATTCCAGCTGCACAGGGACAAAACCTAAAGGGCGACGAAGTTATCGATCGTCCAGCAGACGAAAACGGACCGTTCGCAGCACTTGCATTCAAGATTGTGTCGGACCCATTCGGCAAGCTCACATACTTCCGCGTGTACTCAGGTTCAGTGAACAAGGGTGACGAGGTGTACAACAGCACCAAAGAACGCAAAGAGCGCATTGGTCGTATTTTGTTGATGCACGCAAACCAGCGTGAAGATCTCGACGTTGCAATGGCAGGCGACATTGTTGCTGGTCTTGGTTTCAAAGAAACCACCACTGGTGACACATTGTGCGACCGCAACAACCCCATCATTCTCGAGCGCATGGAATTCCCCGAGCCGGTTATTCACGTTGCGATCGAACCAAAGACAAAAGACGACCAAGACAAACTTGGTAAAGCTCTGAAGTCATTGTCAGATGAAGACCCAACATTCCGCATTCGCACCGACGAAGAAACTGGTCAAACAGTTATTTCCGGTATGGGCGAGTTGCACTTGGAAATTTTGGTCGACCGCATGCAGCGTGAATTCAACGTTGATGCAACCATTGGTAAGCCACAGGTTGCCTACCGCGAAACAATCACCAAGACCGTTGAGTCAGTGGAATACCGACACATCAAACAGTCCGGTGGTTCTGGTCAGTTCGCTGTTGTAAAGATCACACTCGAGCCAACCGGTCCTGGTGGCGGATACGAATTCGTCGATCAAATCACCGGTGGTCGTGTTCCACGTGAATACATCCAGCCAGTGAACCAAGGCATTCAAGCAGCGCTTGAAAACGGAGTTCTCGCCGGTTACAGCACTGTTGACGTGCGCGCAAAGCTCGTCGATGGTCAGTACCACGACGTTGACTCGTCGGAAATGGCGTTCAAGATCGCTGGCCAAATGGCGTTCAAAAAAGCAGCAGAAATGGCAAAGCCAGTGTTGCTCGAACCCATCATGGCCGTCGAAGTCGTTACCCCTGATGAATACATGGGTGACGTAATGGGTGACCTCAGCAGCCGCCGTGGTCGCATCGAGGGTATGGAAGCTCGCGGCAACACACAAGTTGTTCGCGCTCAGGTTCCACTCTCGGAAATGTTCGGATACAGTACCGATCTCCGGTCACGCACCCAGGGGCGTGCCACCTACACAATGCAATTCCACTCGTACCAGCAGGTGCCAGAAGTTATTGCAACAGAAATTGTGAAGCGCGTGCGCGGTGAATAACCAGCACTCACAACACAGAACCTTGACAACCCAATCCACTAACGGAAATTTAGAAAGCAGTGATCAATCATGAGTAAGGCAAAGTTTGAGCGTAATAAGCCTCATGTGAATATTGGAACGATGGGTCATATTGACCATGGTAAGACCACGTTGACGGCTGCTATTTCCAAGACGTT
>JBIJAO010000002.1:0-123295 GCA_044345725.1 Ilumatobacteraceae bacterium | reverse complement strand
GCGGTTATCGCCCTAGCGACATCGATGAACTGTGCACAGCAGGGGAAGTGGTGTGGGTTGGCGCCGGCGCTCTAGGTGCAAGTGATGGCCGCATCAGATTCTTTTTTGCCGATCAACTTGCAACACTCGCGCCGTCGCTTGAATGGCCTGAAGCACCAGTGGGTCCATTGCACGACGCAGTTCGACATGCGTTGTCAGAGCGTGGAGCGTTGTTCTTTTCGCAGTTGCGTGCGGCTATTTCTGACGCAACAGAACAAGAAGCGCTCAATGTGTTGTGGGACTTGGTGTGGGCTGGTGAAGTTACAAACGATTCCCTTGCGCCACTTCGTGCGTATATCACTCGTTCGTCGACACCGGCCACGTCGCGACGAAACGCACATACCGGTCGCGTTGTACGTCCACGTCCCGGACGGCTCTCGCGAATCGGGCCACCAATGGGTGCGGGCCGATGGAGTCTTGTTGCTCCCTTGCGCGAACCAACACCATCACCTACTGAATCATCACATGCGTTAGCACTACAGATCCTCGAAAGATATGGAGTGGTGACGCGCGAAGCAGTTCTCAGTGACAACGTTGTTGGTGGATTTGCTGGTGTGTACGGGGTGTTGAAGTTGCTTGAAGAACGTGGCAATGTTCGCCGCGGATATTTCGTAGAGGGTTTAGGTGCGGCGCAATTTGCTGCTGTCGGTGCAGTTGATCGTTTGCGAGATGTGCGTCAATCTCGCGCTCAATCTCTTGATGACAATGTTCTTGCACCCATCATCCTTGCAACAACCGATCCTGCACAACCGTACGGAGCAATGTTGCCGTGGCCGATGACAGAGGGGCGTCCTACGCGCAGTGCAGGCACTCTCGTAGTACTGCATGATGGCGAACCGTTGGTGTGGATTGATCCACGTAGTTATCACTTGGTGACATTTCCGCACACCCTCGAGCAAAACGTGTGGGCTGATGCGCTAGCAACACTTGTGAAAGATGGCAGACGAAAGTCGCTTGAGATCAGAAAAGTAAACGGCGAATCTGTCGGACATGACCATCCGATTGTGGCTCAGTTGGAACGAGTGGGGTTTGTGGCGAGTTATCGCGGCTGGGTGTTGCGCGACTGACCAAGTGATCGCAACCCGCCCCATGCAAGGCCTGCTAACTCAGTGCCCAGCGCGCCAGAGTCAAACGGTGTTCCTTGTGCAATCACATGACGACTCACGGCTTCCACCATTCCGACCAGTGCCATCGCAAGAGTACGACGGCTGTCCTCGGGCAGATCAACCGTAATGAGTGGGGCAATTGCAGACGATGCTGCTTCTTCAAATTCACGAACCGTCGTAGCAAATTCTTCATCGACTCGTTCGCTACTTTCAAACAGCAATGCAAATGCGTCACGATGTTCATCTACCCATGTGAAGTAGGCGATCATTGCGCGCTCAGTTTGTTCACGTCCATCACTAGAAGTTGCCGCATTGCTGGTGACCGCAGTGACCAGTGCTTGGCCGACAAATCGAAGAATCTCTAGGTACAGAGCGCGCTTGCTGTCGAAGTGTTGGTAGAGAACTGGTTTGGTAACTCCAACAGCATCGGCGATATCAGTCATTGAAGTGTTGTGATAACCGGTGCGAGAAAAACATGTGATGGAAACATCGATGATGTGTTGACGACGGTCTGAAGGAATTTTGGTTGTCTCACTCATAGTCCGCGCTCGCGATCTTCTCGTTCGGCAGCTTTCACTGCGTATCCCAACACAATTGACGGCGCAAGAAGAATTGAACCAATGATGAGCGACACGGTGACGAGAGTGACAAGTGGTCCTTTGAATCCGATGGCAAAGGCCATGACAAAAGCAGAAATCGCAAGCGCGTAAAACAAATATCCAATGCGGTTGGCCAGCAATGTCCACTTGGCCACTTGGGCGCGCTTGGCTCGCACCGGATCATTGTCCATTGAGTTGCCGCTAGGCGGTGCGCTGGAGTCCATTGGGGTACAGCGTAGGAAGATTTAGACACCGGCAGGCAATAGACGACTGAGATTCACATAAAAGAAGTACAAGCAGAAGATGAAAGGTAGCGCTGCGACGGGATATGCGATGTACCACTTGGCTTTGAGGCGGCGCACCGCGAGCGTGGCGATGAGCCAAATGCCAATGAGCAGTAGTGCCCAAAAGAGGGTGTGGGGGATGCCGGAGGTGTCAGAGAACCAGCCACCGTCAAATGCGGCAACTTCATCGGTGACCTCATTTGTGATTAGGGGAGTTGCCGGCGTGAGTACGGCATCACCTGCATCAACGAGATCAGCAAACACCACAATGCGTTCGCGTGATGTCCACTTCGGATGACAGGACACGAGGGTGAGTGTCGCTTTTTCAGGATCAACTGTGTCGAGCACTTCTACTGCTGTCGCCGGAACAATTTTTGTTTCGGTGACGGCGTATGTGAAAGATCCGCGAGGTGTCACCACCGTGATGTCATCACCTGGGTCGAGTTGATCGATTCGAGAAAAAGGTGCGCCATATGAAGTGCGGTGACCTGCAATCGCAGAGTTGCCT
The DNA here is from genome assembly GCA_044345725.1 of Ilumatobacteraceae bacterium. Taxonomy (GTDB): domain Bacteria; phylum Actinomycetota; class Acidimicrobiia; order Acidimicrobiales; family Ilumatobacteraceae; genus UBA2093. Next base: position 120,759 of record JBIJAO010000002.1, on the reverse strand, counting down.
AGTTGACCTGGCAAAGCGGTGTTTGCAAATAATCCTGGACCGCGCTCGAGCATGTCCATCGTTGCGCCAGCTACGACCCATTTGTTAACACCGATGTCGGGCATCACAATTCGGCCAATGACGTCGCCTTCACTTGTTTCACTTGGCAATGGAGGCACGGATGAGGTGGGCGAGCCACTGTTTTGAATCGTTGTGGCGGTGAGTTGTTCGTACTCTTTTGCCAACTCACGCTGGGCCTGTTGAGTTTTGATCCCCGTTCCCCAAAGTTGGTACACAACGAATCCAAGCATCAGCAATCCGACCGTGATCATCAATTTACCAATAACCCCAAGAGCAATGGACCACATGGGGGTCTTTTGGGAAGCACTTTGCGGCACGTTACGAGGATAGTGAGGTACTGCATTGGTGAACAGCCAGGGGGGTCACTAGCGTTACGTGTGCATGGAAATCGTCGTCGCACTGCGTGGTGCTGTTGCAGTTCTCGGTCGATTTCCCGTCCTTGCCGGCGCAGACCTTGATGTTGCACGCGGTGAGATTGTTCTTCTGCAAGGACCAAACGGCGCAGGTAAAACATCGTTGTTGCGCGCTCTCGCAGGATTACTACCAATTGAACGCGGTACCGCAACCATTCTGGGCACAGATGTCGTCGCATCTCGAGAAGACGTACGGAGCAAAGTCGGTCTGTTGGGCCATGCCAACGGTTTGTATCTCGATCTGACGGTACGTCAGAACGTGGGGTTTTGGGCGCAGATGGTGGGAGCAACAGATGTTGAAGTGTCCTATGCAATGGATCGAATGAAATTGTCGCAACGATTATCTGATGTTCGTGCGTCACAGTTGTCGGCCGGGCAGCGACGCAGATGTGCACTTGCGTCGCTAGTTGTGAGACGTGCACAACTCTGGTTATTAGACGAGCCGCATGCGGGACTTGATGCGGCAAGCCGTGACGAACTGGATGCCACATTGCATCAGGCCGTCCAAGCAGGCGCAACCGTTGTGCTTGCATCACATGAACATGAACGCGCTTCAAAATTAGCAACACGTATCGTGACCGTCGATGGGGGCATTGTTCACGGAGGAACTTTGTGAGCAACAACGTGTCGTCACATTCGCGGTGGAAAGTCATTCGTTCTATCGCTCGGAAAGATGTGTTGGTCGAATGGAACAGTCGTGTTCTCACCAATCAAGTTGCGCCATTTGCGCTCGTTGTCATGATCATGTTTGCTTTTGCTCTTGACAATGAGGGAATTTTGCAACGAGTCGCGCCGGGACTTGTGTGGCTTGCCACCTTGTTCTCCATGTTGGTCGTGGTACAGCGATCATTTGCTGTGGAAACAGCCGATGGAGCTCTCGACGCACTGCGTGTAGCCGGGGTGTCCCCAAGTGGCATTTTCTATGGAAAATCGCTGGCGTTGATGGTGCAATTGTTCATTCTGCAAGTGCTACTGATGGCCGTTGCACTGGTGTTGTACAACGTCGAAATTTCTGTGATGGGGATGGTTGAGGCCATTGTCACCATGGTGGCCGCTACCTGTGGCCTTGCCTTCGTCGGTACTCTTTACGGAGGTCTTGCAGCTGGTGCGCGAGGACGGGAGACACTTCTCCCGTTGTTGCTCCTACCAGTTGTGGCACCTGTGTTGATTGGCGCAACTCGGGCAACCGAGGCGGCGTTCGAGGCAGCAGGCACAGACGTATCGGAAGGTTGGCCATGGATCGGCCTTCTGGGCGTGTTTGCGGTTGTCTTTGGCGCGGTCGGAAGTGTTGCTTTTGGACCGTTGATCGACGAATGAAGATGGCACAACAAAAGGAGGCAGCGGTGACACACACGGCTTCGACCGGCACCGTTGCGACGCGACGCTTGGGCCTTTTGTCCATTGCGTTGTTGGCACTGACCGTCATCCTCGGATTGTTTGTTTCTGACGAAGACGTCATTCAGGGTTCCACAGTGCGAATCATGTACGTGCATGTACCCACTATTTGGGTGGCATACATGGCGTTTGCATTCACAGCAGTGTGTTCCGCCATTTATTTAAGTGGCAAAAATCGCTCACTCGCATGGGATCGAGTCGGTGGAGCATCTGCTGAGATTGGCGTTTTGTTTGTCGCTATTTCGCTCGTGACGGGAAGTTTGTGGGGCCGCATCACATGGGGTACGTACTGGGTGTGGGATGCGCGCCTTACAAGTACAGCGTTTTTGTTCATCACATACGTTGGCTATCTCGCCGTGCGCCGGTTAGGCGGCACGCAACGTCAACGAGCAAAGCGATCCGCAGTGCTTGCTTTGCTTGCGGTGTTAGAGATTCCGCTCGTGCATTTCAGCGTACGTTTATGGCGATCGCTACATCAGGAAGCATCAGTTGCAAATAGAGGTACAGATGTTGAACTTGATGGCCTCATGTTGTTCACATTGTTTCTCGGGCTCGTTGCTTTCACTGTTTTGTACGTGTGGATGGTGTTGCATCGTCAGCGCGGAATCGCCTTAGAAGATGCCCTCGCCGACAAGGGTCTTGATGTTGCAATTGAGCAGCGTCGTGCTGAGAGTGTGGTGAACTAATGGAACACGCAAGCTTTGTGATCGGAAGTTACGTGGTGACTTTTGCATCCATTGGTACATACATATGGTGGTTCTTGCGTCGCGCTAAAAATTTGGCACAAAACGCAACATCTGAGGACATGCCATGGACCTGAGTCCACGCGAGGTTGCAGAGCCCGCGCGTCGTCGTCGACGTCGGTGGGCGCCCATTGCCATCGTCGTATTGGCGGTCGTCGCAGGCGGATTCGTGGTGAGTCAGTTCCTCACCAGCGCAATCGACTACTACTGCAATGTCGATGAGATTGGTGAACGCGAAGGATGCGAAGAAGATCGTCGACTTCGGGTGCAGGGTGTCGTGGTGGAAAATTCCATGCGCAAAGAAAATGGAATGACCAAATTCGACCTCGTTTTTAATGATGAAGTTGTGCCGGTGACGTACTTTGGCGATCCAGGAGGCATCTTTCAGGAATGTATTCCAGTTGTTGCACATGGTCGAATGTCCGGCGAGGTTTTCGACAGCAATCGCATTGAGGTAAAGCACTCAAACGAATACCAAAGTAAAAATGAAGCTCGTCTCGACGAATCCGATGAACAAGCTGCTGCCTGCGCTGCGCAGAAGGGGTAACACGTGTTAATTGCCGCGGGATTAAGTGGACCCTTGGGCCGCGCCGCGTTACTCATCGGGGTCACGGCGTGTGTCTTTGGGCTTGTTGCGATGGTGGTGGGAACGCGCCAACGCGACGCAAAAGTGTTGCGACTCGGACCGCGTTTTGCATTACTTGCTTTTCTTGCGGCGCTCGCTGCATTTGCGATCATGGAGTACGCGATGATCACGCGAGATTATTCACTCGCGTATGTTCAAAAAGTTGGCTCAAATAGCACGCCAGCGTTTTACAACTTTGCCGCGGTGTGGAGCGCGTTAGAGGGATCCATTTTGATGTGGGTACTGGCACTCGCTGCCTTCACGTTTGTCATTGCGTGGCGTTATCGCGACAAACTTGACGATGCATTAGTCGCGTACGCACTTGCGACGATGTTTGTCGTTGGCTTGTTCTTTTTTATTCTCACTATTGGTCCTGCGAGCCCGTTTGCGAGTGGTCCGCCCGGAGTAACCGACGGACCTGGACCAAACCCGCTGCTGCAAAATCACATCTTGGTGATGTTTCATCCCCCGATTTTGTATCTCGGGTATGTGGGCTTCACAGTGCCATTTGCTTTTGCAATTGGCGCTCTTATCACCGGTCGTTTGGGCGAGGGCTGGTTGGTTGAAACACGTCGTTGGGCGTTGTACTCATGGGGTTTTCTCACCATCGGAATTTTGCTCGGCGGTTGGTGGAGTTATGAAGTGCTCGGCTGGAGTGGCGTGTGGGCGTGGGACCCGGTAGAAAATGCATCTCTTGTTCCGTGGCTCACCGGTACTGCCTACATTCACTCGGTTCTTGTACAAGAGCGTCGGGGCATGTTGCGTGTGTGGAACTTGTCGCTATTGATTGCCACATTTAGTCTCACCATTCTTGGCACATTTCTCACACGATCCGGAGTGCTGAACAGCGTTCACGCTTTTAGTGAGTCTGATATCGGCGCGTACCTATTGGCATTTTTCGCGATCATTGTGGTTGTATCAATTGGTCTCATCGGATGGCGTGGAGATCGATTGCGTTCGCCAGGAACGATTGATTCCCCAGTGTCGCGAGAAGGAGCATTCCTTGCAAACAACGTGCTGTTCAGCGTGTTTGCATTTGTGGTGCTTCTTGGAACGGTCTTTCCGCTCATTGTTGAAGCGTTACAGAACAGACAACTGGTAGTGGGAGAACCATTCTTTGATCGTCTTGCGACACCTCTCGGCATCGCATTGCTGTTTCTCATGAGTATTGCGCCAGTGCTGCCGTGGCGAAAAGCGTCCACAGAGTTGTTAAGTCAACGATTGTTCTGGCCGGCATGGATGGGTATCGCGGCGCTTGTTGTTGCGATGTTGTCGGGAGCCACCGGACTTGCACCGTTGCTCACGTTCACGCTTGCAGGATTTGCGGGCGGTGCCGCGTTGCGTCAGTTGGTTCTTGCCACTCGACGCCAAGGGTGGCGCGGATTTGTAGGACGCGCAAATGGTGGAATGGTGGTGCACATCGGAGTCATCCTGATTGCGGTTGCGCTTGCATCTTCAAACTCATACACGCGCAGTCAAGAGTTGTCTTTAGAGAAAGGACGTCCTGCTGAATACGGCGGACACACTTTCGAGTTAGTCGACATTATTGAAGAAACAGATGATCGTTCAACATCGGTCAAGGCGCTCGTCAAGATCGACGGTGGGCAAGCTTATGCACCGGCAATCACAAAGTATTTGCAGATGGGAATGAACGTGGGAACGCCGTCTGTAAAGACCACTCTCACAAAAGATATCTATCTCACCGTTGAACCTCCCATTCGTCCCACTTCTGGAACTGCGCAAATCAAAGTGTTTATAAAGCCGATGATGGTGTGGATGTGGATTGGTGGCGGGTTGATGGCGCTCGGGACTCTCTTGTCGGCGTTCCCAGGTCAACGTCGACGTCGTCCGACAGATCCTGTATCTGCACCAATTCCTGACGAGGTGTCGGCGTGAGTACTGAAGTTGCTCCACGCAAAAAACGCATCGCGCCATACATTGCTGCCGCTGTCGGTGTTGTTGTTGTCGCGTTTCTTGTTGTGCTTGCAGTGTCATCACCGTCAGAGAGCACAGTCTCTAGTTCGCCATTGCTTGGTCAACCAGCACCAGAGGTGAAGTCCACAACGATTGAAGATGAACCATTTGATCTTGCACGTCGACGTGGAAGTTGGGTGGTATTCAACTTCTTCAACTCCACGTGCGTGCCCTGTCGTCAAGAACATCCGTATTTGTTGTCGTTTTACGACAATCAGACAACTGCGCCTACACCTGCTGAGTTGTACACCATCGTGAACGACGACACTGACGGAGCAGTCGAAGCATATTTTGAGCAGAACGGTGGCAGCTGGGACAAGGTGCGTGATGACGACGGCACCATTGCAGTGGCATTCGGAGTTGCAAAGGTTCCTGAAACATGGATCATCGATCCCAATGGATTTGTGCGGTTACGCATTCTTGGAGCACTCACAGAGAACTTCCTCGATGAGCAACTAGCGAGACTGCAACAAGAGTTTGAAGGTTCGCAATGAGCCGCGTCACGAAGGCGTTGAAATCTTGGCCAGTGTGGATGGCCATGGGAATACTTGTTGTTGCGTTGTTGGCCGTTGGTTCCACGCGATCTGACGGACCACGTACTCAAGAAGACCGTATCGATTCCATTAGCAAACGAATTGCGTGTCCTACGTGTGACGGCGAGAGCGTATTTGTCTCGCAAGCCTCTGCATCGCAAGCCATTCGTAATGAGATCGCGCGTCAAGTAGCTGAAGGCTTGCAGTCAGACGAAGAGATTGTGGGGTTCATTGAACAGCGCTTTGGCGGGCAAGTTCTTTTGGTACCGAAAGCGACTGGGCTCGATGCTCTCGTGTGGGCCTTACCGGTTGCCGTGTTCGTGTGTTCGGTCGCCGGACTTACTGTTGCATTTCGTCGTTGGAGAAAACAACAAGGTGGCGAGGCAACAGATGAGGATCGTGCCATCGTCGCTGCGTTACTTGCCGAGGATCCCACCGACGAGGATTACCGCTGATGAGCAGCAACGATGCCGAATTTGGATCGTTAGAAGAAGAGCGAGAATTTCTTTTGAATTCTCTGCGTGATCTTGAACGCGAGCACGAAGCTGGCGATGTCGAAGATGACGATTACATCACACTGCGTGACGGGTATATCTCGCGTGCGGCGGCTCTCACCCGTGAAATTGACGGCACTGCGGTTGCGTCTACGCAAGAAGATCTTATGCCCGGAAAAAAATGGGTGAAGATTGTGGGTGCTTCGCTGGTGGTAATCGCCATCGCGATCGCTTCTGGATGGTGGGTAGCAGATCAGTCCGGTCAGCGACTTCCTGGCCAAAGCTCGAGCGGTGGAATCGAAATGAGTTCGTCGGTTCGTTTGTCGCTCGCGCGTTCGTTGAATTTCAGTGATCCTGCGCAAGCGATCCAGTTGTATACCGATGTATTGAAAATCGAACCGGACAATGTGGAAGCGCTTACCTACAGGTCGTGGCTGCTCACACTGTCTGCTTCTGGCGCGAGTGACGACATAAGAGATGCGGCCTACGCAACTGCACTGCAAGATCTATTACGTGCAACCGAGATAGATGCAACGTATCCGGATGCGCAATGTTTTACCGGAATCGTATATTTCCGAATTCTTGATAATCCTGAACGTGCAGAACCATATCTCACAACATGTCGATCAATGAACCCTCCACACGAAGTGATGAGTTACGTTGCGGCGATCGTTGATGCCGTCGAAGAAGAAGTAACCAGTACTACCACTCCTTGATGACTGTCTAGATGCCAGGTGGTGGCCAGCACTCTGCGGTGATGAACTGGCCACTAACGCGATGCAATACAAACGTTGAGGCCTTCCGCCAATCAGGCTCTCCTTGCACGTCCATGCCACGACGCACGAGAGCATCAATTGTCGCGGGGATGACATCACCGTGACTGCACAGCACCGTGAGATTGGCAACTTCACCAAGTAGTTCGAGTGTGTGTTCAAATCTCGCGCCTTCAATGAGGGCGTCATGTTCTAAGATATCGAGCGAGAGTGTCTCGGCGAGTGGCTCGAGTGTTTGTCGGCAACGCACATACGGGCTCGACCACAACGCGACAGGGGAGTGAGCGCTGAGGCGCGATGCAAGAGCACGAGACTGGGCCCAGCCTTTTTTCGAGAGCGGACGCACGAGGTCGTCATCATGCCAGTCGGAACGGCTGCCAGCTTTGGCGTGTCGCACAAGGAAAATCGGCACATTTCTAACGTAACAGTGCTCGATGACATACGAAAAAACTGTTGGTGAACACAAAGGGTGCACGAGGCGAAAAAACAGGGCACAATACGTACATGGTGATGAGTTTTTTCGATCGACAGCGAGAGATCGTGAAAGAGATGGGTTATGACCCCAATCGGTTGCCGCCTGGGCAGTACATCACCGATCGTTTCCCCGTCCTTCACGTTGGTGATGTACCTACCTATAAAGAAGGCGAGTGGTCGCTGAAAGTTGGTGGTCTTGTCGACAAAGAGTTCGTCATGACGTATGAGGAACTTGTGGCAATGCCATCAATCACAATGACGGTCGACATTCACTGTGTCACCAAGTGGTCGCAGTTCGACATGACGTGGAAAGGCGTGCGCGTGCGCGACATTTTGCATCGCGCTGGTATCACACCTGAGGCAACGCACTTTATGGGTCACGCTGAGTTTGGATACACAGCGAATCTTCCTCTTGAAGATGTGATGGGCGACAATGCAATTGTGGCCTATGAGTATGAAGGCGAGCCACTCGAGCCAATACACGGTGGACCAGTGCGACTTGTTGTTCCACATTTGTATTTTTGGAAATCACCAAAGTGGTTACGCGGCATTGAATTGCGTAACAGTGATGAGCCTGGTTTCTGGGAAAGAAACGGATATCACATGTACGGAGATCCGTTTAAAGAACAGCGTTTCTGGGGCGATTAAATCGCTAACTGGTTTTTGGGCGATTACATCGCCAATTAGACAGTTGTTGTGCAGAAAGTGTCGCCGCGAGGAACCGAGTTCACCGTTACAGGTTCGGCATCGCCATACAACGACTTCAACATGCCCTTCACCATTCCGCGGTCGACAGCGCAAATCACTGGATTCTCGATAGCGACGTCACCAAAAGGGCAGTGACTCGTGACGATGCGTAACTGATTGTTGCGTTGATCAGCGTGGGCAGCAAAACCATGTGCAGTGAGCGCATCAGCCACTGACTGCATCGCAGAACGCAGTGATCGATGTCCGGCTCCTTCGTCGCCACCCGTGAGACCAGCTGCAAGCGCTTGTCCGTACTCTTGTCCGACTTCTTCAGCAAGAGTCTGTGCAATGTCTGGGGGAAGCGCGGCCAAAGCCTTTCCGAGAAGAGACAACACAAGGTCATCACTTTTCACCGGAAATTCGAGATCAAGTTTCTGTGCTGATCGATAGTGCTTCGATGGTCGACCAGCTTTGGCGCCATCAATGCGTTCGACTGACACTTCGAGATAACCGCCGGCCGCCAATTTCTCGAGGTGATGTCGTGCAACGTTTGGATGAAGGTCAAATTTCTCTGCGACCTGCGCCGCTGTGACACCCGTATTGACTGTGGTGTGGTCACGCACATACAAATAGACCGCCCGGCGCGTTGGGTCGCCAAATGCCGAGGTAATCGCTGACACTGTGGCGGTAAACGCCTTTGGTGTCATAACGGAGGTGGGGGTTCCTTCGGCCACGTCGGTATTATACCTATCACCGTAGTGCTAATTATCGACATCGATCAGAGGCACTGGGTATGTAAGGCACTCGGTACAGATACCGAGTCATGCACGCAAGGAACCGACATGGCAGCCCCCACCACCGATCAGATCATCGAGGCGCTTCGACCAGTGGAGGATCCCGAACTTCATCGATCAATCGTTGACCTTGGCATGGTGCGCGATATCGAGGCCTCGGACTCTTCTGTTTCTCTCACGATTGTGCTCACCGTTCCCGGATGTCCTCTTCGCAATGAAATCAACAATCGCGTGAGTAATGCACTCACAGCACTTCCGGCAGTGTCGTCAGTGAATGTGAACTTCGGTGTGATGACCGACGCCGAACGCGCAAAAGTGCGTCAAATTGTGCACGGCGATGCCGGCGCAACAGCAGGTTCCACGCAAGCGCATGGCCATGCGGAAGGGCGTGCAATTCCATTTGCACAGCCCGATTGCAAGACTCGTCCTCTTCTTATTTCTTCTGGAAAAGGTGGAGTCGGCAAAAGCAGTGTTACAACAAACCTCGCCGTTGCGTTGGCTGCAGCCGGACACTCGGTAGGTGTTGTTGATGCAGACATTTACGGATTTTCTATTCCGCGAATGCTCGGTGCTGATCGTGAGCCAGTTGCAATTGATCAAATGTTGTTGCCACCCGAGTCATATGGCGTTCGCTGTATCTCTATCGGATACTTTGTCCCCGACGGACAAGCTGTGATTTGGCGTGGACCAATGTTGCACAAAGCACTCGAACAATTCCTCACCGATGTGTATTGGGATGAACCCGACTATCTATTGATTGACATGCCACCTGGAACAGGCGACATTGCATTGAGCCTGAGTCAATATTTGCCCAAAGCAGAAGTATTGATCGTGACAACGCCACAAGAGGCTGCGCAAAAAGTTGCGCGCATGTCGGCGTTCATGGCAAAGAAAGTCAATCTCCCTGTGCGCGGCATTATTGAAAACATGTCATGGTTTACGGGTGACGACGGCAAGCGCTATGAGTTATTTGGCCAGGGCGGCGGTCAAGCACTCGCCGACGAACTCGGTGTGCCACTTCTCGCACAGATCCCTCTCGTGCCGGCAATTCGCGAGGGAAGCGACGACGGGCGCCCCGTTGCTGCGGTCGCTCCCGAGACCGAGGCGGGTAAGGCGTTCCACGACCTCGCCGGAAAAGTTGAAGAAATGCGCCCGAAGAAAGTCTTTTCAAAAAAACTGAAGCTGTTGTCATAGTCGCAACAAGGTAAGAGGCACTACGGTTGAGTGCAAACGACACAGGCATCGATCAGTCGAATGCCAAATGTTGAGAGTGAAGGAGTTATTAGACGTGGACATTCGAATTGGCGTGACGCAGGCACCACGAGAAATTTCGCTCGAACTTGAAGACGATGAGAAAGCTCGCCAAACATTGAAGGCAGCGATCGAAGATGCTCTGTCTGGAAAGACGAACACCTTGTGGGTGGTCGACAAACGCGGTCGCGATATCGCGATTCCTTCAGCAAAGATTGCCTACGTCGAGATCGGCTCTTCGGGCGCGGACCGCCGTATCGGTTTCGGTGGCTGATACGGCCGGTATTTCCGTAGCCAAATATTTCCAAAGCCAACGTTTATGGCAAGCATCACCGAACTACTTCGACAACACACCAACTACACCAAGGAACAAACATCGCATTTGGTGAATTTGGTGGGCGAATGGGGAATGCTCGCTGATTTTTGTTTCGCCGACTTGTTGCTGTATGTCCCAGTGAACAATGACAAGTGGGTCGTTCTTGGTCAAGTCCGTGCCGCAACTGGACAAACGCTGTATCAGTCCGACTGGGTTGGCACATTTGCCAGTGATTCAGAAAAGCCTTTGCTTCGTGAGGCATTTGCAACAGCATCGATCGTTGAGGGTGAGATCGAAGCACCGCAACACATTGAGGACTTCTCACCTGAATATTCAGGCGAGACACGAATGATGGTGATTCCTGTACGGCACAACGGTGAAGTGATTGCCGTCATGACGCGCGAGTGGAACACGCGCAGTGGCCGCGCACCAGGAGTTCTAGAACGCACATATTTAGAACTCTTTGGCAAGTTTGCCGTGATGGTCAGCAATGGCCAGTTTCCGTTTGCCGGCCGTGTTCCAAACGCAAGCGTTGCGCCACGAGTGGGGGACGGTGCGATTGTGTTCGATGCTCAACATCGCATCAAATACGCATCACCAAATGCCACCTCTGCACTTCACCGGGTAGGGGTCAGCACAAATGCGGTGGGGCAAACATTGGCAGAACTGGGAGTCATTGACACCGCTGTCACCAATGTTTTTGAACGCGGATTGCCTGTCATCGAAGAATTTGATCAAGGACACGACGTGACGTTGTTGACTCGCTGTATTCCGTTGGTTGATACGGATGTAAATACGGGTGAACGAAGCGTTGCTGGCGCTGTCATGTTGTTGCGCGACGTTACTGAACTACGTCGTCGTGATCGTTTGATTTTGTCAAAAGACGCCACCATCCGAGAGATACATCACCGCGTGAAGAATAATTTGCAAACAATTTCTTCGCTATTGCGACTGCAAGCGCGCAGGCTTGAATCTGACGAGGCAAAAGCAGCCGTTGCCGAATCGGTGCGTCGTATACGCACGATCGCGTTAGTACACGAAACGTTGTCGCACGAAGCCGGTGATGACGTCACATTTGTCGACATTGTTCGTCCACTTGTGCGTTTGGTGGAAGAAAGTCTGCAATCACCGGATCGACCCGTGCGTTTCACCGTGTCCGGCGACGGAGGGCGCTTGCCAGCACACATTGCCACCCCGTTGTCAGTAGTCCTCACCGAGTTGTTACAAAATGCTGTCGATCACGGTTTTCCTCCAGGCGAGGGTGGCGGCAACGTCGCTATTCAATTGCATTCGTCTGATGACGAATTACAAGTTCTTGTGGTTGATGACGGTAAGGGGATCAACGCCGACTTCGATTTAACGACAGCAACTGGGCTTGGTTTGTCGATTGTCCGCACTTTGGTGACAACCGAACTGGCCGGTTCTATCGAGATTCGTCCCGCACAACCAGAGGAATTACTAGAGATGCAACTGACGCGTCACGCAGGACGCGCTGGCACGGTTATTGATCTGCGAGTTCCTCTGCAGGGAGAGGACTAGCGGCCACTACGTCTCGTGTTCCCGAGTTGTTCGCTCCAATTCGGGCGACCCGTGCGCGAGCAGCTGCTTCACGACGCATTTGACGGCGCTCTTCTTCAGATGTTCCGCCCCAGATTCCGGTGTCTTGGTTTGTCTCCATCGCGAAGTCGAGACATTCAAACTTCACTGGGCACTCACAACACACTTCCTTTGCTCGTGAGATTTGGAGCAAAGCTTGTCCAGTGGTTCCGATAGGGAAAAACAATTCGGGATCGGTGTCGCGACAAAGCGCGCTACGACGCCACGTGTAGTCGGCGCCTCCGAGAGCAAGACTGGACGCAAGGATTGACACTGTGGTGTTCCTTTGTATGTCAAGTCGGCGCGAGCGCCGAGGCCATTCGAAATGGTGGTGTCCCACCAATCGGTAACGCTACGTGCACTCAGGCAAACTCCAACACGTTTCGCCGACAAATAATCTAAAGATGTTTCATGGTGCAAGTTGCATCGGTGTGATTCCACTGGTACGTGCGGTCACTGCGCTATGCAACGGGTGGGTCAAAATCCTGCTAGGAACAGTGGCTAATGAAAACAGATGACCGCGTCGGGTACACATCCGACGTCGCAGTGATTGCGCACCGAGGCGCATCGCGGGCTGAGCGTGAAAACACAATTGCAGCTTTTCTTCGAGCACGCGAGTTCGGTGCCGATGCCGTCGAACTTGATGTGCGCATCACGGTTGATCACGAACTCATCATCCATCATGATCCGATGTTGCCAGATCAACGAAATATTTGTGATGTTGCAAAATCGGATTTACCGCCTCACATTCCGTCGTTCAGTGATGCACTTGATGCCTGCGAAGGGATGTGGGTGAACATTGAAATCAAAAACGATCCACGAGAACCAGATTTCGACGAAACCGATCGCGTCGCGCGTATGGTCGCCGAACACCTTGATCATCGAGGCACTAATAATCGTTGGTTGATCTCCTCTTTTCGGAGGGAAACCGTAGATGTGATGAGGGCCATCTCACCCGAGGTGCGCACAGCGTGGCTGACCGTTGGCGTGCCGGACCACCAACTTGACCTTGTTGCTCGTTCACTTGCACACACTGGTCATTACGCGATTCATCCGTGGGAAGCCACGCTGACCCGCGAAGCAGTAGATGCCTTTCGCCACCACGGTCTTGTTGTCAATGTGTGGACATGTGATGACTCAGAAAAGATGGCCACATTTAAAGAGTGGGGAGTACACGGAGTGTGTACGAATGTTCCCGATGTGGCGCTCGGTGTATTGCGCAGCTAAGTCAGACTGTGATCACGCGCGGACAAGGCGCAGTGCAGCGGGAACATGCTCAAAGTGCAGTGATCCTGTTTCGCCTAGGTAGTCACCGTCGAGCTGGTATGGAAAAGGTGTGGTTGATGTGATGTCAACGTGTGACACATCGTGGCGGATATCGAGCCACGGTGCAGGAGGCACTCCACCACCACGCAGTGCAGAACCAAGCGAGCGAAGAATGTGCGTTGCTTTTAGAGAACGAAATGTCACCACGGCTAGTCCGGCTTCGAGGCCGGTATTAGGGACCAGATCAAGTGGCCGGTTTCCGAGAAACGTGTAGGGATTCGTATTGAGAACAATCGTGAAGTATCCGTCATTGACATCTGCGTCAGTGTTTGCATCGTGTTCGCCAAAACGCATTTCGAAGTGCGGATGTTTTCTGCTGTAGTCAAATGCCCAGGTGCGAAGCGCAGCGACAACAAAAAGGGGATGACCGGCGTATCGCTTGAGTGATGCGCGTTGTTCCACTCGTTTCACAACAGACGCGTCATATCCGATGCCCGTATGAAACGTGAAGTATCTTCCGTTCACTTTTCCGAGACCAATCGGAGAGATGTTGTCTCGTTCGAGCGAATCCACGATGACGTCAACAGCAGCGAGAGCATCGTTTGGCAATCCGATGGTTCGCGCAAAAACATTTGTGGAGCCACCAGGAAGAACTGCAAGCGCGGTCTCGGTGCCGGCAATTCCGGTGGCGACTTCGTTCAATGTTCCGTCGCCGCCAAAGGACACCACCACATCTATGCCCCGACGTGCAGCATCCTGGGCAAAACGTGTTGCGTGCCCACGACGGTTCGTCTCCACCACCTGAACGTCGTGGTGGCGAGCCAGTCGCTGGTGAACGACCACGGTGTTACGGGCCGTGACCGAGGAGGCAAATGAGTTGACAACGAGGAGTAAACGCAAGGTTCTTCACGATATCAGCGTTGTGCGACGAGGGTCACGACCTAGAAACATTCTTCATTGGCATTGCAGGTGGAAACAGGCCCTACTCAGGGGTAAAAATGACCCCACTATGAACGTAATCGTGTGCGTCAAGCAGATCCCCGACCCCGCGGTGCCAGGCGCACTCGACGGCGGTACCAATACCCTCAAGCGTGACGGAAAGATCGTCATCGACGAGTCCGACATGTACGGCGTCGAAATGGCGTTGCAACTCGTTGATGCTGCCGGTGGTGGCGAGGTCAGCCTCGTTTCCATGGCGCCAAACAACGAGACATCAGGTCTTCGTACCGCACTTGCAATGGGCGCAGTGAAAGCTGTTCTCGTATCTGATCCTGCGTTGCAGGGTAGTGATGCATTGACAACTGCAAAAGTTCTCGCGGGTGCTGTACAGCGTTTGGGTGGAGCAGACCTGATCATTGCTGCAACTGAATCATCTGACGGTTACACCGGAACAGTGCCAGAGCAGATTGCAGAAGTTCTTGGTCTCCCATCAGTGACATTTGCAAAGAAGATCAGCATTGATGGTTCAACGATCAATGCAGAGCGCCAGACAGAAGCCGGATACGACGAAGTCACATGTTCAATGCCGGCAGTTATCAGCGTGACAGCTGGTGTTGTGGAACCGCGTTATCCCTCATTCAAGGGAATCATGGCTGCAAAGAGCAAGCCAGTTGACGAGATCACCGCAGGCGACCTTGGCATTAACCCAGTTGGCTGGGCTGGTGCTGGTCAAAAGATTTCAAAAGTTGCAGAAGCAGAAGCACGTCAAGCCGGTGAGATCATCGAAGACGACGGCGAAGCATTCGGCAAGATTGTCGGGTTCCTTGAGAACCTGAAGGTCATCTGAGGAAACGGGAGCAAATCATGGCAATCAATAGCGTCTGGGTTTTTGCCCAAACAACAAATGGTGTTCCCACGTCAGGAACACTCGAACTGCTCACGAAGGCACGTTCACTGTCATCAAACGTTGCAGCATTTATCGGCGGCGACGGAGCAGCAGTAGCTGGTGCACTTGGTGAATACGGTGCAACCAAGGTGTATGCAACTGGTGATCTTGGTGGGAAATTGCCAGGTGTTGCTGTTTCAGCAGCAATGAAGGCAGTGATTGACGGTGGAGATACTCCTGACGTCATCATGTTCCCGCAGAACTACGAAGGTCGTGACATTGTGTCGCGATTGTCGGTCAAGTTAGATCGCACTGTGTTGACAAACAGCATCGATATTGAAGACGGTGGTGACGGAATTGCCGCAACAACACCGATCTTTGGTGGCAACACTTTGGTGACAACTTCGTTCACCGGTTCTGCTCCTTATCTCGTTGCATTCCGTCCAAAGAGCTTTGCTCCTGAAGCATCTGGTGGCGGAGCAGCTGAAGTTGTCGCTGCACCAGTGCCAGACCTCGGCGCTGCAGGTGGTGCGCAAGTCACCGCTGTTCACGTTGAAGAAGTCACCGGACCAAAACTTGACGAAGCAGATGTTGTTGTATCAGGTGGTCGCGGACTTGGTGAGCAGGCGAAGTTTGCGATGATCGAAGATCTCGCAAAGTTGTTGAAAGCAGCTCCTGGCGCATCGCGTGCAATCGTCGACGCCGGATGGGTGCCCTACTCATACCAAGTTGGCCAGACCGGCAAGGTTGTGAAGCCAAGCGTGTACATCGCAGCAGGCATCTCTGGCGCAACGCAGCACATGGTGGGCATGAAAGGCTCCAAGAACATCATCGCGATTAACAAAGACAAAGAGGCACCAATCTTTGGCGTCGCTGACCTTGGCATCGTTGGTGATGTCAACGTCGTGTTGCCAAAGTTGATCGAGGCTTTGAAAGCTCGTTAGGCGCTTACTCAGCGCTATCAGAGGCGTTGATCACAAGAGACACTCCAGTTGATGGGTCGTGCACCGCAAGGTGTACGGCCCATCCTTTTTGTTCGAGATTGGGGTGTGTGTAGCGCTCCCACTGAAGACCGGTAATGACCTGTTGAGACTTCGGGTTTGTGAGTGGCCATTCGTCAACAATGTCTGTGACGGTGGCACACAGCCACCATGCTCCAAAACGCCCTGTTGCCATGCCTCGGCGCGCACCATGTGCGCCACCACTAGCGCCAGCCCAGGCAAGCCACGCGAATGCATCGCGCGTGGTGAGCGGTGTTGTGCCAGACGAGGCGATTCCGTGCACAGCAAGTGCATCACGAATCGAACCGTCGACCACTGTCATAGATACTTTTCCGTTTGATTCGGTTGTCCATGCAGAGAACAGTTCGCGCACTGCTGTTTCGGTGTCGTCATCGTCTATTTCACAGTTGTCGTTGTGTTCATCGAGTGAAGAAGCGACGGTGGTGATAGGGGGAAATGTTGGCGGGTCGCAGTGAACTCCATCATCGTCGTATGTTGCGATGTTGTATTGCGGTTCCCATGGTTGTGGCATCAGCGGTATGTCAAGTGCCTCTGTTTCATCTGTTGAAATGACGTCGCCACGTAATGAGCGTTCGTACGCAATGAGAGATCGGTCTGGTCCACTTGGCAGGTGTTCTGACAATTCATCCCACGAATGATGAACCGAGAGAATCTCACTCAGTGGTCCGGGCATAAAAGTGCGAGCGGTGTCGTCAAGTGAACGCACGGCAAGGTGGGCAGGAGCGTAAAGAGCCAATCGATAGTTAGCAAGTGTTGCGATAGGCCATAGTTGTCGTCCGGTGTGTACTGCCGCGCGTGCTTGGTCTCTGATGTCGATGAGATGTTCAAAGTCGCGTGCAGCACACGTGGTGTCGACATATCTCACTAATTCATCGAGGTCAACCCTATGAATGAGGGATTCGAGAAATTCGCTCAACGATTGCTCACTTGGTGACCGTTGCTATTTATTGAGGTGTGCAAGTGCCAACCCTGGACGCGGCCATGGCGTGGAAACGAGACGACCGGAGCCAGACAGTGTGATGAACGCGGTCTGTAGATCGTGACCACCAAAGCACACGTTGGTAGTGAGGGGGTCCCCGGTTGCGACGAAATCAATCATCTCTCCGTCGGGCGACACCACGGATACACCTCCATTCATCAGTGTGGCTACGCACACATTGCCTGCTGCATCAACCGCAAGCGAATCAAGCAATTGAAATCCTGGAAATCCGTGCAAACACATCGACAAGTCTCCGGGTGGGTAATTCTCAATCACTCCAGGTGCCGACAACTTGCGACGAATGATGCGACCCGTCCATGTCTCTGCCCAATAGAGAGTTGCGCCGTCGGGAGATAATCCAATTCCATTCGGATCACGTGCAGGGAAGACAATTTCTTTAATCATCGACCCGTCTGCTTTTGCGTAATAGATACCGGTCATAATCGCAGTACGACCATGAGCAAATCCGTGATCCGTGAAGTAAAAACCACCGTGATCATCAAAGACGATGTCATTTGGTGCTGTGAGTGCAACGCCGTCGCATTCGGTGTATAGGTCGGTCACTTTCCCAGTTTGTGGATCCACGGTCTGAATACGTCCACCGATGTGTTCGTTGGCAGGCGCGTGCACAGGAACTGTGTTTCCGTTCACGACCATTGGTTTGAACACGCCGCCGTTATTGCAGACATAGAACAAACCGTTAGGACCCAATGCGGCACCATTTGGTCCACCCGGAATTTCGGCGATTACTTCTTTGCTTCCATCGGTGCGAATTCGACTGAGGCATGGCCCGAACATCTCGACGAGTACGACAGACCCGTCTGGCATGGCGATGGGTCCTTCTGGGAAAAGTAAGCCTGTTGCTACGTCAGTAATGCTGCTCATTGTGTGTCCACCTTGTATTCCCACCTGTTATGCGTGGCGTTCGCTTTGACACTAACGGAATAACTCTGACAGGATTCGCAGCGGGGATCGGGGGTCTACATGTTGCTTGGCGACATCGTGCGGCGTAACGCGGCAAAACATCCACAAAAACCAGCATTGATTAATGGTGACGATGTACTGACGTTTGCTCAACTCAACGAGCGCTGTAATCGTGTAGCTAATGCAGTGGCCGACTTAGCTGAATTTGGCGATCGAATCGCGATTCTCGCGGAGAATATTCCTGAGTATGTCGAGTGTTACTACGGCGTTCCAGATGCAGGCATGGCCCTGACGTTTCTTAACTACCGTCTGCACCCAAAAGAATGGGCCTGGATCATGAACAATGCCCAGGTCAGCACCCTGCTGGTGCAAGACAAGTATCTCGATGCAGTTGAGCCATACCTAACGGAGATTCCAACAATCACGACCATTGTCGTGATTGGTGATCGGGGTTCATCTCAGTACCCAACGTATGCAGACCTAGTTGGTTCTGCTTCGCCAGACTTTGTGCAACGCAAAACCAACGACGACACAATTGCATGGTTGTTGTACACCTCGGGAACAACCGGCTTCCCGAAAGGTGCAATGTTGTCGCATCGCAACTTGATGGCTGCAATTGTCAGTGTGTCGATGGAAACACTTCCACAACATGATGATGTCAACTTGCTTGGTTTCCCCATGTGCCACATCGCGGGGTATCTCATTCCGCTGTATCACTTGCGTGGTGGGACAAATGTCTTGTTCCCACAATTTGAACCCGAATTGTGGATGCAGACAGTCGATAAGTATGGAGTCACCATCACATCACTTGCGCCCACCATGTTGAACATGGTGCTCGAGCACCCGAAGTGCAGGGAATACAAGTTGACATCGTTACATCGATTGGCATATGGATCAGCTGCAATGCCTATCGAAATTTTGAAACGTGCGATGGAGCGCTTTGGTCCTATTTTCTGGACCGCATTCGGCATGACCGAGACGTCGGGCAATAACACATATCTGTCGTCAGCTGACCATGAACGGGCGGCAAACGGAGCCGAGCATCTGCTCGCATCGTGTGGCCGCGTCAATGATCTTTCTGAGGTCATGGTTGTGGACGAGAACTTTCACGAGTGTGCTCCCGGTGTGATTGGTGAGATTGTGTGTCGCGGCGAACAAGTGTTGAGCGGCTATTTCAACAACGAGGAGGCAACGCGGAAGTCGTTCACCGGTGATTGGTTTCATACCGGTGATGCGGCGTATCGAGATGAAGAGGGATATCTCTATATCGCAGATCGCATCAAAGACATGATTTTGACCGGTGGGGAGAATGTCTACAGCCGTGAAGTGGAAGACGTTATCTACAACCACCCAGCAGTGTCAGAAGCAGCAGTGATTGGTTTGCCTGATGTGAAATGGGGCGAAAACGTGTGTGCAGTGATCAAGTTGAAAGACGGGATGACTGCAACCGAGGCCGACATCATTAACACCGTTCGTGACCGATTGGCTGGTTACAAAAAACCTAAGAAAGTCTTCTTTGTTGATGAGATGCCAAAGACAGTGACTGGCAAGATTATGAAACGTGAGTTACGCGACCGCTACACCAGCGGCTTTGCTGAATAGGCCACTTATACAAGTGGCTTTACCCACGGGCCACTTATACAAGCGGCTTTACTAACGGGCCACTTATACAAGCGGCTTTACTAACGGGCCACTTATACAAGTGGCCATGGATAAAAGTGGCCGCTGCGGTTGATGGGGAAGCGTTCTTGTTCGCAGATCCATTCAGCGCGTTCTTGCATAGCCGTGATCTCTTCTTCTGACAGAAGTGCAGCAATGGGGAGTGGAATTGCATCGATCAACGAACGAGTTGCATTGTGAAGACGTTCTGGAATGTCATCGCCACCAAATTCCCAAATCACGGTGCGCAATTTGAAATCGGCAGAAAAACACACGCCATGGTCAATTCCCCACGCATTGTTGTCGGCATCAGCAAGAACAATGTGTCCTGACTTTCGGTCGGTGTTGTTTGCGACAAGATCAAAAACAGCAAAATCACGAAAGCGGTCATGAAGGTCGGGTCGACTTTCATACAGTGAGAAATAGTGTTCGGAAGCATCGTTGTTCACGTAGAACTGCACAGAACCTTCACCGAGTGGTCCATCACGAAGCACCGTTGTGGGTACAAGATGTAATCCCATTGCTTCAGACAGTAAATACGCGGCGACTTCACGACGATGTAATCCCGGTTCAAAGTCCCACAGTGGTCGCTCCAGTTTCATGGGCTTGTAGATCGCCTGACAGACATTGTCGCCAAGACTGACGGTGGTCATGAATGTGCCATTGCTGCTATGTGGCATGCGGTGTTCCACAGCCAGGTCGCCGCGAGTGAGCAAGTCAACGAGGACTGGGTCGTTGGGAGTCATGTACGACTACTCAGTTGAAGCGGGGGCAAGCGTGACCGTTTGGATCAATTGGCCCACCGCACCATCGACATTGCTCACGGCCGGCTTGCACGATGAGTTCAGCGCGCTCACAAAATGCAACCGCTTGCTCGGGGGTGAGAAAGACACGCATGCGGCCAACTTCGTCATCGGCTGGAACTTCGAGAAAATCATCGTCTTCATCAAGCAGTTGTAGTTCGTCAAGTTGGATCACAACTTTCCCTGATGATCTATCAAGACCTAGGCCCACGGTGCCGAGCACAAAATCTTGTTCTACTGGTGAACGCAGACTCATTTCCTTTGTTATGGATGATGATTCAGGTGGTGGCAGGTCCGACAAAATGTTGCGCAGGTACTGGGCAAGCGCTGCAACTTGTTGTTTTTCACATTTTGCTGAAATGACTTGCCCGTCTGCAAGCGCTTGAACGTAAAAAACTCGTTCTCCTGGTTCACCAATTGCTCCAGTTGTGAAGACTTCAGTTGGATCGAACTCGTAAAAGAAACTCATGGCGTCTCCAGTGTGGCAGAAGTGTCAGGAGGGACGTAGGTCGGCAAGCGACCCGCCAGTTGAATTCACAGTGAGAACGACAGGCCCGCCAGTGCTATAAGCGATGGCGCTGACTGAACAGGTACTCACAACGATGCGCTGAAAGAGATCAAGGTGAGTTCCCATAGCGTGAGCGACCGCGGCCTTGATTGGATCTGCGTGAGATACACACACAACGACACCACCGGGGTGAGCCACACGTATCCGGTCAAGCGCCGACACAATACGTGTTTGCATTTCAGTGAAACTTTCGCCGTTCGGGAAGCGGAATGTGCTCGGCGCTCGTTGCACGGTTGGCCACTCGGGAAGTTTCATTAACGCGGTCAATTCTTTTCCGGTCCAGTCGCCAAAATCACACTCGAGCAAACCCTTGTCGATGTGCACGCGTTGTTTCAAGGCTTTGCCAATCGGTGCGGCGGTTTCTCGTGTGCGCTCCAGTGGAGAGGCATAGATCGCATCAACACGGGGCAGCTCTGCAAGACGAGTCGCCACCGTTGCGGCTTGTTCGTGGCCGGCATCGGCAAGGTGGAGCCCAGGTGCACGTCCGGGCAATAACTTTCCGGTGGTGGGTGTTTGGCCGTGGCGCACCAGCAAAACGAGAGTGGAAGACCCATGAGGTGAGGGAGATGTTGATTTTTTTCGTCCTGCCATAGTGGCTTCAACCTACTGTGGAAACCGTGACGAGGAACTTGCCGCGCCAACTACAGGTTTTGCATGACGAGATTGCCAACTGCCGCACGTGCGATCGTCTGGTCGCATGGCGCGAGGCAGTCGCTGTCGAAAAACGTGCATCCTTTCGTGATGATGAATATTGGGGTCGCCCAGTACCAGGATTGGGTGATGCGCTTGCGCGTTTGTACGTAGTGGGACTTGCACCAGCAGCACACGGAGCGAATCGTACGGGTCGCATGTTTACCGGTGATCGCAGTGGGGATTGGTTGTATCGCGCACTGCATAAAGCCGGTTTTGCAAACCAGCCAACATCTACACATCGAGATGATGGACTGCAACTTCACCACGCGTGGGTGGGAGCTGCTGTGCGATGTGCGCCACCTGACAACAAGCCCACTCCCGATGAACGGCGTGCGTGCGAGCCATTTCTCACACGGGAGATGTCGCTTCTTTCCGACATACGCGTTGTGGTGTGCCTCGGGTCGATTGCCTATGAGGCAATGTGCCGTCAATTAGAGATTCGTCCTCGACCAAAGTTTGCTCATGGACTGGAAATTGTCCATGACACGCTCACGATTCTGTGCTCATATCACCCGAGTCAGCAAAACACCTTCACGGGAAAACTCACTGAGCCAATGTTTGACTCAATTTTTTCGCGCGCACGCGAATTGTGTACCTGAATTATTCGCTGGCTGGAGCTGGAGCTGGAGCAGCATCTGCTTTTTTCTTCGGCGGTGGTACACCCACAACTGGAGCGGGATGTGCGCCAGATGGCCAACGACGACGACTCACTGTGCTCAAGAGTTTGAGAAGTTTCATCGCGGTTGCATCGCCTTCTGCAGGGCGAGTGGTCACTGCACCAACTGCTTCCATGCGTTTCATGACTTCTTCACCAAGTGGCGTGCGCACAACACATAATGTCCAGTCGTTGTCTTCACCGATTCCGCCGGTGGAGATGTCGGCATGTTCAGCCGAAAAGTCGGGGCATGTCTTGCAACCCTCGCGCGTCCATGCATGGCACTCTTTGAGATCGATCTCGTGATACGAACCGTCTTTCATCCAGATCTGGAAGACACCCTTAATGTTCATCTTGACCATGTCTTCTTTTTTCAGTCCGTACTTGGCCCAGAACAATTCTTCGAAGATCGCATCGTCAAATGTCTTTGAGCACAACAAACCAATGTTGAACAAGAATCCCTTGCTGACTTTTCCGGCTTTGCGCGCCCACATCACAGGCGGCACCGACGACTGACAACTCATACCGACAAGCGCGAGGCGATTGAGGCCTTGCTCTTGTGCTTGTTTAAATGCGAGTGTGTTTGCTGAGTAGGTGTACCGACTTCCAGCACCACGCAAGACATCATCGCGAGTGCGTGCCAAGCCGGGAACTGGCTTCCACGTAGAACCATCACCTTCGAGATAGCTGGTGAGTGCGGCATCGATGTAGTCGTTTTCGATCAACCAAATGAGCATGGCTGAAACGAAGCCACCATCTTGTCCGGCCTTGTGAACGAGATCTTCGCTCGCGCGAACTAAGAGCAATTGGCGATACTGACCAAACATTTGCTCGGGCTCTCGCAATTTGCCAAAAAGATGCATGTCGGCATCTGGCTCCCATGCGCGAAAACGTGGACACGCGCGGGTGCAAGTGGTGCAACCTTTTTCGCCGTGGATGCAGTTGTCGAGACCGAGCTCTTCTTCAAGGTGGAAAGGTTTGTATCCCTTCTCCTCATGCTTGTATCCGATGACTTCATGGGGACAGGTCACAACGCATCCGGCACAGCCAGTACACAGCCCTGCGTTGATGACTTCCTCGTAGAGCTCTTTCCATTGGGCAGTCCATCGCTCGGCTTTTGCTGGAGCTGGTTCAGTCATCGTCATGACAACGAGATTAGGTGCTGGAGTAGCGCTTGTCACTAGCCAGAATTGTGGTTGTCCCATAAGCGTTGGTGGGAATAGTTGTTAGTGAGAAGTCAGTAACGATTCAAATTGCATGCGATGTTCGTGGGTTATTTGCTTGTTCGCCAGATCGCTTACTTCAAAGCGATCAGACATCATCGCTCCATCACCCGATATCTGGGCGTGATGCACGCTGATGCCAGATGCGGCAAAGGCATGCGCGATGTCTTGAAGTGCGCCCGCCTCATCACGGCCAGTCACAGTGACAATGGTGTGCCACGGCAAGATGGTGTCGTCGTAATGCACCGTGAACTGTCGCGATCGCGGATTTGTCGTTTCTAGGCTGACATCAAAACTTGATTTAATGTCGGTTGCTAAAACTTGCTCGTCTGGTTTGGACTCACATTTCACAACGAATGAGTCGATAACTGTGCCATCATCCCAGGTTGCAAGATCTGCACTTAAGACATCCATGTTGTTCGATGCCAATGTGGCGGTGATTCGCGCTAACAGGCCGGGCATGTCGTGGGTAACAACATCAACAAGCCATTCGCCAACCACCGCTGTTTCGTACACACGGGAGCGAACGGCGCCGTGTGGCACCGATGGTTCTGCCAGCATCACGTGTCGGGCAATCACTGTTGGTTGGTGTGACAGCACGTACGTGCTTGAGGCGGCATCAATTCGTCGATGAGCGTTTGGATCAATAGTCAATTCACGTGCCTCGCGGCGACGTAGTGAATCAAGTGATGAATCGTTTCCTTCGATGAGTTCTGGATGGGCGAGCACTGCTTGAACTCCGGTTGTCACCGTCAGTAGCGCAAGGTATTGGTCTTCGTCTAGTTCTCCGCGAGCAGTGGTGAGAATGCGGCACCATTCCACCATGAGAGGAGTACCCAAGTATCCCGCAAGATGCACCAGTAAACGCGGTTGTTCGTCGGTGGTGTGAAGCGATAGCGCTGATCTCAACAACGTGGAAGCGTGAACAAGAGATGTTGTCTCTTCAATAACAGATGCGGGAAAGTCGTAAGAACTAAATATCGTATCTATGTCGATACCGGCGTGTAGTTCGTCGATGGCGTGTGCTGCAAGAAGTGGCGAGCAATTGTCAACTGTGACGTCACGCAATTTGGTTCTCACCGTCGAAGTGACTTCACCCACGTCTTCCGCGGTCATGAGTTGTTCAACAAGAGATGATGCGAGCATCACTGGCGATGCTAACTGGCATCGATGAACGTGCGAGCGGCCGTTTCGAATTCAGATTGCAACATCCAGCCACGACCGCGAACTGTAACGACGGCATCATTTCCCATGACGCGTCGTATTGCGACAATCGCAGAATCACAGCGGCGCTGGCTGAATTGACGTAGGTCGGCGAGGCGTCGGAGGGTGTCACGACTGACAACGGTGCCGGCTCGGTCGGCGAGCACCTCAAGCACTGCAATGTCGGTCACGGTGAGGGCGACAGTGTCATCGGTGCGGTGGCTACCCATGCCCTCACGATAAAAATCGGAGTTGACGGCTCTGTTTGCCCCATGTAACAAGGGTGTAAATAATTTGTCCGTTGGCAAATCAGCTCTGGCGCGCCAGTGGGGTCTTGTGACCGATGTAGCGGGTCTTACCGGGCGGTAGGAACATCGACATTTTGGGGCAGAATGTGCCCTATGGATTTGACCTACCCTCCCGATGCCGATGAATTCCGCACTGAAATCCGCTCGTGGCTTGAGCAGAACCTTCCTAAAGGTTGGTTTGAGCCAGGCTTTGAAATGAGTGCTGAAGAGCGCAAGAAATTCAATGAAGAGTGGCCGCAGAAGTTGTACGGCGGCGGTTGGATTTGTGCCACGTGGCCAAAGGAATACGGCGGCAAGGGTCTCACAACAATGCAAGGTGTTGTGCTTGCTGAAGAGTTTGCGCGCGCAAAAGCTCCGATGCGCGCTGACTTCTTTGGCGACACGCTTGTTGGTCCAACAATTCTCGCTCACGGCACCGAAGAGCAAAAGAAAGAGTTCCTGCCAAAGATCTTGCGCGGTGAAGTGCGGTGGTGCCAAGGATTTAGTGAGCCCAACAGTGGTAGCGACTTGGCGAGTTTGAAAGCAACCGCTGTGCTCGACGGTGATGAATGGGTGATTAATGGCCAGAAAGTGTGGACCACACAAGGCCACAACGCCGACTATTGCTTCTTGTTAACTCGCACCGATCCTGCAGCACCAAAGCACAAAGGCATTTCATACATGCTGGTGCCAATGAATCAGCCAGGTGTGGAAGTGCGTGGTATCACACAGCCAGATGGAACCGCTGAGTTCAACGAGGTGTTCTTCACGAACGCTCGCTGTCCAAAGGACAACATTGTTGGTGGAGTGAATGGTGGATGGGCAATTGCGAACGCCACTCTCGGATTTGAGCGCGGTATGAGCGCAACCACGTCGTACCGTCGTTTTGAAGCGGAATACGAAGAGATGGTGGCGGCTGCCAAAGAAAACGGTGCTATTGACGATCCAATCATTCGTCAGCGTCTCATGATGTATTACAGCAAGATTCAGTTGTTGCGAGTAAACGGATTGCGTTCGTTGACGCAAACGTTGAATGGCACCAAAGACATGGGTGTCATTGCACTTGGTCTTACCAACAAGATGTTTTGGTCAGAGATGCACCGCGACGCGATGGAATTAGCCCTCGACATTTCAGGCACCAATGCATTGATGGTTGATTACTCATACAACGGTGATGGCTCATGGCCAGGTACTGGTCGTGAGCGTCGTCGCCCTGGATATCCAGTAAGTGCGATGATGTCGGCGTTTTTCTTCTCACGAAGCGAAACCATTTGGGGTGGTACTAGCCAGATCCAGCGCAACATTGTGGGCGAACGCTTCCTCGGCCTTCCCCGCGAGCCCAAAGCAGCGGGGGAATAGTTACATCGCGGCGTCGTCGTGTTGTTCTTGCAATGCGGTGTGCTGTCGAAGTGGTAGTTCCACGATGAACAACGTGCATATAAATGCGAGCACTGCAAGTGGCACTGCCCACATAAACACGGCCTGAACTCCATCTGTGATCACATTGACTGCATCTGATCGTGCAGGCTCGGGGAGTTCATTGATTGTTCGTGGAGTACGCAGGTACTCTTCGTCTATCTTGCCGATCACGTGTGCATTAAAGATGGCCCCGAACGCAGCAAGTGCAATGGTTTGACCAAGTGATCGGCACAACACTGTGACCGAACTGGCGATTCCGAGATCGCGCACATCAACACTGTTTTGCACAACAAGAGTTCCGGTTGGCATGGTCGCGCCGGTTGCAAACCCGACAAAGACCATGCCGATGACTGCAGCTGCAATTGCAGGTGGTGAGTCATTGATAAACACCATGGCGACTACTCCTGCGATGCCGCACAACATTCCGAGAATTGGCCAAATCTTGTAATGACCTGTGGTGGCAATACGTCGTCCAACCCAGATGCTGGTGAAGGTAATGCCCGCCATCATCGGGACCATTAACAAACCAGAATTCATAGGCGATACACCTGACACAGCTTGCAAGAACAACGGCATGAATGCGCCAACAGCAGTGATGAGTGCGCCAACTAACGCCACCATCGGTATCACCATTTGCACAATGCGATTTTTAAACAGATGCAGGGGAAGGATCGGGTCTGACGCACGAGGTTCCCACCATAAGAAGCCCGCAAACAATGTTGCTGTGAGTGCGCCAAGCGCGACGGTAGGCGATGACGACCAGCCCCACTCATCTGCTACCCAGGAGATCATTAGTACAAGGGAAGTAATGGATGACACAAGCAACAACGCTCCGATGACGTCAACTTTCGTATTGCGTTTCACAAATGGAATACGTAGTGATGAGTGCACCATCGCGCTTGCCACAATGCCAAGTGGAATATTGATGAGGAAGATCCATCGCCAATTCAGTTGATCAACAAAGAAACCACCAAGAAGCGGACCTGCAACGCTAGATATTGCATACACGCTCATGAATGCTCCGACGTAGCGTCCGCGTTCACGGGGGGAAATGATGTCGGCAATTACCACAACTGACATCGCCATGATTCCGCCGCCGCCGATTCCCTGAATGCCACGGCCAATCACAAGCACGGTCATGGAGTTGGCAATTGCACAGAGGAGTGATCCCGCAACAAATGTGCCAATAGCAATTTGCGTGAAGTTGCGACGTCCAAATAAGTCGCTGAATTTTCCGAACAGTGGTGTTGCGATTGTGGAAGTCAGTAAGTATGCGGTACCGACCCACGTGTACGCACGAAGTCCGCCTAATTCACCCACAATCGTTGTCATTGCGGTATTGATGATCGTGCCGTCGAGCGCTGATAGTGCCGTGGCCATCATCATTGCGGCGTAGACGAGATAAATCTGTCGTTTTGGTAAGTCCACGCTCTGCACTGAAATCCAACGCTACAACTATGCTCGCGAGCACGATGACTCAGAGCAAACATTGGGTGCCAGATGATGCGCGATTGTGGCGGATTATTTCGTCACCAATCGGCCCGATTCTGGTTGTGGTGTCTGAGGTGGGTGTTCAACGTATTGATTTTGTTGATGAGGCAAACGCGCAATCTTTGCCACTGAACGCTGCTGAACCCCTTCATCCAAATCTTCAGCAAACACTTCATCAACTGTCGGAATACTTCGCTGGATCGCGTACAGAGTTCGTGTTGCAACTTGATCTCGGTGGAACTGATTTTCAACGCGAAGCGTGGCTAGCGCTTGCACGCATTCCGTTCGGACGAACCGCCACGTATGCAGAACAAGCCGCATCTATTGGTCGTCCGCGCGCTGTGCGAGCTATCGGAGTTGCAAACAGCAAAAACCCCGTCGCAATTGTTCTGCCGTGTCATCGTGTCATCGGTGCTGACGGCTCATTGACTGGCTATGCGGGGGGTATCGACAAAAAGAAATGGCTACTTGATCACGAGTGCAGTAGATAGTGTCAACAGTGTGAACATTGTTGCAATCATCGTTGGTCTCATCCTGAGTGTTATGTGTCTTGGATCTGCTGTTGCAGACTTCAAGAAGAATCCGCAGATCGTTGAATCGCTAACTCGTCTAGGGGTAAACCCAGATCGCATGTCAACTCTCGGAGCATTGAAGTTGCTCGGAGTCGCTGGCGTCATTATTGGTTTTTGGGTGACAGCCATTGGCGTGGCAGCCGGTATCGGTGTGTCGTTGTATTTCGTCGCGGCAATCGCTTTTCATGTTCGGGCTAAAGACAACGCAAAGAACACGTTTCCAGCTCTGCTGTTATTTATTCTCGCGGTGTTGTACACGTTGACAACAATCGCAAAATAATCACACGCGTTTAAAGCGATCCCATTCGTCCAGTGATCGACCAAGATCACGAAGCCGTATTTGCACTGGCAAGGGCGTTTCCAAATCATGTCCAGCGCGAACATCGTCCATTAACTCACCGTCGCTATCCCACATGTGGCAGGTATCAATATTCCCGGACAACGCCTGCATACGTTCCTCGATGGTCCGTTCAGCCTCTGCCAATTCCGGATTATCACGCACTTCAATAAGGCGCATCGCCCAAGCCGTTTGGATCACAACAGGGGCCATTGCTGAAATCAACGCGGTGACATGCGTGCAGCCGTGGGGTCCTCCAAAAAGTTCCTTCACTTTGCGGTTAAAACCGCGCATCACTGACAGGCCCACGAGTTTTTGATAGTGGTCGACGATGTTGTCGCAGCCCGTGTGCGGGTAGTTGTGGTAGGTCACTGATGCTTTTTCAATGAGAAAGCCCGGAAAGCTCACTTCCATTTCGACCACCATGTGATGCATACGTAGCGGCGTGGGGTCGTTTTCGATATACAAACCAGCTGGCTTGTCGTCGACGACAACTCCGCGCATCATGAATCGATGAGGCGACATTCGGTAAGCACGTACTTCATACTGACGGGTATGGATTTGCTCATAATTCGGATCAGGGGGGAAAAGGTCTGCTAGCACGGCTCTACTTTGTCAGACCTATTGCTGACTGAAACGAGTCATAGATGTAATTACACGGCACACTGTGCGCATGTCATCGCTAAAAGATCGAATTCAAGCTGACCTGACGGAAGCAATGAAGGCCGGTAAAGACCAAGAAGTTGTCAAATCGACGCTTCGTATGGCACTGGCGGCAGTGATGAACGCCGAGGTTGCTGGTAACGAAGCAGTCTCGTTGTCAGATGATCAGGTGTTAGCGGTGCTCCAATCAGAGGCAAAGAAGCGCTCAGAATCAGCAGAGATTTATGAAAATGCCGGTCGTACAGAGGCCGCCGCGAAGGAACGCGCTGAACTTGCCGTGTTAGAGGCGTATTTGCCCGCGGCATTAAGTGACGAAGAATTAGTGGTGATTGTGAATGAGGAAATTGCCAACGCTGCAGCAGCTGGAAACACGGGTCCAAAAGCAATGGGGCTTGTGGTGAAAGCAGTGCGTGCACGTGCCGGTTCCGGCGTCGACGGTGGCAAAGTGGCAACCATGGTCAAGTCGGCTTTGGCCTAGTTCTAGAGGCTTAGTTCTAAAAAATAGGACTAGTTCTTAACAATCGTGTCGCAGTGGCGCTCACGGCAGGACTTGAACCTGCGACCCCTTGCTCCGGAGGCAAGTGCTCTATCCGCTGAGCTACGTGAGCATAAAGCTACGTTCAGGTTACAGATGAACAAGGCAGAATAGAGAGTTCATGGCTGATCCGCTCTACACCGTTGCCACTCTCATGGCGCCCGTCTTCTCTCATGTTGCGGGCGCACTTGCAACAGATGCAATCGACCCGGTGGTGCGTCCAAGTGATCACGCCGATGCACAGGTCAATGGTGCACTAGCTCTTGCCAAGCAGCTAGGTGAAAAACCGCGCGAACTAGCCGAGCGCATCATGACCCATGCCGGTGACAGCGGAGTGCTTGCAGATGTTGTTGATTCATTTGAGATTGCAGGCCCAGGGTTTGTGAATCTCACATTCAGAAATGATTTCCTCAGCAGAGAACTGGCGAAGGTCTCTGCTGATCATCATCTTGGTGTTCGTCGCGCTACGCAGTCATTAGTTGTCACTATCGACTATTCGGCGCCAAACGTTGCTAAAGAAATGCATGTCGGACACTTGCGTTCAACTGTTATTGGCGATGCGCTAGTACGGATGCTGACAACTGTTGGCCACACTGCGATTCGCGAAAATCATATTGGTGACTGGGGTACTCCATTCGGAATGTTGATTGAGCATCTGATTGATTTAGGCGAAGACATCGCCGCCCATGAGCTTGGTGTTGGCGACCTAGATGCTTTTTATAAAGATGCGCGCCGCAAGTTTGAAAGCGACGACACTTTCAAAGAGCGAGCACGTCAGCGAGTGGTGTTGTTGCAAGGTGGCGACAGCGAAACACTTCGTCTTTGGAAGACGCTCGTTAAAGAAAGTACGAACTATTTCAACCATGTGTATGGACTGTTAGATGTGTTGCTTACCGATGACGACTTGATGGGCGAAAGCGCATACAACGATCTCCTCGCCACAGTGGTTGATCGATTGCAGCAATCGGGAATGTTGGTCACCAGTGATGGCGCTGAAGTTGTTTTCCCTGACGGATTCACGAATCGCGATAATGAGCCGCTACCACTCATTATTCGCAAGGGTGACGGCGGGTACAACTACGCCACAACCGACTTGGCGTGCGTGATTGACCGTGTCGAGCGTCTTGGTGCATCACTTATGTTGTATGTGGTGGGCGCTCCACAGGCTCAGCATTTGCAGATGGTGGAAGCAGTGGCGCGCACTGCTGGTTGGATGCCAGGCAATGCCGAAATGATTCATGTCGCATTTGGAAGTGTTCTTGGTTCTGATCGCAAGATGTTGAAAAGTCGTGCCGGCGACTCTGTGAAGTTGGCAGCTCTTTTAGAAGAAGCAGTAGAGCGTGCCGATAAAGCAATTATCGAGAAAAATCCGACGATGCCAGGTGAACAGCGACGAGATGTGGCACAGATGATCGGTATTGGAGCTGTGAAATACGCCGACCTGTCGACTGACCGTATTAAGGACTATGTGTTTGATTGGGATCGCATGTTGTCATTCGACGGAAACACGGCTCCATACCTGCAATACGCACATGCGCGTATCTGCAGCATCTTTCGTCGCGCCGACCTCGAGCGCGAATCGTTACGTGAGGAAAATCCGGTCATTGTTGAACCCCAAGAACGCGCGTTGGCGTTGCGTATTTTGCAGTTTGATTCGGCCGTATGGGATGCGCTCGATAAGTACAGCCCGCACCGGTTGTGTACCTATTTATATGACTTAGCAAGCGATTTCACGGCGTTTTACGAACACTGTCCGGTGTTGAAGGCGGAATCTGAGGAAGTTCGTCGATCGCGCCTTGTCTTATGTGATATCACTGCTCGTGTGATGCATTCAGGACTTGGGATGTTGGGTATTCGTGCACCGGAGCAAATGTGACCGCGCTACCACTTCGTTTACTGCCGGACACCGCAAAAGTAGATGGCGCGGGTGCCCTCAGTATTGGTGGCATGCCTGTGTCCGAACTCGTCCAAGAATTTGGAACGCCGCTTTTTATTTATGATGAAAAACACTTGCGTACCCGTTGTCGGGAAGCAGCGGAAGCATTCGGGCGAGGTCGAGTTGTGTACGCAACGAAGGCGTTTTTGTGTGGCGCTATGGCGAATCTTGCGGTTGAAGAGGATCTGTTGTTAGACGTTGCAACAGGTGGAGAGTTATTTGTGGCACTTCACGCCGGGGTTGCTGCCGACAAATGCATATTGCACGGAAACAATAAAAGCGACGACGAAATTGAATATGCCCTGCGAGTGGGAGTGAACCATATTGTTGTCGACAGTTTCGATGAACTTGATCGCATTGAACGCATTGTCTCAGATCCACATTCCACTGTTGCTGGAGAAGTAGCGCGCGTGATGATTCGCGTCACTCCTGGTGTACATGTAGACACTCACGAGTTCATCCAAACCGGACAGGACGATTCAAAGTTTGGTTTCAATCTCAATAACGGAGACGCACGACATGCTCTAGATCGCACGCTTGCATCACCATCGCTGCATCTTCTCGGAATCCATTGTCACATCGGTTCCAATGTTTTGGATGTCGACAACTTTGCACGCGCAGCAGAGATCATGGTCACGTTATATGAGTCGCTGTACTCATCGCACGGACTCACTCATCTCACATTGGGTGGCGGACTCGGTGTTGCGTATGCCGAGACTGAGCACGAACCATCGATCACACAATGGGCGAATGTCATTTCATTAGCCACATCGTCACTACCGTCGGACACTGTTATTGCAGTGGAGCCTGGCCGTGCCATCGTTGCTAGTGCTGCGATCACGGTGTATCGCGTGGGCACTGTGAAAGATATTGAAGGTGTGCGTACATACATTGCAGTTGATGGCGGGATGAGCGACAATCTTCGACCCATGTTGTACGACAGTGAGTATGAAGCATTTGATCCAATGCGTGTCACAGCTGACCGCTCCGAGCATGCTCGTATTGTGGGGAAACATTGCGAAAGTGGTGACGTCATCATTCACCATGCACGCATTCCATCAGATGTTGCCGTTGGTGACTTGCTGGCCACACCGGTGACTGGTGCATACGGCTACTCGATGGCAAATAACTACAACAAGGTGCCACGACCGCCCGTTGTTTTCGTCGAAGAGGGTAAGGCGCGCGTGGTTGTGCGGCGCGAGACCTACGACGATCTTGTACGTCTCGACGAGCATTCTCGTTGAGCGTCTTCACACACCACGCGTCATAATCATCATCAATCTGGTGCGTCTGCCACGTAGGCTGGCATACCTATGGCTTCGGCTTCGTCATCAGTTGTGCGCATTGGCGTATTAGGTTGCGGCACCGTTGGATCTTCTTTTATCCAACTTGTGCAGGCGCAGGCCGATTTCATCGAGGCGCGCACTGGAGTGCGACTTCAGGTGGCTCAGGTTGCGGTGCGAAACGTCAGCCGTGACCGCGATGTTGCTTTGCACGACGGGATTGTCACGAGAGATGCAAATGCAGTGGTGGATGATCCAACTGTTGACCTCATTGTTGAAGTGATGGGTGGCATTGAGCCGGCACGCGAATTGATCAGTGCTGCATTACAACGCGGAAAGCCAGTAGTCACTGCCAATAAAGAATTGCTCGCCAACGTCGGTGGTGAATTATTTACATTGGCTGACGATAAAGGCGTTGATTTGTTATTTGAAGCGGCTGTTGGTGGAGGAATCCCCATCGTGCGCGTTTTGCGCGAATCACTTCGTGGTGAGCCAGTGCGCCGTGTCATGGGCATCGTTAATGGAACAACGAATTACATCCTCACCAAGATGTCTGAAGATGGCACTGATTATGCAGTTGCACTGGCAGAAGCACAACGACTTGGTTTTGCTGAACGCGATCCAACGGCAGACGTAGAAGGCCAGGATGCGGCAGCGAAAGCAGCAATCATTACAAGTATTGCGTTTGGGGCCAAAGTGGTTGCTGGAGATGTGTATCACGAAGGCATCAGCGACATCTCGGCGTCAGATATCGCAATCGCACATCGTCTCGGATATGTCGTGAAGTTGTTGGCCATCGCTGAACGTGAGGAAAACGCATCAGATGTTTCCGTGCGAGTGCATCCAACGATGGTGCCTCTGTCACATCCGCTTGCCAATGTTCGTGACAGCTATAACGCTGTATTTGTTGAAGGTGGCGCGGTTGGGTCGCTCATGTTCTATGGACGTGGCGCGGGCGGCGGTCCCACCGCAAGTGCGGTTCTTGGTGACGTCATTGACGCGGCGGTGAATTTACGGAACGAAACACACGGAACAATTGGCGCGTTTACTCGTATTCCTGTGCGCCCTATTGATGAAACAACATCGGAATATCTCGTGGGTCTTGATGTCGCCGATCGCCCGGGTGTGTTGCACGCGATCACAGGAGTGTTTGCTCGACACGGTGTGAGTATTCGCACCGCCGAACAAGAGGGAATCGGCGACGACGCTCGTCTTGTCTTTATCACTCACACTGCGCGTGAGGCAGATGTGCAGGCATGTATACGCGAGTTTCGCGGACTTGATGTCGTGAAACGTGCGTCAGAGTTATTGCGGGTAATAAGCAGCTAATGAAATACCTGTCAACGCGCGGTAATGCGCCGGTTCTTGGTTTCTCAGATGTTGTGCTCACCGGTCTTGCAACAGATGGTGGACTGTATGTGCCCGAGAAGTGGCCATCGCTCACAGAACGCGCAATAGACGCTTCAACGTCTGGAGTATCGGCGCTGCATTACGCCGACCTCGCAGCAGATGTGATGGGTCCGTATGTCGCACCTGATTTTGACGATGCAACGTTGCGTTCGCTCACACACGACGCTTACTCCTCGTTTCGACATCCAGATGTCGTTCCCATTGTTCCGCTCGGCGATAATCAATTTCTGATGGAGCTGTTCCACGGCCCAACACTGGCGTTCAAAGATGTCGCACTGCAACTACTAGGTCGCTTTTTTGATCACATCCTGTCCGCTCGGGGTGAGCGAGTGATGATTGTCGGAGCCACAAGTGGAGACACTGGTAGTGCAGCAATCGATGGTTTGTCGGGGTGCAGCAATGTCGACGTTGTGATTTTGTACCCCAAGGGTCGTGTTAGTGACGTGCAACGCAAACAAATGACCACGGTGTCTTCGCCAAATGTCCATGCAGTAGCAATTGATGGGACGTTTGATGATTGTCAAGATCTCGTGAAAGCAATGTTTAACGACATTGAATTTCGTAATGACCAGCGGCTCTCGGCCATCAACTCCATCAACTGGGCACGGGTAATGGCGCAGGTGGTGTACTACGTGGAAGCGGCCCGGCGTTTCAACGGCCCGATTGATGTCACGGTTCCCACCGGAAACTTCGGCAATGTGTTGAGTGGTTGGATTGCTAAAAACATGGGTGCGAACATTCGACATTTGATTGTTGCCTCAAACTCAAATGACATTCTTACGCGTTTTTTTGAAACCCATCACATGACAGTGAGCGGTGTTCACCCCACGTTAAGCCCAAGTATGGACATTCAAGTGTCGTCTAATTTTGAACGATTGCTGTTTGAGATGAATGACCGAAATGGACCGCGCACGTCTGAGCAACTGGTGCAATTCAGAACCTCAGGTGATCTTGCTGTTGATGATGAACAATTTGCGACGTGGATCGCACCAACATTTCGTGCGGGACGCTGCACCGATGCTCAAACACTCGACACCATCGCACAGTTTTTTGGTCAACATGAGCGCGCCATTGATCCCCACACCGCGGTTGGGTTGTACGTGTCACAACAGTTCGCTGCACGCGATATTCCGATGGTCACCTTGGCCACCGCGCACCCTGCAAAGTTCCCCGATGCAGTAGAAAAAGCAACAGGCGTTCGTCCGGCATTGCCCGAGCACCTTGCGGACCTATTTGACCGCCCTGAACGCACCCAGACCCTGCCAAATGATGTGTCCGTAGTGCAAGATTTCGTTGCATCGGTGGCTCAGAAGCGTTAATGCGCTAGTATGTAGTCGCTCGGTTGTTCCGAGTCTCCCCGCGTAAGTTCTGCGGATGCACGTTGTACGGTCCTCGTTCTACGGTCCTCTTTTCACGCGTACGGGTTGAGTACAGCACCTGAAAGCAGGCACATCATGGCTGCAGAAGCCCTTGAGAAATCAGCACTTGAAGCAAAAGACAAAGACCAACTGGTTGCCATCGCAACTGCACTTGGCATCAAATCCGTGTCGCGCGCTTCGAAATCAACATTGATCGAAAAAATTCTCGATCAGACCGGCGCCAACGGAAAGGCTGCGAGCAAACCAGAAAGAGCAGCAGCCACACCAAAAGAGGAAACAAAGTCGAAGTCACAAGCATCAACAAAGTCCGAACCAGTCGTACACCTCGGACCTGATGGTGAACCACTTGCCGAGTGGGAAATCGAACTTGCAGAGCATGAGGGACGCATGTCGACCGAAGAGGCGAGTGCGGCACGCAGTGAACGTCAAGACCGTGGCCCGCGTGGTCCGCGTCAAGAACGCGGCGAACGTCAAGAACGCGGTGAACGCCAAGAACGCGGTGAACGCGGTGAACGTAGCCCCCGCCAAGACCGTGGTGAGCGCCAAGAACGTGGTGAGCGCCAGGATCGTGGCGATCGTGAACAAGGTTGGGACGATGGTGGTTCACGTAATCGTCGTCGTCGACGTCGCGGTCGTAATGGTCGCGAAGAAGGCCCACAAGGCGATGATCGTTATGGCGCTGATGAGAACGAACCAATCAGCAATGATCCCGTGGAAGTTGCTGGTTATCTCGACCTTCGCGATGAAGGGTACGGCTTCTTGCGAGTGGGCGGATATCTGCCAACTCGTGAAGACTCATACATTCCGGTAAAGCTCACGCGTCAATTCGGTTTGCGCAAGGGTGATTACGTCACTGGTTTGTCGCGTCCAGCAGGTCGTAACGAAAAGAATCCCGCGATGCTTGAGATTCATACCGTGAACGGTCAAGATCCCGAGCAGGCAAAGCGCCGTCTTCGTTTTGAAGATCTCACACCATTGTTCCCTGACGAGAAATTGCGACTTGAAGATCCAATGGATCCAAGCAACATGACTGCGCGCATTATCGACCTCATTGCACCAATTGGTAAAGGGCAGCGCGGTCTTATCGTGTCGCCTCCAAAGGCCGGCAAGACCACGGTCATGAAAACCATCGCAACGTGTATTGAAAAGAACAATCCCGAAGTGAAGTTGATTGTTCTTCTCATCGACGAGCGTCCAGAAGAAGTCACCGACATGCGTCGTACGGTGAAAGGCGAAGTCATTGCTTCCACCTTCGACCGACCAAGCGATGAGCACACTCACATTGCCGAGCTTGCGATCGAAAAAGCAAAGCGCATGGTTGAGATGGGTCAAGACGTTGTGATCATCTTGGATGGCATCACCCGTCTGTCGCGCGCATACAACCTTGCTGCACCCGCAAGTGGTCGCATCATGTCGGGTGGTATTGATGCCGGCGCGCTGTATCCACCGAAGAAGTTCTTTGGTGCTGCACGTAACGTTGAAGAAGGTGGCTCACTTACCATCTTGGCGACGGCTCTCGTTGAGACAAACAGCCGCATGGACGAAGCAATCTTTGAAGAATTCAAAGGTACGGGCAACATGGAATTGAAGCTTGATCGCAAGATTGCTGAGCGCCGTGTATTCCCAGCTATCGACGTGGACGCATCGAGTACCCGCCATGAAGAGCTCTTGTTTGATCGCAAGCAGCTCCAGATGGTCTGGAAATTGCGTCGCGTCCTCTCGGGTCTTGCCGCCGACGGCAACCCTGCGCCAGGGCTTGAAATGCTGATGGATCGTCTGAAGACCTTCCGTACCAACGACGAATTCCTGACGGAAATCGCCAAGTCACCCACGTCGTGACGCGGAGCGTCCCGATACACTTTGACCCCTTGTCCGAGGAGAAGCCATGAAGACTGAGACACATCCCGAATACTCCGATACCAATGTGAAGTGCTCTTGTGGCAACACATTCACCACTCGCAGCACCCGCGGTGGAGATCTCACGGTCGAATTGTGCAATGAATGCCACCCATTCTTTACCGGTAAGCAAAAGCTTGTCGACACAGGCGGTCGCGTGGAGCGCTTCAACAAGCGTTACGGGCAACGTAAGTCGTCTCCGAAAAAAGAAGACTGATTCTTGACCAACGATTCGACAGATCGTGAGCGTCGCTCACGACTGTTGTCAATCAAATTGCGTGCTCTTGTGAGAGAGCATCTTGGCCTTTCGAGCGAGCCGGAAGGTCGTGCAGAAGTATTTGGTCTTGGTGCTGCGTTTGTCACACCTAGTGAGACGTGGGTGTATGTAGACGGTGCCGCGCAACGCGCACTTGGTCCGACATTGGCGTGGTTTGTAACACAGATGCAAAGTGGCATGGCGCCAGCAGGCGCACCATTGAATCTTGTGGTGGAACGGGACTCGGGTCTGTTGGTTCGGCGCGCGGCAATGTTTGATCTCCCTATTCACGTGTGGCATGTCAATGAACGGTTGCTATTGCCGGCAGTGCGCGAGGAACATCTTCCGTTGATACCGCCTCATCCGCGTCATCTTGAGTTTGTTCCCATGATTGAACGCGCGGGTGCAGACGTGGTGGTGGAACACGGGATTGTCGTTGGAGAAGTGCTGGGTCTTGAAATCTGTCGTGTTGTTGATGATGTTGAAACCGGAGAGATGCGACTTGAAGTGGGGATGGGCGCACATGATCGCGAAGCGTTTGCACTCATCCATGGACATCTACCCACAGAAGATGCACTTCGTTCCGTGATCGACACTGTGGCACAACATCGTCAAACTGGTGCACGAATTCATCCATTGAATACTTTTGGTGCGGAACGACTATTGCGCGCACAGTGCATTGCACAGCCAGAAATGGTGGGTTTGTCTTTCTTGGAACCAGCAGAGCCACCAATTGTGCGCACAAATCTAAAAGACGCGGTGCCGTGTGTTGCTCGAGGTCACGATGGTGCCGGAGATAACGCAGCAGTCACTTTTATGCATGGTGTCGATCTCGATGTGATTCCGTTTGCACTTGATGCCGCAGACCGTCTGGGAGACAACGTACGCATCATTGTGGCGGCTAGGGATAAAGATGTTGTTCCTTCCATCATGAAAATGGGAGTTCTGGCATATCGACCCATTGAACTGCGTCTCCTTGCGCACTAAAGCACCTAACCTGTTTCATCGTGCATGATCGTCTTGAGTCCATAGAACAGGACTATGTAGAACTCGAGGCGAGTCTTGGCAGCTCCGAAGTATTAGGGGACCAAACAAAACTGCGTGAAGCAACCCGTAAATACAAGCAGATGACTCCGCTCGTGAGTTGTATTCGGGAATTGCGATCAGCACGCGGTGATGCAGATGTTGCTCGCGAATTCATGAATGAAACAAGTGGAGCAGAACGTGAGGGCTTTCGTGCAGAACTCGACACTGCAGAAACCCGTATCGAACAACTCGAAGAACAACTGAAGGTTCTCCTATTGCCGCAAGATCCGAATGATGGCAAAAACGTCATTATGGAAATTCGTGGTGCCGAAGGTGGTGAAGAGGCCAACCTGTTTGCTGGTGATTTGCTAGAGATGTACCGCGCGTATGCAGCTAACAAAGGATGGACGGTTGAAGTCATCCAGCTAGACGGCTCGGATCTTGGTGGCGTGAATCAGGTGACACTTCTTGTGAAGGGTGAAGATGCATGGAGTCACCTCAAATTTGAAGGCGGACCGCATCGTGTGCAACGAGTGCCTGCAACGGAAAGCCAAGGACGAGTCCATACGTCGTCTGCAACAGTGATGGTGTTGCCAGAAGCCGAAGAAGTCGACATCGAGATTGATGAACGCGATCTTGAAATTGATGTGTATCGCGCGTCTGGCCCCGGTGGTCAAGGTGTGAACACCACCGACTCAGCTGTGCGTATTACACACAAACCAACAGGTGTTGTGGTGGCAATGCAAGACCAGCGAAGCCAGTTACAAAACCGTGCTCGTGCAATGCAAGTGTTGCGCTCGAGACTTCTGAAATTGAAACAAGACGAAGCAGAAGCGCAAGCTTCGGCGGTGCGTAAAGCACAGGTTGGTGGCGGTGGACGTAGCGAAAAAATTCGTACGTACAACTACAAGGACAATCGCATCACCGACCACCGCATCGGTTTCACGTTGTACCAACTTCAAAACGTTCTTGCGGGAGACATGAGTGCCGTTGTTGAGGCATTAATTGCCGACGAAAAAGCGCGGCAACTTTCCGGAGATGAGTAACGAAGACACCATTACCTGGCGCGAGATGTTGGTCTCGACAACCGACATTGTCGGCGATCGCGTTATTGCCAAATGGTTGTGCGAACACGCCGCAGGAGTCGACACTGAAGAGTGGATCGATGTTCTTGATGAGAAAGTCACGGCACGATGTGGATTACACCTCGATGCAATGATGCGTCGCTATCTCGACGGTGAACCACTGCAATACGTGTTGGGCCGATGGGCATTTCGCTACTTAGATCTGATGGTGGATCAACGTGTGTTGATTCCGCGACCCGAAACAGAGCAACTTGTTGATCTCGTTCTCACGTTTCTTCAGTCAGAGCCGTCACATCAAAAATCAATTGTTGATTTGGGGACCGGCACAGGTGCCATTGGCTTGTCACTGCTTCACGAATCACCACTTGGGTCATTGCGAGTGTGGTTGACCGATGCTTCCACTGATGCAACCGATGTAGCACGTGCAAATTTGGCCGGATTGGGTAGGGCAGCGATGTATGGCCACATTGCAGAAGGCTCATGGTATGAAGCACTGCCCAATGAATTGCGCGGGCATCTTGATGTCGTGGTGAGCAACCCTCCCTACATCGCCCCCGATGACACTGAGGTAGAAGACCAGGTCCGCAACTGGGAACCGCATGATGCGTTATTTGCACATGAGCACGGTTTGTCAGAATTGAAAAAGATCATTAATGGCGCATTCGAGTGGCTGCGTGCTGGTGGATTGGTTGCGGTCGAAATGGGACATACCCAAGCAAATGACGTACGTGAGTTGTGTCGTGTCGCAGGATTCGTAAACGTGGTGATTCATCAAGATGCCACGGGACGTGATCGATTTGTTACAGCAGTTTCAGGGCCCGCTGAATAAATCGCAATTGATGTAGCAATAAGTTCTCGGCCACTTCTTCTTGTGGAGTCATGTGTGTGACTCCTGAAAGTGGCAATACTTCATGATCTTTTCCTGCTGCGAGCAGAGCAGATGACAACTGCAAAGTGTGGGCAGCAACAACATTGTCATCGGCAAGACCATGGATAAGAAGCAACGGGCGCTCTAGTTGATGCGCACATTCAATGAGTGATGTCGTTCGGTACGGCTCATCATCAATGCCGGGGTGGCGAAGATATCTTTCGGTGTAGTGGGTGTCATACAGTCGCCAATCAGTGACAGGAGCACCTGCAACCGCAGCGTGAAATTTGTCGGGGGCGCGAAGCACCGCAAGAGCTGCAAGATAACCGCCAAAACTCCAGCCACGAATAGCCACACGCGATGTGTCTGCACGAGGCTCGAGTTCACGTAGTACGTCGAGAACTTCAATCTGATCTTCAAGGACGGGGCCGGCAAGATCATGCAATACAGCGCGTTCATACACAGAGCCTTTGCCAGGTGTTCCGCGATTATCTGCGATAACCACACAAAAACCTTGATCTGCAAACCACTGTGACGATAGGTATGCCGCTGACGAAGCAAGCACACGTTGGGCATGAGGTCCGCCGTACGGATCAAATAACACCGGTAATTGCGAGGACGAGTTTTCCGTGTTCGGGTGATTCCGCGGCATCACTACTGCAACTGGTATGTGTCGGCGACCAACCGTGTGGATTGTCACATTCGGCGATACGAGTGGCTCTTCTGCAAACGATGCGATCTGTGTAGAGGTGGAAGAACGGTGAACAGAAAACGTTGCGCGTGATTGTTGCAGCGTTGACGTACGTAACACTGTTGTTCCGCCGGCCGAGACACCCGAGGCAATTCCGTCAAATGTTTCATTTGTGATGTGTGACAACTCGTTCGAATGAATTGCATAACGCATGACGCGGTGTACCCAAGGTGTGTTGATGTCGTTCGCAATGAAGGTGATGTCGTCAGTAACTGAAATTATTGAGCGCACCTGAAGAGTGGGTGGTGTTACTAGGCGACCACCTACATACAAACGTCGCGCCCCATCTCGTTCTTGGCATGTCACCAGGTCTCCATTGGTCGACAGCACGGGAACGCCTGGAACTAGTTCAATCCAGGCATGATCAACATCGTTTAATAACTCAGAACATGTTCCCGTGTGTGTATCAACGGAATACACGGTGACTTCACGTTGATCCCGAGTCTGTGTTTGGGCAATAAGGCCTGAAGATGACCACGACACAGAGTTGAGATATTCCCATTCGCCAGGCAGTGCAACTTCAACGCGAGTCACGTCTGCAATATCGATGATATGCAGCGATACGAGAGCGTTGTGCGTGCCCGCTGCCGGATAACGATGTGAGCGGGGGACAGATTCCGGATGCGCTGCATCTGCAATGTGCCACGTGGGAATGGGACTCACATCTACGCGCGTCGTAGCAATGTGTCTG
The DNA here is from genome assembly GCA_044345725.1 of Ilumatobacteraceae bacterium. Classification (GTDB taxonomy): domain Bacteria; phylum Actinomycetota; class Acidimicrobiia; order Acidimicrobiales; family Ilumatobacteraceae; genus UBA2093. The sequence goes on along the minus strand of JBIJAO010000002.1, from coordinate 77,926 downwards.
CCATCGGGTGACCACCAAAAACCTCGTTGTCGACCCATTTCTTCAGCCGCAATGAATTCAGCCGTTCCCCACGAGACGTTGGGGTCATTGTCTGAGGCGAGAGTTGTTTCGACTCCGTCGCGACTACACACATGCAGAGACGAGCCACGTGCATATGCAATATGCGATCCGTTGGGCGACAATCGTGCATCGAAAATTCCCACTGCAATGTTTGGAAGAGTCACGGTTTTTGACGCGACATCTACAAGGACAAGTGCGCCTCCTACAACCGTGGCAATTGTGTTCAGATCTGTATCTATTGAGTACGTGACAATTCCGCCAGCGCCTTCACGGGCACGTTCACGTCGACGTTTTTCCTCGTCTGTCATCGACGACAAATCGGCACCGAGTTGACGAGGGTCAAGAAGTAACTCTTCATTCTGAGTAGCGACGTTGTAGAGCCACAACTGGTTCACAGGATCATCTCCCGACGCCGTGCGTACAAAAACTATTTGTGATCCATCTGGCGACACCGAGAACGTGCGTGGCTCACCAAGTGTGAGGCGTTGTGTACGCGCGTATTGACGGGGAAATGAGTCGGATGCCAAAGTCATTATGCGTGCAGCACACCTTGGGCATCAAGAGTGACCGAAGTGCCCACCCATTCTTTTTCACACATTGATGTCATGACAGAAGCGTCGGTTGTTTCGCCCCATGCGCGACGACCATCTGGCAATAGACATGCCACGTGGGCAATTTCTGGATGTCCATCGCGGTGGTGCATCACTGAATACGCTTCTACCGTCGCGCTACCGGCAGCATCTCCAGCTGTTGCCACATCGCGACGCGGCAAGGCATCCACTTCGTCTTGTGGATAGGCGAATTTGAATCCACCCTTTGGTGGTTCCGTTGCGTACACACCAAATGCATGCTTCGTGGTGTATCCACCGTTGGCCCACACGAAAGCTTTTTCCTGTGGCTTTTCGCGCAAGTCATTCACAACTGTTGCGATGGCGTGCATCACGTAGTTGTTCCATGGACCACCAGCAAATGGCAGACCCCCCGTGCGCGTGAGCTGTGATGTGATGTCGAGCCCCAATGACTGTGCACCAAGTTGCACTGCTGATGGGAAACACGAATACAAATCCACAATAGAAATGTCAGACATTGATACATCAGCAAGTTGAAGTGCGCGTGCACCGCCGATTTCAATTGCTGGTGTTTTGTAGAAGTGATGGCGATTCGATACGAAGTTATGTTCGTGAGTATCCGTACCAGATTGTGGAAACACCCAACGATCGCGAGGAACTCCAAGTGCCTGTGCTTTTTCTGCCGAGCAGATGATGATCGCGGCCGACATGTCGACATCGTTGTTGGAATTCATCAGCTTGAGATACGGGAAACCGACCATGCGGTTATTTGGTGACACTGTGCGAATTTCCTCAGCCGTGCGCGCTTGGCGCGACCACGCGTTTGGATTGCCTGCGGCCACTTGGCTGAATCGCGACCAGAGTTCACTGATGTGCACTTGATGGTCGTTAATTGAACGGTTGGCTTTTGCGCGAAGTGCCGTTTCAAACATGGGGTACACCTGAATAGGCATATAGATCTTGCGTTCAAACTCAATCGGATGGACCATGTCCATCTCTTCGGTGACCATTGTTGGAGCGATGTCGGTCTTGCGCCAATTCAAGTCAATGTCAGCTTTCTTTGCCTTGGCGCGGGTGCGAGTTGTTTCACCTCCCGTCAAAATCACAATGTCTGATTTGCCCTCAGAGATTTCGACCGACGCTTTGTTGACGAGAGTCTGAGGCGTGTTGCCGCCCATGCCCGACAGTCCTAATTCTTTTGGTGATACCCCAAGATCTTTGGCAATGAAGTGCGCAGGGTTTCCGTAGTTCCATGCCAGTAGCCCCACGACGCGGATTGCATCGGGGTTCGGCACCGAAGAGAGACCTGCGTCACTTGATGCGGCGCGAATTGCCTCCACCATCATCGCGACGGGATCCATGGCGTCGGTGGGGGAATCGGTGCGCTGGAGTATTTGGCCGGTACCGATGATGACGGGGGTGCGTGGGTCGAGAGCCATGCGCTAACGCTAGGCGTTCCCCGCGCCGTGGCAACTACGCTCAAGGCGATGTCTCGAATTGCAATTGGCGCAGACCACGCTGGCTACGAACTAAAACAACATCTCATTGAGCGGCTACGTGGTCAGGGACACGACGTGGACGACTTTGGTACGAACAGCACCGAAAGTTGTGACTATCCACCAATTTGTGCAGCGGTGGGGCGTGCGGTTCGTGACGGCAAAGCAGATCTGGGCATCGTTCTTGGAGGTAGCGGACAAGGCGAGCAACTAGCAGCCAACAAGGTGCGTGGCGTGCGTGCTGCACTATGTAACTGTCTCTACACCGCGAAGATGGCGCGGGCACATAACAATGCAAATGTGTTGTCAATGGGTGCACGAGTTGTTGGTGTTGGGTTGGCAGAAGAAATTCTCGACACATTTTTAGCCACACCATTTGAAGGTGGTCGTCACGAACGTCGTGTCGACCAACTTGCAGAGATCGAACGCGAGGAGCGATAACTATGCCTTGGCCACTTCAAAACAGCGTTGATACAGAAGTATTTGATCTGATCGAAAAAGAGCGAGTTCGTCAAAATAACGGATTGCAGCTAATTGCTAGCGAGAACTTCACGTCTCCTGCGGTGATGTGTGCGACCGGTTCGGTACTCACTAATAAATACAGTGAGGGATATCCCGGAAAACGTTATTACGGCGGTAATGAATTTGTTGATGGTGTCGAGGCACTAGCGATTGAACGAGTAAAGAAGCTTTTTGGTGCAGATCACGCGAACGTGCAGCCTCACTCTGGTGCCAGTGCAAACATGTCTGTGTATCTCGGACTGTTGAACCCCGGCGACACAGTTCTTGGTCTCAGCCTTGATCACGGTGGTCACCTCACTCACGGATCGCCGGTGAACGCCAGTGGAATTTTGTACAACTTTGTTAACTACAAAGTGACTCCAAACGATGAGCGCATCTCTTTTGACGAAGTGCGTGAGTTAGCACGCGAACACAAACCAAAAATGATCGTGGCTGGCACAACGAGCTATCCGCGCCGTCTTGATCCAGAGCCATTCCGAGCAATTGCAGATGAAGTGGGTGCGTTGTTGATGTTCGACATCGCACACCTCGCCGGACTCGTGGCCGGTGGTGCACACCCCAATCCGGTTCCATATGCAGATGTTGTTACTTTCACCACGCATAAAACATTGCGTGGACCTCGTGGTGGCTGCATTTTGTGCAAGGCCGAGCATGCCCAGGTAATCGATAAAGCAGTGTTCCCCGGTAGCCAGGGTGGTCCACTTGAAAATCACATCGCTGCAAAAGCTGTGGCATTCCGTGAAGCGCTGGATCCTTCTTTCAAGGAGTACGCACAACAGGTCGTACGCAACGCTTCTGCGCTGGCTGAAGCTCTTGCAAAACATGGTTTCCGTTTAGTGAGTGGCGGTACGGACAATCACCTGATGGTTGTTGACCTCCGCCCCTTTGACGCTGATTGCACTGGTAAAGAAGCACAGTTGGTTCTCGATCAGGCCGGAATCACACTGAATAAAAACACTGTGCCAAATGATCCGCGGAGCCCATTTGTGACGTCTGGTGTGCGCGTGGGTACTCCGGCTGTGACCACACAAGGGATGAAAGAAGCAGAAATGTCTGAAATCGCTTCATTGATCGCAGAGACACTGCGCAATCGAAACGATGAACAAGCAGTTGCTGATATTCGTCAGCGAGTTGCTGCGTTGTGCGGACGGTTCCCTGTATATCCAAACGCTCACTGACCGCACACGTGCGGTGAAATAGGCTCAACCGCATGGTCGATCTCGGCGCGTACATCATTGTTGGCATTGTTGCCACAGCTGTGACCACGTTGACCACACCCGTGGTTCGCGCGATCGCGCGTCAACGCCACTGGCTCGCAATGCCAAACGAACGCACGGTGCACAGCGTGCCCACCCCAAACATTGGTGGCGTTGCTATGTACATAGGGGTGATTGTCTCGCTTGTAGTTGCGTGGCAGATGGATCAGTTCTCATTCGTGTTTGATGACAACAGCGAACCTCTTGGCGTGTTTATTGCTGCAACGTTGATTCTCGTGGTCGGTACATGGGATGACTTAAAAAACCTCTCTGCACCTGCGCGTGTTGTGGGAATTATCGCTACAGCATTGGTGATGGTGTATTTCGGTATCACCATGTTTTATTTTCGCGTTCCATTCCTAGACGTGTTTCAACTTGGAAATGATTGGATTCCGATGTTCACGGTGTTGTGGCTACTTGTCATGACACAGTCGGTAAATCTCATCGACGGCCTTGATGGTTTGGCTGCCGGAATAGTTGCCATTGCATCGTTTTCTTTTTTTATTTACAGTTTCTATTTGTCGAACGAAGGTAAATTGGTGGAACCAAACATTGGTCCGTTAATTGCGATTATTACCGTCGGCGTTTGTGTCGGTTTTCTGCCGTTTAATTTCAATCGAGCGAGCATCTTCATGGGGGACGGTGGTTCGTATCTCTTGGGCTTATTGATGGCGATTTCCACGACTGTGGTCGGTGGTCGCACTGATCCGTCGCAGTCGGCTAGTAGTCAGACGTATTTCTTCTTGGCACCGTTGTTTATTCCGCTCATCATTTTGGGTGTGCCCATTTTTGATGTGGTGTTCGCGATTTTGCGTCGCGTACGTAAACGTCAGGGTTTTGCCACAGCGGATAAAGGACACCTGCATCACAGATTGATCAATTTGGGGCATGGCCCGCGTAGGGCAGTGGCCATCTTGTGGTTGTGGACCGCATTGCTGTCAGGGTTTGTGTTGTATCCGGTGTTCTATCCAAGTGCGAGCACCCTTGCGCCGTTTGGCCTCATCGCACTCGTGCTGTTTCTGTACACGGTGTTGCATCCTGACCTGAAACGACCAGTGCCGCCCACCCAAGAGCCAGAACCAGTGTCGGTGACCCAGGAAACTGACGCTTAAGGCACACATACGGCATGCATGCGACGAGATGTCAGATGTGAATTCGGGCATTCGTCTTGTGCTCGTTGCAATAGGTCGCCTAGGTTGTTATTCGGTTCACAAGCAAGACCACTAGCGAGTTCAATCGTTAGTACGAAAAATAGGCCAGCTCATCGTGCGACAACCGTTGTCATCAAAACTCATTCCGTCTTCGCGCCCTGACATGCGACCCGGTTCGGCAGTTTCAAATGGCGCTGAGATTGCTGGTGGACTATTGGTGTTTTTCCTTATCGGTTTTGGTCTCGACATTTGGCTTGATACACGCCCCGTTTTCATGATTGCAATGAGCCTGTTCGCCGCTGCGGGTATCGGAGCGCGCACGTACTACGCCTACACCGACAAGATGAAGAAGTTGGAAGACGATCGTCGCAATCATGCCAAGGCACCTGCTCGTGAGAATCACGGAAATGTCTCCGAGGCAGAAGGCGCTCAATGAACGAGAAGCCACCGTCACCTTTTGCCTCGGCGTCCCGGGGCGAGGCTCCAGAAGTTGCCGTCTCGCGCGATCTCGTCAAACGCGGTCTCATCGCTGCTCCGTTTCTTCTCGTTCTTGGCGGGATTATTTGGGGCATGGACGGTGTGTCATCGGTCGCATTCGCCATCGGGCTTGTGCTTTTGAACTTTCTGCTGGCCAGCGCTTTAGTCGCTGTGACAGCCCCCATCTCCCTTGGGTTGATGATGGGAGCGATTCTCTTTGGCTATCTATTGCGTCTGGGGCTCATCGCCACCGCGATCATCGTGGTGCGAGATGCGTCGTGGATCGACCTGACAGCCCTGGGGATAACCATCATTGTCACCCACCTTGGACTCCTTTTCTGGGAAATGAAATACGTCGCGGCGTCGCTTGCATTTCCTGGATTGAAGCCCAATGCGCAAGAATGAGTAGCCGTCCGGAACGAGTACCTGAAGGAACTGAGAAACAGTGTTCGCTCTAACATTTCCACCGATTAACGAAATCCTGCGCTGGCGGGATGTGTTTCCCGGATTCAACAAGATTGCAATCATCGTTATTGCTGCAACGTTGATCAGTTCGATTTTGTTTTTGGTTGCATCACGTCAACCTGCAAATCAAGCACCAAAGGGTTCACGCAACCTTGCAGAGATCATTGTCGAGTTCATTGAGAACGGCGTGATCATGCAGACAATGGGACGCGAAGGACTTCCATGGACACCGTTCTTGTTGTCGTTGTTCATGTTCATTTACTTAAGCAACGTTCCCGGCATCATTCCGATTATTCAAATGCCTGCAACCGCACGTATGGCAATCCCAATGTTCCTTGCACTTCTTGTGTGGGTTGTCTTTAACGCAACAGGTATTAAGCATCAAGGTGTTGGCGGATACTTAAAGAGCGTGTTGTTTCCGCCTGGAGTTCCAAAGGCTTTGTACGTTCTCATTACGCCGATCGAGTTGATCTCTGTTTTCCTCGTTCGTCCGTTCTCATTGGCAGTGCGTCTCTTTGCCAACATGCTCGCTGGACACATTCTTCTCGTGACATTCGCTTTGTTGTCACAAGCACTGTTTCAAGCGAAAGACAAAATTCTTATCCCGTTCGGAATTCTTCCTTTCTTCATGCTTGTCTTCTTGACAGCGTTTGAAGTTTTGGTTGCATTCCTTCAGGCCTACATCTTTGTGATCTTGGCGGCTGTCTACATCGGTGGCGCAGCACATCCGGATCACTAACAACAAAGATCTCCCAACAACACTTACCACCTAGGAGAAAAACACAATGGAAGCAATTGCACGAATCGCCGCAGCCGCAGCTGGCACGGAGGCGCCATTAACGCCTGCAGATTTGAAGAACATCGAGGCTGCAGCCTCCGCAGGTTATGCCTACGGTCTTGCAACCCTCGGACCTGGACTTGGAATTGGATTCCTCGTCGGAAAGGCCGTAGAGGCAATGGCACGTCAGCCAGAGTCCGCAGGCATGGTTCGTACCACGATGTTCCTCGGAATCGCCTTTACCGAAGCGCTCGCGCTTATCGGTTTCGTGGTCTTCATTCTTCTCAAGTTCGCCTAAGCCCAACTGGGAAAGTCGTTTTTGAGCTCTAGTCCGTTTTCAACCTCCGATACGTCGGAGTCCAGGAGTTGACATGCTGACTGCAGTAGTCACACAATCGGGAAACACGATTCAGGTTCATCTTCAGTCACCGCAAGGTCTCGTTTCAGCAGAAGCGGCACCCGGTGAAGAAGTGGACATGGGTCCCAACCCGATCGCACCAGAAACAAAAGAATTGCTGTGGGGCGCGGGGTCCTTTTTGGTACTCCTCGTTCTCATGCGGTACTTCTTGTTCCCCAAGCTGAAGAAGGGGATGGATTCTCGCTATGCGGGAATTCGTGACGACTTCGAAAGTGCCGACCGAATCAAAGCTGATGCACGCCAAGACGTCGTCAACTACGAGCAAGCCGTTGCATCTATTCGTGCAGAGGCAGCCGCTCGTATTGATGCTGCTCGCGCACAACTTGATGCTGAGCGTCAAGCCAAGTTGGCAGAAGTCAATGCAGTGATTGCACAGCGCCGCAACGAAGCAGATGCAGCGAATGCCTCTGCTCGCGAAGCAGCACGTGGTCAAGTATCGAGCGCAGTCGGAACAGTGGCCGCAAAAGCAGCAGAAATTGCAGCTGGCCGCGCACCCGATGCCGCAGCAGTGCAACAAGCAGTGGCAGCAGCTATGGAAAGCGCAGGATCGCGATGAGTTCATTCATTACATCTCTCCTGGGTGCTGAAGACCCATCGCAGTCCATTTCGTGGATCCTTCCGGAACAAGCTGAGTACGTCTACGGCGGTTTGGCATCACTGATCATTTTTGGCTTGTTGTGGAAGTTCGCCGGACCTCTCATCAAGAAAGGTTTGGCTGCACGTACCGAGCGCATTCAGAACGAACTAGATAAGTCAGCCGGTGCACGTCGCGATGCAGAGGAAGAGGCAACTCGGATTCGCAGCGCGCTTGGCGACATCGAAGCAGAACGCGCGCGCATTCTTGCTGAAGCCGATGCTCAAGCTGCGAAGTTGTTGCAAGAAGGTCGTGCACGCATCGAAACCGAAATGCGTGACATGCAAGTAAAAGCCGAAGCCGATATTGCTGCTGCTACATCACGTAGCAGTGACGAGTTGCGCTCCGAGATTGCTCGCTTGTCAAGCGTTGCTGCCGAACGCGCAGTGTCGTCTGCTCTTGATGACGGAACCAAGCAAGGTCTTATTGAAGACTTCATCAGCAAGGTGGGTGCATAATGAGTTCAACAGTCGATAGTTACGCACGCGCTCTCGTAGACATCGCAGCAGCAGAAGGAAATCTTGCTGTCGTGGAAGACGAGTTGTATCGCGTCGCACGAGTGTTTGAAACAAATGATCAATTGCGATCAACGCTGAATGATGAATCGTTGCCAATCGAGCGACGTCAAGGAGTTGTTGAGCAGTTGCTTGGTGGAAAAGCTTCCAATACCACCACGCAGATTGTTTCGTTCATCATTGGAAATGGTCGCGGACGCGATCTTCCAGCAATCGTTGATGCAATCGTCAATCGCGCATCTAGCGCCGATAACAAAGAAGTAGCCGTGGTTCGCACAGCAGTCGCATTGTCAGATGACCAGCAGAGTCGTCTTGCAGCTGCACTGGTGAAGAAAACCGGCAAACAAATCAATCTCAAAGTCGTTGTAGATCCGTCAGTCCTCGGTGGCATTGTTGCCACTGTTGGCGACACGGTGATCGACGGCAGTGTCCGTAGTCGACTCGACCAGCTGAAGAGCCGGTTGTAAGAGAACGCGAAAGTAAAGAAGGAAAGACATGGCAGATCTCACAATTTCCGCCAGCGATATTGCGTCTGCGATTACTCGCAGTCTCGAGGGCTACACGCCATCACTCGAGGCACGTACCGTTGGTCGCGTTACTGAAGTCGGTGACGGTATTGCACGCGTGTCGGGTTTGCCCGACTGTGCAGTAAACGAGTTGCTTGAATTTGAAGGCGGCGTCATTGGCCTCGCATTGAACCTCGATGAATCAAGCATTGGTGCGGTAATTCTTGGTGATGCAGACAGCATCGAAGAAGGCGAACCAGTAAAGGCAACCGGACGTATTTTGTCGGTGCCAGTTGGTGACGCAATGCTCGGTCGCGTCATTAATGCACTCGGTGAACCAATCGACGGTAAGGGCGACATTGTTGGCGCAATTTCTCGTCGCGTTGAGGTTCAGGCACCAGGCATCATGGGTCGTAAGCCAGTGCATGAGCCACTGCAGACCGGTATCAAATCTGTTGACGCAATGACCCCAATTGGTCGTGGTCAGCGCGAGTTGATCATTGGTGACCGTAAGACCGGTAAGACAACGATCGCAATCGACACCATCATTAACCAGCGTGGTCTTGGTGTGAAGTGCATCTACGTCGCCATTGGTCAAAAGGGTTCGACAATTGCTCAAACAGTAGAGACATTGCGACAGCTTGGCGCTTTGGAGTACACCGTGATTGTTGCGGCTCCTGCGTCAGACCCCGCACCCTTTAAGTACTTGGCACCGTATGCAGGTTGTGCACTCGGTCAGCACTGGATGGAAAACGGCGAACACGCTCTCGTGGTGTACGACGACTTGTCAAAGCAAGCCGAGGCATACCGCCAGATGTCGCTGCTCCTACGTCGTCCACCAGGTCGTGAGGCATACCCAGGTGACGTCTTCTACTTGCACAGCCGTTTATTGGAACGTGCCGCGAAGTTGAGCGACGCAAATGGCGCTGGTTCACTTACTGCACTTCCAGTGATTGAGACAAAAGCTGGCGACGTGTCCGCATACATTCCCACCAACGTGATTTCAATTACCGATGGTCAGGTGTACTTGCAAGACAACTTGTTCAAGTCGGGTGTGCGTCCCGCTGTTGACGTGGGTATTTCGGTATCGCGCGTCGGTGGCGCTGCACAAACCAAGGCGATGAAGAGCGTGTCCGGCACGTTGAAACTTGACCTCGCGCAATTCCGCGAGCTTGAAGCATTCGCAACGTTTGGTTCAGAACTTGACGCGGTGTCGAAGGCACAGCTCGAGCGCGGTTACCGTTTGGTCGAGTTGTTGAAGCAGCCACTCAACAGCCCAATGCCAGTTGAGGAACAAGTGGTAGCAATTTTTGCTGGCACCAAGGGACACCTTGACGATCTGCCAGTTGCAGATGTGCGTCGTTTCGAAACTGAATTATTGGAGTATTGCCGTAGCCGCCATAGCTCGATGCTGGCAGCGCTTCGCACCGATCCAAAGGCCGACGTGCCAGCGGACCTCGGCGACATCATCACCACGTTTAAGGCGCAGTTTGTTACTTCAGCATCTATCGCAGCACGAGGATCATCCGATGTTGCAGCTGAAGAAATCGGCGACGCCCAAAGCAACAAGACCCTCGCGACGGAGTGATCTAAGTGGCAGGCGGTCAGGAACGAATTCTGCGTGGGCGTATCCGCTCAGTGCAGGCGACGAAGAAAATCACTCGTGCAATGGAGTTGATTGCTGCGTCGCGCATCGTGAAAGCACAGCAGCGCGTGAGTGCTGCCGTGCCGTACAGCGAACTCATCACCGAAGTGGTGCGAGATCTTGCTGCCGGTGGTGCGGGTAGTGATAAGCCATTTCTCGCAGGTCGTGATCAGGTCAAGACAATTTGTTATGTCGCTATTGCTGCCGACCGTGGTTTGTGCGGTGGCTACAACACAGGTGTGTTGCGTGCTACCGAAGCAGAAATCAAGGCTGATGCATTGAAGGGTGCCGGACACTTGGTTGTGCCAGTAGGCCGTAAGGCTGAAGGGTATTTCCGATTCCGTGGCTATTCAATCTCTGATGCATTCACCGGATTCACCGACAACCCGCCGTATTCCTCGGCAAAAGAAATTGGCGAGTACGTCGTTGACTTATTCCTGAAGGGTGAAGTCGACAAAGTCGTCCTCGTGTACACACGTTTTATTTCAGCTGGTTCACAAGAAGTTGTATTGCGTCCACTCGTTCCACTTGATTCTGAAGTCGTTGAAGGCGGCGACGGAAAAAGTGAATCGGGTCGTGACTACGAATTCGAGCCAGACCCCGATCAAATTCTCGACTCGTTGCTCCCGCGTTATGTGGAAGCACGTGTCTATGCAGCATTGCTAAATGCCGCAGCATCAGAACATGCGTTCCGTCAGCGCGCGATGAAGTCCGCAACTGACAACGCTGAAGAACTGATTAAGAACCTTTCGCGCATCATGAACCGTGCCCGACAGGACGCCATCACTACTGAGATCATGGAGATCGTCAGCGGTGCTGAAGCGTTGTCTGCGGACAAGGATGGATCATCACAACGCCACGATGATCCGTTTTTGGTAAATGCGTCCACCACTGGCGACCGAGTCTGAGCAGGAGAATGCAATGACGATGACAGAAACACACCAAGACGGGCGAGTAGTCGCAATCGCGGGTCCCGTGATCGACGTGGAGTTCCCTCGCGGTCAACTGCCAGAGTTGAACATGGCGATCGAGTTCACGATCATGGTCGACGGTCAGCCCAATGTTGTGCTTGCAGAAGTTGCACAGCACTTGGGAGACAGTCGCGTGCGCGCCGTGTGCATGAAGCCAACAGACGGACTTCGTCGTGGCACGCCAGTGCGCAACACAGGTCGTGGCATCACCGTGCCAGTAGGAAACAAGACCCTTGGTCATGTGTGGAACGTGTGGGGCGATGTACTCGACGGCGATCCCAAAGAGTTCGAAGACGTTGAGCGCTGGGAAATTCACCGTCCAGCTCCCGCATTCGACACCCTCGAGCCTTCAATTCGAATGTTCGAAACCGGCATTAAGGTCATCGACCTTCTCACTCCGTATCTCGCTGGTGGAAAGATCGGATTGTTCGGTGGTGCAGGTGTGGGCAAGACCGTGTTGATCACCGAGATGATCAACCGTGTGGCCTCAAAGCACGGCGGTGTGTCGGTGTTTGCTGGCGTGGGCGAGCGCACACGTGAAGGAACCGACCTCCGTCTTGAAATGGAAGAGTCAGGCGTATTCGAAAAAGCCGCATTGGTGTTTGGTCAGATGGACGAACCACCGGGCGTGCGTCTTCGCGTTGCACTGTCAGCTCTCACAATGGCTGAGTACTTCCGTGACGTACAAAACCAAGACGTGTTGTTGTTCGTTGACAACATCTTCCGTTTCGTGCAGGCAGGATCTGAAGTATCAACGCTTCTTGGTCGTATGCCTTCAGCTGTGGGTTACCAGCCAACATTGGCTGACGAAATGGGACAATTGCAGGAACGCATTACATCGACGCGCGGTCGTTCAATTACGTCGCTGCAAGCTGTGTATGTACCTGCTGACGACTACACCGACCCAGCACCATTCACCACGTTCACCTTCCTTGACGCAACAACAGAATTGTCACGTCAGATCGCTTCGCTTGGTATCTACCCAGCTGTGGACCCACTTGCATCGACATCAACGATTCTCACTCCAGAGACCGTTGGCGATCACCACTACAACATCGCTCGTCGTGTGCAGGAAATCTTGCAGCGTTACAAGGAACTGCAAGACATCATTGCAATTCTTGGTCTCGACGAATTGTCTGAAGAAGACCGCCTCACCGTGTCGCGTGCACGTAAAGTACAGCGCTTCTTGAGCCAGCCGTTCTATGTTGCTGAGGTCTTCACCGGTGTATCTGGTGAATACGTTCCAGTAAAAGAAACAGTGGAATCATTCGAAGCATTGATTAACGGCGAATTGGACGAAGTTCCAGAGCAGGCGTTCTTGAACGTCGGCGGCGTTGATCAAGTGCTCGCGAAGGCAAAGGCTCTTCAGGAGAACGCATAATGGCCGACTCAGGCAGCACATTGCGCGTCGAAGTTGTATCACCAGAGCGTGTGCTTTTCTCCGGAGAAGCAACGCAGGTGATCACACGAACGATGGGTGGCGGAGAAATCGCATTTCTTCCTGGTCACGCTGCGTTCCTGGGCGCACTTGTAGAGAACCACACCCGTGTGTATCTCGCTGATGGGCGTATTCAAGACATTGCGGTGCACTTGGGGTTTGTCGAAGTTGGCGCCGATCATGTGTCAATCTTGAGCGACACTGCAGAGCTTGCGGAAGACATTGATGTCACACGCGCACGTGCTGCTAAAGAACGAGCAGAAGATCAGATGCGCACGGACCACTCAGCAGAAGTGGAAGCAGACTTGCGTCGTGCGCATGCACGCATCGCAGCCACCGGCGGGTTGCCTGGCCTCGGCCATTAAATACAACGCGTCGGCCATTAAATACTGTCTGGCGAGGTAACAGGTCAGTACGGAACGTCTGACAAGTTCTGAAGTTTGTCAATTTTGTGTGCTGCGTCGATAGTCCGCACGGTTCCGCTACGTGAACGCATGACCAGGCTTTGTGTGTGTACAACGCCGGGCTCGTAACGAACACCTTTCAGCAATTCACCGTCGGTGATGCCAGTAGCTGCAAAGAAGCAATTGTCGCCCTTTACCAAGTCATCAGTGGTGAGCACTTTGTTGAGGTCATAGCCAAGATCAAGAGCTGCTTTGCGCTCCTCGTCGTTGCGTGGCCATAGGCGTCCTTGAATTTCTCCGCCCATGCACTTCAGTGCGGCCGCAGAGACGACTCCCTCTGGCGTGCCACCAATGCCAAACAGCACATCGACGCCCGCCTCATTCGAAGCAGCAGCAATCGCGGCAAAAATGTCTCCGTCGCTGATGAGTTTGATGCGAGCACCGGTTGCGCGAACCTCTGCGATCAAATCTTTGTGGCGATCCCGATCAAGAATCATGACGGTGAGGTCACGAACGTGTTCGCCCTTTGCTTTTGCAATCCATCGAAGGTTCTGGGTGGGAGAGGCTGTGATGTCGATATTTCCGGCGGCACTTGGTCCGACGGCAATTTTTTCCATGTACACGCATGGACCTGGGTCAAACATGGTGTCTTTTTCTGACACTGCAATGACCGAGAGGGCGTTGCCGCGTCCGAGCGATGTGAGGGTGGTGCCGTCGATGGGATCGACAGCAACATCGGTGTCGGGTTTGCTGCCATCTCCAACCACCTCGCCGTTGTAGAGCATTGGTGCCTCGTCTTTTTCACCCTCGCCGATGATGACTACTCCGGTCATAGGGACGGTGGACAGCACCGTGCGCATCGCATCCACCGCAGCCTTGTCGGCGCCATTCTTGTCGCCACGACCCACCCAGCGAGAGGCCGCCATGGCCGCTGATTCGGTCACTCGTACGAGCTCTAGTGCAAGGTTTCTGTCGGGGAGATGCGGAGACATGGTCACAAACTACTTCGGTGGCTAGCCTGCGCGCGTGCCCGCACTGCCACTTGACCTGTGTTTATCCGGAGGCGACATTACCGATGTCCGCGTGCGCCCCGGCGGAGTGTGGATCTCGGGGGTTCACACAACGGTCACAGACGAGGGAAAGAAATCGTGCCTACGAATGTGGCATGTGACAAGCGGTAGCACCGTCGATGTGCTCGTCGATCCGATGCCGGCAGCTGGGCGGGGTTTGTCGGGAGGAGTGCACAGTTGGTCCGACGACGGCGCGCAAGTGATTGTTGCATTGCGAGATGGCGGGCTGGTTGTGTGCTCGGTCTCTGGTGTGCATTCAACGGCATCAGAAGTGTTGGATACAACCATCGTCACAGACGAAGGATTTTTTTCTACTCCCATGTTGTCTCGCACACGAGATGGAGCGTGGGCAATTCGAGATTGGCACGACGTTGTGTTTATGCAGAGATCAAAAAATGGTGCGTGGACACAAGAAGTACGCAATCATGACGGCGATTTTGCGTGGGATCTTGATGAATGGAATGGCGAAGTAATTTTTCACACGTGGAATAGGCCGCACATGCCATGGACACACAGTCGCATTGCTGGGGTGTATGACTCGCGCGATGTGGCGGTGCAACAACCTCTTGTTGCATCACACAATCGTGCATTGGGATATTTGTGTGATGCCAATGGAGTGTTAAACCTCACGATTGTTCGTGATGGACACACAACGGTGATAAGTGATAGCAGCGAACACGGCGGACCCACGTGGGGTCCAGGTTCGAGGTCATGGTGCTTTAACTCCGATGCATCAATGGTGGCGTACACACGAAACGAAGATGGATTTGGATCATTGTGGGTGCGCGCACTGGGCAATGCCGGTGCGCCTTTCATGGTGGGTAAAGCAGTGCATGGATGTGTGTCGTGGGAGGGAAACACTCTTGCAGCGATTCGCTCGGGAGCGCGCACCGCACCCGAAGTAGTGGCTTACAACATGTCGTCTCTCTTGATGCCACAAGCAATGGCCCCCACTAAGAAAACAATTGCATTCGCCGGCGATCTGCGTTGGCATGACGATGACGTGCGAGATGAACTTGTCGAACCAACAGTTCTCCGCGTTCCTCATTCTGATGTTGTGGTGCGGTTGTATGTGCCGAAATCTCCCAATGGAGCTTTGCTGTCGTGGGCACACGGTGGCCCCACTGATCAATGGCAAGTGGCGTTTATGCCACGTCATGCATATTGGCTTTCGCGCGGGTTCACCGTTGCTGTTATCGATTATCGAGGTACCACTGGTTATGGGCGAGCATTTCAGCAACGTCTACACGGTGAGTGGGGCGGTGCAGACGCTCACGATGTCGTGGAAGCCACGCGGTATGTGCAGCAAACACACGGATACAGCCCCCACCACACTGTGCTCATTGGTGCGAGCGCCGGTGCACTTGCCGTACTGAACGCAGTTGTCGCCTCTTGTGTACCGGATGACTCAGCACCTATTGCTGCTGGTGTGGTGGTGTCGTATCCAGTGGTAGATCTACGGGCGCTTGCTCAGACAGAAGACCCCTTTGAGGCGCATTACGTTCCCACGTTGGTGGGCGCCACGGATCTGAATGATTCATTGTGGGACGAGCGATCGCCTCACCATCACCCGCACGAACTCGCCGCGGTTCCGATTCTGATTTTTCATGGTGACTGCGACACGGTGGTGCCCCTTCAGCAATCAATGACATTGCGTGATGCTGTGACATCAGTCGGCGGCGACGTCACCCTGTATGTGATGGAGGGCGAAGGACACGGATTTCATGATGTGAAGAATCAAGAATTCGAATACACCCGTACTGAAGAGTTCCTTCGTGGTTTCCTGCCATAACTTCCTCGGAGCTCTGTAGCGTCACTATTCATGCTGTTAGCCGAGTTGGAGGTGTGGCACTCGCGTCCGATTGCCCCCACTCGACGTATCGCACTCGGTCACCTGTATTTACCCGTTGACCCCCTGCCAGGTTTTGGTGGATTGTTGCTTGGTGGTGTGATAGCCAATCATGTGCGCGACCTTGATGAAGACGAAATCATTGACGTGCAACGTTTACTCGGTGAGATCGATCGCGGTGCGCGCATCGTTCAGCCCCGACTTCGTCATCGGTTTCAAGTGGATCGCCATGGTCTTGCTCTGAGCACACATCGCATGCTTGCAACCGACGAGAGTTTTTCATTCGAATTCAATTCGGTGGGAACTCCACTTCAGCAAGTGTTGGGTTCTCTGTACGCACTTGAGCGGCTAGATGTTCATCTCCGTCACAATTTGATTGCGATGATGCGGCGCGCTCTGACATGGCGGGGACCATTAGGACCATCATTTGTGTCGTATCTCGCGGGGCACAGTGCGTCATCGGTGAGTGCCATTACCGATCCACGTGCATGGGCTCTTGACATTCTTGGTTTTCCGGGCGGCACGACGAAGCTTTCAAAAAAAGAGATCATGGCTCGGTATCGCGACAGTTTGCGGAGAGTGCACCCGGACCACGGTGGCAGTCAGAAGAATGCAAGCAAGGCAATCGAAGACATCACTGAAGCACGCAGGGTGTTGCTTGCCACTTTGTAATGATTGGTGGGTGGCGATGAATAGAGAGAGGCAAACTACGCGTGCCTGTTGATGGTGTCATTCTTTTTCACGGTGCTGGAAGCGATCGCAACCACTCGTCGTTTCTTGTATTAGAAGAAGTCCTTGCACCACTGCCGGTTGCTCGTATCAATTTTCCTTATCGACAAGCAGGTAAGAAGATGCCCGATCGTGCACCCGTGTTGTTGCAGTGTGTACGCGATGAGGTGCGGCGCGTCACTGCAGAGTGGGGCACCATTCCCTCTCGGGTGCTGATTGGCGGGCGGTCAATGGGGGGACGAATGTGCTCGATGGTGGTTGCAGACTCTGATGACCCTGTGCAGGTGGCGGGCCTTGTTCTTCTTTCATATCCGTTACATCCACCAGGCAAGCCAGAAAAGTTGCGCACCGAGCATCTCGTGAATGTGTCGGTGCCGAGTCTGTGGGTCAGTGGAGCACGTGACACTTTTGGGACTCCTCAAGAACTCACATCAGCCATGGAGTTGCTCGTTGGTGAGCACTCAGCGCACTTCATTGGAAGTACAGGCCACGATCTCAAAGGCTGTGATGAAGTAATTGGGGCAATCGTAAAGACGTGGTTAGACACCGCGTTCTAAGAGCGGATCATCGCTAATGCGATCGCCTGTATTAATTTCTTCAAGCTCCATTCCTGCAGTTTCAGGAAATTTCACGTACACAAGTATTGATGCGATGAGCGGTCCGATTGCCATGATGGTGATTGCCTGACCATACGACAAATCACCGTCGACTAATTGACCAGTGGCAATAAGACCGATGCTGCCGCCAATGAGTGCAGAGGTCATGATGAGACCACCCGCGAGGCTTCGCCGCGAAGTAGGGAACAGCTCTCCGCGGTACACAGCAAGAGCAGGGTAGGAAAATGCAAGTGCAATCCCTCCGCCAATTGCAGTGACCCACATAGCGGCTGATTCAAATGTGAATGACAAGGTGAAGAGCATTGCGCCGAGGGGAACCATTGTTGAAGCCAATATGCGTCGGCCACGTGCGTCTGCAATGCGACCACCGATGACGAGACCAATCACAGCGGGAACAGATGTTGCGGCGGTAAATAACGCTACGGCAAACGCGGAGTATCCACGCACGTCATCGAGATAGCGGTTCTGAAAAATCGACACGCTGGCAATGAAGATGTTGGTGAGAAAGACCACAGTGCACACATTGATTAAACGGTTTTTATCAAGCTTTTTGTTGACCACTGCATGACCAACGCGTTCGCTAAAGCGTTTGGTTTCTGGCAAGTGTTTTTTGAGATATAACGCAACGGGAATCCACACCAACGGAGTGATGTAACTGAGTCGCCACGACCATTCGGCGATGTCGGCAAAAGGAAGTGTCGCAACAGCAATTCCGGCACCAATGCCGCTCACTATTGCGAGCACTCCAGTGGAGTAGGCGCGCTTGTCGCGGGGCATTTCCTCAATGAGAACTACTGCAATGAGGACATCGAGCGTGAGACCAAGAGGGCGTCCAATGGTCTGGGTTGCAACAAGAAAAGAAAAATTCGGCGATAGCGCACCAAGAGAAGTGGCAAGGGGTGCTACCCATGCCAGAACGATCATCATCGTTCGTCGGCCACGCTTGTCGGCCAGCGCAACAAGTGGGATGGAAATCACAATTCCCCAGCGCACAATCGCGGCGGCAAGGCCTTGTTGAAAGTTGGTGATATCAAATTCTTTTGCGGCGTATACCACCGTTTGAGTGAACAAAGTATTGATAAACGCAGAGGACAAGGACACAAGAGCCAGCAGAAACAACAATCGACGTTGGAGATCGGAGAGACTCTCTGGTGGTCGCAAAGCCCGAGTTGCAGGCGCAAGAATTCGTTGTGTAATTCCAATTTCTGCGCGGGGCACTATGGGAGCATACTTACGAGATGACTGATGCCCCCAACGCAGTGCCCGCAGATGTGGCGGTGGCAAAAGAGGTGATCGTCGCATCGCATAGCGGGCCATTGTCTGGTGAAGTCATTGTTCCTGGCGCAAAAAATTCTGTTTTGAAATTAATGGCTGCTGCTCTTCTTGCAGACGGAACAACCGTATTGAGCAATGTTCCAGTTATTGCTGATGTTGACATCATGGCGGATCTGCTTGTGGCATTGGGGTTACGCACTGATTACGTGGATCCGGCCTCTGGTGAAGTTGGCCAACGACTGCACATTCATAACAATCGGCTGATCACTCCGTTTGCACCATTTGAGTTGGCAGATCGCATTCGTGCATCTGTCAATGTTGTTGGACCACTACTTGGTCGTTTTGGAGAAGTCACCATTGCTCTGCCAGGTGGAGATGATTTCGGTGGTCGTCCAATCGACATGCACCTACGCGGTCTCGAGGCGATGGGCGCAGTGTTCGACATTGAAGACAACACAGTGTTTGGAAATTGTGATCGCCTACATGGCGCCGACATCACACTTGAATTCCCAAGTGTGGGTGCCACCGAAAATATTCTCACTGCGGCGGTTCTCGCCGACGGCATCACAACGATTCGTAACGCTGCTCGCGAGCCTGAGATTGTGGATCTCTGTACGTTTCTGTCGTCGATGGGGGCGCGCATCTCTGGTGCAGGAACATCGGTCATTACCGTGACAGGAGTTGAGCGTGATTCCCTCGTGTCGGTTGCTCATGAAGTGGTGACTGATCGAGTACAGGCAGCCACGTACATGTCGGCCGTCGCCATGTGTGGTGGTGATGTGTTTGTTCGTCGCGGTGTGCCAGCACACATGGAAATGTTGTTGTCGCGGTATGCCGATATGGGATTAACGATTGTTCCCGACACCGAAGGTATCCGTGTCACCAGTAGTGAACGAATGCACTCAATTGATGTAGCAACACTTCCGTTTCCCGGAGTTGCCACCGACTACAAACCACTTCTCGTTGCGATGTTGTCAATCGCAGACGCGACTGGGATCGTCACGGAAAACTTATATCCCGGCCGATTTCGCTACATCGAAGAACTACGCAAACTCGGTGCCGATATCACAATTGATGGCCATCATGCGGTTGTTCGCGGTGTGAAGCATCTCACTGGCGCAGTTGTCTCAGCACCAGACATTCGCGCTGGCGCGGCATTGGTCGTTGCGGGTTTAAGCGCACGCGGAATGACTGAAATTCATGATGTGCACCACATTGATCGCGGATATGACGATTTAGTAGGTCGTCTCGCTGCTCTCGGCGGCGTTATCAGCCGCGTCTCGTAGGCGATTTGCTCGACGATGGGCAATCCACAGCAACCCACTGATGAGTAGCGCGGGACCGGCGATATAGAGAATTTCATCCCAGCCGCCTTGATGCCCGATCATGACCCAAGCGTAGGTCTGTGACCACCGGACGGGGCAGTCACGAGGGTTGGTAGGTATCGTGTCAGGAAACACAGCGGAGTAAAAACAGTGTCAATGCGACAACAAGTAGAAGAAACAATCGAAGTGATTCGCCCGGCCCTTCAGGCCGACGGTGGAGACATCGTGTTGCATAACGTCGACGAGGAGACCGGCGTTGTCAGTGTGGAACTTGTTGGGGCTTGTACGACGTGCCCCGCATCTGACCAGACGATGAAGGCGGGCATTGAGCGGATTATGAAAGACCGCATCGATGGTGTGACCGCAGTGGTGCAGGTTGCCTAAATGAGTCGCCGCAATCTCAGTCCCGCGGAACTTTTTGAAGCCGCACGTAATGGTGATCGTGGTGCGTTGGCGCGGGTCTTGTCGCTCCTTGAACGTGGCGATGCAACAGCGCGCGAAGTGGGCCGCATGGCCTATAAGCACTCGGGTCATGGATACACCGTTGGTATTACAGGTGCGCCCGGCGCTGGTAAGAGCACGCTAACAAGTGCTCTTATCAAGCACTTGCGTTCACTTGAAATGGAAATTGCCGTACTCGCAATCGACCCATCATCGCCATTTACCGGCGGTGCAATTCTTGGTGACCGCGTGCGTATGCAAGATCATGCAACAGACCCCGGCGTGTTCATTCGTTCGATGGCAACTCGTGGTCATCTCGGCGGTCTGTCATTGTCAACACCTGAGGCCATTCGCTTGCTTGATGCAGTGGGGAGAGAGTGGATCCTCGTTGAGACCGTGGGAGTCGGACAGGTGGAAGTCGAAATTGCTGGCAAGGCAGACACCACCGTTGTTGTGTTGAATCCCGGATGGGGCGACTCCGTTCAGGCGAACAAAGCAGGTCTTATGGAGATCGCCGATGTGTTCGTGATTAACAAAGCAGATCGCAAGGGTGCTGATGAAACTCGACGTGACATCGAACAGATGCTCGAGTTGACCGATCTTGCGCCCGACGACTGGCATCCATTGATCATTCCAACGGTCGGCACAACCGGAGAAGGCGTGACCGAATTATGGAACGCCATTTGCGAACACCGCAGTTTCATTGAAGCAAATAACGTCCTGCAAACACGGCGTGAATTTCGTTTGCGTGAAGAACTGCGTGAAATTGTTGCCCGACGGCTCGAGTTGCGTGCACGCGAGTTGTGCACTGGAGAGCGTTGGGAAGACATTCAACAGCAGGTGATTGATCGTCAGATCGATCCGTGGAGTGCAGCTGACGAGATGTTGCACGGAGTGGGAGCCTGATCATGTCTGATGACAAAAAGTCCGACATTGTTGTACTTGAGCGTCGTGATGATGGCGTTGCCGTCGTCACGTTGAACTCGCCGAAAGTCAACGCATTGTCGCAGGCAATGCTTGCGCGTATCCACGAGATCGCACAAGAACTCACCGCTAATCCTGCGGGCGCAGTGGTAATCACGGGCGGTGACCGCTTGTTTGCCGCTGGTGCAGACATCACCGAATTTGGTGGACCTACTGAAGCAACGACTATCGGTAACGGATTCCATACCGCACTCGATGCTGTTGCTGCAATTCCATCGTTTGTGAATGCAGCAGTGAGTGGATATGCACTTGGTGGTGGCTGCGAATTGGCAATGGCGTGTGACTATCGCATTGCGTCAGAAAAGGCTGTGTTTGGTCAACCAGAAATCTTGCTCGGCATTATCCCTGGCGGTGGCGGTACTCAGCGTTTGCCTCGACTTGTGGGCGTAAGTCGCGCGAAAGAAATCATGTTGACGGGTCGTCAGGTGTCTGCCACTGAAGCGTTGTCGATCGGGCTCGCAGATGAAATTGTCGCCCCTGATCAATTAATGAATCGCGCACTCGAGCTGGCATCATCTCTGGCAAGTGGTGCGGTGGTTGCACAGCGCCTCATTAAGTCATTGGTTGACAAAGGTGTTGAAACAGATCTTGCATCAGGCTTGTCGCTTGAAAAAGATGGATTCACCGAAGTGTTTCACAGCGACGACAGCCAAATCGGCGTCACCAGCTTCCTCCAAAACGGACCCGGTAAGGCCAGTTTTACTGGCCGCTAGGGGATTCGACAATGGCCTTCAACTTCTTTAAGTTGCGACGCCAAATTGCTTTCATCACGAGCTGACCGCCGACAATTGCTCCGACCGGTCCGCCGAGATACCACGGAAAAGTAAGTTCTTCTTTCCATGTGAATCGTGTGCGCGAGTTGTTGTCGAGTGGCTCAAGAGTGAATACGCCGGTTCCAGTGACGATTCCCGTATGGCGCACTCCCATAGCTGCGTTTGGCGCCCATTCGGTGATGGTCATTTCATCTACCAATTTGATGGGTCCCACTTTTGTGTCGCAGAAAAACTCGGTGCCAACACCACGGGTCTGCTCGGTCTTAAATCGAATTGCAACAGCATCTGCCATCCAGTCGATGTGTCGTTCAATTGGTTCCACGACTTGCCACACCCGCTCGACGGGGGCATTGAGGTCGATTGATACTTCGATCATTTCACTACCGACGATGCTTTGCGCAACTCGTCGGCTGCGGTTTCCGGTGCGACGATGTTGATCATTACTCCCGTGCCACGTTCAAAACCTGCTGTGGTTGTCAACTTCGGCCAGAGATGGACATGCCAGTGATACTGACCAGAGTGATGTGCTGGCGCGGTGTGGAACACGAGGTTAAAGGCGACATCGCCCAGTGTTTCATTGAGATGACGTACCGCGTCACGAATGGCAATTCCGACGTTATTCAACACATCGTCTGTTGAGTCGGTGAGATGCAGGTCGTGCGCACGCGGAATGATGAGCATCTCGTATGGACCGCTGCTCCAGAAAGGACAGATTGCAACAGCATGGTCGGTTTCGAATACCAACCGCTCTTTGTCTGATACTTCTGCATCAATGGTGGTGCACAACAAACAGCCACCTTTGAAGCGTTCAAATGCGCGCTCTTCTTCCAAAATCTCGCCGGGAACAAATGGCAAGCCAAGCAACTGACCATGGGGGTGTGTAAGCGATGCGCCGGCTTCACGACCATGGTTGATGATTGCTTGGGTGTAACGAATGTTTGTGGCGTTGGCATGGGCAACGAGACGGCTCTTTAGTGTTTGCATGAATTCTGCAATGGACGCATCGGAAAGTTGGGAGATGTTGCCATCGTGATTGGGGGTGTAAACGAACACTTCGTGCACACCGCTTGCTTCAGCCATGACGCGTACTGGTCCGAGATTTCGCACCGCCATTGATTCATCGCCAACAAAGGCGGGATAGCGGTTAGGCAGAACACGCATCGACCAAGATCCGTCAGGATTGAGATTCTCCGCCAGTGGTGGTTCGCGGTCTGACGAGTGGTTACAGAACGGGCATTCGCTTGTGGCGTCAGGTTCTACCTGTGTTGCACGAGGTGCAAAGTCGGATGCTCGTTGAGCGCGTTCTGGAACGATCGTGACCCATCGGCCGGTGAGAAGATTGAGGCGTAACTGACTCACAGTGATCTCAAGGATACGACCACTTGTTTGCAATTAGGTGTCATCTAGATGACTATGAGCGGATATATGTACTGATGTGACGGGCGTTATCACTGTCGTGTTCCGCGCCGTCACCATCGGCATAACGCGAGTGAAGTGACAGACCAACTTCTGCGCCGTGGGCATCGAGTTGTTCTGGGGTCCAATAACGCACCGACCACGGACGCAAATTCACCCCATAGGTAGAGGAGATATCGACAAATTGTCCGGTGATGCGTTGTTGGTAGTGATCGTGGCGACTCACAGACAGGGTGAGTGAATCGGTTGTGATCGACTTCACGGACACAACGTCAGACGTGCTTGCCGGCTCGGGGACGACAACGTCAAGTGCAAAGATTCCTGTTGCAGACAACTTGTCGCGTACAAGTGCCAGACACGACCGTAAGGCATCGTCGTCGGGGAGATTGAACAGTGTGTTGTACCCAACGAAAATCAGGTCAAAAGGTCCATCTGGGAGGATTTTTGAAAAATCTCCAACAGTGACATTGGCGTCATGTAAATCGTCGCGAGCGCGCAGTTTTTGCAGCATCGCCTGGGACGAGTCGATTCCAAAGAGAACGTCGCGGTGTTGTCGCGCGAGTCTCAATTGAGCGAGGAGTCGCCCGGTACCGACTCCCAATTCGAGCACCGTTGCTGGCCGATCGGGTAGCTGTGATGCGACATAGCGAATGAAGTCATTGTCGTCGAGGTCGGAGTACCAATCGTCATAGACATCGGCAAAGGAATCACCGTATGTTGAGGCTGTGTAGCCGGTGATGCCGTAACGACCCATGTCGTGCTGGTCCCTATTCACGCCGACTAGTAGACCATGTTGTGGGGCCAATTACTCGTTCCTCACAAGCGTTTTGCTATCTCGGTAGCCTGAAGACATGTCATTGCAGCCCGCTCCGCGTCGAGAGTATGTGTATCTCGACCACGCTGCGACGTCGCCGTTGCGTCATGAAGCACGTGTTGCAATGGAGCCGTTTTATGACGTGGCGTATGCAAATCCCTCTGGGTCGCATCGGTTTGCGCGTGAAGTACGAAAAGTCATTGATGAAGCGCGCGACATGGTCGCAGATGCAATTGGTTGTACACCAGGTGAAATTGTGTTCACCTCGGGCGGCACCGAGGGTGCAAACACAGCGATCCTTGGCGCGGTTCGTCGTAATGGTGGAGTGGCAGTGTGTTCGGGGGCAGAACATCATGCTGTGTTGCATTGTGTTGAGCATGTGAATGGCGTGGTGTTGCCCGTCACTGCACATGGTGTTTTAGATCCGGTTGCTGTGCGGGAAACGCTGCGAGGTACCGACAATGTCTCAGTGGTGTCAGCAATGGCAGTCAACAACGAAATCGGCGCTATCACTGACATTGTTGAAGTGAGTCGTGCAGTACGTCGCACATGTCCAGACGCGCTTATGCACACAGATGCTGTTCAGGCCGCATGTTGGCTCGATCTCCGTGAAGTGTGGCCACATGTTGATGTACTGACGTTGTCGGCTCATAAATTTGGCGGTCCAAAGGGGATGGGCATCATGGTGGTACGCGATGGCGTGCATGTTGAGCCACTCATATTTGGCGGTGGACAAGAACGTGATCGTCGAAGCGGAACTCACAATGTTGCGGGCATCGTCGGAACGGCTGTCGCGCTTTCAGTTACTCATGAACATCGAACACGTGAAGTGGCGCGGTTACGCGCATTACGCGATCACTTAGTTGAGCAAGTCACATCAAAGGTGCCGTGTGCACATGCGACGTTGCCGAATGACTCCTCCGTTGCTGGTATCGCGCACATGTGTTTGTCTGGTGTGGAAAGCGAGCCGTTGCTATTTCTATTAGATAAAGAAGACGTGTGTGCTTCGGCTGCATCGGCTTGTGCAAGTGGGGCGATGGAGCCATCGCATGTCCTCGCAGCGATGGGTGTTGAAACAGAACGTGCAAAGGGGGCGTTGCGTTTAAGCCTTGGTCACACCACGACACAAGACGACATTGATCGAGCCATTGCCGCGGTCACATCGTCAGTGGAGTACTTGCAGTCAATGTCGGAAAAGACACGTCCACGTGCAAAGGCGAGGGTGGACGCGTCATGAAAGTGCTTCTTGCAATGAGTGGTGGTGTTGATTCTTCTGCTGCTGCGTTGGTATTGCAACGTGAGGGCCACGATGTCACCGGTGTGACCATGCGTCTGTGGGGCGGCGAAAGTGACACTGGGTGTTGTTCGGTATCCGACGTTGACGACGCGCGTCGTGTCGCGCAGCAACTCAACATCGATCATTTGGTCTTTAACTTCTCTGATGACTTCAATGAACACGTTGTTGCTCCGTATGTAAATGCACATGTCAATGGGGTAACTCCGAACCCCTGTATCGAGTGCAATCGCCACTTGAAATTTGATCGTCTTATTGAGCGCGGTCGCTTGCTTGGCTTTGATGCTGTGGCTACCGGCCATCATGCGCGCATCGAACCAGACAGCAACGGAATGTTGCGAGTAACACGCGGTGCTGACACCAAAAAAGATCAGAGTTACGTGGTGCACATGTTGTCAGAGGATGACCTCGCGTACGTGTTGTTCCCGGTCGGACACATGCAAAAGTCTGAAGTGCGATCTGTTGCACAAGAGGCCGGACTGCGTACTGCAACCAAACCCGACAGCCAAGACGTGTGTTTTATTGGGTCGACAGTAGGACGCGAGGGATTCCTCGGACAGCGCATCGAGTTTCGTCCTGCAGATGTTGTTGATACCGATGGTCGACATGCTGGTTCTGTGCAGGCCGTTGAGTTAGTCACAATTGGTCAGCGACGCGGATTGAACTTGGGTGGCGGCGACAAGCGATATGTAGTTGACGTCGATGTTGCCGGACAAAAAGTTGTAGTCGGCAGTGACGAAGATTTGCTCGTAACGCACACGAGAGTGTCGGGGCTTTCTTGGCCGCATCAGTCTGATGCGCAAAACATGGTGGACACCCATGTGCTGGTACAGGGGAGTGCACACGGTGCTCGTGCAGATGCGACGTTGCGTCACGATGACATGGGATATGTTTTGGAATGGCAACACCCTGAGCGACGCATTGCGCCTGGCCAGTCGGTGGTGTGGTACGACGAAACAGATACCTATGTTCTCGGCGGCGGAATAGTTAGTTAACTACTCAGTACCGCATACGCAGCGTCGCGTCGGCGTGGGGCAATTGCAAACGACTGCACATGCAGGGCCTCGCCTGTTTTCAGCATGCGAGCAGCAATCGGAGTGAGAATCACTTTGTCTGCGTTGCGAGCACCAATGACGAGTCGTGATCCAAGCACGCCACCGGTGAGGTCGGCTTCTTCGCCTGGTTGATTAGCAACATTGACGAAAGTGATGTTGTGTCGACGCAACATCATTGTCTCAGCGAGCACCATGTGATCGTGAATCACGATTCCAGCAGGAACAAGAACGAGCCAGCGCCGCGCGAGACGGTGAACACGTTTTGGAACGGTGCGAACGAGAGCAAGACCAATTGCTGTGAGGATGATTCCTGCAATCCATTGCTGTGCAGCGAGAAACAACGTGCCAATAGTTAATGAGCCGACAAACAACAACCACGCAACGATTGCAGGAAGAACATGTGGCCATGGTGTGCGCAACGCAAAGCGGATCTCTTGACCATATGCGCCGCCCTGGACCATGTCGTCAACGAGAATTTGATGATGCGCGAGGCGCCACGTGACGACTGCTCCCGCAACGGCACATGCCTGAAGAAATGAATTTTGGGTGGGATCTCCATGCCAAATGACTGCGATTGATTGCACAACCACTACGGGAATGGTGATGCGTATGGCCGTGAGGGATGCTGGAGTTGGAACAAGCAGTGCTGCGGCGACGAGCAGCCATACGCCCCATCCCCATGCCTGCAACACAACGGACACCGCAGTTGAACGTCCGTCGGCAAGTGACCACCAGGGTGCACATAGTGCGACCACTAGCCACGAGAGACGCGCCATCCACAGAAACAGTTGAGCAGATGGGGCTTTTTCCACCCTCGTAGCCTGCCGTATCAACCCCAGTGCGAACAACATGCAACCAATGTTTTAACGAATGTGTGAACACGTGTTTCGGCTCGCCGTCTGAGGAAATGCGGTGCTAGCCAATAGGAATGGCACACGATGAGCAGCTTCGTCCTGGTGCGTCGTTTGCGGTCGGAAGCCTTCCGCATCGTCGCGCAGCTGACGCAATTGATTTTTCGTGGCGCGCAACAACTATCCCCACGATTCCTTCGTTGCCACGTCGGTCACCATCTGAATTAATGGTTGCACAGGCACTCATTGGAATTGATGGCGTGTCGTTAGGACAATACGGCGGCATCAACGTCGATATTGCGCGAGTCGATCTTGATGGGCCAGTGGAGACAGATTTGTTTCATGAAGCCTTTGGTGGTTTTTCAACTTTTCTTTCATCAATCGTTGAGCATCCACAACCGTCGATTGTGAAATGGCAATTTGTTGGTCCGGTCACACTCGGTGCGGTTTTGGTTCGTGTTGGCCTTGAGTCCCGCTTTGCATTTCAACTAGCACTCAAGGTCATTCGCTCGCACATGCGCGTCTTGGAAGACACCATCGCACGTGCGTGTCCGCAAGCAACACAAGTCATCGTGTTAGATGAGCCAATGGCACACGAGGCGTTCTCTAGTGATTTCCCAATCGCAGTCGACGATGTCCTCGATGTGATTTCTGGTGCCCTGGCGGTGGTCGATGATGACAATTGGTCGGGACTGCACTGTTGTGCACGGACCGATTGGAACGCACTGTTGTCAACAGGTGCACAAGTGTTGTCGGTGCCGGTTCCAAGTTCCTCGAACACAGACGAAGTGGCCGACCTCATGTCGTCTGCGCGACGGATCAGTGAACACCTCGTATTAGGTGGTCGCATCGCATGGGGTGCGGTGCGCACCGATGGCCCTATCGCTTCTAGCCCGGAACGATCATGGCGCACATTGCGTGAGATGTGGGCACATCTGATTACGCAGGGAGTCGATGCAGACCTGTTGCACGCTCACAGCGTTATCACTCCGGTGTGTGGTCTTGGCAACCACACAGAAGCATTGGCAGAGCAGGTCTTTACACATGTGAATGTGCTGTCAACGCGCTTGGCGGAATACGGCGTTCAGTAGGTTGGTGGCTGTGGCACGCACACCCCCCGCTAAAAAAGAGATTGAACAGATCCGCGCCGAGATTCGCCACCATAACGAGTTGTACTACTCGCACGACGCGCCAGAAATTAGTGATGCCGAATATGACGAGTTGGTTCGTCGTCTTCGCGAGTTAGAAGAACGTCACCCCGAACTCGTTGACGCACAATCTCCAACGGAAATTGTCGGTGCTGGATCTGCCACCACGTTTTCTCCAGTCACACACGCCGTGGCGATGATGAGTCTCGATAACGCGATGGATGAGGATGAGCTTCGTGCATGGGGTGAGCGTGTCATCAAAGGCCTCGCTGCTAACGGGGGTGCCGCAGACGTCTCGTATGTGTGCGAGCTGAAAATTGATGGTCTCGCGATCAGCATGCGGTATGAAGGCGGCTCTTTTGTGCAGGCTGCGACACGTGGCGATGGACGAGTTGGAGAAGACGTCACCGCAAATGTTGCGACTATTACAGACGTACCAAAGTCATTTCAGTTGAAAGGTGCTTCGCAGAAGAAGTCATCACTTCCCGACGTGTTGGAAGTACGCGGTGAGGTATACATGCCATTTGCTGCATTCGAAAAATTCAAGGCCGAAAAAGAAGAAGAAAATAGAGAACGCGCTGCAGAGGGACGCGCCCCAGTATCTGTTCCCGTCAACCCCCGAAATGCAGGCGCGGGAAGTTTGCGCCAGAAGGATGCTCGCGTCACTGCCAGTCGCAATTTGTCGATCTGGTCGTATCAATTGGGAGAAGTGAAGGGGACACCTAACTTCACTGAACACTTCGAAACCCTCGAGTACCTGGCGTCACTTGGATTCGCTGTCAATCCAAACATTCGCGTGGTTGGCTCGCTTGACGAGGTTCTTGCGTATTGCCACCACTGGCAAGAGCAGCGCCACACACTCCCGTATGAAATTGATGGCGTTGTAGTGAAGGTGAACAACTTGGCACAACGCGAACTTTTAGGTGTGACGTCGCGAGCACCACGTTGGGCGATCGCGTTTAAGTTTCCACCTGAAGAACGAAACACAATTTTGCGCGACATTCAAGTGTCGATTGGACGCACCGGACGTGCCACACCTTTTGCTGTTCTTGAACCGGTTTTTGTGGGCGGTTCCACCGTCGGCATGGCCACGCTTCATAACCGTGATCAAGTGGCACTCAAAGATGTGCGACCAGGTGACACGGTGGTGGTGCGTAAAGCTGGCGACGTCATCCCTGAAGTTGTCGGTCCGGTTCTTGCAAAAAGACCAAAGGGCACGAAGGCGTGGGAGTTTCCTGCAACATGTCCATGTCCTGTGAAATCCACTCTTGTCAAAGAAGAGGGGGTTGCAGACACACGTTGTGTTGAACCAACGTGTCCGTTCCAGCGTGATCAACGCATCATTTATTTTGCGTCACGAGGCGCAATGGATATCGAAGGTCTTGGTGAACGTACGGTGTTTGCGTTGTCAGAAGCGGAACTTGTTGAAGACGTCGGAGATTTGTACGCGCTCACAGTTGAGCAGTTGCTCACGTTGGAAGGCTTTGCTGAAAAAGGAGCACAAAACCTTATTGACGGTATTGCACAATCAAAGACTCGTCCGCTACCGAAACTGCTCACCGCGTTAGGTATTAAGAATCTTGGTCCTGCAGCCTCCGAGGCTCTCGCGCGACGTTTTGGTTCCTTGGATGCAATAGCGAACGCATCTTCTGAGGAGTTGTCGAACGTTGACGGTGTCGGTGCAATTATTGCGGCCTCAATACGTTCATGGTTTGACAAACCAGCCAACCGAAAAATCATCGAAAAACTTCGCGTTGCTGGTGTCGACTTTGGCAATGTTCAAGTGAGCGATGCACCGCAGACGTTGGAGGGTAAAGCAATTGTTGTTACGGGAACTCTTGCGAACTATTCGCGTGAGGGTGCTGAAATCGCCATTAAAGATCGTGGTGGGAAGAGCCCTGGCAGTGTGAGTGCAAAGACGTTTGCAGTTGTAGTGGGAGAGGCTCCCGGCGCCAGCAAATTAACCAAGGCAGAACAACTTGGTATTCCTGTACTGGACGAAGAAGGATTCGAGCATCTGCTGACGACAGGTGAGTTACCCGCTCGTTAGTGACAAGTAATTAGTTCGCAACGAACGTCCAACGAAAAGATCGCGCCGCTGACGGCCCATCTTCAATTTTCCAGTACCGCACCAGTGCTTCGTGCTCACCCTGTTCCCACCGTTCAAACGGTGCATCAGGTTGTGGCAAGAAACTGATAACAAAGTTGCCCGGGTCATAGATTGCCGTTGGCGGAATGTTGACTTGCGATCCTGGTTTCAGCGCATTGCCTTCGGCCGTGATCTCATCGAGACGCGTAATTGGTAATTCAACATCGTCAATGGTGAGCGTTGCGTCATATCCTTCGACAAAGTCGACAACAATTTGGCTCTGTTGTGGCACGCGATCATTTGGCCCTGGGTTCATTCGCTCGATCGCCTCGGGGATGCGTTGAGCATCTCGGCCAGTCGTTGCCGAGTTAAACCCGACAATGATGAGGGCAAGGCCAACGCCTACAACGGCACTAATCAGCAGTCTTTCGCGCCGAGAACGGGTCAACATGGCCCCATTCTCGCCTTGAAATGGGTCCCGCCCACCCTCAGGAGGGGAAAAACGGTAGTTTCGACGGGGTCATGAGCGAACCTCAGTCTTTTCCAGGAACTGCCTTTGTCGGCATTGTGCTGGGCGGTCGCTACCGCCTAGACGCCGTACGCAGCGACGCATCTGCCGTTGGGGCTGCCTCGGGGCTCATGCAATTTGACGCCACCGACCTGTCAACAACCGAAGTCTTAGGCGCACGCCTCACTCCATTACAGCGTCTCGTCGACCCCGCTCTTGGTGCCACCACAGTGTCTGATGCACTCGAAAGCTTTGAGCGTCAGTGTCAAGTGGCAATGAGCCTCTCGCATCCCACGATAGAAACCGTCCTTGATCACGGCGACGTCACTGTGGAAGGTGAGCGGTACGTCTATGTCATTGGACAGTCCTTGGCCGGGGGATCCTTGCGCGAGTTCATCGACAGAGGCCGACGCCTCACTCCGTCACAAGCCCTCGTTGTAGGTATCGACGTCTGTCGGGCCCTCGACACAGCCGCCCGTAGCGGCATCGTCCATGGCGACCTTCGTCCTTCGCGACTTGTTTTTGGTCTTGACCGGCGCGTTCGCTTGGTGGGTTTTGGTGCTCCCCAGCGCCCTACTGACTCATGGGGAATTGAGCAGGCAAATTACGGCGCACCAGAGTTGTTCGAGGGGTCATCACGTACCACGTCATCTGATGTGTATGCCCTTGCATTGACATTGATCGAAGCAATGACCGGCACGGTCCCATTTGCTGGTGACACTCCTGATGCTGCAGGTGCACAACGAGCTGGGAAATTGTTGCCGGTGAATGCAGATTTTGGCGCGCTCGCTCAAGTGTTGGAGCGCGCGGGACGACCTGACCAGGCAGAACGGTGCACTCCGAGAGAGTTTGGTCAGGCTCTTGTTCAAGCCGCAGAGAAATTGCCGCGCCCCACCCCGATTGACATCGTCGGTGTTTCGATGTTGTTCGAAACAACTGTTGCACCATCGCTCGGTACGCCACCGGTAGCAGACCGCGATCCCATCGTGATTCGTACAACTCCATCGATTGCTGGCAGTGAACCGTTGAACCCAGTTGTGGTACCGCCACAACCACCAGCAGCAAAAGATCCAAGTGGTCCGCTCGTCATCGGTGGCGATGAAACAGGCCCCATCGCAATTGATGCAGCGGTGCTAGCGACGTTGGCCGCTGAAGATCCCACCACGCAACAATTAGTGCCCAAACAAAAACGCTGGAAGCTGCGCATTGGCATTGCGGCTCTTGTGATTATCGCGTTGGTTGGAGGTGGTGTTCTTGCGTATAACACTGTCTTAAACCCAAAGAATCCTGTTCCGATTCTCGAAGGTCTCACTGAAGGTGAAGCACGTAACCAAGTGTCAAAATATGGCTGGGACATCAAAGTTGTATACGAGCGAAGTGACGAAATCGAAAAAGATCGCGTTATTCGCAGTGATCCTGCAACCGGAGTAGAACTTGCCAAGCGTGACTCACTCACGATTTATGTAGCTGAAGGTCCCACACTCTCGGTTCTTACGGAAGTGTCAGGGTTAACCGCTGACGAAGCACGCGCTCAAATTGAATCGTTGCAGCTCGTGGTCGTCACTACTGACATCCACGATGAAAATGTTCCGCCAGGTTCTGTGGTGTCGTGGCTGGTGCCTGATCAACCCACGCTCAAAGTTGGTGACTCGCTGGTGAAAGGCGCAACGGTCAATCTCAATGTGTCGATTGGACCAGCACCGCGCACGATTCCAGACCTTGCCGGCGCTACGCCAGAAGCGGCAACGGAAGCATTGACACAACTTGGACTAGTAACGGTCGTGTTACCAGATGCCATTCCACATCCCACGATTCCTCTCGGGACTGTGTCGGTAATGGACCCGGTTGCGGGAGCGCAGGTGCCTCGCGGTGGCACGGTGACACTCACATTGTCGGGCGGCCAGGTCGGCACACTGATCCCAACGATCATCAATCGCGACATTAAAAAAGTACGTGAAAGATTGGTGGCCGCTGGTCTCATCGTGGGCACCATTACTGGCGATCGTAAAGAAAAGCTCAAGTCTGCGTCGATTGACGGAAAGCCCGTGAAAGATCTCGACCCAGCGCTGGTCGGTCAGACCGTAGACCTTCAATTCCCCTAGTCTCGTAGACGCAATACATCACCGCATGTGTGGAAGGCCGCATTGGCGCGAGATGTGAAGGAGAAGAAGTGTCATGGGTGCATTAGACGGTCGCGTAGCAATCATCACCGGAGCCGGTCGCGGAATCGGTCGCGAACACTCGTTGTTATTTGCAAAAGAAGGCGCAAAGGTTGTTGTGAATGACCTTGGTGGTGCAAATGATGGAACAGGCACCGATGCAACTCCAGCTCAACAGGTAGTGAATGAAATCATCGCAATGGGTGGTGAAGCAATTGCTAACTACGACAATGTCGCCGATTGGGAAGGCGCACAGCGCATGATCAACATGGCTGTTGAAACATTCGGAGACTTGGACATCCTCGTGAACAACGCCGGCATTTTGCGCGACCGTGTACTGGTGAACATGACCGAAGCCGAATGGGATGCAGTAATTGCGGTCCACCTCAAGGGTCACTTCGCACCCACGCGTTGGGCCGCTGCATACTGGCGAGAACAACATAAAGCTGGCGTCACCAAGCCACGCAATATCGTTCACACGTCATCAACGTCTGGTTTGTTTAGCAACCCTGGTCAGAGCAACTACGGCGCAGCCAAAACCGGCATCGCCACCTTCTCTCAGATTTGTGCAAAAGAACTGTCGCGATACAACGTGAAGAGCAACTCCATTGCTCCCGCGGCACGCACACGTTTAACACTCGCAACTCCCGGTTTAGAAGAACGCATCGCCGCTCCACAAGACGACAACGCATTTGACGAATGGGATCCCGCAAACATTTCTCCACTTGTTGCGTATCTGTCATCGGCCGATTGCGCGTTCTCTGGTGAGACATTTTTTGTTAAAGGCGGGGAAGTAACTCGCGTGAAGTCGTGGGAACTTGCAGAGACCGTTGATGCCGGCAAGTACTGGTCTGTTGCTGATTTGTCTGCTGCCATGAAAAACATGTCCAGCACTATCAAGTGAGCGCATCGTCGCACGACGGTAATAAAGAAGAACTCGGTCCGAAAGGCCCCGAGTCTCTTGGTCCGCAGTCATCGGGAATTGACGAATCATCCACAGTTCCGTGGAGTTTGTTGGTGTCGAAACGCATTGCCAAACGAGTGGGACTTTCTCGCAAGTGGGCGGTGCTCATCGTGGTGTTGGTCGGATTATTCACGACTAGTTCAACGATCACCATTCTTGTTGTGTCGCTTGAGACGATTTCAAATGACATCAACTCCAGCGTCAGCACGCTGAATTGGGCCATCACCGGGCCGATGCTCGCATTCGGAGTGGTGGGGCCTGCGTTTGGAAAGATCGGCGACCTGTACGGGCATAAGAAGGTCTATGTCTACGGACTTGCCATCTCCGGACTTTTTGCCGGCGCCACTGTCTTTGCATGGAGCGCAGCAAGCATGGTCACTTTTCGAGTCTTATCAGCAACTGCGGGATCTGCGACCGGACCAGCAGCAATGGCGTACATCAACAGATTGTTCGAACCACACGAACGTGTTCGTCCATTAAGTATTTGGAGCTTCACCACCGCAGGTGCCCCTGTACTTGGTGTGGTACTCGGTGGACCACTCATAGAGTCAGTTGGCTGGCGAATCATTTTTGTGATTCAAGCGCCACTGTGTTTTATCGCTGCATTTATTGCGTGGAAGATGTTGCCACAAACTTCTCGAATCAAAAACGTTCGTTTCGACGTGATGGGTTCGGTCACGCTTGGTCTTGGTGCAGTTTTTGTACTTCTCGGTATTAACCGCGGAAACTCATGGGGTTGGACCTCGCCTGCCACGTTGTCGGTGATTGCGCTGGGCGTGGCCGCAATTGCCATCTTCGTCCAGGTGGAAAAACGCGCAGAAGAACCCTTAATGCCCTTGCACTGGTTAGGACGTCGAAATCTTGTGATGCCGGTGGTCAGTCAGTCGTTTACAAACTTTGCGTACATGGGTGGCTTTATTCTCATTCCTCAATTGTTGGAACGAGGCCTCGGATTTTCCGCTGCGTTTGTTGGCTGGTTGATCGTGGCGCGACCCTTGGCGTTCTCTCTCGCTGCTCCTACTGCGAGTTTTGTGACAATGCGCGTGGGAGAACGAGCATCGGCAATGGTGGGTTCAAGCATTGTGGTACTCGCAATGATTTTATTTGCACTCATTGATGTTGGTTCTTCGTCATGGTTCATCGCGGGTGCACTCGCTATTTCTGGAATCGGTCTTGGTATCTCATCACCGTCATTAACAGCGTTGGTGGCAAATGCGGTGGACGATAAAGACATGGGTGTTGCCGGAGCGTTGCAGCAACTCATGAACCAGTTAGCAGCCGTGGCAGGAACAACTGTGATGATTTCTGTTCAAGAGTCGCTCGAGCCAAGTGGCGTGGTGAGAAGTTTCAGTATCGCTTTTGTGGTGGGCGCATGTGTTTCTGCACTTGGCACCATCGCGGCGTTTTATGTTCGATCCACGGATCGTTCTGCTATCCGGTGATTGCTTTCATTTCAGCGGCGATCTTTTCTGCGTCGCCCGCGTTCACAATCGTGGCTTGAAGGGCGAGAAGTTTGAGCATGTCACCGTCGACGGTGACTTTTCCGTTCATCAGGGCCTGCATTCCCGCTGCCGGATCTTGATCAACAAAAATTGATCGCGCTGTGGCGTAATCGGTCGTCACCGTTGCATCTGGGTTGTCGAGAGCACCAAGCTCCATCTCGATCGCTCCGCCAGAAGTGTCGAAATACGCAAGGATGGTGCCAGATCCAAACGGCACATCTGTGATGACTTGGTTGATGCGCACAGCGACTGCGACCTGGGTTGAGGCTTCGACATGGGCGTGTTGAGCGCGGATCTCGCGTGCGGCTGCGATCCATTCCTCCGATAAAAACGGATAGGGCATAGGGGGTGTCGCCTTTCACGGGGTCTTTACGGAATATCAATTTTCCGTTTCGTCTGCAGTGTACGCAGCGGCGAGAATGGTCACCCATGGCCCGCATTCTTGTTTCAGAAGTTCTTGCCGACAACGGCCTCAATCGTCTCCGCGCCGCGGGTCATGAGGTGGACGTGCAAGTTGGTCTCACACCCGATCAGCTGAAAAAAGTGATCGTGGGTGCTCAAGCGCTCATCGTGCGTTCGGCTACCGACGTGAACGCCGAATTGCTAGAAGCAGCAGATGAATTGATGGTGGTTGGTCGCGCTGGTGTTGGTCTCGACAATGTGGATGTTGAAACAGCCACTCGCCTCGGCGTGATGGTGGCTAATGCGCCGGAATCAAACATCGTGTCCGCAGCAGAGCACACAATGGCGATGTTGTTGGCGGTCGCGCGCAACGTGCCACAGGCTCACGCAGCGCTTGTGCAAGGTCGATGGGAGCGCAGCAAGTGGGAAGGTGTTGAACTTTTCGACAAGACCCTTGGCATCGCAGGTCTTGGACGCATCGGCAAACTTGTTGCGCAACGTGCGGTTGCTTTCGGAATGAGGATCATCGCATTCGATCCATTCGTGTCCCAAGAACGAGCTCAGGCCATGAACATCGAATTAGTTGACATGGATCAATTAATGGAGCGGTCAGATTTCATCACGCTTCATCTTCCAAAGACAAAGGACACTATTGATCTCATCAATGCTGACATGTTGAAAAAAGCAAAGCCCGCGTTGCGGATCATCAACGTGGCACGTGGTGGCATTGTCAATGAAGCCGACCTCGCAGCAGCTGTTACAGCTGGGACCATCGCGGGAGCCGCGATCGATGTGTTCAGCAAAGAACCGATGACCGATTCGCCTCTCTTTTCGGTGCCCGGCATTGTTGTCACACCACACCTCGGTGCAAGTACCAGCGAGGCTCAAGATCGCGCCGGAGAAGACATTGCAGACATGATCAACCTTGCACTTGCCAGCGAATTTGTGCCATACGCGGTGAACGTTGCTGCTGGTGATGCAAATGAAACACTAAAGCCGTATCTGCCACTTGCAGAGAAGCTGGGTCGTTTGTTCTCGTCAATGGTGAACGGAACTACCAGTGAACTTGAGATCATCGCAACTGGTGAGATTGCCGGATACGACACTCGCATTCTTACTCTCTCGGTATTGAAGGGATTCTTGTCATCGGCGCGTAATGACTCGGTCACGTACGTGAATGCTCCACAACTTGCTGGTGAAGCAGGTATCGCGGTGAAAGAAACCAAGATTGCATCAGGTGCTTCTAATAGCGACTACGTCAACTTGGTTACTCTTCGCGCAAATGGTCATAGCATTTCTGCCACGTTGGTGGGACCACGTCGTCAGGCACGCATTGTTTTGATGGACGACCACATGACCGACGTGCCTCCGTCAGAGCAAATGATTGTGGTGCGAAACGACGACCGTCCAGGTGTAATTGGCACCGTCGGAACATTGCTTGGTAATGCAGGAGTCAACATTCGCGACATGGAAGTGGGAATGGCGCTGACACCAGGAACGGCCTTGATGGTGATTGTTCCCGGCGGTCCGGTGGCAGACAGTGTGCTCGATGAATTGCGCGCAGCTCCCGGCATCACCGAAGTGTCGGTGTTACGCGCGTAACTGATCGCGCGTGGTTTGTGCAGCCTTGCGCGCGCCTGCAACATGATCGATAGGGTCTGCGAACAACACTGCACGAGATGAGTTCACAACAACTCCATACCCGTCTGGTGTCGCAGCATTTTTCATGACCTCGGTGGGACTTCCACCTTGTGCGCCAATACCGGGAACAAGAAGCGGCATGTCGTGAACGATGGCACGAACTTGGGCGAGTTCCTCGGGATACGTAGCGCCCACAACAAGTCCCACATCGCCGCGCGTCGCCCATGAGGTTGCAGCGGTGTGCGCCACGTGTTGATAGAGAGGCATACCGTCGATGTTTTGTGACTGAAACTCTCCGCTACCCGGATTAGATGTGCGACAGAGAACAAACACGCCTTTGTCGGAGTATTCGAAAAAAGGTTCAAGGCTGTCGGTGCCAAGATAAGGACTCACTGTCACTGCGTGCGCGCCGTAGCGTTCAAATGCTTCGCGCGCGTAGAGCTTCGCGGTATCACCAATGTCGCCACGTTTGGCGTCCAAGATGATGGGGATTTGCGGGTGAGCATCACGAATGTGTTCACACACAAGCTCGAGTTGTCGTTCCGCGCCAACAGCAGAAAAGTATGCAATCTGAGGTTTAAACGCACACACAAACTCTGCCGTTGCATCGATGATGTCGACACAAAATTTCGCAATGCCGCCAGTGGCACTTTGAAAGGCATCTGGCAGTCGAGCCATGTCGGGATCAAGTCCCACGCACAACACAGAATCAGCGCTCTTCCAGCGCTGTGTCAACATCTCACGAAAGGTCACGCAGAAATTATCCTTCAATAGTGATTGCACCGGTGGGACAGAGGTCTTCAGCTTCTGTCACCTTGGCACGCAATGATTCGTCAGGTTCTTCCTGCAGTACATAGAGATAGCCGTCACTACGAATCTCGAACACCTCGGGACACACTTGCGTGCAAGAACCCGTCGATGCGCAGAGGTCAAAATCAACAACTACTTTCATAGCGACTCCTTGAATAACTGATACAGACGTGTATCTCTTAACCCTAGGCGTTACGCATACGTCGTTCGTGTGCTGCCAGCACTGCTCGCAATGATGCAGTGATGATGTTCGGGTCGCTTCCCACGCCCCACAAGACGTTTCCAAGAGAGTCAGTGGTCTCTACGTATGCAACAGCAGTGGCTTCCGAGCCCTGTCCAGTGGCATGCTCGGCGTAGTCAAGAACGTCAATGTCGGCTGACAGTCCTGTGCGCAACGCGTGGACGAATGCATCAATAGGGCCATTGCCTTCGCCAGTGATGGTGGATGCCGTGCCGTTCACCATCATTTGGGCGGTGATATTGGTGCGTCCAGAGCTTGAATCACTACGCAGTTCATGGCTGTGCAAGACGTATTGCGGTTCATCTGGTAAGTACTCGCTTTGGAATGTCTCCCACATCACAACGGGGCTGATCTCGGTGCCACTGTCTTCTGTGATGTGCTGAATTGTCTTGGAGAATTCAATCTGCAAACGTCTTGGCAAGTCAAAGCCGTGTTCTGACTTCATCACATACGCGACTCCGCCCTTGCCACTTTGACTGTTCACGCGAATCACCGCTTCATAGGTGCGGCCCACATGTTTTGGATCAATCGGCAAATAGGGAACGCCCCATTCTGTGTAGTCCTTCGGCAGTGCCTCAAAACCTTTCTTGATCGCGTCTTGGTGGCTGCCGGAAAACGCGGTGTATACCAAGTCGCCAACATATGGATGACGAGGATGTACGGGTAAGCGATTGCAATATTCAGCAACACGTCGTAATGCGTCGATGTCGGAGATGTCTAATTCTGGATCAACACCGTTCATGAACAAGTTCATCGCTAAGTTCACAATGTCGACGTTCCCTGTCCGCTCGCCGTTTCCAAACAACGTTCCTTCTACGCGGTCGGCTCCTGCCATGACGCCAAACTCTGCAGCAGCAACTGCACATCCTCGGTCATTGTGCGGGTGCAGCGAGATAATCGCAGAGTCACGGTTAGGCAGATGACGAATGAACCATTCGATAACGTCGCCGTATACGTTCGGGCTGTAACACTCCACCGTTGCAGGCAAATTCAGAATAATTTTGTTGTCAGGAGTCGGCTCGATGACATCCATCACCGCTTTGCATACATCGATTGCAAACTCT
The DNA here is from genome assembly GCA_044345725.1 of Ilumatobacteraceae bacterium. GTDB lineage: Bacteria > Actinomycetota > Acidimicrobiia > Acidimicrobiales > Ilumatobacteraceae > UBA2093. The sequence goes on along the minus strand of JBIJAO010000002.1, from coordinate 37,600 downwards.
GGTTCAGTAAGGGTGAAACTTTCTGGTGAATACTCGTAGCGCAGGATGGTGTCGGGAATGGTCTGTTCCAACTTCTTGCACATCTTCGCAGCGTTCACTGCAATGTCGATGATGCCCTCTTTGTCGAGACCAAAGACCACTTCGCGTTGCAATGGGTTCGTGCTGTTATAGAAGTGCATGATTGCGCGCGGAGCGCCCTTAATGCATTCGTATGTCCGTTCGATCAATTCTTGACGTGACTGCACCAATACCTGGATTGTGACGTCATCTGGGATGCGGTCTTCTTCGATCAGCAAGCGCACGAAGTCATAGTCGGGTTGGCTGGCCGCGGGGAACCCGACTTCAATTTCTTTGAACCCCATCTTCACGAGCGACTCGAACATATGCAGTTTGCGTTCGGGATCCATAGGGTCAATCAGCGCTTGATTTCCGTCTCGGAGATCAACTGAGCACCACAATGGCGCCTTGTCGATGACTCGATTGGGCCATGTGCGGTCAGTGAGAACAAGCGGAACAAAAGGCTTGTACTTATCGAAAGCCATTTTCTTCGGTGTGATGTTCTGTGGAGGCATGGTCTGGTCCTTTTGGTGTGTGTGGTGACGCTTCTCAAAATCTTCTGGGGCAACAAAAAACCCCCCGGGCCAAAAGGCGCGAGAGGTTCGACAACAGCAATATGCGGCTGTTGCCGTTACATAAGAAGAAGGAGGGTGCGAGCGGCGTTCATTGGGTCATACTGTATCGCCATTTTGCAGTTGTTGCGAGCAAAACGGTTCGCAACGAACGCACACCGCTACCCTGAACAACAACATGACCCCCTTACATACCTCGGGCACTGACTCCATCATTTCTCCACCCACCGGCTTTGCAGCCCTCGGCGTTCCCACCCACGTCGATGCCGGACTAGCCCGTGCTGGGTTTGCGACTCCATTTGCGATCCAAACAGAAGCAATTCCCGTTGCATTGACAGGCGTTGATCTGTGTGGTCGCGCTCGCACTGGCTCGGGCAAGACACTCGCCTTTGGCGTGCCGATGATTGCCCGCGTCGGTCGCGCAACAACCGTACGCGCACCCCGTGGGTTAGTGCTCGTCCCCACGCGCGAGTTGGCGTTACAAGTTGCCGAGGTCCTTTCGCCAATTGGAGAGGCGTGTGAGCGTCGCATCTTGGCTGTGTACGGCGGAGCATCGCGTGATGATCAAGTCGATGCGTTGGCTAAGGGCATCGAAATTGTTGTAGCGACGCCGTTACGACTCATCGATCTCATGAAGTCCGGAGAAGTATCACTAAGCGACATTGAAGTTGTCGTACTCGATGAAGCTGACCGCATGGCAGATGAAGGGTTCACTCCACAAGTCGAGTGGATTTTGCGACATGTCACTGGTGAGCATCAAACAATGTTGTTTTCAGCAACGCTTGATGGCCAGGTAGGCAATCTTGTACGTCGGTACATGAAGTCACCAGCGGAAGTTTCTATCGATTCGCCAACAGACACCGTTGGCACAATGCATCACGTGTTTCTTGGTGTCCACCGAATGGACAAAGACAAAGTCGTGGCCGCTATTGCAAGGACCAACGGCAAGACTGTGGTGTTTTGCGATACAAAACGACTGTGTGATCGCGTTGCCGACAATCTTCGCGACCTTGACGCCAAAGTGGCAGCACTACATGGTGATCTTTCACAAGTGGCTCGCGAGAAAGCTCTCGCGCGTTTTACCCGAGGCGAAATCACAGTGTTAGTTGCTACCGATGTTGCAGCGCGTGGTATCGACATCGATGATGTTGCCGTCGTTGTTCATTACGAGCCACCTATCGACAGTAAAACGTATTTGCATCGTTCGGGCCGTACGGCACGTGCTGGTCGCGATGGTTTTGCCGTCACGCTGGCCGAATACAACCAGCACACCACATGTCGAATTATTCAGCGCGCCTTGAAGTTGCCAACCGAACTTCCAACGGAAGTGTTTAGCAACGATGCGCGACTTGCGGATTTGTCGCAGTTTTTGAAATAAATTTTCGACCTATCGCGATACAAGCCACGATGGGCGATTGCGCTCGAAGTCGTCGATGTCACTTTGATGAGACAACGTGATGCCGATGTCGTCAAGACCGTTTAAGAAACGATGTTGCGTCGCTGCATCCATGGGGAATGATTCGGTGATACCTGCTTTTGGCACTTCCACAGCAAGTCGTTCCACGTCGACCGTTATTTCAATTGATGGATCGTTTTCGATGAGTTCCCAAAGTTTTTGCACCACGGTCTCTGGCAATACAACAGGAACAAGACCGTTTTTGGTGCAGTTATTCCGGAAGATGTCACTGAAACTTGGTGCAATGACCGCATCAAAACCGTATTGCTGGATTGCCCACACGGCATGTTCACGAGATGAACCGACACCAAAACTTGGACCAGCAACCAGGATTGTTGCACCCGCATAGCGTTGATCGTTCAACACAAAGTCACGATCATCGCGCCATGTCGAAAACAAACCGGCTTCAAAACCGGTGCGCTCAACGCGCTTCAGCCAATCAGCAGGAATGATTTGGTCGGTGTCAACGTCGCTGCGCTTCAACGGAATCGCGCGACCGGTAATGACTTGTACTGCTTTCATTGTCGTCTTTCCTTTTCGTCTCAATTACAGATCTGCTGGGGTCGCAAAGTGGCCAGCAACAGCGGTGGCTGCGGCAACGGCGGGGGAGACAAGGTGAGTGCGTCCGCCGCGTCCTTGACGTCCTTCGAAGTTGCGGTTGCTCGTGCTTGCTGCACGCTCACCTGGAGCCAACTTGTCGGGGTTCATTGCTAAACACATTGAACAACCGGGCTCGCGCCAGTCAGCTCCCGCTTCGATGAAGATCTTGTCAAGTCCTTCTGCCATTGCCTGATTACGAACCGCATGGCTACCGGGCACCACCATCGTGCGCTTCACAGACACCTTGCGACCTTTCAATACTGCAGCAGCAGCGCGTAAGTCTTCAATGCGGCTGTTTGTGCATGAGCCAATAAACACAGTGTCGACTTCGATGTCGCGAATCTTTGTTCCTGCTTTCAAGCCCATGTACTCAAGCGCGCGAGAAATGGTGTCTGCCGTTTGTGCATCGGGTGCATCAGTTGGTGACGGTACTGATGCATCAATGGGCAACACCTGTGCGGGGTTTGTTCCCCACGACACGAATGGCGTCAACTTCGTTGCATCGATGGTGACTTCTTTGTCCCATTTCGCGCCGTCGTCGGTGCGTAGTTGTTTCCACGCTTCCACAGCTTTGTCCCACTCAGCACCCTTTGGTGCGTGCATGCGACCTTTCAAATACTCAAACGTTGTGTCATCGGGAGCGATGAGACCTGCGCGTGCACCGGCTTCAATCGACATGTTGCACACCGTCATGCGTCCTTCCATCGACAATGCGCGAATGGCAGAGCCGCGGTATTCGATGACATGACCGATACCGCCACCTGTTCCGATGGTGCCGATGATTGCGAGAATGATGTCCTTGGCAGTGACGCCTTCGGGCGCGTCGCCTTCAACGTTGATCGCCATCCACTTTGGACGCGATTGAGGCAACGTTTGTGTTGCGAGCACGTGCTCAACTTCGCTTGTGCCAATACCAAATGCAAGCGCACCAAATGCGCCATGTGTTGCTGTGTGGCTGTCACCACACACAATGGTCATGCCAGGAAGGGTGCGACCTTGTTCTGGACCGATGACGTGCACAATGCCCTGACCGGGATCACCCATGGGGAAAAGAGTGATGTCGAATTCTTTTGCATTGTCGCGCAACACTTGAACTTGCTTTGCAGAGATCGGATCAGCGATTGGCTGATCGATGTTTTCTGTTGGCACGTTGTGGTCTTCCGTTGCAATAGTTAATTCGGGCCGGCGAACCGTGCGACCGGTTAAACGCAAACCGTCGAAGGCTTGGGGGCTTGTCACTTCATGAATGAGGTGTAAATCGATATAAAGAAGATCCGCTTCGCCTGGAGCGGAATGGACAACATGTTCGTCCCACACTTTTTGCGGGAGAGTCTTTGGAGTACTCATTACACCCTTCTTTCATCTTGTGCGGATCTCACACTGCAACCGTCTCAGTAATTTGACTGTCTCAGAATGTGAGATACACTTCCCAACTAATGGACAGTGTATCAGGCGTCGGAGTTCTCGACAAAGCGTTTCTTGTGTTGAACGTTCTTGTGACGAGCCCCGCATCGTTATCTGACGTGGTGGATCGCACGGGGCTTCCGCGCGCCACCGCCCACAGGTTGTTGCTGGCGCTCGAGCATCACGGTGCCGTGCGACGTGACGACAATGGTCTGTTTTGTGTAGGCGTCTCACTTGTTGGGCTTGGTCACGCTGCCACCGAACAATTTCCGTGGATTCAACGTGCACGTGAAGTTGCGCGTCAACTTCGCGATGGCACCAGTGAGAGCGTGCAGTTGTATGTACCAGAAGGAGATGGCAGACGCTGCGTTGCATCATTTGAATCAACACACGGACTTCGCTGGATCGTTCCCGAAGGTGCATTGCTGCCATTAGATAGAGGATCAGCTGGTCGCGTGTTGTCGGGGCAGAAGCTTTCGCGTGACGGGTGGATCGAAACCAGCGAGGACCGCGAAAAAGGTGTGGCATCAGTGAGTGCACCCATTTGTGATGGCGACGGTGAAGTGATTGCGGCCTTGAGTTTGTCGGGTCCGTTAGAGCGCATCACATCACATCCGGGACGCATGTTTGGCGCACAAGTGGTAGCGGCTGCGCGTTCTGTAGTTCGTCCGTAGCTGCCAGCACATTGTGACGTGCATACACATGCACGGTATGAATCCTGACGTACCTGTTCAACCTCTTGACGTTCCTGTTCTTGCTACTGCAACTCTCGTCGAACAACATATTCATCGCTTGATCGATTCATTTGAAATGTCGGGCGCGCGTTTGTATGGCGTCATTATTGATGACGTCCACAGTGTTCATAACGAACATCGTGATGCGTTACGTGTGTCTTTTCTTGCTCAACATCCCGATGTGTATGAATTGCTGGAAGCACCAACGTCATCGCTTGGTCGCATGTTTCATGCGGCTGCAATCGTGACAACCGGATGGGCAGCACCGCTTGGTCCCGGAGGAAGCGTGGAAGGATCTCCGAGCGAACATGCATTACGTCGTCGCGTCCGACTCGTCGTGGTCGTATGTGATGCGGGGGTGGCAAGCGTTATCCGCTTTCAGGACGAACCCAATGATGTTGTGATTGATGACGGCAGTGCAACGGGCTCACTCGCGGAGGCCATTCATAGTTATTGGTACGACCCCCCAGTGGCCCAACAGGCATAGATCCAACGGGCACAGATTCAACGGGCACAGATACGGAAACCATTCACAAGCGAGCAAAGTCTCAAATCGCGTTCTAGCCTTGCTTTCGTGACCTACATCGCAGACGCCGCTTGGGCACAGCGCATCCGTGCACTCGCCGACGAACGAGACGCGGTCATCTTGGCCCATAACTATCAAGTGCCAGAGATTCAAGATGTTGCCCATCATGTTGGTGACTCACTGGCACTGTCTCGCATCGCTGCGGAAGTTCCACAATCAACAATTGTCTTTTGTGGTGTGCACTTCATGGCAGAGACAGCGAAAATTTTGTCTCCAGAAAAAACAGTGATCATTCCCGACGAGAAAGCCGGGTGCTCACTTGCCGACACCATCACCGCCGATCAACTGCGTGAATGGAAAGCGCAACATCCTGGTGCTGTCGTGGTGAGTTATGTCAACACCACGGCGGCCGTAAAAGCAGAAACCGACATCTGTTGCACAAGTTCGAACGCTGTTGAAGTCGTTGCTTCTATTCCCCTCGACAAAGAGATCCTGTTCTGTCCCGACCAATTTCTCGGCGCACATGTGCAACGTTTGACCAAGCGCAACAACATGCACATCTGGATGGGTGAATGCCATGTGCACGCTGGCATTAATGGCTCGGAGTTAAAACAACTAGTGAAATCCGAACCAGACGCCGAGTTGTTCATTCACCCCGAGTGTGGCTGTGCCACTAGTGCGATGTTTCTTGCGTCCGAAGGCGTCGTACCAAAAGAACGCACCAAGATCTTGTCGACGGGCGGCATGTTGACAGCTGCAAAAGAGACAGAAGCCAAAAAAGTTCTTGTCGCAACCGAGACCGGCATGTTGCATCAACTGCGGAAAGTAAACGCAAAAACAGTATTTGAACCCGTCAATCGTGCAGCCGTGTGCAAGTACATGAAAATGATTACACCGGAAAAACTTGAAAACGCGTTGATCACCGGGAAAGACGAAGTCACCGTTCCCACCGACATCGCAGATCGCGCACGTGCATCAGTCGAACGCATGATTGCGATCGGAACTCCTTCTCGTGTCGGCGAATAAGGACATACCAAGCAAACTTCTTGCACCAGAACCAACTTGGTTTGTTGAAACCGATGTGGTGGTGCTGGGTTCGGGAGCCGCAGGGTTATCAGCAGCTTTGGCGATGCGGCCAGTGCGAGACGTGGTGCTCATCACAAAAGACACTCTCGATGCTGGAAGTACAAGCTGGGCACAAGGCGGCCTTGCTGCTGTTCTTGATCCTGATGACTCACTAGCCAATCATGTGCGCGACACTTTGGACGCAGGTGCTGGGCTGTGTGACGAAGGTGCAGTACGTGAATTGGTGACGGAAGCGCCCACCGCGATTCGGTATTTGATGAACCTTGGTGCGTCGTTTGATCCTGGTTTGCATGAAGGCGTGGCGCTCACCAAAGAAGGTGGTCATTCACATCGACGAATCGTTCACGCTGGTGGTGATCAATCTGGAGCAGAGGTGCAGCGAACACTCGATGAGTCGGTGCGTTTAGCGGGAGTTGATGTCGTTGAACACGCCTTTGGGCTCGATTTGTTAATCGGATTCACCGCAAGTGGCGAGCGTGCAGTGGCCGGAGTGCGTGTTGCATTGCTAGATGACACAGGAGATGTTGAAAGTGTTGGCGATATCCGTGCGCGAGCGGTAGTTGTGGCGACTGGTGGCTATGGACAGGTGTATGCATCAACGTCGAACCCTCCTGCGGTGACTGGAGATGGCATTGCACTTGCCATGCGTGCTGGAGTGGAAGTGCGTGATCTTGAGTTCATCCAGTTTCATCCCACTGTGCTGTGGCGTGGCCCTGATGCCACCGGCCAACAAGCCTTAATTAGTGAAGCGGTGCGTGGCGAAGGAGCTTTTCTCGTTGACGCGGCTGGCGAGCGTGTGATGGCTGGTCTGCACCCATTAGAAGATCTTGCCCCGCGCGACGTGGTGGCAGCAGCGATTAGTGCACGCATGGCAACCGCACCTCACGGCGTGGACGACCATGTATATCTCGATGCACGCGGTGTCGATAATTTCGCGCAACGTTTTCCGTCAATTACGGCCTCGTGTGTGAGTGCGGGAATAGATCCATTGAAAGATCTCATTCCAGTTGCGCCGGCTGCGCACTACGTGTGCGGTGGGATTACAGCGACATTGAGTGGACGCACGTCATTGCATGGTTTGTTTGCGGTAGGAGAAGCCGCGTGTACAGGCGTGCACGGTGCGAATCGCTTGGCGTCAAACAGCCTCACAGAAGGTGTGGTTGCTGGGACACGAGTGGGCCGCGATCTCAGTTGGTCACTTCCCGAGGAAGTCACATTGGAAGAAGACGACGAGCGAGGCGCGCTTTTGGATGCGTCACACCGTGTGGCAGTGCGCTCCACAATGTCGAAATACGTTGGTGTAGTTCGCAATGCCGAAGGGCTGGCCACTGCTGATGAAGTGTTGCATGAATTGTTGTCGTGTGTGTCAGGCGATGTGGTTCCAAATCGCAAGACATTCGAAGCAACTAATTTATTGACTATCGCGTTAGCGGTAGTGACATCTGCAGAGCAACGCACGGAAAGTCGTGGTTGCCATCGACGTAGTGATTTTGGTGCCACGTTAGATTCCTGGAAACACCACACGTGCGTTGTGCAAGACCATGGGCAGATTCGGGTGACGTCATGAGCAATCAACAATTTGTATGCGCGCCGTTGTCGACCGAGATTGCACAACGATTACAAAGTAGCGGTGTAGATCCTGCAACCGTCGAGGATCTCATTCGTCGCACCATCGCAGAAGATCTTGCGGGGGGTATTGATATCACTTCCGTTGCAACTGTGCCGCTCACACAACGAAGCATTGCCTCGTTTGGATCACGCGCAAACGGCACTGTCGCTGGCATCGATATTGCGTGTGCTGGCATTCAGATGGTGTGCGGCGAACATGTGGGAACGTTTGATCAACTAGTTGCAGACGGTGACACGGTAGAGCCTGGCGATGTGATTATGCGCGTTACTGCGCCCACGCAACTTCTGCTCACGGCAGAACGCACAGCGCTCAACTTGTTGTGTCATCTATCGGGAGTCGCCACTGCAACAGCAAAGTGGGTGACAGCAGTCGAGGGGACTGGCGCAGTGATTCGTGATACGCGAAAGACCACCCCAGGCCTTCGCCTGTTGGAGAAATACGCTGTGCGATGTGGTGGGGGTCAAAATCACCGCATGTCGTTATCAGATGCGGCTTTGGTGAAAGACAATCATGTTGCATCTGCGGGTGGAGTGGTGGAGGCATTTCGCGCAGTGCGCGAGATGAACGCACAGATTCCAATCGAAGTCGAGGTCGACACGTTGACGCAATTACGTGAGGTAATTACCGCTGGCGCCAACTTGGTATTGCTCGACAACATGTCGCCAGATGTGATGCGTGAAGCAGTTGCTATTGCACGTGATCATGAAAAGTCGTCAGGTCACACCGTGTTACTTGAGGCAAGCGGTGGACTCACGCTTGATAAAGCGCGCGCCGTCGCAGAAACTGGCGTTCACTACATCTCGGTGGGAGGGCTTACGCACTCATCTCCCATTCTCGATATCGGGCTCGATCTCGAAACAGTTCTGTAGTCCCTGCGGACATTAATTTTTGGTGGCAAGCCAGCGTGCTTCGTCTTCACCAAGTGGAGTAGAGGCGGGACTGTTTGTCATCGGCCATAATTCTTCGGCAATGCGTCGATAATTGCCACGCGCACCAAGTTGACCCAAGATTGCATACAAACCCAAGTTGATGCGCTGAATAAACACAAACGATCGCGGCACAGTTGCGTATTGCGCGATGGGAGATGACCGATCGAAGGTGTGGCGAACAATGGACGTCGCGTATGTTGTGGTCCAGGTCATTTCGCGTGATTCACGAACTGGTTCGTAGAAGTGAGAGAAGTATTCACCCACTTCATCCGTTGAAAGGTCGAGATCTTTTTGCAACATGCCCGCATTTTCCACGATTGATCGGTAGGTCTCCATGTCGTGGTCGATAACGGCAGATTTCACCATCGACTTGAACATGTCCATTTCTTCAACGGTGAAGTGTTTAATGAGACCAAAGTCGAGAAATGTCACACGACCATTTCCATGAAAAATGTAGTTTCCCGGATGTGGATCGCCATTAAACGCTCGGAAGCGATACAAACTTCGAAAAACAAAGCGGAATATTGTTTCCCCTGCTTTGTCTCGTTCATCTTGCGACCAGGTCAACACCTCGTCGAAGTTTGATCCGTTCACCAACTCGGTGGTGAGCACTCGCGCCGTCGATAGATGGTCGATGACTTCGGGAATGTGAATGAATGGATGACCTTGATAGAACTCCGCAAACTCTTTTTGGTTGCGTGCTTCGCGAGAGTAGTCGAGTTCCTCGCGAAGTCTGTCTTTGATTTCTGCCACTAGGTCTTCGGGATTCAACGATTTGAATCCGAAGGCCAACAACGTTCCCAGGAGATCAGCGGTGCGCAGGTCTGCATCAATTGCGTCGGCAACACCGGGGTATTGCACTTTGACTGCGACCGCACGCTCTTGGCCGCTTGTGGGATCAATAATGAGAGCGCGGTGTACTTGACCAATAGATGCAGCAGCGATGGGCGTTTCATCAAATTCAACAAATAGATCTGCAGTATCACGACCAAACTCTTCACGGATGACTCCGTGGACAAGTTCTGCTGACATCGGCGGGGCATTGGATTGCAGTTGGGCAAGAGCTAATCGCAAAGGCTCTGGTAATCCGTCGTCTAGGTAGCTCGCCATTTGGCCAAGTTTCATGAGGGCGCCCTTCATGTTGCCTAATTCGTTCGCAACTTGTTGGGCAGTTTTCATTTCGCGTTCACGCGATAGCACGTCTTTTCGTTCAGCATTTGCGAATACTTTTCGTGCAGAGGTGGTGGCATGTCCGATACCGATGCGGGCTCCAAGACGTGCAAGTTTGCTGTTACGGCGCCATCGAGAGCGTAGGCGTACGGCATAGTTACTCATAACGAAGTGGCGCGCCGCAGTGATTCGTGATGCACGAAGTGGGCGGCCTCTAAAAGTGCTGGCACAAAAACATCTGCGCGTCCAAATACCGAATCATGATCACCGTCGACTGTCCACATACGAGACCCTGGGACATACCCGGCCATTTCTTTTTGGCGACGGGTGGGCACAACGCGATCAGATGTAGTGACGACCACTCCGGTTGGCACGTTGATTTCGGGTAACCATGCACGTGAATCAAATGATCCAAGCGCGCCTCCAGCTTCGAGAATTTGTCGCCATTCATGTGTCTCTAATTGCTGGACTGCCCATGGTTGCCATGTCAAGGTCTTTCGTTGAATGTACAAACGATGGCTAAACCAGTCGCGGGCTGGTTTAGGGGTGATGCGTGCGACGGCGCCAAGGCCGTGTAAACCAAGAAACGACAATCGTTCTTCTCGAGATTCCACAAAGTGAGATGCCGTTGCTGCAAGAACAAGACCACGCACGCGTGACTCATGACGTCGCCACATCAACTGAGCAACAGTGCCACCCATTGAATACCCAACGGGGATGAATGTTTCAATGCCAAGGCGATCTGCAAGTGCTGCGGCATCATCAGCACAATCTGCCAAACGAAATGGGCGAGCAGAACGAATACCACGACCATGTCCACGATGGTCGAGTGCGATGACGCGGTAATGCTGTGACAACGGCGTGTAACAGTTGAACCAGTTGAGGTCTGCTGTTGCGGTCCATCCGTGCAACAACATAAGAACAGGTGCACCCTCAGGCCCGGGTACGTCACGATAAAACGTGGTTCCTCGTCCGGGCAGTTCAACGTGATGCCCGTCGGGCAACGGGGGGATGCGAATCTCGCTCAGTTGCTCACCTTGACTACTTGAACAGACACTTTCGCTCCGTTTTCGAGCGTGATGTTGACCTTGTCGCCTTCACCGTGGCCAAGAAGTGCTGAGCCAATCGGTGAGGCAGGACTCATGATTTCGATGCCGTCTGTCTTTTCTTCAATGTGTCCGATGAGATATGTCTCGGCATCGTCTGGATCATCGCCATCAAACAACACAGTGACGGTGCTCAACACGCCGATGGTCCCAGCGGTTGGCGCGGGCGCGATCTCTGAGTTTTCAAGAACGGAGATGATGAGATTTTTGCGGTCATTGACCATGCCGTATTCATCTTTGGCGGCGTGATAATCGCCATTTTCCGACAGGTCGCCTAACTCACGGGCACGGCCGATCTTGTCGGCTATTTCCGGAAGCAACGTGTGTTCGAGGTGGGTGCGCTCGGCCTCAAGACGAGCGTACGTTTCTTTCGACAACAGGTGCTTTGCCATGAGGGGAAGGCTATCGGCGCGTCCTACGATGGCTTCCCTATGACTCGATCAGCACATCGCATTGCCATCATCGGTGGAGACGGAATTGGTCCGGAAGTCACCGCCGAAGCATTAAAAGTAATTTCTGCCGCCGGTGTCTCCATTGACACAACAGATTTTGATCTAGGAGGCGCCCGCTACCTGCGTGATGGCGAGATCTTGTCGGACGCGACACTCAATTCGTTACGAGATTTCGACGCAATTTTGTTGGGCGCTGTGGGCACACCTGACGTTCCTCCTGGAGTAATTGAGCGTGGATTGCTTCTCAAAATGCGCTTTGAGTTGGACCTGTTTGTGAATCAACGTCCTTTCAAAGGCGTTGCCCCAGGACACAGTGCACCACATGACTTCGTGGTGATTCGCGAAAACACCGAAGGACCATATGTTGGCGAGGGTGGTGTGTTGCGAAAAGGAACACCACACGAAGTAGCAACACAAGGAAGCGTGAACACTCGTCACGGTGTAGAGCGCTGCATTCGTTATGCGTTTGATCTTGCGATGTCACGTGAGCGTCAGCACGTCACACTGGTGCACAAAACAAACGTGCTCACATTCGCCGGTGATTTATGGCAACGCACTTTCGATGAAGTCGCGAAGGACTATCCAAAGGTGGGTACCGCCTACAACCATGTGGATGCCGCATGTATCTATTTCGTGCAGGACCCTCATCGTTATGACGTCATCGTCACCGACAACTTGTTTGGCGACATCCTCACCGATCTAGGTGGAGCGGTCAGTGGGGGAATCGGTCTTGCATCGTCTGCCAACTTGAACCCCGCTCGCACGGGACCATCCATGTTCGAACCCGTTCACGGATCGGCTCCAGACATTGTGGGAACAGGGAAGGCAAACCCCGCGGCTGCGATTTTGTCGGCAGCTCTCATGCTGGATTTCCTTGGCGAGAGCGCTGCGGCCGCGAAAATTCGTGCTGCGTGCGACAACGCGCCAGAAGGTTCAACAATCGAAGTAGGAAACGCCATCGCTGCGCGCGTGGCTGGCAAGTAAAGTCGAAAAGACTGTTATTAAGGAGCTTGGAATGCCCACGCTGCAACCCACACCGAAAATCTGGATGAATGGCGAACTCGTCGATTGGGACAAGGCCCAGATTCACGTTCTCACACACACCTTGCACTACGGCACAGGCGTGTTTGAAGGTATTCGCGCATACGAAACAAACGATGGTCCGGCAATCTTTCGTTTGACAGAACACATGCAGCGTCTGCACGCGAGCGCAAAGATCCTCGACATGGAAATTCCGTACACGGTGGATCAGTTGGTGCAGGCGGCAAAAGACACAATGCGCTCAACTGGTTTACCAAGTGCCTACATTCGCCCCATTGCCTATTACGGCTACGGCGAGATGGGACTGAACACATTGCCATGCAGCGTTGACGTTGCAATTGCATGCTGGTCGTGGGGTGCATACCTAGGTGACGACGCGCTCACCAAAGGTGTGCGGATGAAGATTTCCTCGTGGACACGCCACGATCACAACACGATGCCACCTGCATCAAAGACTGTTGGAAACTACGTCAATTCATCGCTCGCAAAAGTTGAAGCACTGAAGGCTGGCTATGACGAAGCGATCATGCTCAGCCCTCATGGTTTTGTTGCAGAGTGCACCGGAGAAAACATCTTCGTGGCGCGCCATGGTCGAATCATTACGCCACCAACATCTGCCGGTGCTTTGGAAGGCATCACGCAAAGCAGTGTCACTGCAATTGCCCAGGAACTGGGGTACGAAGTGGTTGCCGATAATCTCGCACGCTCAGATCTCTACATTGCCGACGAAATTTTTGTCTGTGGAACTGCTGCTGAAGTGAGTGCGGTGAGCTCGGTCGATGATCGATCCATCCCATGCCCTGGTCCGATGACGAAGGCAATCGGGGAGCGATACGGACAAGCGGTCCGCGGTCAAATTCCCGCATATCGCCACTGGTGCGAGGCCATTTAGTCAGCGGCTAAATATTTGCAATACACAAACATTTCCACTGATATCCACAGGGTGGGGACACATGGGCATGATTTCCCCGACCATTTCCACAGGCTTTCCACAGAAGCAGTGCCTGGGGCGTTGACGATCGATGAAAAACCCGTCAAACTGTGGTTCATGTTGACGAACCGCATCTCCCACGCAGCACCTGCTGTTGGCCGCGGCCTCGCCATCATCATTATTCGTTAGCGCGCATTGGCAACGATGCGCGCGCTCTCACCGCCCTGAAAGGGCGGTTTTTTCTTGCCCGCACATCACAACCAATTCGCACGAGACGACATACAAGCGACATAAAGAGAGATAGAACAATGAACACCGCAACTGCAGCAGAACAAGTGGAAGCATTCGACACCACGTTGCGCGATGGCATGCAAGTAGAAGGCGTGTCAGCAACTGTGGAAGACAAGTTGCGCATTGCTGAGCAGCTTGATTACCTCGGCGTACATTTCATTGAAGGTGGTTGGCCAGGTGCTAACCCCAAAGACATCGAATTTTTTGCCCGTGCGGTTAAAGAATTGACGCTTCGTCATTCGACTCTTGTTGCATTCGGGTCAACGCGCCGTCCCAAAGGAAAAGTTGATGATGATGCAACTCTTCGTAACTTGATCGAAGCGAATACATCGGCGGTGTGCATCGTTGCAAAGTCGTGGGATTATCACGTTGAACATGCGCTCCAGACAACTCTTGACGAGGGCGTTGCGATGGTGGGCGATTCGGTCGAGTTTTTGAATGGTCACGGACGTCGTGTTCTCGTTGATCTTGAGCATTTCTTCGACGGATTCAAGAACAATCCTGAATTCGCGCTGCGTGTCATCGAAGCTGCAGTGATGAAAGGCGCAACTCATTTGGTGATGTGCGATACGAACGGTGGATCACTACCACATGAAATCGAAGAAATCGTCACGGCGGTGAAACTTCATGTCGGAAATGACGCGATTTTGGGTATTCACTGCCATGACGACACTGGTTGCGCTGTTGCTAACTCAATGGCTGCAGTGCGCGGCGGTGTTCGTCACGTACAAGGAACGTTGAACGGTCTTGGAGAGCGCACTGGTAATGCCAATCTCACCACCATCATTCCGAACCTGCAACTGAAGATGGGCTTTACGTGCTTGCCAGAAGGAAACATGGATCGTCTCACCGCTGTCAGCAATCACGTTGCAGAAGTGTTGAATCGTCCACTTAATCCGCAGGCCCCATACGTTGGCTCGTCAGCATTTGCGCATAAGGCAGGATTGCATGTATCTGCAATTGCTCGCGCAAAAGATGCCTATGAACATGTGGCTCCCGAACTCGTTGGCAACGGCACACGTTTTGTTGTGTCGGAAATGGCCGGTCGCGCCACAATCCAAATGAAGGCACAAGAACTTGGTCTGGAAATGGATGGCGCGGCTGTGAATCAGGTCATTGATGATCTAAAGCGTCTTGAGCACGAGGGCTACCACTTCGAAGCAGCCGATGCTTCGCTCGAATTGCTCATGCGTCGTGCCGCCGGATGGAAACAAGAGATGTTCCATGTCGAATCAATGCGCGTTATCACTGACGAAGCAACTGATGGTCGTTTTAGTACCGAGGCAACCGTCAAGGTATGGGTGGGAGACAAGCGCGTCGTGGAAGTGTCTGAGGGCAATGGTCCTGTGAATGCAATCGACACTGCGTTGCGTGCGGCACTGGTGCCTGATTTTCCAGAGCTCGCAAAAGTGCACCTCACCGACTACAAGGTGCGAATTTTGGACGGGGCCACCGCAACAGGTGCTGTGACACGTGTTCTGCTTGATGCCACAAATGGAGAGCGTTCGTGGACAACCATCGGTGTGTCACCAAACATCATTGAGGCGTCATGGCGCGCTCTCGAAGAATCACTTGTCTACGGTTTGTTGCACGCCTGAAATAGTCGGCTAGACATAACAGCTATGGCTGCACCGCGATTTTCCCCAGTTCCATCGGCTGAGGAGGTTCGTGTTTACGAATCCCCCGAGCATGTTCCTGATTCTTGGACACCCACTCGTCCAACAGACATTGAGGGTCGTCAACCAGCAGGAGCGCAACTTGGATATCAAGGCCCCGGCCAAGGCTATGTGATGACCTTGGCGGCGATCATGAAGGCACATGTTCAAGTGCAGCCGGGTGAAAACATTGATGACGCGTTGAAGGGGTGTTCTCTTGTTGCGCTTCGTCGCGCATCTTTGTACGGACGTGCGCCAGTGATTCATGATCTGAAAATCGCGCTCACCATTTGGGGATTCCTTGATGAGAATCCTCCCGCTGACCTAGTAGCTACTCGTCGCCCGCTATTCGAAGGTGTGCGCAATACATTGCACCACTATGGCGATGGTCGAGAGATCGCAGACCTGGTTCCCGAACAGACACTGCGTATGACCCCCGAAGCTGTCGCTGCACAAATGCCTACCGCATGGAAAGAACTAACTGGAGCACAACAATGACCGTTTATAAAGCACCGTTGACTGACATTGAATATGTACTGAACCGCCATTGTGGTCTTGCCGACATCATGGCGATGCCACGCTTTACCGATGTTGACGTGTCAATGGTTCCCGATGTGCTGGCAGAAGCCGCACGATTTTTCGAAGAGAAGTTCGCACCTATCAATGTTGTCGGAGATGTTGAAGGGTCTGTGCGAAATGATGACGGCACGGTCACTACGCCACACGGCTTCAAAGAGGCGTATAAGGCATATGTTGATGCTGGTTGGGGGGCGTTGCCGTTCGATGCCGGTTTTGGTGGTGGCGGCTTTCCATGGCTCGTCACGATCGCGGTGCAAGAGATGATGAACTCAGCAAACATGGCACTTGCCATGGCGCCACTGCTCACCCAAGGTGCAATTGATGCGATCAATCACCATGGGAGCGAAGAACAAAAGATGACGTATCTGCCAAAGATGATCACCGGCGAGTGGACCGGCACGATGAATCTCACCGAACCAGACGCTGGTAGTGATGTGGGAGCAGTGCGCACAAAAGCTGTAAAGCAGGCCGATGGCACGTATCTCATCAGTGGAACCAAGATCTACATCACATTTGGCAATCACGACATGGCCGACAATATTGTGCACTTAGTGCTGGCACGTACCCCCGATGCCCCTCCAGGGACCAAAGGTATTTCATGTTTCATTGTTCCTGATCGTTTCGTGAACGACGACGGATCACTTGGTGCAAAAAACGATGTCACGTGCGTGAGCATCGAACACAAGATGGGCATCAAAGCAAGTCCTACGTGCGTGTTGTCATATGGCGATAATGGTGGAGCGGTGGGGTATCTCATTGGTGAAGAAAACCACGGCATGGCCTACATGTTCACGATGATGAACCAGGCTCGCTTGCTTGTTGGCATGGAAGGCCTCGGACTTGCAGAGCGTGCGTATCAACAATCGCTTGAATGGTCAATTGAGCGCAAGCAAGGTCGCGCACCTGGTGCACCAGCTGGTGCAAATTCTCCCATTGTTGATCATCCCGATGTGAAGCGCATGTTGGCGACAATGAAATCAACAATTGAAGCCTTGCGACGATTGTTGTATTGGAATGCTGCGTGTTTAGATATTGCAGAGCATCATCCAGATGCAGCCGAACGTGAAAAAGCAGAAGACATGGCTGCATTGCTCACACCGTTGTCCAAGGGGTGGGGCACCGACATGGGAGTGGAACTCACGGGCATGGCCATTCAAATACATGGTGGCATGGGTTTTATTGAAGAAACTGGCGTTGCGCAGCATTATCGCGATGCGCGAATCACCACCATTTATGAAGGAACAAACGGCATTCAAGCAATGGACTTGGTGGGTCGCAAACTTGGGATGAAGTCTGGTGCTGTGCTCATGGGACTTCTTGGCGACATGCGTGCTCTCGACTCATCGCTCGCTCGACACAATGAGCTAGCTGGTGTTCGTGATGCGTTGTCGCAGGCTCTTGACACCACAGAACGCACCACGAGATGGTTGCTAGAACATGCGAAGAATCCACTCGATGTATTGTCGGGCGCAACGCCGTATCTGCGTCTGCTCAGCACCGTTACAGGTGGTTATCTCATGGCCCAATCAGGTGTCATTGCACTAGAGGCAACCGATCTCGACAGTGCTACCCGTGAAGCGCGCGTGGCGACGTCGCGGTTTTTCTGTGAGCAGTTACTGCCGGCGGTTCATGGTCTTGAAGCAGCGGTGTGCGGTGACAGCTCGTTGTTGATGAGCTTTGACACCAAATACCTCGCTGTTTGATTAGACACCAAAACTGCGAAGGGCATCAGCGTCGCAAAATTCCAACGCCATGATGTGGGTTGAAGCAAGACGCACTTGTGGAGCTTTGCCCGCTTCGTAGGCCTCTTGCCATCGTGCTGCGCACAGACACCATTGGTCACCTGCTGTGAGGCCTGCAAAACCGTATTGGGGCATTGGTGTTGACAAGTCGTTGCCCACAGATTTCGAAAAAGCAAGAAATTCGTCGGTCATGATTGCACACACGGCGTGCACACCCACATCGTCGCCGCCAACTTCGCAACATCCTGTGCGGTAAAATCCTGTCATTGGGTCGGTGCAACACGATTGCAATGGTTCGCCGAACACATTTAGCTGATCAGTCTGAGAAAATTGTGTCATCAGTTCTCCTTTCCTTCGAGCCAGCGATCAGGAGACGGAAACATTGAGAAGTGATCCAATAAGGAACGTGACCCCACAAGCAACCAACAAGATGACGACTTGTCGAACAGCGCTCTTTGGAATCGAGCGATTAGCCGACACACCGATGAGTGATCCCACGACTGCGGCTGAAATTGCACCTAACAGAAGCGACCACACAGCAGCAGCAGCTCCTGTTCCGAAAAACCACGGGATGACGGGGATGAGCGCACCAAGTGCAAAACAGAGAAATGAGGTTGCAGCTACCGCAAGTGGGGAAGCAAGATCATCTGGGTCGATACCCATCTCTTCGCGCGTGTGTACGACTACTGCACGATCCGTGTCTTGCATTACTTGTCGAGCAGAAATATCGGCTTGCTCTTTCGACATGCCGTGTTGTTCATAAAAGTAGGCCAACTCTTGGGTTTCGGTCTCGGTGTTATTAATGATTTCATTACGTTCAAGCGCGACTTCACGTTGAATGAGCTCGTTTTGTGCAGACACCGACACAAATTCGCCGGCCGCCATACTCGTGGCACCGGCGACTAACCCGGCAAGACCTGCGAGGCGTACCACGGAGGCGCTGACGCCTCCACCAGCAAAACCAAGGACGAGCGAAACGTTTGACACAAGACCGTCACTGATACCAAACACCGCCGCACGTGCAAGCCCACCTGCAACGGAGCGGTGGCTGTCATGAGGATCACGCGTCTTTGCCATGTCTCTCACGCTACCCGTCACAGAGATGCAGTGAGTGCTCCAACTAGCCTGACATCTGTGACATCACACGCGCCTCGTTATCGATTTGCCCCATCACCAACTGGTTTTTTTCATGTTGGTGGGGCACGTACCGCTTTATATAACTGGGCGCTTGCTCAACGCACGGGTGGAATTTTTGTGTTGCGCATTGAAGACACAGACGAGTCTCGTAACGAGCCACAGTGGGTGCAGGGAATAATTGACGCATTGTCGTGGCTGGGAATCAACACATCATCGCCACTTTTTGAAGGACCCTATTTTCAGTCACACAACGCAGACAAGCACATTGCCGCCGCGCATCGACTGTACGAAGAGGGAAGAGCGTATTGGTGTGATCTCACGCCCGAACAAGTTCAAGAACGTGCCAAGGCTTCCGGCAAACAAGGGTATGACGGGTATTCCCGTGATCGTGGATTGGAACCAGGCCCCGGACGCGTATTGCGTTTTCGTGTACCAGATGGTGTGACAATTGTTGAAGATCTTGTGCGTGGGCGTGTCGAGTTTGACAACACAACGATTGAAGATTTCGTCCTACTACGTAGCAACGGGTCGCCGATGTTTCTGCTCGCAAACGTTGTTGACGACATAGAGATGTCTGTGACAAATGTGGTGCGAGCCGAAGAACATCTTCCGAATACCCCGAAGCAACAGATGTTGTGGGATGCGCTCGGTCATCAACCACCAATATGGGCGCACGTTCCTGTTCTTGTGAATGAACAGCGAAAGAAATTGTCGAAGCGACGCGACAAGGTTGCGCTAGAGCAATATAAAGATGAAGGTATTTTGCCCGAAGCAATGGTGAACTACCTGATGACACTTGGTTGGGCTCCGCATGGCGACACCGAGATCGTTCCGTGGGACGTCATTGTGGAACAGTTCCGACTCGAAGACGTCAATCATTCACCCGCTTTTTTCGATGAAAAGAAATTGCACGCATTCAATGGTGAATACATTCGTGCATTGAGTGAAGAGGATTTCATCATCGCGTCACAACCGTGGTTGACCGGTAATGTGCCGTGGTCTCCGGAGCAATTTCGACCGGATGTGTTCGCTGCAATGGCTCCACTTGTGCAAACGCGAGTGGGAGTGTTGCGAGAAATCCCCACCATGGTTGATTTTCTTTTTCTTGAAGACCCAGTCATTGACGAGGCTTCATTAACAAAGGCAATGACACCAGAGTGGGCCGCGCCTTTATTGCGACAATGTGCGGATCAATTCGTAACCTGCGAGTGGAATCACGACGCTCTGAAACATGTTGTTGAATCGACTGGCGAGACCCATGGAGTCAAGTTAGGAAAGGCGCAAGCACCGGTTCGTGTTGCAGTGACTGGTCGATCCGTTGGCCCGCCACTTTTTGAAAGCATTGAATTGCTTGGGCGTGAAGTAACTATTCAGCGCCTGAATTCGATTTTGACTCGGTAATTATTGTCCCGTGATTCGCACAACGTTTAAAACACTTCTTTATGTTGTGTGTGGTCTTGTTGTTGCATCCGGCGTGTATGGCGCGGTGAACTTTGCATCCATCATTGTTGTTGGTTCGCGTGATGCGGGGAAGACGTCGGACGCAATAGTGGTGATGGGGGCCGCACAATACGATGGTCGTCCATCCCCACAACTTGCCGCACGCCTTGATCACGCAAAATCATTGTGGGATGACAAACGCGCACCACTGATTGCGGTGACTGGCGGAAAAATGGAAGGTGATCGTTTCACTGAAGCGGAAGCATCTCGCCGATACTTGATCGACGCTGGAGTACCTGAAGAAGTGATTGTGGGAGAGGATAAGGGAGTTGCCACGTGGGACTCAATTGTTGCTCTTGCTCCAGTGCTGCGAACAAACAATGTTCAGTCAGTCATTGTTGTCACTGATCCCTACCACGAGCAGCGTTCTGTCTTGTCCTTTCGACAAGAAGGCTTTGCGGCAAGCGCGAGTGCGACATCATCTAGTCCGCTGTCGGGCGGAACTCTTATACGACGTACGATTCGAGAAGGGCTAGGTATTAGTCTTGGGCGTCTCGTTGGTTTCGATACTTTGTTCGACATAACGGGATAAACGGCAAGATCCAGAGCACAACGAGCGAGGGAGAGGTGAGACGCATGGCTGTTGCAAAAAAAGATGCAGCCAAGGGACGCGGGCGCGGTCAATCCTCAACACACCAGACTTCATCTCGCGCTGGTGGTCGCGACATTCTGTTGCATGTGATGATTGATGAGTTGAATAATGTCGGCGAAGCGGAAGTACGTCTTGAAACAATCTTGGAACGCGCTCAAATTTCTCCGAGTTCTCTGTATCACCACTTCGGAAACCTCCGCGGTCTCATTGAAGAAGCACACGTTGAGCGATACATCCGAGAGGTGTATAGCAACCTGGATGATCTCAAGCGTCAACTAGAGGACATTGACACCAAAGACGAATTTGTCAAGGTGGTTGACGGCACACTCGACGTGTTGCTGTCTGACGTGCGAAGTATTCCTCGTTTTCGACGCGCGAATGCAATGGGAAGTTCATACGGTCGACCCGAATTTGCACGTCGTCTCGCACAGGCTGAGCGAGAAGCAAATACGGGCACGGCCGAAGTTTTGAAGATCGCACAGTATCGAGGTTTTATCCCTCGCTCGGTCGATCTCGAAGCGTTTGCAAGTTGGTTAAACGGTGCACTTGGTGGTGGTGTAGTTGTCGACCATATGGACGACCCAGAATTCCGAGATCGGTGGGCAGCAATGGTACGTGCGTCTACAAAATATTTGCTCGGCATTAAGTGACCGCTAGGCTGAGAGCCGACACTGGGGAATGGTGTAATTGGCAACACAGCAGTTTCTGGTACTGTTATTCAGGGTTCGAGTCCTTGTTCCCCAACCATGAAAATTGACCTGAACAATCTTCAAGCTGTCACTTACGAGGTGAAAAACCCGGGTGACAATGGCATTGCGGTTATCTCTTTGAACCGCGTTGACGCTCGCAACGCGCAGAACAATCAGATGACGTATGAACTCAACGCGTGTTTTGACGACGCGGGTAGGCGCACAGATGTCAAGGTTATTGTGTTGCGCGCAGAGGGTCCACACTTTTCATCTGGTCACGACTTACGTGACACCACCGCTTGGCAGGAATACCCCACCGTCTTTCCGCAGTCTGTGTTTTCTGGTGAAGGCCAGGATGCACACATGGCGCAAGAAGAAGAGATCTACTTCAACATGTGTTGGCGCTGGCGCAACAATCCAAAGCCGATCATTGCTGCCGCTCATGGCAAAACAATTGCAGGCGGACTCATGTTGTTATGGATCGCCGACATCATCATCGCATCTGATGATGCGATGTTTTCTGACCCCGTTGTTGCGATGGGGGTCAACGGTGTCGAATACTTCGCACATCCGTGGGAGTTCGGTGCGCGCAAAGCAAAAGAGCTGCTGTTTACCGGAGACTTCATTTCTGCTGAGGAAGCACACCGTCTTGGCATGGTGAATCATGTTGTTGTCCGCGATCAGCTTGATTCGTTCACAATGGAGATGGCCGAAAAGATTGCACAACGTCCTGGATTTGCATTGAAGTTGGCGAAAGAAAGTGTCAACCAGACGCTGGAAGCACAAGGTCAGTACAACGCCTTCCGCGCGGCATTTTCTTTGCAACACATTGCGCATGCAAACAACCGCATTCGTTTCAACTCCATCATCGATCCCACCTACGTATCGCCCGCCACAAAGAAGAAGTAGCAGTTCTTTAACCGGGCGTGATGTGGGAGGCATGAATTGCCGAGGCCTGCGATACGCTCTATCTCCGCACTAGCTCCCATCGTCTAGTGGCCTAGGACACCACCCTCTCAAGGTGGCGGCACGGGTTCGAATCCCGTTGGGAGTGCCAATTGTCTTCAATATTGAGGCGCCATGAGTATGACGTCGTGAGTATGGCATGGTGAGCAGATCACGACTGTTACCATCGCGCGTGGAGGTTTTCTGATGAAATCAAAAATTGCTGCTGCAATCGCGGCTACGTGTCTTGTCCTAGCGAGTTGTGGTGGTGACGATTCATCATCAGGCGGCGACGGTCTTTCTGGTGCAGTTGAAGATGCACTTGCGGCGGAGTTCGAACAAGATGGCGCACCAGTCAGCATCACCGATGATGTGGTGTCGTGTGTATCGGGCAAGTTGCTTGACAATTCAGAAATGAATACTGCTCTGCAGGCCGCATACGACGAAGGCGCCGAGGGAGAAGAACTATTGGCAGCCATCGACGAAGAAGAAACGTTTGAACAAGAGGCATCCCTGATGTTGTTGCAGTGTTTGTCGCCTGCTCAGATCGTTGATTTGCTCGCCGGGGAAATGGGAGCCGATGGGTCGATGACAGATGATCAACGCTCTTGTCTTGTCGACGAGTTCGAGAAACTTGATTCGGATCAAATCGCAGAAGGTTTCCTGGCAATGGCCGAAGGCACAGGAGAAGGTGAAGCTGCCGGCGCAATAACGGGTGCGCTGGTTACATGTATGGGATCTGAATTCTAGAAATTTTCTCAACCCACAATTGAAAAGACCTACGATGGTCGTGTGAACGAATCAAATTCGTCTCGCACGACCATTCGTCGTCTTAGCGAGAAGGCAGTGTTTGAGTACGACGTAGTTCGTCAGATTCTTTCTGAAGGAATTGTTGCTCATGTTGGCATCGTTGCCAAAGAAGGCCATCCGGTAGTTATTCCAATGGCGTATGCCTTTGTAGATGATGCGATGTTGCTTCATGGTTCAGTTGCCAGTCGCTTAATGCGTAGTGACACCGAAGTCTGTGCCACCGTTACTTTGCTTGACGGCATCGTGGTGGCACGTTCATTATTTGCGTCGTCGATGAATTATCGAAGCGTGATGGTGTTCGGACATCCTGAAATCGTGAAAGACGATGAAAAAGAACAAGCGTTGTTGGCTCTCAGTGATTCATTGATCCCAGGTCGAGTGGGTCATGCGCGCGGGCCGAGCCGTACGGAGATACGCGAGACCATGGTATGGCGGTTGCCGGTTAATGAATGGTCCGTAAAGTTGCGCAAAGGTCCGCCGGTGGAAGCAAATGACAATGACCTGCAATCGGAGTACTGGGGTGGAGAAATCCCGTTACGACTTATCGCAGATGACGAGATCCCGGACAACCAAGGACGGAATGTGGCCACACCCGAGCACATCTCTCGGTATGTGAGTGAGCGCCGACACTCTGGTTAGTTATACGTGTCGTCAGTTGGGTCTGTGTCTGAAGAAACACCATAAGACAACATGTGGGCACCCACGGGGGCGGTCACGAATTGAATAATGACGACAACGATCAACTTGCTGATCGAACTGATGTCATCAAGTTGCAGAACGGCTCCTGCACCGCACAGGAGCACCCCCAGCGTCGCTGGTTTTGCTGCCGCATGCATTGCTGAGCGAGCATCTTTGAATGTCACAACACCAACGGCGGCAATGAGGGCAACAGTGGCACCAGCAATAATGAGTACGGCCGATACCACGTCAAAAAAAGTGTTCACAGGCCTCTCCGTTCGATGAAGCGGGCCACCGCGATGGAGGTGAGGAAGGCTAGGAGGCCTAGGACGAGAGCTAAATCAAGGAACATGCTGTTTCTGGTGATCGCAGTTGCAACGAGTAGCCCGCAGGTGATGAGGGCGTTAAGTCCGTCAATAGCGACCGCTCGGTCGCCGATTGTGCCGCGCCGAACCGCCCGAGACGAAATGATGGCGGCAGCTACCAGCAAAATGACAAGCGCGACAGAAAATGCGGCGTTCATGTTTTCTCCACAATGAATGCGGCAACACGATCTTCGTGTGCGTGAATAGTTTGTTGAAATTCCTCGCCGTCGCTTTTCCCTAGCACGTGAATCTGCATTATCCCAGAGTCATTATCGATTGAGATGATCACCGTTCCCGGCGTGAGACTAATGGTGTTAGCTATTACAGCACGAATAAGGGGTGAAGTGCTGTTGAGGCGCACGCGAATGATCTCAGCATGTCTCCGCTGTTCATTGGGAAAGAGAACAGAGAGAATCACATTCCAACTCGCTGCGACAATGCTTCGCACCATGTACAAGAAAAAAGAAATCGCTGGAATAAGTTTAATGCGGTGTGCGCTACGGAGTTTTCCAGGAAACAGAATGGTCAGACCTGCGATTACTGCAATTCCAGTAATGAAGTTTGCAACAGTTGCTTCACCCCAAAGTGCAATCCACAACACAAGAAGAACTAGAGAGCGTCCGATCATGATCCTCGCACCGCCTCGATGTACATGCTGGGGTCAATAAGTTGTTCCGCGGCTCCAATGCAGAATTGGTATAGAGGACCCGCTAAGGCTGCAATGACAAGTGTTCCCACGATCATCAGCACCGTCGCGCCGGTCATAGTGCGGTGATGTCGCAAAATTCCCACTCGTGTGTCAGGAACTTCGGGCATCACTTTGCCCCAAAAGAGTCCAATCCACGTTTTAGTCATGGAGACGAGGGTCAACAAACTGACGATGACGGCTACAACAACGATTATCCATTGCCGATTGTCAAAACCCGCTCTGACGAGTGAATATTTGGCAAGAAAACCTGAGAAAGGCGGGAGGCCCGCAAGACTGAATGCCGGAATCATGAACAGCACCGCAAGAAAACCAGAGCGTCGTGCTAACCCTCCCACTCTGTCGAACGCAGAAGCCCCTGTTTCTTTCTCGATGATTCCTTCCACCAAGAACAGAGAAGTCTTCACAGGAATGTGATGAAGTAGATAAAACACGGTTGCTGCCAGCGCCGCTTTTGTTCCAATCGCTATACCCATCACGATGTAACCAATTTGGCTCACAATGTGGAAACTCAACAGACGTTTCATTTGTGAGTGTGAAATCGCTCCGATGACTCCCACCACCATGGTGAATGCAGCAATCCACAACAACAAATCTGCTTGTGCACCTGGGAACAACAATGTCTCGGTGCGGATGATGCCATACACGCCCACCTTGGTGAGAAGACCAGCAAAAACGGCGGTAACAGAACTGGGGGCGGCGGGATATGAGTCGGGAAGCCAGAAGTACAGCGGGAACACGGCAGCTTTAATGCCAAAGGCAATCAGCAACATGAGATTGAGTCCCATGCGCACACCGTCGGGTAAGGCGGCAAAGCGTTCTGGGAGATCGGCCATGTTGATGGTTCCGGTGGCAGCGAATACAAGACCGACAGCAGTCAGCAACAACAGCGATTTGATGATGTTGAGAACGACGTAAGTAACACCTGATTTGATCTGTTGGTCGGTGCCTTCGAGTGTCAACAATACGTAACTGGCCATCAACATTAATTCAAAGGCGACAAAAACGTTAAAAAGATCGCCAGCAAGAAACGCTTGTGCGATTCCGGCAGCGAGCACAAGATACACCGGGTGATACACGGGCGAATGTTCGTCAACGGCACGCTGACCAATTGCAAACGCCAACACGATAAGCAACACCGTGACCGAAATAAGAAGCATCATGGCGGCGAGTCGATCAGCAACGAGCGTGATCGCAATATTGGCGGGCCAGCCACCGAGACGTGAGACTGCAATATCAGAGTCACGTGAGACATCGACAGTGATGATGAGTGATGCCACCAGCGACACTGCAAGAGCAGCAAAGCTGACGACGCGTTGCACTGCAAGTCGGCGAACCGCGATTGAAATCGCAGCACCGAGCAGGGGGGCGACAATTGGCAGAGCGAGGGCGGCATTCATTGAGTGGGGCCCTCGCCATTTATGTTGATGTCGACGTCTTCATGGACTGGCACGTTGCTGAGGTGATCAACTTCGGCGCGTCGCGTGATGAGTCGATCCTCGACGTCGTCTTCCACGAGGTCATTTCCTTCAATGGTCCAGCTTCGCCATGCAAGAGCAACCAGAAATGCTGTCAGAGCAAAGCCGATCACGATTGCAGTGAGAACGAGGGCTTGAGGAACGGGATCAGTGAAGGAGTCATCACCACTGCCGACAAAGGGTGCGGCTCCTTGTCGTGCACCAGTTGCAAGGATGATGACATTGACGCCGTTTGCTAATACTCCGACCCCTAGAACTATTCGGGTGAGGGATCGTTGTAACACTAGGTATGTGCCAACAGTGAACAACACACCGATCAGCACAATGAGAACAAAACTCATTGCACACCACCAGTTGAATTGTTGTGAGATGCCTGATCTTCGTCCGTTTCGAAATTGTCAATGTCAAATTGATCCTGGTTCACGCCAAGTGCCACAAGGATGGACAGCACAACTCCAATGACGAGTAAATACACACCAATGTCAAAAAATGTTGAGGAAACAATCTTCACTTCGCCAAAGCCGACGATGTCGCCTTTCCAGATGTGCGACTCAAGAAGGGCATCTCCCATCAATAACGGAATAATCGCGGTAGTAACCGAAATGACAAGTCCAAGACCCAAGATGACGTACGGACGGAAGATTTCATAGATGCGATCCACCGTGTGGCGTTGCGTGAGATAGCGCAAGACAAACGCTGCACTTGCGACAAGTCCGCCAATGAAGCCACCGCCGGGGGCATTGTGACCACGGAAAGTCACATACACGGACACAAGGAGAATCACTATGAACAACCAGCGGTCTGCTTCGTCAAGGATGATGGAACGACGTAGTTTCATGTCACGGGCTCCTCAATGTTTTCAATCACAGCTGGAGCACCTACTCGACGACGGCGGTTAGCCATACGCACCAAATTGGCTACACCGAGTGCGGCCACTGCAAGAACTGTGATTTCGCCCAACGTATCGGTGGCGCGAAAATCTACCAAGATGACGTTCACAACATTGCGTCCACCTGCTTCTGGTTCTGACAAGGCGATGTACTCATCGCCAACACTCGGTGCTGTGCGGGAGTTACTTACCATCGTCGCAAACGCAGCCATCGCAACCCCGACCGATATTGCGATCACAATGCGTGCTGATCGTGGGGCGAATTTGTTGCGATATTCGAAAGTACGGGGAAGTTTGCGTAGCACGAGGAGAAACACCACAATAATGAGTGTTTCCACCATGATCTGGGTGAGGGCAAGATCGGGTGCTCCAAACATGACAAATATCAATGCGCAAGCAAATCCAAGTCCACCCAGTAGTAACGCTGCAACAAATCGTTGCTGAGTCATTGCAATGCTGATGGCGAACACGCACCCCAATAGTGCGATGCCAAATTGCATGAGAGAGTCGGCAAAGATCACGTCAGAAAATCCATCACCTCCGTCCATGATCACTGCTGCTCCGAGCACCGCTGTCACTCCCAAAACGATGACAGAGTTGTAAATAAGGAGAGATCCACTTTGGCTAACTGCAGTAATGCGTTTTGACACAGTGATGAGGCCGTCAAATAGCCATTGGAAAACGTTCTCCCCAGAAATTGCAATGGGATTGCGCCATGGTTTTGTGGGAGTGAACATGCCAACAAATACACCGAGCACGATGACAACAACGGAAATCACGAACGCTGTGTTGATGCCGGGCCACAGCACTAATTTTCCGTACGCGTTTGCATCAAGTGCTTTCGCGGGGGCATCTAGCCAACCGCCGACGGTGCCAGCAATGAGTCCACCGATCACGGTTGCTGCAACAGTGATGCCCATTGGGATCGTGAGACCAAATAGGGAAGGTGGATGGTCGATGACAGTGGGCGCAACGTTGTGCTTAGTGGCGAACATGCCGTGAATAAGGCGAACGCTGTATGCCGCCGACAACACCGAACCCACCACAACGAATGCGAGCGCCACGTCGGCGACAACACCAGCTTTTGCATCGGCACCAAGTAGCGCGACCAATGATTTCTCTTTGGTCACAAAACCAAATAGCGGGATAAGACCAGCCATTGATGCTGCAGATAGTCCCGTGAGCCATGCAATAACTGGCATGGATTTGCCGACGCCGCTGAGGGACCGAATGTCGCGTGTTCCCGTTGCATGGTCGACGATGCCTACCGACAAGAACAATCCCGCCTTGAACACTGCATGTGCAAGGAGATGCGCTACGCCCGCATACGTTGCACCAGGAACGCCCAGTCCCATCAAGATGGTGAGAAATCCCAGTTGGGACACGGTGGAATGGGCTAGCAACAACTTGGCATCTGTTTGTCGCATTGCCCGGACACCACCAAAGATCATCGTGATTCCACCGGCGAGCACAACAGTCCAGCGCCAGATATCTTCCTGCCCCACGATTGGCGCAAGTCGCGCCATCAACACGATGCCTGCTTTCACCATGGTTGCAGAGTGCAGATACGCGCTCACTGGGGTCGGCGCCGACATGGCACCAGGAAGCCAGAAATGGAATGGAAACTGTGCCGATTTTGTAAACGCTCCCGTCAGTGCCAGCAACGCAGCAACGGTGACAAGGGTCCCCTCGGGTGATGCAGCTGCCAATTCGCTAAACGAACTTGTGCCAACGGCAACTTGAAACAGCGTGACACCTGCAAGCAGACACAGTCCACCTGCGCCGGTGACAAGAAGTGCACGCAGTGCTGACGATCGTGCGGTGGCAGATTCATCGTTGAGACCAATAAGTAAAAATGAACAGACGGAGGTGAGCTCCCAGAACACAAACATTGTGAATAGGTCGGCGCTCATAACGAGTCCAGTCATTGCGCCGGCAAAAAGAGTAAAAACTCCGACAAAGCGAACGTACGACTGGTGATCGGAGAAATACTCGATGGAGTACCACAGCACGAGTACGCCGAGAAGCGAAATGATGAGGACCATCATCGTGGCGAAGCCATCAAGTGCTAGATCGATCCGTAAACCAAGATCAGCGACCCATTCCCAGCTTTGTGTCGGTGGTGTATCGCGTGTGCCGAAAATAAGTGTTGTCACCGCGGTAGTGAGCAAGACCGCAATGCCTAAGAGGGCGGCCACTCGTGGGAGCTTTCGACATGCCGTCAACACGACGATGGCAATCACAAGGTGGGCGGCGAGAAGGGCGATCATGGGGGTGTTAGGTTGCTCGCCGACCAGACTTCCCGGCACGCCATTTGCATACTTTACGGGCTTTCGTTGCCACTATCTACCGAATTTGTAAACGTGTGTCACCTACGATTGTCTAAGTGAGCGGATTGCTGTCAATTCCCGAAGCGATTGTGCTCGGCATTGTTGAAGGCATCACCGAATTTCTGCCGATTTCTTCCACTGGACACTTATTGGTGGTGCAACAACTTTTTGGTTTTGATACTGCCGAGGCGGAACGTGCAGCAGATACGTATGCAATAGCAATCCAATTCGGTGCGATTATTGCGGTTGCATTTCTCTATCGATCACGAATTGGGCAAATGTGCAAAGGGATGTTGGGACACTCGCCAGAAGGTCGTCGCGTGTTCAGCCGCTTATTAACAGCGTTTCTTCCCGCCGCATTTCTTGGCGCGGTGTTTGGCGACGCAATTAAAGACTCGTTGTTTGGTCCTATTCCTGTGGTTATCGCATGGGCTGTTGGAGGAGTCTTTCTTCTTGTGTGGAGACCCCGTGTGACAAGTGGGGCACTATTGGATTTATCTGTACGGTCTGCATTCATTATTGGAATGGCACAAGCGATTGCGTTGTGGCCAGGAGTGAGTCGTGCTCTGGTTACCCTTGTGGCCGCGTTACTGGTTGGTCTGTCGATGTCGGCAGCACTCGAGTTCAGTTTTCTTTTAGGTCTTGCGACACTGACTGCAGCAAGCGTGTATGACTTGTTGCGAAATGGTGATGAATTATTTGATCAATTTGGTGTGTTAGCGCCAGCGCTTGGACTTGTTGCAGCTTTTGTGACGGCTATTATCGCGGTGAAATGGGTGGTGGGATATCTCGCATCACATGATTTGCGAATTTTCGGCTGGTATCGACTCGCAATAGCGGCAACTGGAGTTGTGTTGTTATTGACCGGAGCCTTGTAGTGCGCGCAAGGCCTCGCGCCACGGCACATTTATAAGGTCGGGTCGTAGTGCTGATAGGCCTGCGCAGTATTTACTGATACTGGTTTGAAGAATGCCGAGATGAGTGAAAATGCGGTGAGTATCGCCAATCTTTGTTGGCGACTTGATTTCGATGATCGCACAGTGTTGTCCAAGATCGACTGACGATTGCGGATCATGGCTGTTGGGGACGACGCCACAAAGAGATGCTGTGAGTTGAGTATCTATCGTGATCCGTTCGAGTGACGAAATGTCAAACAATGTTGTGCGATTGAACGTTGTGTGGAGAGTGCGGTGAAATGGATCTGAGATTTCTTCGTAGAAAGAATCACGTAAGGCCTCGTTAATGAGAGACATTTCTGCATCGCCGAGAACAGTATCTATACGAGAAAGTTCGTATGGCCAACGCACTTTCAGTGTCTGTCCCCGTGGTTTTTTCATTTTGATTTCCAGAAATCCACTATTTGGGTCGCGATAGTGGCGAGTGCGCACTTTGAACCTCTTGCGTCGTCCTTTGAGGTGATCGTGGTAAGTACGCACGTCTGGGGTGTCGAAATATGTGGTGGAATATGGAGCGCAACGCAATCCCTCATGCTCTAAAACTGACATGTGTGAGGCCAGCGTCGTGTAGAGGTCTGGTAGTTGGTTGATGTGCACGAGGTATTTCGTGTCATACCGGTGCAACAACTCTGCTTGTGCTGTGAGGTGCTCAAGAGAGATTGACGGGAATTCTTCGAGTGTGGTCACAAGCTAATTAGAGGTTGTAGTGATCTGCGCGCACATCAAGACTCATTGTTTCGCGAACAAAATCAATCTCGAGAACTGTAAGTCGTTTGACATCACCTTTAATGCGACTTCCGACAAACTCTCGTAGTTCGTTTTCATTTGTGATGATGCGATCAAGTTCGATACGCAGTCGCTGGTACTGCTGTGGCTTGATGAGGCGTGGATGGTCCACAATGAACATTGTGGCGACCAGCAATGCCGAAAAGACAATCTTGATCTCAGTGTCGAGCCCGGGAAGACCGGTCATCAGGCCAATTACGAGAGCGACCATTGTGTAGCCAATTTCAGACTGAGTTGCTTCGTCTGAGCGCAGACGAACAATGGACAACACCGCGAATAATCCGAAGCCAACTCCAACATTCAGTGTGGTGGAAGACGACAGTGCAGCTGACACCACAAAAATGGCCACGTTGGTCGCGATGTATCCGATAGTGGCGTCGCGACGGCGATGGCGTAGGTAATAGATGAAGTAGGCAAGAAGGGTGATAGCCACCGCGTCAATAGCAAAATCCCGTAACAGGTTGGGCAGATCAAGTTCGTTCATGCTGGGTTCCCATGCTAACCGTGGACATACAATCAATCTGTGACGCGAAAAGTGCCAGTCTCGATCGCGTTGTGGGTC
This sequence comes from Ilumatobacteraceae bacterium, assembly GCA_044345725.1. Lineage (GTDB taxonomy): Bacteria > Actinomycetota > Acidimicrobiia > Acidimicrobiales > Ilumatobacteraceae > UBA2093. The sequence goes on along the minus strand of JBIJAO010000002.1, from coordinate 5,216 downwards.
ACCTTTTCACTCGTTCTTGGGTCATGTGGCTCTCGCTCTGGGTCCTCCGACTCATCAAATGCGCGTCCGGTGGGGACAGGAGGGCTTGATACAGACATTGAGCGCCCACGGGGCCCCTTCGAGGTCTTCATTAGCGAAATCAACTACCACGACATCTCAGACGATGACAGACAAGATTTCATTGAACTGCACAATGCGAGCGATGACGATGTGTCGCTCAAGGGCTGGTGCATTGAAGGTATTGATTTTTGTTTTGATGAATCTGCGCAGATCAATGCAGGCGCGTTTCTCGTTCTGAGGGGGTCTGAGTTTGGCGGTCGATTAGGCAACAATTCAGAAACTGTGCAGTTGGTCGATGACGACAACAAGATCATCGATGAGGTGACATACGGGTCCACTCCACCATGGTCACCACGTGCCGACGGGGCGGGAGAATCTCTACACCGAGTGCCGGAAGCACAAGCAGGCAGTGACGTGAACGCATGGATCGCAGATGCACCGTCGCCTGGGTTGGCATATGACGCCACGTTTCGTACAACGCCACGCTCCAACGCAGCTGTTGTTATCAACGAGGTCAACTATCACCCAGCAGATGACAACCCCGCTGAAGAGTTCATTGAGTTGTTGAACATTTCCAATGCAGTTGTGTCATTGGCAGGTTGGTGTATCCCAGAGGCTCAGGTGTGTTTTGACACAAGTGCGTCGCTTGCTCCTGGTCAAGTGCGCGACGTACGGGGCTTTCCCGCGGGTGAACTGAGCAATAAACGACAGGTCTTACGTCTTGTGGACGCGACTGGTGTCGTGCAGGATGCTCTTCGATACGAAGATCGTGGTGCATGGCCCGCGCTTGCTGACGGTCATGGTTATTCGTTACAGCGACGTGACCCACTATTGATGGGGTACATGGCGTCAAACTGGGAAGCGGTTGTGCCCACGCCAGGAATACATGACGTGCAATCACAGAACGGTTACGTCGCAAGTTTCGAATTAGTTGAGCACACAGTTTTGCCAACTCCCGAGCAGCCGATAACAGTGACAACAACAATGCGTGACGGCGATGCACTTGCACTGTCGTACAAGATCAATTTTGAGAAAGACGTTGTTATCCCGATGGCACAGCAACCAGATGATCGCTGGAGTGCTGAGATCCCTGCCCAACCCGCGGGCACTTTGGTGCGCTATCGCTTGGTGGGGACATCGGGGGCCGGTGAGGGGACATGGCCGCGTCAAGGTGACGGTATGAATTATCGCGGCACAGTGGTGCAATCTCCATCAGAAAACAACTTGCCGCGCTTGCAGTGGTTTGTCACCGACAAGAGTTACAACAAGATCTATTACGACCGAGATTTGTACGGAGACAACGGTTATCCAACGGTGATCGCACATAACGGAGAGGTCTTTGACAACGCATCCATGCGTATTCGAGGAAATCAATCTCGACTTAATGAAAAGCGTAAATGGAAAATTGTTTTGCCCGCAGGATACGAGTGGGATATGGGCGGCTTATTGGAGAATCCAGTCAATGAGTTTGCATTGAACTCTGCGGTGACAGATAAATCTTTCGTACGCGAGATATTAACGAGCGAATTACAGACTCTGGGTGGAGGCATTGGTCAACAGATATTTCCATTGCGATTTGAAAAGAACAATGAGTTTTATGGTCTATATCTGTATCAAGAACAGCCAGACGGGCAATGGCGCGACAAGCATGGTTTCTCTGATGCAGTTGTGACATTTAAATCTGATCTTCGCGCGACATTGAATCGAGATCAACTAGATATGCCCGACAAAGAACTGAAATTGCGTTATCAGCGTCAAACGCAGGATTACATCGACAACGTTGACGAAGTCCGTACGCTCATCAGCCAAGTGAATAACGGCAATCAAGCCGAGTTGCTTGCGTTTGCATACAAGCATTTAGATATTCCTCAAATCATTGAGGCGATGGCTACCATGCGTGTCGCTCAACATCTTGAGTGGGAACACAAGAATCACATGTTGCTGTATGACCCGGCAGATGAAAAGTGGCGACTTGTCCCGATTGACTTCGACTTGAATTTTGGGCGGCGGTATGTGACGGGCTGTAATGCTTTTTGCGAAGAAGTGGATGCAAGTGGCTACATGGAATACATGGAATCAAATCGGTTGGCGCGCATCTTTTTGAAAAATCCCGACTTTCGCACAATGCTTGATCGTCGTACAAAAACACTTGCTGATGAGTTTCTTGCAGAGGGCAAAGTGGAAACCCGAATCAGCGAGCTTGATCAGCTGATGCGCGATGACGCGGCGCGTGACCGTAAGATTTGGTACACCTACGGGGAACAGCAGTCCATGCAGCGCGGTCAAGAAATTCTCATCAACCAATACTTTGTGCCCAAGCGCAAATTATTCCTCGGGCCGAAATCTTCTCGGTTGCCCGGTCCTCAAAAGAACCCGGTTTCGTACACGTTGACAGAAGGCGAGGGCGTACGAATCACCAGCACCGACAATGTCGCAATCGACATTTCCGGTGTGGCGTTGCCGACATTGGGGGCTGTTGTGCCCGCAGGAACAGTGTTGTTGCCCGGCCAGACCGCGGTGTTCACTGTCACTCGCGGGCCACGGCCGACTGCACTTGCTGCAAATGATCTGCATATTTGGGTTGGTGCTGCGCAATGAAGTCGCTCATCGCGTCTCGTCGTCTGCGACAGATCATGGTTTTGGGTGTAGCGACAAGTTTTGCCATTTCTTCGTGTGGTGGTTCCGGTGACAGCACCACCGATTCTTCATCGGCTGTATCGATAGATCAGCCACTTCATGTAGTGATTTCCGAGATCAATTATCACGATGTGAGTGATACCGATGCGAACGACTTCATTGAATTGCATAACAATCATGATGACGATGTCGCATTGACTGGTTGGTGTATTAAAGGCGTGGGCTATTGCTTTACACAAACAACGGTGATCAAACCAGGCGCGTTTCTCGTAGTGCGCGGATCCGATTTCGATGGTCGTCTAGGAAACAAAGGTGAACGCATTCGCCTGGTTGATGCACAAGACAACGTGCGCGATGAAGTGAACTATTCAGACTCCACGCCATGGCCTGAGTCGGCAGATGGAGATGGAGATTCGTTGCATCGGGTCGAACTTTTGGCAGTTGCTGATTCGGCTAATGCGTGGGTCGCCGCGCCACCAACCCCTGGAGAACCATCCCCGGGAAAAGCACTAGCGGCCCTGGCCGCTGATTCCCTCACAGAATTTTCAGAGGTCACTCACACTGTTTCACCGTCGGTGAATTCCCCAGTACGAGTGACTGCTTCACTTGACGCCGCACAAGTTGATAGTGCGCCAATTGTGCAGTTGCATTATCGCTACAACTTCAATTCTGAGACCTCGACATCGATGACGCGCGATGCAGATGGTCGATGGTCGGCAAGTATTCCTGGTGCAGCGGCAGGAACATTGATCCGCTATCGCTTGGAAACACGTGTGAACGACGTTTCTGTTGCATGGCCATCGGTACAACAAGGCGCAACATACGACGGCACCGTTGTGGCATCACCGAACCCCACTGCGTTGCCCCGTCTGCAGTGGTTCATGGATGACACACACTTCCAAGATTTGCGTGAGAATCGCAAACTGGAAGGAGACACGGGTTTCCCTGCTGTCTTTGCCTACGACGGGCAGATCATTGATAACGCGCTCATCCGCATTAAGGGTCAAGAGTCTCGTGGTCGGAATAAGAACAAGTACAAGGTTTCTTTACCCACTGGTCGTGACTGGGACATGAAAGGGTTAATACGCGAGCCCGTGAACGAGTTTGGATTGCATTCAATGCTCACTGATAAGTCGTTCTCACGTGAACTTCTCACATACGACCTGCAGTTAGTGGCCGGCGGCATGAACCAGCAAGTGTTCCCAGTACGTCTTGAATTAAACAATGAGTTTTATGGGTTGTATCTGTATCACGAACAACCAGACGGACGTTGGCGAAAATCGTTTGGTTTCAACGAGGACACAGTTGCAATAAAGGGTGAACGAATTTCTACCTTGCGACTTGGACATACGTATCGCAGCGACGAGGAAATGAACATTGATTATCGACGCATTACTCAAACTGAAGATTTTCATCATGACGAGTTACGGTGGCTAATAGAACAAATCAATCAAACTGATCGACAAAAAGTGATTGATTTCGCGTACCGTCATATTGATATTCCACAAGTGGTGAATGCTCTCGCTGTTGCTCGAGTATCGCAACATGTTGAACTTGAACATAAAAACTGGATGATGTTCTACGATCCGCGCGATGAGAAATGGCGCTTTCAGCCCATCGACCATGACCTCAATTTCGGGAAGAAGTGGACAGCTGGCTGCAAGTCGCGATGCGATGACGTGTTTGCTAACTCATACATCAACTACATGGAAGCAAATCGTTTTGCCCGTATTTTCATTCGCATTCCCCAATTCCGGGAAATGCTTGATCGTCGCACCCGTACGTTGTCGGACTTGTATTTACGAGAGGGAGTTATTGAAAGAAAGCTTGGCGAGGTTCGTGAGTTAATGGCACAAGACGCCGAAGATGACATCGATAAATGGGGTCAATACGGTGAGCCACAGACGATGAAAGAGGCGCAAGATCTCATCGTTGATAACTATGCAGCACAAAAGCGTGGGTATTACCTGCGTGACGACGCCAAATATTTGCCCACTGCGCAAGCAAGAAAAATCTCTTACACAATCTCAGGAACCGACAAAGTGCGCATCACGAATACAGATTCCGTTGCTATCGATATTTCCGGAGAGAATCTGCCAACGTTAAAGACAACTGTTCCTCCAGGAACGGTGTTGTTGCCTGGTAAGTCGGCAGTGTTCATTTCAGAACGTATACAGCAACCCGCAGACATGCGACGCGAGATGTTGATACACGCAGCCGTACTCGACTGAGTGGTCGCCTTTTTAGGCGCCGGCGATTTTGCCGATGATTTTGGCGGATTCTTTCGGCATGCACATAAACGGTGAGTGATCAGCATCGATAGATATCACTTTGCTGCAGCGTTTAGCCATCAGGCGCTGATGCTCTGGATGCACCGCATTATCTTTTTCGCACACCACGTACGTGGACGGGATCAACTTCCATGGTGCGCCATTGGTGGGTTGTGAAAATGTCACAGCAGGTTGTGGTGACAGGCGCGCGATGGCGGCCTTTGCCATTTTCTTGGAACATTCGTTGTA
>JBIJAO010000017.1:0-42446 GCA_044345725.1 Ilumatobacteraceae bacterium | reverse complement strand
TGCTGCGTCAGGCTTTCGCCCATTGCGCAAGATTCCCCACTGCTGCCTCCCGTAGGAGTCTGGGCCGTGTCTCAGTCCCAGTGTGGCTGATCATCCTCTCAGACCAGCTACCCGTCGAAGCCTTGGTAGGCCATTACCCCACCAACAAGCTGATAGGCCGCGAGACCCTCCCGAACCGAAAAACTTTCGTCATCTGATCATGCGATCTGATGACGGCATCCGGTATTAGCAGTCGTTTCCAACTGTTATCCCAGAGTTCGGGACAGGTTTCTCACGTGTTCCTCACCCGTTCGCCACTAGGTCTTCCTCTGTATTGCTACAGAATGGACCCCGTTCGACTTGCATGTGTTAAGCACGCCGCCAGCGTTCGTCCTGAGCCAGGATCAAACTCTCCGTCAAGAACTTCTCACACAAGTGTGAGGGTCGTTCTGGAAAGTCTGCTGGTGTCCAGGGGGAATATTCCCTGTTTGTGACACCAACAACTGACTTAATTGTTTTTGATTGTTTCCAATCGATTTTGTCGGGTCGGATGGGAATCCGACCCTGAATTGACAAGTAGCTAATGGGAAATAACCCCCATTGCTACCCGCACTGGCGTTCAGTCTTCTCTTCCGTTTTCAAGGAGCTTTCGCTCTGGCACATGCCGTAGAAACAATGTTTTCCAAGAGAAAAACGCGATTCGCGTTCCCGCAAGGAACTTGTTTCCATGACTTGGTGCCATGTCCGCCCTTACGAAGGCGAAACCTTCTTTGGGGGCGGATTGCAACTCTATCGGAACGATTTTCACCCTGCAACCCTTGCCCCACAAGAATTTCCGACTACTGCCCGCTGACCTCGGAGACGATGTCATGTCTGTCTCAGACGTGATCAGCCATGAATGTCAAGAACGTGATAATTGCTCTTTCCCTTACGCAGTAAGACATATCGCCCGTGGAGCAAGTCGAGATCCGCCAGTGACTCCCCGTCCACGACGTCGCCATTTGCGCGAATGCCCTTTTGTGACAATGTGCGCCGCGCATCTGAATTAGATGAACACAAACCGGTTTTTGACAACACGGCGATGACATCAGACAACTCTGACGATGCAACAACCGTACGTGGAACTTCGGCCACTACAACATCGAATGCATCCCGCGATGATTTCTTCGGGTCATCACCAAACAACACCGATGCAGCAGCTTCCACTGCGCGCGCTGCATCTTCACCGTGCACAAGAGTTGTCATCTCTGTTGCAAGTGCGCGTTGTGCAATTCGTTTTTCTGGTGCTTGCACGTGTTCTGATATCTCATTGCGAATCTCTTCCAGTGAACGCAATGAAAAACGTGGCAAATACGTAGCTGCTTCGTCATCTGAAATTTGAATCCAGAACTGACGGAACTTATACGGTGATGTACGCGTTGGGTCTAGCCACACTGCACCATCTGCAGTTTTTCCAAATTTTTGCCCATCACTACGTGTTACGAGCGGCCATGTTGCGCCAAATGCAGAACGTGACAATGTCTTTCTAATGAGGTCAATACCAGCTGTGATATTGCCCCACTGATCGGAACCGCCTAATTGCAATTCAACGTTGTGTTCTGCGCATAAATGACGGAAATCATTTGCTTGCAACAACATGTAACTGAATTCGGTGAACGATAAGCCATTCTCTGAATTCAAACGATTGCGTACAGATTCCTTTGCAAGCATCTGATTGATTGTGATGTGTTTACCAATGTCGCGAAGAAAATCAAGCGCTGTTATCGGAGCAGTCCAATCAGCGTTATTCACTAGCACTGCTTGCGATGCGCCCGGAGAAAAATCAAGCAAACGTTCGAGCTGGGCAGTGATGGAATGAACGTTGTGTTGCAGTGTGTCGCGATCAAGAAGATTGCGCTCCTCACTACGCCCAGATGGATCGCCCACCATTCCCGTTGCACCACCAGCAAGTGGATATGGTTTGTGTCCGGCCATCTGGAAGCGTCGCAATGTGAGCTGACCAAGTAGGTGACCAACATGGAGCGAATCAGCCGTTGGATCAAAACCTACGTACACGCTGATGGGCGATGCGTCGAGTCGCTCGCCAAGAGCCGTCGGATCGGTGGAGTCATGAATAAGTCCACGCTCAACTAGTTCGTTAAACAGCGAAGGGGTTGTCACCGCTCTATGTTGCCACGCCGCTGTTGTGTATTTACGACCTATTCCGATATCGAGCGAATGCGACCTATTCTGAAGACATCAAGACAACGGACCACACGCCAGGCATATCTTCAGACACTGACCCCATGATTAACGCTATTGATGTGCAGGCGCAAGCATGCCTGTCATTGGGGTCCACGATGTATCACGACCTATTGCTGTCAATTCGCAGCGACTACCTCGCTTCTGGCATCACACACAAACTTCTTCATGGTGTGTCAGAACGCCCTCTACACGACGCAACACCTCTTCGTCTCTTGGGTGCCCTGCACCGCATTGTGTTGAATGGCTTGGATCCACGGTTGGCCCAACATTATGAATCAGTCGGTGGGTCTCCCACACCAACCCTTGGCGCAGATGCGTTGGCAGCTATTGACTCTCATTTCGAGGACATCTCACTGGCTCTTCATCAGCACGTGCAGACAAACGAACCCGGACGATCTCTGTGTCATCTTGCTGTGTCGCATTGGCTCTCTCACCTTGGTACTCACGAATTTGTGTTGCTGGAAGTGGGAGCTAGTGCAGGCCTCACGATGTCATTTGATCGTTACCGCATCACAACGCCATTTGGAGTTGTCGGCAATGCAGCATCATCGCTGGCGTTTCCTGAATCATGGATAGAAGAAGATTTTCCATTCCATCACGACCCTGCCCAGTGCGTGTCTCGTCGCGGCGTCGACGTATCCCCTATTGATGTGACCACAGATGATGGAGTCAACAAGTTGTTGTCTTTTGTGTGGCCCGATCAACACGAACGACTCCATCGTCTACGCGCAGCAATTGATATCACTCGAGCTGCTCCGCATTCAATCGACTCAGCGTCTGTCGACACATGGCTGCCCCAGCAATTACACATTCACCGCGCTCAACCCACCATGGTGTTTCATTCCATTGTGTGGCAGTACCTGGGGCCGCACGTACAAAATGCAATGCGTGATGTACTCGCCTCGTATGGAGAGACGGCCTCATCAGATGCCCCACTTCTCTGGGTGCGCATGGAACCAGCCGGACGCGTTGCCGACATTCAAGCAACTATCTGGGACGGATCACCAGAGCCACAACAATGGAACCTTGGAACAATCGGCTATCACGGACAATCATTGCGTTGGAAGTCTCAACGAATCGCCTAAGAAAGACACACACGCGGTTTGTACAGCCATAGGCCACAAACAATTACGACAGTTCGCGCCCGAGAGCCAATTTAAAAAACTCAGGAATGGGAGCTGGACGTGCAGTCGCCGGATCGGTGCTCACGTATATGAATTTTCCTTCGATGCACACACGATCGCTCACTCGTCCCGTCATGGACACATCAAAAGAAGTGTTTCCCCATCGAGTGGCTGCCATGTCGATACTGAATTCATCACCGTAACGAGCAGACGCATGCCATGTCATCTCTACTGCTTTCAGCATGAAATCGAAACCAAGATCGCCCAAGTCAGCATCTGGCCCGACGTTTGCCAACTCGGGTTCTAGCGCTTTGCGTACCCATAAATCGATTCCGTTATCGCAAAATCCGAAGTAGTTGGGATTCCACACAATGCGTTGCATGTCGCAGTCACCCCACGTCACACGATGGACGTATGTAAAGCTCACGACAATTTCCTTTTTAACGATTCAATCTCGGCAACAAAACGAGAGCGCTGATCTTTTGAAGCCGAAGGTCCGCCAGCGCCAGGTGATTGACGCATGGACACACTGACACCTGGTGCTAGGAGCGCAGCAGCTTCTGCACCTAGATCGGGATGTTGTGACACAACGTCTGTCAGTGGGCGCCCACTAGACAAGGCTTCCCGAACCACAGCCCCGACAATGGCATGCGCTTCACGAAACGGGCGTCCCCCACGCACTAACCATTCGGCAATATCAGTTGCACCCATCACTTGTTGATTAGCAGCGGCCTGCATCACGTCGGTATTGAATGTGGCGGTATCTATCATTCCTGCAATTGCAATGAGCGCGCGCTGAATTTGTTCGACGGAATCGAACAATGGTTCCTTATCTTCTTGCAAATCACGGTTGTATGCGAGAGGCAACCCCTTCAGAGTTGTTAAGAGCCCCGTGAGATTTCCGATAAGACGCCCAGCTTTACCGCGAGCAAGTTCTGCAATGTCTGCATTCTTTTTTTGCGGCAACATTGACGAACCTGTTGCATACGCATCATCAAGAGTGGCGAAACCAAATTCTTCAGAGGTCCACAACACCCACTCTTCACCCATGCGCGATAAATGCACACCCAACAACGCGACGTCAAATAGAACTTCTGCGACGAAATCGCGATCAGACACCGCATCGAGAGAGTTGGCAAAACTGTCGGCAAACCCGAGACTTGCCGCACTGTGTGATGGATCAAGAGGCAATGAAGAACCGGCCAACGCACCAGCTCCCAATGGCGACACATCAAGACGCGTCAAAGCATCAGCAAGACGATCGACATCACGTAGAAGCGCCCATCCATGTGCTCGCAAATGATGAGACAACAACACGGGTTGTGCTCGTTGCAGGTGTGTGTATCCAGGCAATGACACTGCCGGAGATGAAACATCTGCATCATCGGCACGACGATGCAGCACTTCCACAAGCTCCATCACGAGTTGGGCGACCTGGTGCACTTCACGCTTACACCAGAGACGTAGAGCTGTAGCCACTTGATCATTTCGGCTTCGACCAGTGTGCAAACGTCCACCTACGTCGCCGGCAATCTGTGTGACACGACGCTCAATCGCGGTATGGATATCTTCATCAGTGTCAACAAACTCAAATGAACCGTTATCAAATTCGGCATGCACCTGCTCGAGCGCATCCACAATGGCCTGCACATCGGCAGCCGACAAAATGCCGGCGGCACCAAGCATCTTCACATGTGCTGTCGATCCAGCAATGTCATCGCGCCATAAGCGGCGATCGAAAGACAAACTCTCGGTATAAGCCATCAATGCCGCCGCTGGACCTGTCCCAAAACGTCCATGCCATAGTGCTGCACCTGAAGTGACTGATTGTTGTGAAGATGAGGAGTTAGCCACGGCGCACGCTCTTTTTGGGTTGAGTTTTTTTCTGTTGTTTGACAGTGGATGGCACAGCGATGCCAGACATCTCACGAAGACGTGTTGCGAGCCCAATGCCACCAAGTTGTTCACTAGCAACGCACAAGATTGTGTCATCGCCAGCAACAGTTCCGACGAGTCCCTCCATTGCGCTGCGATCGAGAGCTGATGCCACGACATGTGCACACCCTGGTGGTGTACGCACCACCACAATTGGACCACTTGAAATGACTTCTGCCACCCATTCGCTCATCACGCGGCGTAATTGATCATTGGGCGCGACGCGCGCTGGAGCATATTCTGCAATCGCATACACGCTGTCTCCATCGGATGTACGCACTTTCACTGCGCCTAGCTCTTCAAGGTCACGAGAGATTGTTGCCTGTGTTGCCTCAATGCTGTGCTTGCGAAGCAATTTTTGTAATCCAGGTTGACTAGTGACTTTCTGCTGTTCAATCAAACGCGAAATCATTCGTTGCCGTTGCTGTTTACTGCTCATGAGCTCTCCCTCACCAAGAACGCCAGAGCGCCACGTGCTGAATGCATGCGATTGTGGCCTTGGGCAATCACAAGACTGCGTGGACCATCAAACACCTCTGCTGTGACTTCTTCATCACGATGCGCTGGCATGCAATGCATAAATTTCGCACCCGGCTGAGCCAACGACATCAATTCTTCCGTTACCTGAAATGACGCAAAATCCACGCGACGTGTCTCGGTTTCTTTTTCTTGTCCCATCGATATCCATGTGTCGGTGTGCACCACATGCGCCTCAGTCACAGCGCGACTGGGATCACCATCAATATGAAGATCTCCTCCGATGTTTTTCAGCCGTGCGATTTCCACATCATCGGGTCCGTACTTTGCAGGAACACAGATTTTCATCTTCCCGCCAAACAACAACACGCCTTCTGCAAGAGACCGTGCGACATTGTTGTAGTCGCCCACCCACGCAACGGTGAGATCGCCGATAGGTCCACAGTGTTGTTCCATCGTGAGTACATCGGCAAGGGTCTGCAAGGGATGGGACCAGTCACTCAACATGTTCACAACAGGAACAGTCGCCGCACGCGACATACGCGCCACAGTCTCATGCGCATAGACCCGAGCAGCGATGACTCCGTGGTAACCCGAGAGAATCGCAGCAGCATCTTCTACAGATTCGCGCGCATCGAGTCCGATCTCTTCTCCGCGCGTGTACACCGGATGACCACCTAATTGCACAACCGCCATTTCCATAGAGTGGCGAGTGCGATTGGAAGCCTTTTCAAAGATGAGTGCCACCCCCTTACCAGCGAGGGCCTTGTTGCACTCGTCGACAGGGACGCGCGCCAATGCAAGCATCTGGCGGATATCACCTTGTGTGAAGTCAGCGATGTTTAAAAGGTGGCGGATACTCATGCAAGCACCGCGGCGATCATCGCAATGGCCTCATCCATTTCTGCAGTTGACACCGTGATAGGAGGCGCAAGACGGATGGTGGTGTCGTTAACGGCGTTAACGACAAGACCCGCATCGAGCAGCTTCACGTACACGTCTTTTGCCACGAGTCCATCTGTGAGCTGTACACCAAGCAACACGCCACGACCACGTACGTGATCAACGTGTGGCATCTGTTCGATACGACGCGATAGATACTCACCTTTTTCGGTTGCTAGGCGTGGAGCATCGATGCGCTTCATCTCAGAGATCACTGCCCTCGTCGCAGCTGTTGCAATTGCAGTACCGCTGTATGTAGAGCCATGATCACCGGGAACAAACGCGGCTGCAATTTCGCGCTTTGCCCATAATGCACCAATCGGCATTCCGTTACCCATACCTTTGGCCATCATTACCGCGTCTGGGGAAACCCCGGCGTGTTCGAATCCGAACCACTTTCCTGTACGACAAAAACCAGTCTGAACCTCATCGACCATAAACAGGATGCCCCGCTCACGACACGCCTTCTCAACACCTTGCAGGTAACTCACATCACCTGGAATGACGCCGCCTTCGCCTTGCACAGTCTCTAATACGACCGCCGAGACAGTGGGATCAAGTGCCGCCACGAGCGAATCCAGATCGCCATAGGGCACATGTCTGAACCCTTCTGGCATCGGTTGAAATGGTTCGTGTTTTGTTGGCTGACCAGTCATTGCGAGAGCTGCAAGTGTGCGCCCGTGAAAACTTCCGAATGCTGACACCACTACATGGCGACCTCTGCCGCCGAATTTGCGAGCCAGTTTGATCGCAACTTCGTTTGCTTCAGCGCCCGAGTTACAGAAAAAGACCTGCCCATCACCCGCTCCTGCATCACGCATTAAATCATTGATCATGATTGCTGTTTCTGTGGCAACTGGGTTGGCAAAGAAATTACTCACATGCACCAACGTGCGAGCCTGCTGGGCAATTGCATCGGCGATAACGGGATTGGAATGACCAAGCGAGACCACAGCGATACCACTGAGAAAATCGAGATATCTCTTTCCGCTGGTATCCCATAACTGCGTGCCGTCGCCACGTTCAAACATGACATCGGGCGGACCAAAAACCGGTATGAACGGACAGAACGATTGGCCCTGCATCAGTGATGCGCCAACGTCGGATGTACGAAATGCGTGAGTCATGGGATCTCCTAAGCCGTGATCATTGTCCCGACACCTGTGTCGGTAAAAAGTTCGAGAAGTAAAACGTGAGCAATTCGGCCGTCGAGAATGTGAGCTCCCCTCACACCGCTACGTACTGCATCCATGCAGCTACCCACTTTGGGAATCATTCCGCCAGCAACTGTGCCGTCGTCTATCAACGCCTGCAGATCTGACAATGAAATACGTTTGATCAAAGACGTTGCATCGTTCACATCACGACGCAGTCCCTCAATGTCGGTGAGATACATAATCTTTTCGGCACCAAGAGCAGCAGCGATAGCACCTGCAACGGTGTCTGCATTGATGTTGTATGGCTGACCTGAATCATCTGCGCCAGTGGTTGAAATCACCGGCACAAAGCCCTCATTCAAAATGCCATGGAGCACTTCCGGGTGCACCTTCTCGACGTCGCCCACAAATCCAAGCTCGGGATGCCGTTGTTTGGCTTTGATTAGTCCAGCGTCTTCTCCTGACACTCCAATTGCAATGTTTCCAAACGTATTAATGGCAGAGACAATCTGGGGGTTCACTTGGCCTGTGAGAACCATACGCACCACTGACATGGTGTCTGCATCGGTCACCCGAAGCCCATCTTTGAATTGAGACGCGATGTTCAACTTTGCCAACAGTTCATTGATTTGAGGTCCGCCACCGTGGACAACGACGGGTCGTATGCCTACCGTGTGCATCAATACGATGTCTTGTGCAAACAGCGATAATGCATCATGTTCAGACGTTCCCGCTAATGCATTTCCGCCGTATTTCACCACCACAACCTGGTTACTGAACCGTCTGATGTATGGCAAAGCCTCGACAAGAACCCGAGCAGTATTCAACGGATCGATAGGTGAACTGACGTCAGTCTGAGCACTCATGGATACATCCCCACCGTTGCAAGACCGGCAGTCTCTTGAAGGCCAAGCGCAACGTTGGCCGACTGAATTGCGCCACCCGATGCTCCCTTTGCCAAATTATCGAGAGCAGCCAGCACCATCACATAACCGGTTCGTTCATCAAAGCGTGCGGTGATGTGCACACAGTTAGTCCCAAGGGTTGCCTTCGTGCTTGGGCTTGTTGGCCTCACCACGATAAATGGTTCATTGGCATACGCAGTAGCAAGGCGAGCAAGCAATGACGCCGTTGTCGGCGCATTTCCGCGCGGTCGCGCATAACACGTTGCCAAAATTCCACGATTCATCGGCACGAGGTGTGGAGTGAACAACACCTGTGCGCCCGTCACCTGTTCGATCTCTGGAGTATGTCTGTGATCAAGCAATCCGTAGGCCACGTAATCTTCATCAACCGAGCAGAACAAAGAACCGTGTTTTAAGGCACGACCCGCTCCGCTGACGCCCGAGGCAGCGTCCACAATCACTCCGTGATCTTCGATCACACCTGCACGTACAAGTGGCGCTAACGCAAGACTGGCCGCGGTTACATAACAGCCTGGTGTTGCAATCAAATTTGCGCCAACTAATTCGGACCGATACAACTCGGGCAGGCCATACACCGCGTCACGCACGAGATCGGGTTGCGTGTGATCAAATCCGTACCACTGTGGGTACAAAGACACATCCTTCAAACGAAATGCAGCGCTCAAATCCACGATCACACCAACACTGTCGCGGATCTGAGGTACGATTTCCATCGATGCTTCATGTGGAAGCCCCAAAAACACGACGTCTAGTCCGGCTACTGCAGCTGCAGAAAATTCCGAAAAAACCAGGTTTGGGTATGCGCCAGCGAGAGCCGGATACAGATGAGATGCGAGTGTTCCGGCCTGACTGTCACCGGTTGCATACACCACATTGAAGTCCGGGTGTGCAGCACATAACCGCAACAATTCCATTCCGGTGTAACCAGATGCGCCAATGATTCCTACTGAAAGCATAGATGCATTACTATACAGACTCATGCATAACTATGCAATGATTCCCCCAGCTCCTGGCCGCTTGCTCCTCGCCCACCCCGACGTGGAAGACCCTCATTTCGAAAGAACCGTCGTCTATCTACTCGCACACAACGAGGAGGGTTCCCTTGGCGTCGTTATTAACAGAGCCAACCCATCGGCATTCCCCAGCTTTGATTCACCGCTCATGCCTTGGTTCGATGTCGTCAGTCCACCGCAAATGATATTTGATGGCGGACCGGTTCAATTAGAAGCAATCCTGTGTTTGCATCCGGACCCCGAACTTGCAGCGGGAGTTCGTTCCGTTGACGTGACATGGGATGACCCTGAAGCGTTTGCAGGACGTATTCGCATTTTTCAGGGTTATTCCGGATGGAGCGCGCATCAACTCGAAAGCGAAATAATGGCTGGCGGGTGGTTTGTTGTCGCTGCTGAACCAACAGATGTCCTCGATCCGGAACCAGAAAACCTGTGGCGCGCGGTCTTTGCACGACAAGAAGACGACTTGCGAAAACTCAGCGGATACCCAGACGACCCTAATTACAACTGATCAATTCGAATTAAACGATTTGAGCTGTGTGTTGTTACGCGCGCAGCGCGGCGCCAATCTTTTGTGCCGCAGCAATGCATTTGTCACGAACCTCAGCGATGCCAGCGTCGGTCATTGTCGCATTTTTATCCTGAAGACGTAAGTGGAATGCGAGACTTCGGGAATCCTCGGGAACCCCAACTCCTCTATACACGTCGAACAACTCACAGAACACCAAAACGGCCCCAGCAGCTTGGCGGAGTGCACGATAGAGATCTTGTGCGGGCACGGTATTGGAGAGGACGAAAGCTAGGTCAAGATCGCTCGACGGATTTCTGTTGACCTCGCGAGCTTGCAGTGGCTTGGGTGATTCATTCAACAAAGTGGAGAGATCGAGCTCGAGACAACTCACGCGCTCGGTAAATCCCCACTCTGCGGTAACAGCGGGATCAATTTCGCCCACAACTCCAACTATTTTTTTACCCCGAGTAAGTGATGCAGACCGAGTGGCATGCAACCCAGCAGGAACACGCGCCTGATCAATGTTTGCTCCCACTTCGAGCGCGTCGGCGATGGTGTTCCACTGCGCCACCGCAGCCTCTACTCCTTCACCAACAACAAGAACACACAACTGTTCTGACTCATCGGGAAGTGATTCATTTCCCTTGGGATACACATGACCGATTTCCCACAGCGCAATGCGTGGGGCACGATGCGACACGTTGTACTGGAGTGATTTCAATAATCCGGGACGAAGCGAGGTACGCAACACAGATTCTTCTGCTGCCAAAGGATTAGAGATGTGCAAGACATTGTCTTCACTGATTCCCACTGAACTGAGATCACCTGGTGCAAGAAACGGAGACGGCATCGCCTCATCTAGTCCCATTCCCACCAGTACTCGACGTAACAGACGCCGTCGAGCCTGCATTGTTGACAGGCGCCCGTGGACTGTCGATTTCGGAACAGATTTCCCGATCTTGACGTATCCGTAATGACGCGCCACTTCCTCGATGAGATCAATTTCTTCTTCGCTATCGGGTCGCCATGTGGGAACAACCACATCGACAACATCGCCCCGAGCGGTGCTCTCATAACCAATGGGATTCAACAACGCACAGACATCGTCTGCAGATAGCGAGATCCCAAGAACTCGCGTGATTTCAGTTGTGCGTAAAGAAATGTGTCGAGGTTCGGGGCATGCACTCGTACGCACTTCAGAAATACCAGCGTGCAGTACCGCCTCCGGAGACGTCTCACGGATAATGGTGAAGAATCGCTGTACTACTTGTTCAACGTTGTTGGGGTCCACCCCACGCTCAAATCGGACGGAAGCTTCAGATCTGATGCCATGTCGTTGTGCAGCAAAGCGGATGGGATCAGGAGAGAACCATGCGGTCTCTAACGACAAATGAGTTGTAGACGACGTGGTTTCCGAGCGAAGATCACCCACCACTCCGGCGATACCAACAGCAACATCTTTGTCGGCATCACAAATGAGCAGGTCTGCAGACGACAGTGTGCGCTCTTCGTTATCAAGAGTGGTGATCTTTTCGCCTTCACGAGCGAGCCGTACTGAAAACGACTTCACAACATCGGCATCGTAGGCATGAGTTGGCTGATTCAACTCGAGCATCACCAAGTTTGAAGCATCCACAATATTGTTGATAGGACGCATGCCAAGAAGAGTGAGTCGCCGTGACACCCATGTTGGCGAGTCACACACCGTCACTCCACTCACCGAAGCAACCGTAAATAACCCACACTCGGTTGCTGCCGAAATTGTTACTGGTACGGGACGGGCAGGTCCGAGAGATCCCACTTCAATACGTGGTCCTTTGTACGGAACAGAAAAATAGGCAGCCAGATCACGCGCAATCCCAGCATGGCCCCAGCAATCGGGACGGTTGCGCGTGAGATCAAGATCAAACACAACGTCTTGTTCAATGCCCAGAATGTCGAATGGATTTACTCCAAGAGGTGCAGTAGCCGGAAGAATCAGCAGACCATCGGCATGGTCACTAATTCCCAACTCCACATCACTGCACAGCATTCCCTCGCTGTCGATTCCCAAAATGCCACGACGGCTTATCTCGCGCCCATCGGGCATCTTTGTGCCAAGCGTTGCCAGCGGAACGATGTCGCCTGGTCCCATGTTGTTTGCACCACACCACACATGGCGCTCTACTCCGTCACCTGCATCGACAAAACAACGTGTGACCTTGTCGGCATCAGGATGTTTTTCGGTACGAACGATTTTTGCTGACACGACACCGTCAACAGGAACACCCACATGCTCCATGCCGTCCACCGCAAGTCCCAAATTATTAAGTGCGAGAGCCACTTCGTCAGCGTCTGCGGGAATCTCGGCAAGTTCACGAAGGATAGAAAGAAGCACTTTCACGAGAACTGCTCCAGAAAGCGCACATCGTTTGAATACATATCACGAAGGTCAGCGACGCCATGACGTTCTTTTGCCATGCGATCAATACCAAACCCAAATGCAAAGCCAGTCCATTCATCGGGATCAAGTCCACCTGCACGCAACACGCGAGGATGCACCATTCCGCAACCACCGAGTTCGATCCACGTTCCGTCTGGGCGACGAATGTCGAACTCTGCACTTGGTTCGGTAAATGGAAAATATGACGGACGCAAGCGACTAGTGAAGTCAGAACCAAAGAAAGCCTTTGTGAAGGCTTCGATTGTCCCAGCGAGATCAGCAAAAGTGATGCCCTTGTCGATGACGAGACCTTCGATCTGATGAAAGACGGGCATGTGAGTGGCATCAGGGGTGTCACGTCGAAATACACGACCTGGCATAACCGCATAGATCGGCGGTGGCCAATCTTGCATCACGCGAATCTGCACGGGAGAGGTATGCGTACGCAACACCACGCTTCCCGGATCACCTGAATCAACAAACAAGGTGTCCCACATGCTTCGAGCAGGATGAGATTGAGGCATGTTCAATGCTTCAAAGTTGTAAAAGTCCGATTCAACTTCAGGACCTTCTGCAATTTGAAATCCGAGCCCGACAAACACATCTTCCAAACGCTCGGTGGCTTGCGTCACTAAATGCATGCGACCACGACGTGTGTTCGCTCCTTTGGAAAGTGCGAGTTCGGTGACATCAACGCGATCGGCTGCAACCTGGGCATCAATTGCAATACGGCGTAAATGCGCAAAACGCTCCTCAGCTGCCTGACCGACACTCGCGAGAGCCTCATTAATGAGTTGTCCCATTTTCTTGCGTTCTTCAACGTCTGGCACGGTTCCAAGGGATGCTTTCATCCCCCCGAGAGAACCCTTCTTCCCCGTCGCGCCCGACACAATAAGACGAACGTCATCTTCGGTCGTCGCAGCGCCAATCGCAGACAAAGCTGCGTTCGTGGCATCAGAAATGCGTGCGGCGTCTAGGGCATCTGACATAGCGGATGAAACGCTACCCCTTGCTCGGCTGTGAATCAGTGCTTGTTTTCAGCATCCTCTCGCGAGCAACGTGCATCGCAATGATTGAGGCGGCCATGGCCACATTGAGGCTCTCAGACCGACCAACATGTTCAATCGTGACCCACTCGTCAACCGGGGCATCAAACGATAATCCTCGTGTCTCATTGCCGAGCACTATCCCGAGACATCCCGCACAGTCAATCGCATACAGAGATTGTGGATGCACTTCAGTTGCATCGTGTGAGGTTGTTCCAATCAAGCGCATTCCGACTGCACGCATGTCGTCGTATGTCAGTGTGTCGATAATCGGCAGGTGAAAGACCGCACCCGCCGACGCACGAATAGTTTTCGGTGAATATGGATCAACCGTGTTATTCATGAGCAGAACCGCGGTGGCTCCTGCTACTTCTGCCGATCGCACAATGGTCCCCAGATTGCCCGGATCAGCAACACCGTCTGCAATCACTGCCCATGTGTTGGCATTCCATGTTGGCGTCGACTCTCTTGGCAACTCACACACTGCCATCACACCTTGAGGAGTTCGTGCATCACTTACGGAATCAAAGACTGATGGGGACAAGACAAACGTCGGAGCGTCGCGATACTCGAAGTCATCGACTCGATCCTCACGAATAAAAATCTCGATGACATTGATGCCCGCGTCTATCGCATCACGTAGCAAAACAGGCCCCTCTACGACACAGAGACCTTCCTCATAACGAGCGCTGCGACGCCCAACAAGGCGTCGCAGTCGCTGAACTTTTGTATTACTGGCAGCTAGGTGCACTGTGGTCAGTTCAATGCAGCCTTCGCGGCCTCAACAAGCCGGGTGAATGACTCTGCATCATGAACAGCCATGTCAGCCAAGATCTTGCGATCGACTTCAATCCCTGCTGCGTTCAGACCAGCAATGAATCGGCTGTACGACATGTCGTTTTGACGACATGCGGCGTTGATTCGCTGGATCCACAAACGGCGAAACTCGCCCTTGCGTGCACGACGGTCGCGAAATGCGTATTGACCGGAGTGCATTACCTGCTCATTGGCAGCCCTGTATGAGCGACTCTTATTTCCGTAGTAGCCCTTTGCCTTTTCAAGTACCGAACGGTGCTTCTTGCGGGCGTTCACTGCGCGTTTTACTCGTGCCATTTCAGTTCCTCTCTCTTACTTCTTTACCCGACTCAGCGCTCTGCCAACAGGCGCTTGATCTTGCGGGCATCGCCAGGATGAACATCGACATCACCATCTAGACGGCGTGTGCGCTTGCTCGACTTCTTTTCAAACAAGTGCTGACGATTTGCTTGCTGACGACGCAACTTGCCTGAACCTGTTTTCTTAAAACGCTTTGCAGCGGTCTTGCTTGTCTTCATCTTTGGCATAACTCTTGTCCTTTACTCTTCTCCGCTTGATTCACTGTTGGTTGATCCATCGATTGATGCATCATTGGTTGGCGCATTGTCAGTTGGTTCAACTGGTGAAGCAACGACACTTTGTGGTGCTGATGCTTCTTGAACTTCCTGACCGCTGTGCGACTTCTTGCTTGACTTCTTTTCAGGAGACAACACCATCGTCATGTTTCGGCCTTCGAGACGGGCCTGTGTTTCCACTTTTGCCATCTCGCCCAATTGCTCAAGAACTGCATCGAGGATTTTCGCGCCGAGCTCTGGGTGAGCTACTTCGCGTCCGCGAAACTGCAATGTGACTTTCACTTTGTGACCGTCGTCTAAAAAGTCGCGCATGTGGCGGACTTTGGTATCGAAGTCTCCCTTTCCGATCTTTGGTCGGAACTTGACTTCTTTGACTGTCACGTGTGTTGTCTTACGTCGTGATTCCTTCGCTTTTTGCGCCTCTTCGTAACGGAACTTTCCGTAATCCATAATGCGACACACGGGCGGATTCGCCTGTGGTGCCACCTCTACAAGATCAAGGTCAAGCTCACGTGCCAGTGTTAATGCATCCGGTGTGGAACGAATTCCCACCTGACTGCCGTCTGGTCCGATTAGTCGCACTTCACGAGCACGTATGCGCTCGTTGTAACGAGGTTCACTGTTCTGAGCAGCGATAACTATCTCTCCTGTGCAATGGGCCAAGCCCTCCTTCGTGTGAATTTTTGTCGGCCAACAGGACAAAGCCGACACCGCACGAACTCGAGACATCGTCTCGACACGAACACGAGACAGATCTCGCGCACATGAACCTGACGCACTCCGAATCTCAATGGGAAGATATCCCAAGGAGAAAATTCAGGTGGTGAGGTGGGACGGCAGTCCGCTTTCTCTTATTGACCTCTTGTAGCGTAGCGACCCATGACCTCGGAGCCCACTTTTCCCGGATCTGACAACCTTCCCGGATCTGACACAGACGACTTCGTCCCAAATGAGGAAGAGATCGCCGCGGCAGAGCGTGCTTTAGAAGATGCCCGTGCCCGATTAGCTGATGTTCCCGCCGAAGTAGTGGTGGTAAATCATGTGATGGGGCTCTACGAACTTGCCGCCATCCATTTATCGGCATCGCCTGCTCGGCTGACTGAAGCAGCCCTGGCCATTGATGCAGTTGCCTGCCTTGTCGAGGGTCTTGGAGATCGTCTCGGTCCCGAATTCGATACGTTGTCGGCAGCTCTTGGCAACATCCGCCTTGCATTTGTGCAGGTAAAAGGAACTACAGAGTCACAAGGTTGATCGCCTCAGCGCGTTTTACTCGAAACGCCACCGAAAATCGCACGCGTGTACTTGGAGTAATTGTTCTGGTGCCATTGGCGATGGAAATGCAGTGAAACGGAATCTCACTTCCAGAATCACTGCGCAGCACGCCCAAGCCACTTGATTCGTCAAATTCAGCCACCTCGCCGGTGAGGTCTACAAACAATTCGTCGACATTGTTCAACATTGGCGATTCCGTTAGTGAATGATCTTCGAGATTGGTATTTCGAGAAGATCTGTTGCGCCCGCATCAATTAATTCAGGGATCAATGTGTTGATAGTGCGCTTTTCAACAACGGATTCCACAGCGACGCCACCCGACGCCAATTGCGACATCGTTGGAGACTTCGCAGATGGCAATACCGACAGCACAGAATCGAGCTTGTCTTGGGTCACATTGAGCTTTAACAACACTTTGCCGCGCGCTTCGAGCGTGCCATGCAACAAGGTGAGAATCTGCTCCATTGCGTGACGTTTCGCAGGATCTTCCCAAGCTGATTTGTTCGCGATGAGCTCGGTATAACTAGTCAAGATTGTGTCGATGATGCGTAATCCGGCGGCTCGCAATGCACGACCGGTCTCAGTAATGTCGACCACACAGTCAGCGATGTCGGGAATCTTTGCTTCGCTTGCGCCATAACTCAGACGCACATCGGCTTTCACACCACGCTCAGCAAAGTACCGCTCGGTCATCTTCGGGTATTCACTCGTCACTCGCACACCGTCACCCAAATCAGCCACCGATTGTGCCGGTGAATCACCAGCAACAGCCACCACTACTCGTACTGGCTGGGATGTGGCCTTTGAATACTTCAGCTCTCCCAGACTGATGACATCGCTACTTGTCTCTTCCACCCAGTCACGGCCGGTAATACCAATGTCGAAAAGCCCCTCGGACACATACACAGGAATTTCCTGGGGACGAAGAATGCGCACTTCATCGATACGCGGGTCATCGATAGATGCCTTGTAATCGACAGACGATGACCGCACCACCGTGAGGTCGGCTGCTTCAAATAATTCGAATGTCGCTTTCTCGAGCGATCCTTTGGGGAGTACCAGTTTGAGCACCGCACCACACTAGCGATGACTTCATCAATGAGTGGTGGGAGTTTCGGCAAGAAGCGCCACTGCGTGTGGCAGAACATCAATAATCGCCTCAAGTTGTTCCACACAGCCCTTGGGGGAACCAGGCGTATTAACGATGATTGCTGTACCGCGTATACCAACAACACCGCGCGATAGTCGTCCCAAAGGGTTGATGTTTCGCATCGCTTCAGCAAGACCGGGCGCCTCACGCTGGATAATCGCTTTGGTTCCTTCAGGTGTCTGATCTCGAGGCGCAAAACCTGTGCCCCCGGTTGAAACGATCACTCCCGAAAAGTCATTTGCCATGTGCTGGAGAACACCCGCAACAACGTCTGCGCCATCACTACACACCTGGTGCTCAACAACCACGGCGCCAGCAGCTGTCAGACGCTCTACCAGCGCTCTGCCAGAAGCATCATCGCGCGTTCCCGCTACCACTCCATCACTCACAGTTAATACTTTTGCTTCAAAAGCGTGCGCAGACATCACTCTTCCTCACTATTGCGAATCTGATACGGGCGAATGTGTTTGCGTCGTGGCAAAACACAACGTCTCGACTGAACGCAGACCTCGTAACCAGTCCGATGCATTCATAACCTTTTTGCCTTCTGGCTGTACGCGCACAAGTCGTACCCCACCATGTTCAGCACACACCACACCCTCGGCAGTAATACTTCCTGGCGCTCCAGACATTGCAGGTTCATCCACAACTTCTGTCAGCCCGACACGCTTACCCTCGAGCACTGCAAAACATGGAAGTGCTCGCGTTCGCCGCCAAATCTCGGTGCTAGATCCATTCCAAAGTACAAAGCGTTCATGTGATTCAATTTTGTGCGCATACGTTGGTTCGCCCGATTGCGCAGCGGCGCGCATCTCTGTACGCGCCAGCACTTCCAACAACAACGCGCTCCCCATTTCAGAAAGACGTTGTGTCAATGTCTCCGCAGTATCTGAGTCTTCGATCTTTGTCTTTGCAACTGCATGCACAGCACCTGTGTCGAGAGTTGGCTCAACGTCCATGATGCACACGCCCGTCTCCTCATCTCCGGCCATGATCGCTCGTTCCACCGGTGCAGCACCTCTCCATCGAGGCAATAAGGAGAAATGGATGTTGATCATCGGACATGTTTGCAAGATGTCGGTCGGAATGATGCGACCGTAGGCAACCACTACACCGATGCGTCGTGGATGAGGTGCAAGATCGCGCAATGACATCATGTCGTGTTCAACAGGAATGTCATTTTCCATTGCCACTTGTTTGACAGCACTTGGAATAAGTTGACCACCACGGCCCCGCCGTTTGTCGGGCTGTGTAATCACCAACTCGACGTCGTGATGTGCAATCAATTGTTGCAAGACATCGGCCCCCGCACGAGGCGTGCCCAAGAATACGATCGGCCGTCTCACAGATGACGTCACTTCAGTGCTATACATTGCTTGAGCGCTATGCATTACTTGAACACATAGTCACTTCAGTGCTATGCGACGTGGCTCTCCAAGAGATGTTGCATCTTCGCTGATCTTGCGATATTCACTCATCGCTTCTTTACGTTGCTCTGCCGTCATACGTTCAAACATCAAGACACCGTTCAAGTGGTCGATCTCATGCTGGAACAAGCGTGCGAGCAATTCGTCTGCCTCAACCTGAATGGTGTTGCCGTCAAGATCAACCGCTTCCACCAACACTTCCTTCGGGCGCAACACTTCGACATATAGACCCGGGATAGACAGACATCCCTCATCGAAAGTCCATTCACCACGAGCCTCGATGATTTTGGGATTGATCAAAGTGATTGGCTCACCGTCGATGTCGTAGACAAAAATCTGTTTTTGCACACCAATTTGCGGGGCAGCAAGACCCAGGCCAGGCGCCTTGTACATCGCCTGGAACATGTCTTTTGTGAGGCGGATGAGCTTGCCGTCGATGTTTTCTACTTCGGCAGCAACCGTCGTGAGAACCGGATCACCAAATGTTCGAATGTCATAACCCACATCTGACAGGCTACCGAGTGGAAGGTATGTGTATGACGGATCACAATGAGCACTATTTCACGGGGTCCGCCCGCGAACACGGTTTACGCCACGCCTACTCTTTTTCCGTTGGCGACACGACCTTCAACGTTCATTCCGATGCGGGCATCTTCAGTTCCGACCGCCTCGACAAAGGGACTGCCGTCCTCATCGATGCGTATCGAACAGGAAAACTAGTCCTACCTCCAGATGTAGACGGCGACATTGTCGACCTCGGATGTGGTGCCGGGCCTCTTGCGTTGGTGCTCGCACGGCACTATCCCAACACTCACGTATGGGCCGTTGACGTCAACGAGCGTGCAGTAGAAGCGTGTGCACACAATGCATCCATTAATCAGTGCACAAACATTTCTGCAAAAGCGCCCGATTCCGTACCCGATGACGTGAAGATTTCCCTCTTGTGGAGCAACCCACCCATTCGGATTGGCAAAGAGCAACTTCATGTACTCATGTTGTCGTGGCTGTCACGACTCGCCCCTGACGGCATGGCCCACGTTGTGATCAACAAGAACTTGGGTGGCGATTCTTTTGCCGCATGGCTTACCTCTCACAACTTTATGGTGCAACGCCTCGCAAGCAGTCAGGGTTTTCGTGTCCTTCAGATCACGCGGATCTAGCATTTCTGCTAGTAACGCACCGGATCAATGTCAATACGAACATGTTGACCGAACTCTTGACGCGCGCGCGATAACGACTCACGAATTAATGCAACATCTCTGCCGCGCACAATAAATGTGTTATCAGATTCACGCGCCCATGTCATGTGAGACTCATCGCAAATATCTGTGATCGCCACTGTGTCGTCAAGACGAACACGTGCAAGAACCGTGTACGGAGGCAAAGACAGCAATCGGCGCATTGCGTCATCGCTGTTGTGCCAGTCATCAAGCACCGCCGGGTTGTGATGAACCTGCGATAGTGCCACGACAAGATCATGATCTACATGTCGCGTTTGAATCACTATCGAACCCGACCGCCCAATGATCCGTGATGCACGTATCAGTAATGCCACAGCCTCACGCGTAGCAGTGGCACGTGGAGCCAAGATCTCAGCGTCAAAATCTAAAAACACAACATGTTGAGCGCCTGATACCCGATGAAGAAGGGCTTCTGTTCCCACATACACCCCGTCGTGGAGAGCAAGATCAAGAACATCGGTAGCAACGTCCACCTCTACCACTTCTCGACCTGACGCTTTCTCTATTTCCTCACGCAATCGTCCGATTCCAGAACGCAATACTCGAAAGGAAGTGCGGCCACAATCCGAACACACCGCATCAACATCGTTGTCGCACAACACACAATGGTGCATGTGAGACTCGCCAGCAGATAACGCGGCATGACAACGTGGGCACCGCGCAATAGTGCGACACGCTGCACAGGCCAGCAATCGAGCTTTGCCCTTGGTGTTCAAAATGCAGAGCACAGACTCCCCTTGTCGTCTCACGAGTTGCAGCATCTGAGACGTGGCGAGGGATCCAGACACAGGCACATCACGTAAATCCGCGATCGTGATGACAGGCCAACCATCAGGCGAGTCCGACGAGGCGTACTGTGCCTCGCCACGTGAAACCAAGCCTTTCGCTTCTGCCGAAACAACAGGCGAACACAGGTAGCACGGGACGTTTTCATAGCGAGCGCGTCGCATTGCTACATCACGAGCGTGCCATGTGGGAACGCGTTCTTCCTTCAAACTCTCGTCATGTTCATCGACCACAACGATTGCCGATAACT
This sequence comes from Ilumatobacteraceae bacterium, assembly GCA_044345725.1. GTDB lineage: Bacteria > Actinomycetota > Acidimicrobiia > Acidimicrobiales > Ilumatobacteraceae > UBA2093. Next base: position 21,153 of record JBIJAO010000017.1, on the reverse strand, counting down.
GTGACAGAGGCGCCCACACCGCGGATCGCGCTCCTATCACTACATCGACACCATCGACACCCCGATCCCAGTCGTCTGGCATGACAGCTACGACACAGCCTCGACGCCGAAGAGACGCAGCTCCGAGCATTGCCATACGAATGGTGGGGCACACAACAAGCACTGGGCCATGTTCTGCAAGTGCAGCAACGAGAGACAACACCGAATCACGTGGATGAATCGTTACAACGTGTGTGCCGACGCTGCGATCTCCTATCAGAGCAGAAACACTGTCAGGCGTAACAATGATCTTTCCATGTTGCGGCTGAGCTTTTGATCGCATGACTTTCGGGGCAGATGCACTGTTCAGCACCGCACGTAACGGTCCTAAGTAATAAGACGCCACCTCTGCAGCAAGTGGCACGAGATGTGGCACAACACCTTGTCCGGACCGCTTCGTGATCTCAACAAGTTTGGCAAGTGGGACATCGTCGAAACCATCGTCACCATGTTCGCCAAGAGCAATCACCCAACCGCCAACACGTCGACCGTGCAGGTTGATGCGTACTTTGTCCCCCACTGCGAGCACACCAATGATCGACGTGGGTACGAGATAGTCAAACGTTTTGTCGATTCCCGACACATCGGGAACGACACGAGCAACGAGCGGTGAACTCAGAGCCCCACTGCCGCCTTGAAATCGGCGAGACGCGACACCTGTTCCCACGTGAAGTCAGGATCATTGCGGCCAAAGTGGCCGTACGCAGCTGTCTTTTTGTAGATAGGACGCTTCAAATCGAGATCGCGCACAATTGCAGCGGGACGAAGATCAAACACCTGTCGCACCGCTTCTTCAATCTTCACTTCATCTACCGTGTTGGTTCCAAAAGTTTCAACAAAAATGCTGATCGGTTGTGCCATACCGATTGCATACGCAACTTGTAATTCACAACGTTGAGCGGCTCCTGACGCAACAACGTGCTTTGCTACCCAACGCGCCGCGTATGCAGCCGAACGGTCAACCTTTGATGGATCTTTACCACTGAATGCACCACCACCGTGACGACCCATGCCGCCGTATGTGTCGACAATGATCTTGCGCCCAGTAAGTCCTGTGTCTGCATGTGGACCACCCAATACAAACTTGCCGGTGGGGTTCACGTAAATGTCGGGATTGTCATTTTTGAACTGATCTGGAATTGTGGGCATGATCACTTGTTCAATGAGGTCAGGACGAATCTGTGTTTCTCGGTTTGCGGTTTCACCGTGTTGGGTCGAGATCAACACTGTCTTTAAACGTACGGGACGACCATCTTCGTAATCGAATGTCACCTGTGTTTTGCCGTCTGGACGCAAATACGGAACAAGGCCACTCTTTCGAACTTCGGTGAGACGCTCTGCCATACGGTGCGCCAACCAAATGGGCAATGGCATTAGGTCAGGAGTTTCGTCACATGCGTACCCAAACATCATTCCCTGGTCGCCGGCACCCTGGCTATTCAACAAGTCTTCACCACTTACACCGCTGCGGACTTCTTCACTGACGTCAACACCTTGGGCAATGTCTGGACTCTGTGCGTCAAGTGAGACAACCACACCGCATGTGTTGCCGTCGAAACCAAATGCCGCGTTGTTATATCCAATGCCATTGATGGTGTCGCGAGCAATTCGTGGAATGTCGACGTAGCTCTTGGTGGTGATTTCACCAGAGACAACACACAAACCAGTAGTGAGCAATGTCTCACATGCAACACGGCTGTGGGGATCTTCAGCAAGAATCGCATCGAGGATTGAATCGCTGACTTGGTCTGCCATTTTGTCTGGGTGACCTTCGGTCACGCTTTCAGAAGTGAATGTGTACTTTCTCACTGTTTCTCCCTGTAAATCTTCACCACGCTATCCAAGATGACTGATGCGATTGTGTGTTTATCCGAGAGAGCCACCGCGACGTCATCACCCTGTGGAAAAACCAGCGTGACGGCATTGGTGTCGTGGGCAAAGCCAACGCCTGGAGCGCTCACATCGTTCGCAACAATGAAATCGAGGAATTTACGACGAACTTTGTCGCGAGCATTTTCCAACACATCGGAGGTCTCGGCAGCAAAACCCACGATGACCTGTGTATCGCGACGATGCGCAGACACAGCCTGCAAGATATCTGCGGTGGGTTCCAGCACAATCTCGGGCACACCAGCGTGTTTCTTTATTTTCGCAGAAGAAGCCGCAATAGGACGGAAATCGGCCACGGCCGCAGACATGATGAGCACGTCGGTGGTGGGCAGCAATGCCATGACGGCATCGTGCATCTGCTGCGCAGTCTCTACACACACCACATCTGCCCCATCTGGTGCTTGTCGGTCAACGGTTGTGATCAGCGTGACCTTTGCACCACGAGACGCAGCCACAGATGCAATCGCATACCCCTGCTTGCCGCTCGAGCGATTCGCAATGACTCGCACTGCGTCAATAGGTTCCCTGGTACCACCAGCTGTCACCACAACATGAAGACCCTGTAAGTCATGTCCCAGGTCTGGCTGGAGCGCCACCTCAATGGCCTCAACAATTCGTTCAGTGGAAGCCAGGCGACCACGTCCAATGTCGCCACCCGCCAAGCGACCATCTTCCGGGTCGACAATGGCGACACCTCGCGACCGCAATACGGAGATGTTGTGCTGCACAGCAGGGTGCTCCCACATCTCGGTGTGCATCGCCGGACACACCACTACCGGTGCGCGAGTAGCGATGAGTGTTGCGGTCAATAGATCTTCAGATGATCCTGTGGCATATGCAGACATCACGCGTGCTGTAGCTGGTGCGACAACGATGAGGTCAGCTGTTTGGCCAAGACGAGTATGCGGAATAGGACTCGCATCTGACCACAGACTTTTATGTACGGGTTCTGACGCGAGTGCCGACAATGTGACTTCGCCAATGAATCTGTGTGCGTCTTCTGTCATCACGGGGATGACGTGTGCTCCAGCATCAACAAGACTGCGAATTAATTCCACCGCTTTGTAAGCAGCTATTCCTCCGGAGACCCCGACAACGATGCGCTTTCCGGAGACAGACATGGGAATGAAGAACTGACGATTTATGACTCGTCGGCGTCTGCAGTTGATGCGTCGTCGCGAACATCATCAACTTCTGCAACTGCCTCTTCTGTCACAGCACTTGCGAACTCGTCAGCACTTTCAGAATCGTCTACGTCTTCGGTGACGAAGTCGCCAAAGATTTCGGCGGCTTCTTGTTCCATCTCGTCATATGGCAAACGATCGATCTTGACAATCTTGTCGGCAGCTATTTCTTCAAATGCAATGGACAACGGCTTACGAGCAACAGATGAGACCTGCGGCGGGATCGAGTGACCAAGACCCTCACCCAACTGGTTGAAGTATGAATTGATTTGACGCGCGCGGTATGCAGCAAGGGTCACCAAACTGAACTTTGAGTCGACGCGGTCGAGAAGGTCTTCGACCTTGGGATAAATCATTGAGTCAGTGGAGCGAGACATCGAAAACCTCCGTGGGGAACCCTGACAGGCTATCTTGCGCTTGCCCGAGCGGCACGGATGAATTCCAGCAGTTCTTGTACCGCACGCTCTAAATCATCATTCACGATGATCACATCGGCCAGAAGCGAGGCAAGCCGTTCCTCGTCCTCTGCCTTTTGCAGCCGCTCACGGACATGATGCTCTGCGTCTCCGCGCTCCTGCAGGCGACGTCGTTGCTCCTCGCGTGACGGGGGTTGCACAAACACCAAGAGTGCTTCCGGATGGCGTTCTTTGACTTGCTGTGCTCCGTGTAATTCGATCTCGAGGACAATGTCGTGTTCATCGCCAGCTGTAGGGATGGGCGATCCGTAATAGTTCCCTAAAAATTCCGTCCATTCCAGAAAACCACCTTTGTCGATGTGGCTCGTGAACTCTTCGCGAGTAACAAACACATACGCATCATCTGACTCGCCAGCGCGTTGAGCACGTGTAGTCCACGAACGACTCAACCACAACGAATGATCACGTCGCAACAACACGTCAACCAAAGTTCCTTTACCGGCACCGCCAGGTCCCGACACAATGACAATGAGTGGGCGTCTTGCATTTGCCCCGTCGGAAGGTTGTTTATGAGAAACCGTGGCCATGTTGCTGACTACCCACAACACTTTGATATGTCACTGATGTTGTCGTCTGACAATTCACTGACGCGGATCAATGGATCAAGCGACAATGACGCGATGAGTCGTCGACCCGCAACTTTGCCAAGACACGAATGCACATCTGTGAGTGCAACAAGATAGGTCCAGCGAGCCAAAGGATCGTTGCGACATTCACGCAGTAGCACGCTCAGTTTCTCATTGGAATTTTGCACACGCTCGGTAGCAGCAATTCGCGCATTACGCACTGAAGTCACCCATTCAAGGTCATCAGTGGTGGCTTCCATGGCACGAGCCTACTGTCGGTGCGCTATTGCAACGATGTCACTCCAGCGCGTCACACCTTGACGAGTGAGTAGCCGCGCACTCTCATGCAAGATGTTGTGTGCCGCTCTTGGGTTTGCAAATGTCGCTGTACCCACTTGCACAGCTTTTGCTCCCGCCATCATCATTTCGATCACGTCTTGTCCGCACGCGACTCCCCCGACGCCAACAATGTCGAGCCCTGGGTGCGACGCAGCAACGTCGTAGATGGCACGAACAGCAATCGGGTGAATTGCGGGTCCTGACACTCCGCCCCCACCATTTCCAAGAGATGGTTTTCCTGTCGGCAGTATTTGCATACCCAACATGGTGTTGATCAAGGTCACAGCTGATGCTCCAGCCTCTGACACAGCGCCTGCAATGTCAACGATGCGATCGGTATTGGCGCTCAACTTCGCCCACACGGGTCGGCCACACACCATAGATGCGGCAATGACTTCTTTGCTGAGCACCACATCATGAGCAAAGATCGATGATCGTCCCTCGAGATTTGGACATGACAGGTTGACTTCCACCGCCACAACATTGGCCGGTACATCTCGCAACATCTCTGCCGCTTTTGCATAATCAGAAACACTGCGTCCCCAAATACTTGCGACCACAGTGACATCGTGATCAGCAAGCCGCGGCGCATCTTCTGACAGCCACTTCTCGACTCCCGGTCCTTGCAATCCGACAGCATTGATCATTCCAGAGGGCGTGAGATGAACACGTGGTGCCGGATTGCCGGGCCACTCGCTGTGATACAGCGACTTCACCACGACTGCACCGAGTGCATCAAGGGGCATGTACGGGGAAAGCTCTGTTCCGTGACCTGCAGTACCAGATGCAAGCATGACCGGATTTTTCAACGTCACTCCACCAACGTGAACATCGCCAAGCGATAACCATCGACTGGCCTTAGTGTCGTGAAGTCGACGCGATCTCATCGACCGTGATACTCCTGCAGTGAACGAACTTCTATTTCTTGTCCGCGTTGCTCAATGAGCCCTAGCATCGCAGCAAGAGCAGCATCAACAGTTGTTACAGAAGCAACACGATTGGTATTTGCTGCCTTTCGAATAGCCTCGCCATCAGTTCGTGATTCACCACCCTGAGGAGTGTTCACCACGAATCCGATTTCACCGCGAGTAATGAGATCGACGGCATTTTCCATCGAGCTGTTCGCTGGGTTCGACACCTCGGAGACCTTTCCGATAACTTGATCAACTGGTTGACCAAATTTTGCGAGATACGCAGCAGTTCCCGTTGTGGCAGCAACTTTGTATCCAAGCTCACGCAATCTCTTAGTCACCACAAGTCCGGCTGGCTTGTCGGCATTGGCAAGAGACAAGAACACCGTCCCGGAATCAGGCAGTACCGTTCCAGCAGCAGTCTGAGCCTTAACAAACGCACGGCCAAAACTACGATCGATGCCCATTACTTCGCCGGTAGAACGCATCTCTGGACCAAGCGCGGTATCAACCTCTGGGAATCGATTGAACGGAAGTACCGCTTCCTTCACTGCCACATGACCAAAGTTGACTGGATCTACCAAAACACCTTCTTCACGAAGTTCGACAAGAGTTGCACCCAGCATGACACGGCTTGCAACTTTGGCCAACTGCACGCCAGTAGCTTTCGCAACAAACGGCACAGTACGCGATGCTCGCGGATTCGCTTCGATCACATACACGGTTGTGCCTGCCACAGCAAACTGCACATTGAGCAAGCCTCGTACGTCAAGAGCATCAGCAATTACTTTCGTGTATGCCTCGATCACTTCTACGACCCATGCGGGCAACGTCTGTGGTGGAATCGCACACGCACTGTCACCAGAGTGAACGCCGGCTTCTTCGACGTGTTCCATCACACCGCCAACGATGAAGTCACCCGTGTGATCACGAATAGCGTCCACATCTACCTCGATGGCGTCTTCCAGGAATCGGTCAACGAGTACCGGACGTTCGGCAGACAAACCACCTTCTTTCCCCAAACTGCCAAAGGCACTCAATTCATCCATTGCGCGCTCTAAGTGGTCGAGATCATGAACGATCTGCATTGCACGACCACCAAGGACATAACTAGGCCGCACAAGAACCGGGAAACCAACACGCAAAGCAATCGCTTTCGCCTGTTCAAAGGTGACCGCAGTGCCTCCAGGAGGCTGAGGGATGGATAACTGTTCACACAGTGCATTCCATTTCTCTCTGTCTTCTGCAGCGTCAATTGATTGAGGCGCAGTACCTGCAATGAGTTCTTCATCCAAAACGCTGGCCAACTTGAGTGGCGTCTGTCCACCCAAACTCACAATGATCTTTGGCTTCTTGCCACCAGCTGCTTGTGTTTCGGCTTCAATGACATTGAGCACGTCTTCGTGGGTTAGTGGCTCAAAGTACAAACGATCAGACGTGTCATAGTCGGTTGACACAGTTTCTGGATTGCAGTTCACCATGACTGTTTCGAAACCAGCATCACGCAGAGCAAAGCTCGCATGAACACAGCAATAGTCGAATTCGATTCCTTGCCCGATGCGATTGGGGCCAGAACCCAGAATCAGTACACGTGGTTTGTCAGATGGACGCACCTCAGTTTCATCTTCGTAACTTGAGTAGTGATACGGCGTCTCAGCGGCAAACTCGGCACTACACGTATCAACCGTTTTAAACACTGGGACAACTCCCAACGCAACACGAGTGTTCCGCACAGTGCTCTCGTCGCTACCCAGCACATAGGCAATTTGAGCATCGGAAAAGCCGAGCCGTTTCAATCGTCGCCATTGCGGACGTGCGATATCGGCAAGTGTCATCTTTTCTAGTTCCAAGCGCTCTTCAATAATCATGAGCATTTGGTCTAAAAACCATGGATCAATCTTGGTCGCATCAAAAACACGCTCGATTCCGAGGCCACGTCGCAAGGCTTCACCAACCTGGAAAATGCGATCTGGTGTTGCAATCGCTGCTTTTGCGAGAAGCTGATCATCTGACAGAGATGCAAACTGCTGTTCACCCGGGTCACAGTTCAGTCCCATGCGGCCCTGTTCAAGTGAACGCAAGCCTTTCTGCAAACTCTCGGGGAAGGTACGACCTATTGACATCGCTTCACCAACACTTTGCATTTGAGTACCAAGCACACCACTGGTGCCCGGCAGTTTCTCAAATGCCCACCGCGGAATTTTGGTCACCACATAATCGATTGTTGGTTCGAAACTTGCCGGCGTCATACGCGTGATGTCATTAGGGATCTCATCAAGGGAATACCCCACCGCCAACTTTGCAGCAATCTTTGCAATGGGAAATCCAGTGGCTTTCGACGCAAGCGCCGACGAACGCGACACACGTGGGTTCATCTCGATGACAACCATGTCTCCATTTGCTGGATTCAACGCAAACTGCACATTGGAGCCACCTGTTTCCACTCCTACTCGACGAATGCACGCAAAGGCAGCATCGCGCATCTTTTGATACTCGAAGTCAGACAGAGTTTGGGCTGGTGCAACGGTGATGGAGTCGCCCGTATGAACACCCATTGGATCGAAGTTCTCAATGCTGCAGATGATGACGCAGTTGTCTTTTCGGTCCCGCATCACCTCGAGCTCGTACTCTTTCCACCCGACAATTGACGTTTCGATCAGAATCTCTTGAATGGGACTGGCTTCAAGACCAGCGCGTACGACTGCTGTGAATTCGTCAAGGGTCGATGCAATACCGGTGCCGCGACCGCCAAGGATGTACGCGGGGCGGATGATCACGGGAAGACCGATCTCCTCCAAAACTTTCTCTGCCTCTTCCATTGAATGGGCAATGCCGCTACGAGGAACAGACAGACCGATCTCGATCATCGCGTGCTTGAACTTCTCGCGATCCTCTGCGGTTGCAATTGCTTGCGCATTGGCACCAATCAATTCAGGAGTACCCGGAACACCCACGAGACCTTTCTCAAACAATGCCATCGCCAGGTTCAAACCCGTCTGGCCACCAAGAGTTGGCAACACTGCATCTGGCTTTTCGCGCTCGATGATCTTTGCGAGTACTTCGGGTGTCAGAGGTTCGATGTATGTGCGATCTGCAAAATCTGGGTCAGTCATAATCGTTGCGGGGTTCGAGTTCGCGAGAATGACTCGGTACCCCTCTTGACGCAACACTCGACATGCCTGTGTCCCTGAATAGTCAAACTCGCACGCCTGCCCGATCACAATCGGACCTGATCCAATGATCAGGATGCTTTCAATATCATTACGGCGCGGCATTATTTCTTCTCCATCAATTCGCAGAATGTTCCAAACAAGTAACGACTGTCATGAGGCCCAGGTCCTGCTTCGGGGTGGTACTGCACGCTGAACGCGCGAGCGTTTTTAATCCGCATCCCCTCGTTCGTTTGGTCATTCAAATTGATGTGCGTGATCTCGGCGACAGCGCTTAGTGAATCAGGATCCACACAGAAGTTGTGGTTCTGGCTCGTGATTTCGACAGCACCGGTTTCCAGATTTCTCACCGGATGGTTGCCACCGTGATGCCCGAATGGCAATTTAAAAGTGGTACCGCCAAATGCAAGTGACAACATCTGATGTCCTAGACAAATGCCAAACGTTGGTATCCCCTTTTCGACAAGCTCCCGAATGACAGGTGGTGCATACGTCACCATCTCTGGATCCCCAGGCCCATTCGACAGAAAGATTCCATGTGGATTCAGCGCGACAACCTCGTCTACTGATGTAGAGGCAGGCACAACGGTGACCGATGCAAACTCTGTGAGGCAACGCAGGATGGTTGACTTAATTCCGAAATCAAAAGCCACCACATGAAACTTTCCATTTCCGTTTACCGAATACGGCTTGTTGGTAGTTACTTGAGCAACAAGATCTATACCGCTTGTTCCTGTTTCTTTCTTTGCGGCTGCGAGCAGGTCCGATTCGTTTGCCGTACCAAAAGCGCCTCGCATCGAACCAGAGTCACGCAGCATTCGTGTTAAGCGCCGAGTGTCGATACCACCAATAGCTGGCACCTTTTGTTCACACAACATCTGGTCGAGATCACCCTCACTACGCCAGTTGCTACGACGTCGGGAGAGATCTCTCACAATCATCCCTCGTGCAAATGGAGAACGTGACTCATTGTCGTATGAGGTCACTCCGTAGTTACCGATGTGAGAGGTAGTGAACGTCACAATCTGTCCTGCATACGAAGGGTCGGTCATCACTTCCTGATAACCAGTCATCGTTGTATTGAAAACAACCTCTCCAGATGCGATCCCATTCTCAGGCGCAAAACCAAAAGACTCTCCCTCAAAGACTGATCCGTCTTCTAATACCAATGCTGCTTCGTTCACTTTTGTGCTTTTCCTTCCTGAACAACTATCTCTCCACCAAACATCGTGTGTCGCACTCTGCCTCGCACGGTCATCCCGTGGTACGGAGTGTTGCGACTTTTGCTCACCATGTCATTTCGCGAAATCTCTGTGGTTGTTGCCAAATCCCACACCGCGATGTGAGCGGGCTCCCCGACTGCAATAGGTCGTGCATGTTGATCTGCAATTCCGGCAATGCGCGCTGGATTCACCGAGAACAAATCAACCACTTGCAGTGGCGACAAACCAATCACAGTATTTGTCACTGCTAAAGCAGTTTGTAAACCGAGCATGCCTGGAGGCGCCTGATCAAGAGGCATCTGTTTTGTATGGTCAGCATGAGGCGCGTGATCTGTGGCAACCGCATCAATCGTGCCATCACGTACACCCTCTATCAGTGCATCAATGTCTTCACGTGTGCGCAAGGGTGGGTTTACCTTGAACAGCGGATCAAATCCGGTGAGATGTTCGTCGGTCAGTGAGAGATGATGCGGCGTCACTTCAGCCGTCACGGGCAACCCGTCACGCTTTGCTGCACGAACCAGCTCCACGCTTCCGGCAGTAGAGAGGTGAAGAAAATGCATAGGTGCACCCGTTACGCGCACAAGCTCAATGTCGCGATACAACATCAGCTCTTCTGCCAATGCAGGCCACCCTGGAACGCCCATGTGTGAACAGCATTCACCTTCATGCATCACGGCACCTTCAGTGAGACGCGACACCTCACAATGTTGCGCCAGAACAATGTTCAAATCTCGCGAGTATTCAAGAGCGCGACGCATCAGTAACGGATCCTGTACACCATTGCCGTCATCGGTAAACAGATGTACGCCTGCGCGCGAGAGCTGAGCATACGGTGCAAGTTGTTCACCGTGACGACCCACAGTGATGCAACCAGAGGGAAACACATCACACAGTCCTGCACGTTTTCCGGCATTGCGAACGAATTCCACAACAGCAACGCTGTCTTGGGCAGGGTCGGTGTTTGGCATCGCTACGACTGCGGTGTAACCACCAAGTGCTGCAGCTCGACTACCCGTTTCAATCGTCTCAGCTTCCTCGCGTCCTGGCTCTCGCAAGTGCGTGTGAAGATCGACAAATCCAGATGACACATATGAGTCCGTCGCATCGAGCGAGATGTCTCCAGATATAGACGTTCCAACTTCCACGATGACTCCGTCGACCACGGCGACATCAATACGTGATTCTGTACCGCCTGACACAACCGTTCCACCTGAAATCACTATCCGAGATCCGGGAGAGGTGTGTGCAATGGGTGCGTGAGATGAACGGCTTGTCATGATTCATTTCCTTGAGAAAGACTGGAGGTGCTACCAGAGCCAAGCAACGAAAACAGCACTGCCATTCGAACTGCAATGCCATTTGTTACCTGAGTGAGAATTCGTGATTGTGTAAGTTCGCTTGGGTCCACCTGCATCTCCACCCCACGATTCATAGGGCCTGGATGCATCAGCAACGCATCACTGCGCAGTCGTTGCGCACGTTCGCTGGTGAGAGCAAAACGTTCGCAATATTCCCCAATGGGGGGAATCAATGCATGATCCATTCGTTCTTTTTGCATGCGCAACATGTACAGCACGTCACAGTTATCGATGACATCGTCAAGGCTTGATGAAGCCGTCGCACCTTGGGCCGATACGTCATGGGGCAACAGCGTGGTGGGAGCCACAAACGTAACGTTTGCGCCCAACGCAGTGAGAACTTGCGTTGTGCTTCGGGCCACGCGACTGTGTTTCACATCACCCACAATGGCAACGCGAATACCAGCAAGATCGTTACCCGTGCTCTTCTCGCGAGTAATTGTGTACGCATCAAGAAGTGCCTGCGTTGGATGCTGATGCCAGCCATCACCAGCGTTCACAACAGATGCGGATGTCCAATTCGTGACCGCGAGCGGAACACCACTTGATTTGTGGCGGACTATGAAGGCATCGACACCCATGGCTGAGAGAGTTTCTACGGTGTCGCGAATACTTTCGCCCTTGTTCACGCTTGATGACGATGCACTGAATGTCATCACATCTGCAGAAAGTCGCTTTGCCGCGGTCTCAAAACTTAAACGAGTACGTGTGCTGTCTTCGAAAAATACGCTCGCAACTGTCTTGCCGCGAAGTGCAGGGACTTTCGGAACGGGACGCTTGTTGATCTCCACCATGTGGTCAGTCAGGTTGAGCAGCGAGCCAATTGACTCTCTATCAAGATCGCGTGCAGACAGCAGATGTTTCATGAACGAACCACTACAGCCTCATCAGACACGTCCACTTCATCAGAAATGTGTGTGGGGATGTTCTTGCCAACAAAGTCGGGACGTATCGGAAGCTCTCGGTGGCCACGATCAACCAACACCGCCAGTTGTACTCGCCTTGGTCGGCCATGATCATTGAGCGCTTCGAGAGCGGCTCGTACGGTACGGCCGGTGTAGAGAACATCATCAACAAGAACCACCGTCTTGCCAGTGAGTTCCACGGGAATGTTTGTGGGGGCGCCAGCAACAACTGGGCGCAGTGCATAGTCGTCGCGGTACATCGTGACATCTACGACCCCGAGAGGAACCGTCACAGATGGTTCGATTGATGTGAGATTTTGACAAATCGCCTCTGCGATCCACACTCCCCCTGTTTGCATTCCGACCACCACGATGTCGGATAGGTCTGCATTGCGTTCGACGATCTCATGAGAGATGCGAGTAATTGCTCGTCGGATGTCGGCCTGCGACAAAACAACTGCTTCAGAAGATGCCTGAAGAGACGAGGCGGTTCTCGATTGACCGGGAAGGGGCTGAGATGCCATTAGCGCTGCTGGCGAGTCTGGCTAGAAAGCTTTGTCTTTGCTGTTACCAGAGACTTTGCTGTTACCAGAGACTTGGCTGGTACCGGAACTGTCACTGACACCAGTGATTCGGCTTTTGCGCTTGAATAACTCGCGGATAGATCCGCGCATACAGAATTCATCTATGTCCCTCCGTTCGAGCCTCACAGGACTCGTTTTACGGTCGGATGACATCATACCGAGCGCCACTACCTCTCGCTAGTTCTACAGACCCGCCACCGCGGCTATTTCCGCTGGAACACTTCCCAATACTCGTTGACAGCTACGCGAGTAAATGCTCCCGCTTCTCTCGCCCAGTCGTCTGCCATCTGCTGGTCCTTGTTGATTGGCAATACCACGTACTCAATGGTCTCGGCCTGGGCGAGGCGTGAGTTCTCTAATGACAGATCGACTCCATACAACACCACTCGAAACGGCGTCGGAAATTGATACACCTCTTTGCGATGGGCAAGGTGTGGCGCAAGGCTGTGAAAGACCGAGATAGATGCCTCATCTGGAACAACCTTGATGATGTCTCTGGCGGCAACAGCCACCGGATGGCTGGCAGGCCAATGTGGGTACGGGGTCTTTGCAAAGGGAAGAGGGCTCCACAAATAGGACGTCGCGAGAGTGGTGATACAGACAATCGCTACTAATGCCTGTCGGTATTTCATGATGACGCGCTGCAGTGCGTACACAGTGCCAAAGATGAGACCAGGTACCGCGATAAGTGAATAGTGATACTCGATATGGAACTGATACCAAAACGTGCTCACAATGTTGGCCACGATGACAAACACGCTGATCAACGCGAGATCGGGCACCAATAAAAAGACTCCTGCAAAAGGCGCCACCATCTTCCAGAGATAAAGAGGGCGCTCTTCACTCGTGAGATAACGCCACACATTAAGTGGATTGGTGATCGTTTCTTTCACAAGGCCCCACGGTCCTCCAAATGGAATGCGCCATGCATTGCGTGTGGGCACCCCAATCAATGACCGCATCAACACAAACATTCCCACGATCGTGGCGACCACTGATGCAATCGCTGTCACCACTCCCCATTTTCGATGCTTGCGCAACGCCACAAACACTCCCAGCGGCACCATGACAAGAGCAACGTCTTCTTTCACAGTCAAACACAACACAAACGCCACTAGATACAGACGCCACCGTTCGGTAAGAGCCGCATACAACGCAAGTGGAAGAAACAGACCAATGAATCCATCAGGGTGAAAGTTCTCGTACGCAGTGCCGTTCACCGCCGGATTCAACAGCCAACACGCAGCGATACCGACCGCAAGAAGATCGCTTTCTAGTGCTTTACGTGCGTAGGCAAAAAGTGGTAACGCGCCAGCACCGATTGCAATTGTTTGCAATACAAGCAAGGTCTCGCTGCCGGGAATCAACCAGTAGAACGGCACCACGAAAAACATCACGATCGATGCATGATCTCCGAGCAGATTGCGACCCATCAATGTCACAAAAGGCGCTTCAAACCTTGACAACAACCATGCACCTTGGTCGTAGAGACCAATGTCGTACGACGATGTTCCTAGTCCGAGATGAACATCAATGAGCACCCTGCTAACGATGACGATGTATGCCACCACCATTGCAATGACGATCCACCATGCAGTGGGCGCCTGGCCCACACGTAACGCGACGTTACGAATTTTTTGCATACGTATTGACTATGCCTCGGTAGGGCGAACCGTTCGAGCAACTGCGGACAACACTCCGTTGACAAACCTGCCCGAGTCGTCAGTGGAGAAGCGTTTTGCCAGTTCTACGGCCTCATCAATCACCACGGCCACCGGAGTGTCAGAGCGATGCAATAGTTCAAAAATGGCGATTCTCAAGATTGCTCGATCAAGTGCAGGCATTCGGTCGATTGCCCAACCCTTGGCATTTTCAATAATGTGCAGATCAATGTCACTGATGTGGTTCTCAACACCGGTTACGAGAATGGATGTCAGTTCCGCTGACGCAACTCCTCGATCTTCAAACAGTGTCGATGGCGCAACTCCGCGTTGTTCTGCCTCGTACAACAGCATGAGCGACTGCTCACGTGCGTCAGAGCGTTCATCATGACGACGCCGAGTAAAGTCGGGCTCGTCTCCCCCAGTTTCTGACGACACAGTTATACGCGAGTGATGTAGTCACCGGAGCGTGTATCAACTTTGACACGGTCTCCGATTTCAACAAATAGTGGAACTTGAATCACTTTGCCAGTTTCAACCGTGGCAGGTTTGCGCGCACCAGATACACGGTCGCCCTGCACACCTGGTTCGGTTTCGGTCACTGCCAATTCAACTGATGCAGGAATTTCCACAGAGACAATTTCACCGTTATAGACGGCAATAACTGCAATGGCTGATTCCACCAGGTAATCGGCAACATCTCCGAGAGCCACTGGTGGTACGTGCATCTGGTCGTATGAGGCTGTATCCATAAAGACATAGTCATCGCCATCTCGATATAGGAACTGCATGTCCTTCTTTTCGAGAATCGCTTGCTCCACCTTGATGCCTGCGTTGAAGGTCTTATCGAACACGTTGCCATTTCGAAGGTTGCGAAGTTTGGTGCGCACAAAAGCACCGCCCTTACCAGGCTTCACATGTTGAAATTCAATGACTGTAAACAGTCCATTATCGATTTCAAGAGTGATTCCGTTTTTCAGATCATTCGTGCTGATTGCGGGCATGACACATCCTTGCGTGTACGAGACAAACTGCGATAGCCGTCGTGAGTGATGACCACTAGGTCTTCAATACGGACGCCACCGACCCCCACACGATAGAGCCCAGGCTCCACTGTCACCACTTCTCCCTCTTGTAGGGCAATTCCGGGACGCCGAGACAGGAATGGTTCTTCATGAATTGCCAACCCCACTCCATGACCGAGGCCGTGTGTGAAGAATTCCTCAACTCCCACCTCACGAAATGCGTCACGCGCTGCCGAATCAACCTGGTCTGTGGTGACGCCTGCTTTCAATTGCGATAATGCCGCGTGTTGCGCGGCCGTGGTTGCCGACAACATAAATGACACTTCTCTATCGAGGTGCCCCACCCGTACTGTGCGAGTCATGTCGGAGTGGTAACCGTCGACCAGTGCTCCGATATCAATAATGACCGCATCCTCGGTTGTGATGATCTTGTCGGAAGCTCGATGATGAGGCAGTGCAGCGTTTTCGCCAGCGGCGACGATCGTGTCAAATGATGGACCATCAGCACCCCTAATAGCCATTTGATATTCGAGTTCCGCCTTGACGGTTCGCTCACTCTTTCCGGCCAATCCTTCATGGACCACATGTTGTAACGCTTCGTCTGCAATGTGTGCCGCTTTCTCAATGCGCGCAATTTCTGCCTCATCTTTAATGCGTCGAAGATCGTTAATGGGAGCCACTACGGGAGCGATGTCAAACGTCTTGGCTAATTCACGAAATGCATGAGCAGTGATAACCGTGTCGTCCACGCCAACTGTGCCACCGGCGAGAAGCCTGTTAATGAGTTCGACGTTGTCAGACGTGGACGCAGGCACGTGAATTGTGCAGGGGCAATTAGCACGTGTGGTCTCACGAGATGCTTGCTCGCCATATCGTGAGTCGGTGATCAACGCTGCGCTTTGTGCACGCAGATCTACCACCACTGTGGCGTTGCTCCCTGAAAACGATGTCAACCATCGAATGTGAGACAAGTCGGTCACATACAACAGGTCAATGTTGGGATGAAGATCCTGCATGTGCTGACACAGTCGCGTTATTCGTGACGATGTCTGTAGTGGTGGAAGATCAAAGTGCGACAAAGCGTTCACCCGCCGTACCCTAGCGAGGCTTGATCACGCAAAAAGTGCGTGCACTGCCAATGCATATCCGAGACCGCCAAAACCAGAAATGGTGCCCTTTGCAACTGGCGAGACGACGCTCGTGTGACGAAACTCTTCTCGCGCTGAGGGGTTCGACAAGTGAACTTCCACAATCGGTCCGGTAAAAGAGCGCAATGCATCATGCAACGCCCATGAGTAATGCGTGAGTGCTCCAGGGTTGATGATGATCGCATCAAACTTCCCATTGGCATTTTGCACAGCTTCGACAATCTCATGTTCGGCATTCGACTGCATTGCCTTCACCGTTGCGCCATACACCTGTGCTTCCTTGGTGACCGTTGCAATGTGGTCATCCAACGTTTGTGTGCCATAGACGCCTGTTTCGCGGGTTCCCAACAAATTCAGATTGGGTCCGTGCACAACGAGAATGGACTGCGGTTTTCCGGAAACGTTGGTCATGACTTCGTACCGTAGTTGGCGACACCGACTCGATCACGCAGAATTTCAGCAGCGACCTCGATGTCGTCTTTTGCGATGCCGTTCACTATTTCCAGGCCACGATCACTATCTAGAACAAAGGTCAACGAATCGAGTGCCTTCTTGTCTCGTGCCATCACTTCAATCAATTGCTCGTTGGAAGCTTCAGGCATTGGCATCATGAGGCCGTACACGTCGTGTACTACTCGATAATGTTCGTCGACTCGTTCGTTACTAATGCGACCCATGACCTGTGCAAGATGTGCTGCGTACAAAAGACCCAGGGATACCGCTTCACCATGTGCCATTTTCCAATCGGTGACCACTTCGAGCCCATGAGCAAGTGTGTGTCCGTAGTTCAACAAGGCACGGCGACCAGACTCACGTTCATCTGAAGCGACGATCTCGCCCTTTATCTCGACGCTTCGGGCAATACGATCTTGTAACGACAGTGCCGACATGTCTTCTCGCGCTATGAAGTGATACTTCGCCATTTCGCCATTGCCACAACGTGTCTCTCGTTCTGGCAATGTGTGAAGTGCGTCCGTATCACAAATAACAGTGCACGGCTGCCAGAACGCGCCAACCAGATTCTTCCCTTCGGGAATGTTGACTCCGGTCTTGCCACCGATGGCTGCGTCGACCATGCCCAAAAGAGTGGTGGCCACATGCATCACAGGTATACCGCGGTGAAAAGAAGCAGCTGCAAAACCCGCAACATCTGTCACCATGCCACCGCCTACTGCTACTACGAGGTCATTTCGCGTCATCCCAAATTGCGCAAAGTCAGAACACAGCGTCTCGATCGTGGCAAGCGATTTATGTGCTTCACCATGTCCGATATGAAAGATGCGTGTCTCCAGGTCTGGAAAATCAGGTACCAGTTCGCTCGGAACATTTGTTTGCGAGACAACGGCGATGCGGCGCGTAGACGGTGGCACGTGCCTTGCTGCTTCGTGGCGAGCACCTTCTCCGATCACCACCGGATAACTACGTTCTCCAAGTGACACAACCACACGACGCAATGTCATTGGAGCCCCTTCAGTTGAGCCAGGATCTCGTCGGCAACCTCTGCGATTGTTAAACCGCTGGTGTCGACCACCACTGAAGCGACTTGTTCGTAAAACTGTTCACGGTCACGTGCCATCGATGCGAGAGTACCGCTTGGATCGGCATCAAGAAGTGGACGGTGTACACCTTTTTTCACCCGACCGAGTAGCTCATTCATGTCTGCCTGCAGCCACACGACAACACAACGCCCATCCTCGCGTTGGCGCAATAGCACGTCTCGGTTGACCTCTTGTGTGACTACTCCACCCGCTGCTGCGATCACAGAAGCATTTTGCGAATGCAAGACGTCTGCCACAATCTGAGATTCCAGCGACCGAAATGCGTTCTCCCCTTCTGTTTCAAAGATCTCACGAACGTTCTTTCCGGCCCGCGCCTCTACCTTCTTGTCGGTGTCAACAAAAGGCCGGTGCAACACTGATGCCAATTGGCGACCCACGCTGCTTTTCCCGGTCCCCATCAAACCCACGAGCACGATATGTGTTGGCAGATGCCGAGAGTCACCGTCAATGGATTTTTCAGACATCTCTACAGACTGTCGATGAAATTTTGGGCGTTGCGAACAAATTCCTGTAGCGAGTCGCCGCCAAACTTTCGCTGAGCCTCTTGTGCAAGAACCAGGGCGACCATGGTCTCGGCAACAACACCAAGGGCAGGCACCGCTGTGACGTCAGTGCGCTCTTTGAAGCTCACCGTTTCTTCTTTTGTGACAACATCAACAGTTTTCATTGTGGGGCGATTAAGTGTGGCAAGAGGCTTCATCGCTGCACGAACAACAAGTGGTGCACCGGTTGTAATGCCACCTTCAGTTCCTCCAGCACGGCGCGTAGTACGCACGTATTCATTTGTTGCGCCATCCCATGAAATCGCATCATGACCAACGCTTCCGCGCATTCCCGCAACGGAAAACGCATCGCCAATTTCAACGCCTTTCACTGCCTGAATGCTCATGATTGCCTGTGCAAGCAATGCGTCGATTTTGCGATCCCAATGGACATGACTACCAAGGCCAACAGGCACTCCATATGCAATGACTTCGACGACTCCCCCGAGACTGTCTCCCTCGCGCGCTGCATCCTCGATGCATGCGATCATCTTTTGTTCCGCATCATGATCAAAGCAGCGAACTTCAGATTCGTCAATTGTGCCAAGATCAGATGCTTGCGGAATGGACTCGGCAGATGCATGTACGTCACCAATCTGGATGACATGACTGATGATCTGAACACCAATGTGCGATAAGAAAACTTTCGCTAGCGCACCTGCTGCAACGCGAGCTGCCGTCTCGCGCGCGCTCGCTCGCTCGAGTACATCGCGAGCGTCACTGAAACCGTATTTCTGCATGCCAGCCAAATCTGCGTGCCCTGGGCGAGGTTGTGTGAGCGGAGTTGCGGTCGCTCCAGGCTCGGGAGACATCTCTTGATGCCATTTGTCGCTGCGGAACCATTCTGAGTTTTGAATCTCGATCGATATCGGCGATCCCAATGTGCGTCCATGGCGCACGCCACCCATCAAAGTGATGACGTCTTTTTCAAATCGCTGCCGTGGTCCTCGGCCATATCCCAATCGCCGGCGAGCCAACTCATCTTCAATGTCTGAGGCAATGATCGGCATTCCTGCAGGCAATCCCTCAACGATGACGTTCAGGGCCCGTCCGTGGGATTCTCCAGCTGTGAGATAACGAAGCACGAGGAAAGGTTACTGGCGACGGTGCGCGAGTTCGCGTTCTGCGGCCATCCGCATGATCATCGGGTCGGGTGTAACGCCAAACCACCACTCTTGCTGTCGCATCGCCTGATGAATCAACATCCACAATCCATCTACAACGACCGCACCTTTTGCCTCGGCGGCGTTCAACCACGAAGTACGAAGGGGTGAATAGACGGCATCCATCACAACGGCCGAGGAGTTAATGAGTGCAACATCACACGGGTGTTCGGAGGTATTCATTCCGACAGATGTGGCGTTCACTATTACTTCGCAATCAGCAATGACGTCGACATCAGACACAACCACCGAACCGACCGGCGTCGTGGTTGAGTTTTTTATTGACTGACACATTTCGACCAACTCATGCGCACGAGTCACACTGCGATTCACAACGTGAACATGTGCGCCGCGGCGCATCAGTGCAGAAGCAATGGCACGTGCAGTTCCACCAGCACCAAGGACTGCAACATCTTTTCCATTGAGAGCCACAGCGGTTTGCGATTCGATGGCATCACAACACCCGTCGCCGTCGGAATTTGTACCAACGAGCCGACCTTCTTGCACTCCAACACAATTCACTGCGCGCAATGTGCTTGCAATGTCATCTACTTGATCGAGGTACTGAATGATGTCTTCTTTATGGGGCATGGTCACCGACAGGCCACCGATACCAAGTGCTCTTACTCCCTGGATCGCTGATTCAAGATGCGTTGACGCAACTGGAAATGCAACATATGCCCAGTTACTGCCAATGTGAGTAAACCACGCATTATGAATAGCCGGTGAAAGACTGTGTTCGACGGGCCAACCAATAACAGCGGCAATGCGAGTATGGGCAGTGATCACTCGAGCAACCCTGCAGCGCGCGCTTGTTCCACGTTCACCAAATGCTGTTCATACGTTGTCGCAAACTTGTGGCGACCATCTTCATTGATGAGCACGTAATAGAAATAGTCACATTCCTGATTACGCGCTAGACCTTCGCATGCTTCATCGTCAGCAGTTGGTGCCGGAGCCGGATTGAGTGCGGCCTTTATCGATGCACGTCCAGGATTAGCGATGGGTGTAGGCGGCAACCCTCGATTTTTATAAGTGTTGTACGGTGAATCAATCTCGCGCAACTGAGCAAACGTGAGATTTGGATCAGCCTGGTACAACAGCGTGGCATCGATCTCAAGATTCATACGCGCTGCTAGGCGGTTATAAATGACGCGCGCGATTTTGGCACGATCTTCTTCCACCTTGGCCTCTTTCTCAATCATTGATGCAACAATTAACACCTGATAGGGAGAGTAACCCACGAGTTGTTTTGAGTTCTCAAGATTTTCTTGACGGCCAACTCGCTCCATCATTGCCACGAGACGACGAATAACTGCTGCCTCTGTGTCATCGCCAGATACTTGATAGGTGTCTGGAAACAGCATTCCTTCGAGAGACAAAGTGTCTTCTGGTTGATACGCCGAA
>JBIJAO010000001.1:0-128862 GCA_044345725.1 Ilumatobacteraceae bacterium | reverse complement strand
TCAGTCGAACTAGTTGGTTTGTACTGGCACTTTGTCGACATTGTGTGGATTGTTATCTTCACATTGGTGTATCTGATCCCATCTTGATCGCAAGGAAGTAGTCATGAGTACCGCAACCGAACAAAATACAACAACCCACGGAGACAGCCACGAACATGGCATGTCTGATGCTGGGTACATCAAGATCGCGATCATCTTGGCGCTCATCACCGCGCTTGAGGTATCGACGTATTACATCGACTTCGGTCCGTTGTTCCTTCCGTCACTCATCATCATGATGGTCGCGAAGTTTGTGATGGTTGTTTCGTACTTCATGCACTTGAAATTCGACAGTCGCATTTTTGCATTCCTTTTCTATACCGGTTTGGGCCTGTGCTTATTTGTGTACTTATGGGCTCTCGCCACCTTTAAGTTCTTCGGCTAAGCGCTAACGAAGGAGGGTTGTCATGTTTCTCGCAGCAGCCCAAGAAGTAAACACAAATCCCTGGCGATTCCAGCTTCACCTCGAGGTGTGGCTACTCATGGCATTCCTTATTGGTGCCTACGTGTACATGACGCGTGTCCTTGGGCCACGCGTTGTGTCTGATGGCGAAATTGTAACCAAAGGACAACGTCGCGCATTTGTGATCATGATTGTTCTGTTGTGGCTGTCGAGTGACTGGCCCATGCACGATCTGGCCGAGGAGTACCTGTATTCGTTGCACATGTTGCAGCACATGAGCCTGTCGTATTTCATTCCGCCCTTGGCACTCATCGCTACCCCAGAGTGGTTTTTCCGTTTGCTGATTGGACAAGGAAAAGTTGAACGCACCGCACGTTTTCTGTCGAAGCCAGTGACGGCTGCTGTGATCTATAACGCGGTGGTGATGGGAAGCCACACTCCCGCATTGGTGAATCGCAGTGCTGATGGCGGGCCACTTCACTATTCCATTCACGTCGTGCTTGTGTTCTCTTCATTGCTGTTGTGGATGCCGTTGTGTAGTCCGCGCAAAGATTGGCGCATTAGTTACGGCGCACAAATGGTGTACGTGTTTGCGATGTCAGTCCTGCCCACCATTCCGGCCGGTTGGCTCACGTTTGCCGAGGGTTCGGTGTATGACCACTACGATCACGTTGTACGAGTGGGCGGTATCTCCGTGTTGTCAGATCAACAGGCAGCTGGCGCCATTATGAAACTTGGTGGCTCGGTGTTCATGTGGATTGTCATGATCTTCTTGTTCTTCAACCGCTTCACCAAAGGCTTCCACGAAGCTCAAACCAATTCGTACAAGGCACAAGACGACACCCTGACGTTCGAGCAAGTGACGGAGCAGTTTGAGAAGACTCCACCAGTAGAAGAACCACAGCACTAACGCGCAGAATTAACTCCAGCGGAATGTACGGGCCGCCACTAGCGGTGCAACCACAGCCCACGCGGCCAACACGATCGCCGACTGCAGCGGCTTATCACCAGCATTATTCAGTGTCTCATGCATGAGATCGGCAAGTGCCCCTGATGGGAGTACTCGTCCCACCGCAGCCAGCGGGCCAGGCAGTTCATCAAGCGGGATGATCATTCCACCGAGTAATAGCAGCAAGAGATACAACCCATTTTGAGCTGCCAGGTTGATCTCACCACGAAGTCGGCCCGCCATCGTGAGACCAATTCCGGCAAACGCAGCTGTTCCACCAAGGATCACAAGGATCGTCACGGCCCACAGTGCACCTTCTGGACGCCATCCAATTGCAAGACCAATGGGGATGAGCACCGCTAGTTGAATGATCTCCACAATGAACACCGTGAGGATTTTGGCGACTACCAATCTGCCACGACCGAGGGGAGTGGCACCGAGACGTTTTAACACCTGGTAGGAACGTTCAAATCCGGTGGCTATACCGAGGCTCACCATCGACGTCGACATGATCGCCAGCGCCAAAATGCCGGGGAGCAAAAAGTCAGCACTGTCGTCGACATCATCAATCGGTAACACGTCGACGGTGCCGAAGAAAACGAGCAGCAATATGGGAATACCAAGGGTCAGCAAAATCTGCTCGCCATTGCGCAGTACTAATTGCAGTTCAGCGCGTAGTTGAGCACGAAGAGCGCCGTTCACGACTCGCCTCCCGTGATACGGCGATACATCTCGATGAGAGTTTCGTGTCCGGTACGCACGTCTGTGAGAGGAAGGTCACGTTCAGACATCCACTGCGCTAATACCCCTAAAACATGAGGATTTGACGATGTTTCAATGACATAACTTGTGTCGGTCACTGCTTTCACAGGAACACCAAGTGCGGTGGACAAAAGAGCAACATCAATTGACTGTGATGACGAAAAGCGAATGCTGTCTACTGATGCGCGAAGTTGTTGCAACGAACCCGAAGCAATTACGCGACCATCGCGGAACATCACCACATGATCTGCCACACGTTCTGCTTCGTCTAATTCGTGAGACGCCAGCACAACAGTTGTACCTTCTGCAGCAAGGTCACGAATGATTGTACGAATGGTGTCACGACCGTCAATATCGACACCAGAGGTGGGTTCATCAAGAAACGCCACGCGTGGTTTTGCCGCTAATGCCAACGCAAGAGACAAACGCTGTTGTTCTCCACCCGACAATTGTCGCCACGTACTACGTACACGATGCGACAGACCTACGGTCTCTGCAAGTTCGTGGGCATGTACTCCGCGTTCGTGAAGCTCACAAAACAAAGTAATCACATCTATGACGCGAGCACTTGGGTACACGCCACCACCTTGCAACATCACTCCCATCACCTTGGTGAGTTCGTGATGTTGGCGCGCTGGATCAAGCCCAAGAACCGACACATGTCCACTTGATGCACGTCGAAATCCTTCGCACACTTCAATAGTGCTGGTTTTGCCTGCGCCGTTTGGTCCAATCACCGCGGTGACCGCACCTTCGGGGGCAATAAATGAGATGTCGTTGACGGCAACAAGGTCGTCGTATTTCACGACCAGATTTGACACCTCTACACCAGACATAGCTTCCACACTACGAAAGGAACTCGGTTCACCACTATCTCCACCGCTAGCCTGAAGATTCTGTGATTGACATTCGCCTGCTTCGTAGCGAGATGGACGCTGTTCGCCAGGCGATGGCTCGGCGTGGAAAGCCCGATTTGCTCGCTCAACTCGATGAGGCGTTGGCACTTGATACTCGTTTACGTGACATCGCGGCCGAACGTGACTCCATCCGTAGCCGTGTGAATGGTCTGTCGAAGGAAGTGGGGACCATGCGTCGCGACGGCAAAACTGCCGAAGCCGAGGCGATCATGGATGAAAGCCGTGAATTAGGCGAGCGTGAGCGCACCCTGCAGGTTGATTACGACGCCGTGGCCGATCAACTGCGCCTTGTATTACTGGGCATTCCTAATATTCCTCATTCCGAGGCGCCTGATGGAGCCGGGGATCACGACAATCCCGTGGTGAAGGGTCCCGAGCAAATGCCGGCGTCTTTTCCCGATCACCAGCGGGTGCCGCACTGGGAGACTGCATCTGCCTTGGGCATCCTCGATAACGAGCGCGCCACAAAGATTGCCGGTGCCATGTTCACCATGCAGCGCGGTCTTGGTGCCACCATGGCGCGAGCATTGTGCCAGTACGCACTTGATGCAAATGCAGACGCATTCGAAGAAATTCGCCCTCCAACATTTGTCACGACCGCAACTCTCACTGCAACCGGACACTTACCAAAGTTTGCCGACGATGCATACGCAATTGAACGCGATGATTTGTGGGCCATTCCCACTGCTGAAGTTCCATTGACATCACTGCACGCACAAGAGATCCTCGACGAGGCTTCTTTGCCATTGCGGTACATGGCATACACACCGTGTTATCGCCGTGAAGCAGGATCTGCCGGTCGTGACACACGCGGTATGTTGCGCAGTCATGAGTTTGACAAAGTAGAAATTCTTGCAATTGCCACACCCGAGCAAGCGCCGCAGTTGCTCATCGAACTGCGTGATCGAGCAGAAAATTTAATTCGTGCACTGCAATTGCCGTATCGCATTATTGAAATTTGTACTGGCGACATGGGTGGCAGCCATCATCGCAGTTACGACATCGAGGTGTATGCACCGGGTTGCGATATGTGGCTCGAGGTGAGTTCAGTAAGTTGGTTCGCCGACTATCAAGCGCGTCGTGCCGACATTCGTTATCGAAAGACGGGTCAAAAAGGCACGGAAATTACACACACGTTGAATGGTTCGGCACTTGCCGTTCCGCGCGTGTGGGCTGCGATTTGCGAAAACTATCGCCAACCAGATGGTTCGGTGCGCATTCCAGATGTGTTGACACCATACATGCGCGGCGCAACATCAATTCCACAATCATGAGTGCAGTGATGTCATGAATATTCGTGATAAGCGCATTCAATATGAAACAGCAGGTCTTGATCGCAACGATCTTTCCGATGATCCATTTCAGCAATTTGCATTGTGGTACAAACAGGCTGATGAAGCAGGTATTGCCGAACCACATGCAATGGTGGTGAGCACAGTAGACGAAAATGGAATGCCAGATTCCCGTGCGGTACTAGCGCGCAGTATGGATGCCGCCGGGTTTACATTTTTCACTAATTACGAAAGTGCAAAAAGCGCTCATCTTCTCGCACACCCTGTGGCTGCTGCATTATTTCCATGGTTTGTGTTGCATCGACAAGTGCGGTTACGCGGAGCGGTAGAACGCGTGTCAGAAGCCGAAAGCGATGACTACTTTGCATCTCGTCCGCGCGGCTCGCAGATTGGTGCGTGGGCTTCTATTCAGTCGACGTCGTTAGATAATCGTGAGACTCTTGAAGAACGCGTCGCGGCATACGAATCACAGTTTGGTAATGGTGCGGTGCCGCGCCCGTCGCAGTGGGGTGGGTGGCGCATCATTCCTCAAGCATTTGAGTTCTGGCAAGGACGCCCCAGTCGTTTGCACGATCGTTTTGTGTATACAAAACAAACAAATGGCTCGTGGAACATCGAACGGCTGTATCCGTAGACCCGCTATTTTTCGTATTTTCTTGAATGCAGATACGAAAGAAACAACAAGGTTAGGAAAATACAAGTAGACAAGACTCCACTTTTAACGCAGCAAACTCACTATTTGTCGCGCTGTAGTAAGGCTCTGACCG
Source organism: Ilumatobacteraceae bacterium (assembly GCA_044345725.1). GTDB lineage: Bacteria > Actinomycetota > Acidimicrobiia > Acidimicrobiales > Ilumatobacteraceae > UBA2093. The sequence continues at coordinate 123,733 of JBIJAO010000001.1, read as the reverse complement.
ATGTTGTCATTATCGACTCGTAACCATTCGAGCGTTGGAGTGGCGTGGGCCAATGCGAGGATCGCATGTGCAGCTGTACGGCGAGTTGTTTCGTCGACATTTGGAAAAGCGAGACTAAAACTCTCAATCAATATTTCAAAAAATCTCTCATACATCTTGCTCACTCCGTCTCTAATAGACGGATCAAGATAGGAGGCAGCAATGAGGTGATCAATTAGTTGGTTTATGCGAGGATCAAGAAAACTTGGGCTAAAGAGAATCTCGAGTTGTTCGTCGAGACGGTTTTCGTTTGAGGTTGAATGAAGTGCGCCTATCACCAACTCTTCGACATTGCTAAGAGCGCGTTCAATGGCCGCAGCGATCATTTCGTCGCGGCTTCCGAGATAGTGATGAACTTTGGAAGGTTGAGTGCCCGCCAACTGTGCCACTTCTACCACGGTGGTGGCAGCAACACCCTTGGTTGCAATGCATCCCACAACGGCATCTATTAGTTCTGCTCGTCGTATGTCCGCCATACTTGGTCGACCCATTGGGTTATCCCGTCCTCTGTTTGTCTAAGACTCCATTGTGTCAGACCTTTGTTAATTGTTTGATACCATAATCAATCAATTTCTGACTGGGGGAATTTTCATGAAGGTTGTCGTGATTGGTGCTGGCTTTGCGGGCTTATCTGCAGCGCGCCACTTGTCAAAAAGAGGCATAGAGGTAGACGTTGTCGAGGCTCGTGATCGTGTGGGTGGTCGCACATTGAACCATGTCTTTGAAGATGGATCAATAGTTGAAGTGGGCGGACAATGGGTGGGCCCCACACAAAATCATGTGTTGGAACTTATTGACGAACTTGGACTTGACACATTTGACACATTTGATACCGGTGACTACGTCGTTTCACTGAAAGGCAAGATCAAGAAATTCAAAGGCGACACTTTTGGACTTCCCCCACATGTACTTGTCGAAGTGGGCCTTACACAAAAACGTCTTGAATCAATGGCTGCAAAAGTTCCATTGGATGCTCCCTGGACTAGTGCTCATGCGATTGATTGGGACAGTCAAACACTTGAAACTTGGTTACGCCGACATTTACGTTTTGAACAGTCGCGACAATTCTGGCGTGCCATAACAGCGGCAATTTTTAGCGCTGAAGCTACTGAAATGTCCCTATTACATTTTCTTTTTTACTGTCACTCAGGTGGAATGTTGGATCGCTTGATGGGCACGGCTAATGGTGCACAAAAAAGTCGCATCGTTGGAGGCTCGCAGTTGATTGCTCAGCGAATGGCAGAAGAATTGGGTAATCGTGTTCACCTAGAAGAACCTGTTACTGGTGTTTCACAGTCATCGAGCGGTGTGATAGTTCGTACTCCGCGGAGCGAATATCATGCTGACGCTGCAATTGTTGCTATCCCGCAGCATCTGATCGGAAACATTGTCTTTAATCCTCCACTACCGCCACGACGTCAGCAGTTAGTTCAAAATGTTCCGATGGGTGCTGTCATCAAAATTGTTGCCAAATACACAACGCCATTTTGGCGCGAAGACAAAATGTCTGGTTTTGGAGTGTCTCTCGATCACCCAGTCTCAATAACTTTTGATAACTCTCCTCCTGATGCCTCTAGCGGTATGTTGGTCGGCTTCTTCGAAGGAGCACATGGACGTTCTGCATCTGCGTTGAGCGTCGATGAACGACGTGATGTGTTTGTGCGAACTCTGGTTGATCTCTTTGGGTCTCAAGCTGCTTCTCCCCTAGAAGTAGTGGAACTCGACTGGACTGCTGAACAATGGAGTGGTGGTTGTTACGGCGGTCATCTCGGACCCGGTGTGTGGACTCAATTGGGAGATGAATTAGTGAAACCATTTGGTCGTATTGAGTGGGCTGGTACTGAAACCGCTGCTGAATGGAACGGTTACATGGACGGTGCAATTTCCTCTGGTTATCTGGCAGCAGACAGAGTCTTAACGAAAGCCAGTACGACAGCGTCCATAGCATGACCAACGTCGTACTAATCACTGCAGATAATCAGCCACCTGGTTTGTTGGGTTGCTACGGCAACCATGAAGTATTCACCCCCCATATTGATCGACTTGCACAACAGGGCACACGTTTATCGGGGTTCTTTTGTACCAATGGCATGTGCTCGCCTGGGCGCGCATCGTTGCTGACTGGGCTAATGCCGTCACAGCACGGAATTCACAGTTGGCTTCGCGATGCTGATGTCGCCAAGTGGCCCAATGGTTGGTCAGCCATTGACGAGTTTGAATCTCTTCCTCTTGCATTACAGAACCTTGGTTATCAAACGGCGATGGTAGGTAAGCATCATCTGGGTCAACCGCACGTACCAATTCCAGGGTTTGATGAGACAGTCACTTTTGTTAGAGGACATACAGAAGATTTCTACGATAATCAGGTCATAGATCGTGGGGAGCAGTATTCAGTTACAGATCGACACATTGTTGATTTCTTTACAGAGAAAGCAGTTGACTATCTATCGTCTAGAAGTAGCCATCCGTTCTTTCTGATGGTCAATTACGACGCTCCCTATTTACTACCTCCTACAAATCTTGGACCAGATCATCGGAATCGCTTCTATAGCCAGTTTGTAAACACGAAATTTGAGACATTTCCACGTACCGCAGTTTCCGATGAGATGCTGGGATTAATTAACGGCCCCGATGATCCTTCTCGCTACGCGAGACACATGTTGTACAACCTCATAAGAATGCATAATGATCCAGCGTCAATGGCAAACGTGTGTGCACAAATTGCGATTGTTGATGATGGAGTAGGACAAATTCTCGACGCTTTAGAAGAGAAAAATCTCATCGACGACACCATCGTCATCTATACAGCTGATCAAGCGAATCTCTACGGCCAACATGGTTTATGGGGACACACTATTCAGACTCGTCCGTCACATCTATATGAAGCAGCAATGCAAATTCCATTCATCATTAGACACCCTTCGTTGAAGCCGGGAACCATCCTTGACGGCCTATACAGCCAAATTGATTTACCAGTAACAGTGCTCGAGATGCTTGGAAAATCGCGTCACTTTTCGAATTCTGCTGGAAGATCTTTTAGTACCAATCTGAATTCACGTACGCCTTCTTTCGGTCCAGTTTTTTTTGAACAAGAAGAAACGCGAGGCATACGTACCACTCGTTTTTCATATTGGTGTCGTATGCCGGGTGCAGGACCTGACGTATTGTTCGATCATCACAGTGATCCATCTCAGATGATAAATGTTGTAGATGATCCTCAATACGCGGCAATTGTTTCGGAATTGCAGACGTTGATTGAAGACTTCTTTCGAGAGAACTCCGTTGAAAAACATGATCTGTGGCGAGGTGGACAAGCTAAAGGATCTATTTCTTCTGAAACGTATTTGAAGCCATTGATGCCAGAAGGTTGGGTAGCAGTTACAACGAGTTGAACTCTGTGAAGGAGATGCCTCGATGTTTATTGCGTATGTGAGCGATCCCAACTTTGTGCCGCAATGGCAAGTCCGTTGATGAGAGATTCCGTGTGCGGCACAAGCCCCGGGCCTTGCCAGTCGTTCCAAATAGGGCTGTATCCACGAACACGTGGAGGAAGCTCTAGTTGTACTCCTGCATGCAACGGAGCATTTACTGGGTTGTTGTGGTGTTGTCCGCGCAGGTACTTGGGAATGGCATCAATGTTGTCGACAATTGTGTAGTACGGCAGGTGTGCGCGTAAGTGTGATCCCACGTGACGTGCAAGGCGTCGGTTTTGTCCACCGAGCAACAAATGTGTCCAGTACCCCGCTTTTCCGTACCCATGCACCGTCACCACTATCTCGCAATGTGTCAGAAACTCATCACACAACGCTGACGTACCGCGGTCAAATTCATGCGACGGGATGTGCCATTCCAGTCCTTCTGGCTGAATGATTCCGTAATACGACGCCCCCGCGCGCTCGGCTGCTTGCGACGCAATAATGTCGGTGCCTTTTTCCAAGTTGCCGCCGTGAAAAGCCATGAACCCGAATCGGCTTCGCAACACGCATTCTTCGCGAACGCCGTCGTGTGCAAGAAGATCCGAAAACAACGACATTGGCTCAACTCGCGGGCGACTGCTGAGAGCGTCGACGAGTGACCATGATGATGCCAATTGCAATTGCAATCACCAACGAGAACACAATGGCGAGTCGCCATGCACCCTGTTCTTGTAAGAACATCGCGATGTCAGACTGCCACCCTTCAATTCGAGCAGTAATGCGATCTGCAGTAGCGCGTTCGGTGATTGCTCCATACCAATACCACGTGAGATAGATACCAGTGAAAAAAAGAAACACCGCTGCCACGCGGTCCATGTATTTCAATCCATTACGCAACACGCGCAACAACCCGCCCTTGGCAAGCGCCAACGTGACAGTGAGCGATGAGACCAACAGTCCCATGCCAGCTCCATACAAGACAATGCTCAACACGCCGGACGCATAGCCATGCTTTCCAACCGACGACAAAATAACCGTGGTTAAAAATCCGATGGTGCAACCAATGGATGCCACTGCGTAACCAATGCCGAATACAAACATGGCTGGCACGGTGTTGTCACGCTTTGCCGTGATTTGCGGTGTCACGAGGTTGGGTTTCCATCCAAAAAACATTGCAATGCCCATCACGATGAGCATGATGCCGACCACAAATCCCGCGTACTTAGCATTATCTGCAATGACAGATGTAAATGCACGGGTGATAATGCCCACCACGAGAAACACCGCAATGAAACCACTTGACACTGCAGCACTTACTTTTAATGCGCGAATAAGTGACGCACGTTGCGAAGAGTCGGGTCGTGAACCTTCAAGACCGAGAAAATACATGAGGTAGGTAGGGAGCAACACAAAACCGCAGGGGTTCACCGCAGCGAGAACACCGAGAATAAAGCTGTATGCGAAATTTCCCTCGAGTGCAATCACAGCTTCATTCCTTCGGTCACTCCAAACTCTGCCTCAATTGTGGAGTTCAATGTGGCGTAGTTAATTTCTCCACCGTGTTGTTTCACAATCACGCCGTTTGCATCGACAAATAAAGTGACCGGCATGGTGCCGACTCCTGCTGCTGAGATGAGTATTCCATCAGGATCCAAATAGGTTGGATATGTCACGTTGTAGCGAGCAGCAAATTCCAGTGCTTCTTTTGATGAATCGAGCGGATTGATCCCAATGAAATCAACTTGACCTGCAAAGTCTTGTGATGAACGTGCAAGAACCGGCATCTCACGTCGACATGGCTCACACGTTGAGTACCAAAAGTTCACCACCATTGGTCGTCCAGAAACGACAATCGGCACCACGTTTCCGGATGAGGCCTCCGTCAGAGAAACCGACGGGAAGGGGGTGCCTTGCACGGGAACATTGGTGCCGATTGTGGGGTCTTGGACCCCGCCGGCGAGATCACCGGTGAGTTTGGCGTCAACGTCATCAGATGATGATCGACTAAGCAGCCATCCTCCGATGACGCTGACTGACAGAGCAACGAGGATCGAGACCACAAACAGTCGTGTTCGGGTGATCCTCATGCTCTCAGGCTACGAGGTGGGCCGGAATCGGAACCTCCGGGACCACCGTGACAGGCCGCACTTTTGTGGCGGGCCGTCCGCGGGGACGACGCACCGCAACCACGCGGCCCATCTCTAACAATTCGCCACCCCAGACGCCCCAGGGCTCCTCTCGTTCGAGGGCTCCCGATAGGCAGTCATCGCGGCTGGCGCACCGCGCGCAAATGGCCTTGGCACGCAAGATGTCGATGTGCTCGTCGGAGAAGAAGAGGTACGACAAGGTGCCGTTGCCGTCGCTGCAACGCTTTGCGGTGAGAATCATTTGGTCTTCGAGAACTGTCAACATGGTGGTTTTCCTTTCGGTGGGTGTGTTTTGGGCAACAAAAAAGGCCGCTCGGGATGTGAACCCGGCGGCCTGAGTGGTTGCTATCGATGTGATTTACATCGGAGCGATCAGGTTGAGCCGGGTGGTGCGCTTATGCGAATGCTTCCCTGTCATTGGGGCGGTAAACCAATTCGCATAGCGAACCGCTACGGCTACCGCGGGCACAGCAAAAGACACAGCTGATGCTGTGTATGCACGTGTTGCGGAGGTCGTTACTGAACGCATGAGTTGTATAGGAAACCATGTGAAGAGCGCTTCGTCAACTTCTTTTTTGAACTAATGCTCAAACCCTTGTGGGACAAGGGAACAAGTAGTCACCCACTAGCGTCTCGGTGATGTCATTTGCCGAGGCTGCACGGGGTTTTCACATGGTGTCCCCCACGGGGAAGGGGCGATCTCTTACGCGCCGTCGCCGTGTGCGCCTTGGAGATGTGAGCCCCGGTGGTCGTTTGCGTCTCGATGCCACGTTGCGCTTTCTTCAAGATGTCGCAAACGATGATGCGCGTGATGCTGGGTGGGATGACCCAGGTTGGGTGGTGCGGCGCAGCGTTGTTGATGTTCTCAAGTTCCCGCAGTACTTGCAAGAAGTAGATCTCACCACGTGGTGTGGGGGTCTTTCGCCTCATTGGGCAGAACGTCGCACACGTATTGCCTCCATAGACGGAGAGACATTGATTGATGCGGCCGCACTGTGGGTGCATGTTGATCTTGCGTCAATGCGTCCTTCGCGTATTCCTGATGAAGTCACAGCTGATCTGATGGAAGCAACTGATGGTCGATCGGTGAGTGGCAAATTGATTTTGCGCGGTAACTACTTTGATGAGCATCCGTTAGATGTGGTGACACAACAATGGACACTTCGGTATTCCGATTTTGATTTCTTGAAACACATGAACAACGCCGCGTATTGGGAGATCTTGGAAGATCATTTGAAGTATCGACGCGAATTACGTGAGGGACTACGCGCCGTAGTGGAACATGCGGTGCAAGTAGAACCACAACATCATCTCATTCAACAATATGACGATCGCAATGATGGCATCAGTATGCGGCTGATGGTGGAAGATGTGGTGCACGCACAGGCGTGGATGGGAATGTTGTTGCCGCGTTGAAACTAATGCAGGATTAGTCCATGACGTATTCGAGCACACCATCGTTGTTGCGCTGCTCGAATTCACCCGACAAACGAAGGTGTTCCAAGTGCGCAAACGTTTCACTGTCTGCCATTGGTCCTTGTACACGTGCTGAAAACAAATGTTGGGCAAACTCCATCACACTTGCGGGGCGACCAAAAGAGGCGCTGGTGTCGCGCAGTTTCTGCAGACGTTCGTCGTGGTGCTCTTTGATGTGCTCTACGCGCTCGTGCAAATTGGCAAATGGAACTCCATGAGCGGGAAGTGCGATTTTCACTTGCGATGACAGCGCATCTACTTTGTCGAGCGATGAAAAGAACAATGTCAGCGGATCGCCGTGGCCCGTTAAACCTGAAATATGTGGGGTAATTGAAGGCAAAATGTGGTCACCAGTGATGAGCGTTCCTTCTTCTGGATCAAACAAACACAAGTGATCTTCGGTATGACCTGGCGTGTGAATAGCTAACCATTCACGTCGAGCAAAACGAATGCGGTCGTCTTCCCCGAGACGAATAGTGGGGCGTGGTACACGGAACAAGCGTGGGGCCTTCGATGCAAATTTGTATCGCATCTTGTACGTCCACGAAAAATCAAGCGTGGGTCCACCCCATGGTGGTGACTGAAACGGGTTACGAAATCGACGTGGCATGTCTTCGACGTCAACGTCTGGTGGTTCTTGCGGATCCCACCACGTGCGAAACATTTTGTGCCCCACTAATTCGGCGCCACTGTGTGCACGAAGTCGTCCTGCACCGCCGTAATGATCTGGGTGACTGTGCGTCACAATCACAGAGTGCACGCGTTTCATCGGTACACCGATGGCCTTCAGTCGTGCCTTGATGGCATCCCATGATTCACGAGTGGGAAGACCTGGGTCGACTACTGCAACACCACGTTCGTCTTCCAGCACGTACATGTTGACATGACCAAGACCTGTGAAATCAATGGGTAACTGCGTGCGCAAAATACCAGGTGCCACTTCGACGATTTCGTCAGTTGCAGGCATCTGCTCTGACTTCTTTGGTCGTGGTGTGGTGTTTTCAGTAGGTATGTCACTCATTGTTCGTGCGTGTTATTCGGAATCGGTGGATGGTTTCTTGTCGCGAAAAATGTGTTCGCGGTAAAAACGGAGTTCGTTGATGCTTTCGCGTACGTCGTCAAGCGCGCGGTGTGTATTGATCTTGTTTGGTCGTGCATGTTCAAGACCCGGATACCAGCGCTTTACAAGTTCTTTCACGCTCGACACGTCGACGCATCGGTAATGCAGCCAGTTTTCAATCTCGGGCATGTACTTGGCGAGAAACCGACGGTCGGTGCCAATGGAGTTTCCACATAATGGAATCTTTTTTGCCTCAGGCGAGTACTTCTGAATAAAAGCGAGTGTCTGGGCTGCAGCCTCATCGTGTGTGATCGTTGATGCCTTGATGAGCTCGAGAAGCCCGGAGGTGGTGTGCATGTTGACCACGAAGGGGTCCATCCGCTCGAGTACGTCATCGGGCTGAGAAATAACAAGATCCGGGCCCTCTTCGACGATGTTTAGCTCGTCATCTGTGACGATGGTGGCGATTTCGACAATGACTTCAGTTGCCGGATCGAGGCCAGTCATCTCGAGATCCATCCAAATCAGCACCTTGTCAATCTATTCGCTGACCTAGCGTTGGGTCGTGGTCGACATCCCCATCACACGTCTTGACACGGGTTTGCCATTGCCCGCCTATGCCCATGAGGGAGATGCGGGGATCGATTTATTCGCTCGTGAAGATGCTCAGATTGCTCCTGGCGGTGGTCGCATATTGATGCCAACGGGAATCGCCATTGCATTGCCGATGGGGTATGCCGGATTTGTATTACCACGTAGTGGTCTTGCGCTGAAACATGGAATCAGCGTGGTGAATGCGCCCGGACTAATCGACAGCGGGTATCGCGGTGAATTACAAGTGGTGCTGTTAAATACCGACCCGCACACACCGTATGACGTGTCGCGTGGCGACCGCATTGCGCAGTTAGTTGTGCAAAAAGTGGAGCACGTGATGTGGCGCGAAGTAGACGCGCTTGACTCATTCGACCGTGGTGGGGGGTTTGGGCATTCGGGACGATAACACGCCCTGTTCATCCCAAGCCGCAAGTTGTTCTGGTGTTGCACCAAGAAGTCGTGTCAACACCGAGTGATTGTCTTCACCGCGAAACTTTGGCTCACCTTGTGTGCGCACCTGTGCCGCAGAAAATGTCCACGGTGCATTCGGTATGCGAATTTTTCCATCGCGGCGATCACTGACTTCAACAACAACGTTTCGCTCTTTTGCCCAATCAGTGTGTGATAATTCATTCACTGTGCGAATTGCACCGAGAACGAGTCCTACTTTGTCGAGAACGTTCTCCAGTGATTCTGCATCGGGATATGTGAGCGCCCATTCGCCAATCACTTCGCCAAGTTCCTTCAAATGAGCCAGACGATCTTGTTGCGTTGCAAAACGAGGATCATCTTCTAGTTCTGGGCGATTCATTGCTTTCATGTAGCTAGCAAACACACCGTTTTCTGCTGGGTGACCACCGATAATGACCGATACACCATCTGCAACTTTGTATACCGGATACGCACCTGGTTCAAAAGAACGAATGACACCTACAGGAACATCACCTTCAAACATTTGATCGTGAGCATGTTCATTTACGTACAACATTGTTTGTGCCATTGACACTTCAACATGTTGACCTTTTCCAGTCTGCGAGCGATGAACGAGTGCAGCAAGAATCGCGACACAACACTCGATGCCGGTGTACACATCGGCGTGACTAAACCAGTCGTTTGCGATATGGCCATTGTGCGACTGTGACTGCATCAACGTAAAACCAGTTTCTGCACCAACAAGTGGCGCATACGCACGACGATGTACCCACGGCCCAGTACTGCCATATCCGGTGATGCTTCCGATCACAAGTCGCGGGTTGCGCTGCATCAATTCCTCGTAATCAAGTCCGAGTTTTTGCATCACGCCGGGGCGAAAGTTCTCTACCAATACATCGCACGTGTCTGCCAATTGGCGAGTGAGCTCTTGTGCGTCAGGTTTGGACAGGTCAAAGGAAATGTCCTCTTTACCCGCGTTTTGTTGGGCGAAATAGGTGGCCATGGAACCGACACGTGGATACGAAAAACGCGTGAGGTCTCCTTCTGGTGGTTCTAATTTGATGACCTCAGCACCGAGGTCACACAGCATGCGAGTGCAGTGCGGACCCGACAGCACACGGGTGAGATCAAGGACGCGAATGCCAGATAAAGGAGCGGTAGTCATTAGCTCAATGGTACGCCGAGATGGCGTAGCGCTACCGAGGTGTAGACCGCAATACCTGTCTTCATTGCCTCTTCGTCAAACATCACGCGGTTTGAATGGTTGGGAGCAGCAGTGGCGGGGTTTTCCCCTGGGGGTGTTGCGCCCAAAAACATCATTGCGCCGGGCAATTTGTGCAACACATAACTGAAATCTTCTGCGCCCATGACCGGGTTGGGCAAAGCAATTACATGCTTGTCACCAAGCACGGTGTTTGCAATTGCGACAGAAAAATCTGAGAAGTCTTTGTCGTTCACTGTGACCGGATAGCCGTATTCCAGATCGATGTCGATGTCCATCTCATGCGCGGAAGCAATTCCTTCTGCGACACGACGTAATCCTTCGTGAATCTTTGTGCGAGTTTTTTCACTCATCGCGCGCATTGTCCCCAGAATGGTGGCGTGTTCTGGAATCACGTTGTATGCAGTGCCCGAGTGAATGCTTGTGACCGTGATGACACCAGGATCAAACACATCGATTCGTCGTGTCACCAATGTCTGTATTGCTTGCACTATTTCGCACGCAACAGGAATGGGGTCAAGCGCAAAGTGTGGAGAACTGCCATGTCCGCCACGTCCTTTCACCGTGATCGTCAACTGATCACTTGATGCCATGATCGGACCGCTCTTAATTGCTACTGCACCGTTTGGAAGATTGGAAGAGATGTGCATTGCAAATGCTGCGGTCACGGGTGATTCACCACCGCTTTTATGTGCGGGAACATCAAGAAGTCCTTCATCCAACATCAACTCAGCGCCGCCATGTCCTTCTTCTCCCGATTGAAACATGAAAAGAACACGACCAGCAATATCGCTCTTACGTTCTGACAATGCTGTGGCAGCGCCCACCAACATCGCTGTGTGCGTGTCATGTCCACACGCATGCATCGCGTTGTCTACTTTCGAAGAGAACTCCACGCCGGTGTCTTCGGGCATCGGCAATGCATCCATGTCTCCGCGCAACAATATGGTGGGTCCTGGTTTGTCGCCGGTCAGCAACGCTGCAAATCCACTTGTTGTTGTATGAAGTGTGATGTCAAGCGGCAGTCCGTCAAGTGCATGTAACACTTGTTCGCGCGTACGTGGAAGATCGTTTCCTAACTCTGGCCATTGATGTAAGTCGCGACGAAGTGCAACCGTGTTGTCAAACAACGCTTCGGCTTGCTCGATCACGCCACGCGGATCACCATGTTCTTCACGTAGTGCTGCAGTGCTCGGAGACGACGAGGATTTAGCCATGCCACATGGTAGGCACATGGCGATGGCTGGCGTTCAGACACACTCCGAACAGGTTGAAGTAGTTGATCTCGATGGCAATGTCATCGAGGTCGTCTCACGCCAACAAATGCGTGCAGAGAAACTGCGTCATCGTTCGGTATTCATTGCGGTCACCAATGACGATGGCGATCTGTTGGTGCACCGTCGTGCCGACCACAAAGACGTCTGGCCGGGTTGGTGGGATGTCGCCGTCGGTGGAGTAGTGGGTGTCGGTGAGCAATATGACGCCGCAGCTCGTCGCGAACTACGTGAGGAGTTAGGCATCGATGCCGGGCAGATCACCAGTATCGGTACCGGTGCCTATGCAGACCACACCGTCCAGTTGGTGGCCTCGTGTTATGTGGTCAGAGACAATGGACCATTTCAATTCACCGACAATGAAATCACCGAAGCCCACTGGGTGAGCGCCAATGAAATCGACATTTGGCTTGCCGCAAAGCCTTTTCTGCCGGACAGCATCGCTCTGGTTTTGCCCCGTCTCCGCGAGTTCGTAAGAATCGTTCCATGAGCACAACCGTTGTCGTTGAGTTCACCATCGAACCATTTATTGAGGGTGAGCCGGGTCGTCATGTCACTGCGGCCATCACTGCGGTCGAATCACTGGGCATCACAGTAGAAGTGGGCCCCTTCGGCTCGTCTTTTTCGAGCCCTGCAGCGATCGTGGGCGATGCAGTGAAGGCACTGCTTGATGCTGCATATGCAAACGGTGCGACACACGTGAATGTGCATGTGGAGCAAGGTTCGTGAGCGACATTCCCGACCATCCGTTAGTCGCCGCTGTTGAACCAATCTTGAAAGCGGTTGGGGCGTCGTTGGTGTCTGTCGATGACGCCCAGGTGATGGACATTGCACTTGAATGGGAAGGCGAGATCATTGCCGCGGTGCGCTTGCCCCGTTTGCACGGAGCGCTTAATCGTTTGATCGAACAAGTAGAACAAGAACTTGGTGCGCCCCTTGACAAGTTGTCACGTCACGACAAACAACGTGCAATTCGTTTGCTTGATCAAAACGGTGCGTTCATTTTGCGTCGTGCCGTCGAAGACGTTGCAGATGCAATGGGTGTTTCACGTATTACCGTCTACAACTATTTGAACGCGCTCCACCGATAACAAAGCACCGATAATAATACGGTGTGGTTACGGCACCCACACTTGTTCAGCGCGTGTAATTTTTCCGTCAGTCACCGTAAATAAAAATGGGTAGGGAATATATTCGTATTGATTTGGTTTGCCATCGACAGAAACTTCAGCAACAAATTTTTGTAAGTCCAATGATGTGATCACATATGATTCCGTTGGCCATGACGCAGAGCCTTCTTCTGTGATCACAGAGACAAACGCATTTTCATCTACGGCAACAATGGCACGCGGATAATCAACGACTCCATAGTCATTAGTGCACATGTCTTCGGGCGCTTGTCCGGTCATTTCTGCGTATTCATAACACGCATCACCTGAATATAATTTCACCAAGGTTGCTACTGCGGTTGGCGTAGAGGAGCCATGAAGAACGGACATGGTGCCCCAGTACTGTCCATTGGTTGGCACGTTGCTCTCTAATGATTCTTGGTACGGCACATCTTGTGTTGTGTTAGGCATTGATGCACTAGGGACAATTTCCCATGTCGAGTCGCTGTTTTTTGCGGTGGAGTTAGAACACGCACCGAGTACTAGTAGCGACGCACCAAGCAGAAACCACCGACGAACATTCATCACAGCCGCCGCAAGAAAACGTTGTTGACGCGGTGATCGTTGCCTTTTTCTACAATCAGCGACGCACGATCACGAGTAGGAGCAATGTTTTCCACCAGGTTTTTTCCGTTGATGTGTTGCCAGATACCTTCGGCAGTCTGAATGGCTTCATCGTGAGTGAGGTGGGCATAGTTCTTAAAGAAGCTGTCGGGGTTTTTAAACACGGTCTCGCGAAGAGTTAAGAAGCGATCGACGTACCACTGCTGGATGTCGTTTTCTTCCGCATCGACGTAAATAGAGAAGTCGAAATAGTCAGATACGAACTCGTCGTATTCGCCGCCCACCTGCAACACGTTGAGACCCTCAAGAATCAGAATGTCGGGCTGGCGCACCTCGATGTGATCATCGGGAACAATGTCATACACAACGTGGCTATACACAGGAGCTTCTACGACAGGGCACCCAGCTTTGAGGTCGCGTAGGAACTGGAGCAAGCGCTTGGTGTCGTAGCTCTCGGGGAAACCCTTGCGGTTCATGATTCCACGGTCTTCAAGAACTTGGTTAGGGAACAAGAAACCATCGGTAGTGACAAGGTCAACCTTGGGGTGTTCTGGCCAACGTGCAAGAAGCGCCTGCAAAATACGAGCGAACGTGCTTTTTCCGACAGCAACACTGCCTGCGATTCCGATGACATAGGGAACTTTCGGTGACATCGCACCAAGAAAAGTTGCCGACACTTTGTGCAAGTTTTGTGTGGCGCTCACGTACAAATTGAGAAGACGTGTGAGTGGAAGATGTACGGCAGTTACTTCGTCGAGGTCAATTTTTTCATTGATACCGCGCAACTGTTCCAGATCTTTTTCACGGATTGTGAGTGGAGTAGCAGCACGCAATACCGCCCATTCGTCACGAGTGAACGACAGATACCGGTCGTCGCCTTGTAAGTCGTTCATTACGGTCACGCTAGAGGGAAATACAGAGATTTAGCGAAGCCAGGGGGCTCGTGGCGATGCAGCACCATCTCCGCCTGTAAGCACTTCGTATCCATCGGCTGTAACAACCAACGTGTGTTCAAACTGTGCGGTGCGCTTGCCGTCTGCAGTGACTGCTGTCCAGTCGTCGTCCCACATCTTGTGCTGCCATGAACCGAGCGTGATCATTGGCTCGATAGTGAAGGTCATTCCCTCATGCAAGATCATGTTGTTACGTGGGTCGTAATAGTGAAGCACCTGAATGTCAGTGTGAAAGTTCTCGCCAATGCCGTGTCCGATGAACGCACGTACAACACCGTATTTGTGTTGCTTCGCGTGTGTTTCAATAGCGCGACCCACTTCATTGATTGCAACACCTGGTTTGACAACCTCAATACCGTGCCACATGCATTCTTCAGTGACGCGAATAAGAGCTGCGTCTTCTTCGGAGATAGTGCCAACAGGGAACGTTGCATTCGTATCGCCGTGAACACCATCTATGAACACAGTGACATCCAAGTTGCAAATGTCGCCATCTTGCAACACACGTGAATCAGGAATGCCATGACAAATCACTTCGTTCACACTTGCGCACACACTCTTTGGGTAACCGTGATAGTTGAGTGGACTTGGATATGCATTGCGTTCAATACACAAGTCGTGCACGTAAATGTCGATTTCATCGGTGGTGACACCCGGCTTCACTGCTTCGCCAGCAAGACGCAAAATCTCTTTAGCGACAGCTCCTGCATGTCGCATGCGCTCAATCACCTCGGGTGTTTTCACACGACCTTCATTTGAATGAGGAACAACACCTGTGTCGGCATATGGAGGACGTGCGATATGCGAAGGTACTGTCCGCATAGGGCTCACAACGCCTGGACGAATACGACCCTCTGTTCCTTTGCAGCACCGCTTGTATTTGCGTCCGCTACCGCACCAACACGGTTCGTTTGATGTAGGGAGCACGTCGGGGATCGTTGACATCGCTCTCAAGGTTACGGGCTGACTGGTATTTCTGAAATGTTTGTCAATGCAGATTGGGTGTTTGCCTTATTAATTGCAAGTTAGGACTGGTGGGTCCCGCGTTGAGACGATCCCCGTACAGGTCTCTTATAGGCTCCGATTATGAAAAAAATGGTGTCAATCGGACTCGTTCTAGGTGTCCTGATGTTTTCTTCTTCTGCTGATGCGAAGTCATATAAGAACTGCACTGATCTGAATAAGAAGTATCCCTACGGCGTCGCAAAGTCTCAGAAGGCGGCAGGTAAACAAAAAAACAAACCCGCTGTCTCTGCAAAGATCTATAAGGCCAACATCAAGATGGATCGTGACAAAGACGGCACAGCATGCGAGAAATAGGCGTTGCTTCTAAGAAGATTTAAGCCTCGTGTTTACGAAACCATGACAATGTCACCTTTTTCTGTAACGCTTGCCTCACATCGGGGTCTAGATTAGGAAGTATGCGCGAGCCAATTTCCGTTCCTGAAGCTCATTTCGTGAATGGTCATCCCCTTGTGGGGCCATGGCCACAAGGCATGCAAACAGCTGTCTTTGGTATGGGATGTTTTTGGGGTGCGGAACGCAAGTTCTGGGAGGCCGACGGTGTGTATTCCACTGCTGTTGGCTACGCAGGTGGCGAAATTGTTCATCCGACCTATCGCGAGGTGTGTTCGGGTCGTACGAATCATGCAGAAGTTGTGCTGGTGGTATTTGATCCCGCGATTATTTCTTTTGAGCAGTTGTTGAAGATCTTCTGGGAAAATCACGACCCCACGCAGGGCAATCGTCAAGGTGCAGATGTGGGCACGCAGTATCGCAGCACCATTTATTACGTGAACGATCAACAAAAAGAGTTGGCGGTCAGCACCCGCGATGCATATCAACCAGTGTTAACTGAAGCTCACTACAAAGCCATCACTACTGAGATTGCGCCGCTTGACGTGTTTTATTACGCCGAGGAATATCACCAACAGTATTTGGCGAAGAATCCCAATGGATACTGCGGTATCGGTGGCACCGGTGTGTCGTGTCCGATTGGTTTAATCAGCACGTGACAGTGTGATGGGGTTATTTCGTCGGCGTAAGCCTCCGCACCAATACCTTCTTGAAGTACAAGAAGAGTGGCCGACTGACGCATCACATGGTTTTGTGATTGTCGATATGGAGACAACAGGTCTCGCTGCCGAGGACAATCGCATAATTGAAATTGCATTGATTCGCACCGATAATTTTGCAAATCCTCTTGGCTACTGGTCAACATTTGTCAATCCTGAAATGCCAATTCCTAATTCGGAGATTCACAACATCACCGATACCGATGTCGCGAATGCACCAACATTTTCTGCCATCGTCGATGACATCGTGACACGACTTGACGGACAGGTGCTCGTTGGACACAACATTTCGTTTGACATGTCATTTTTGGAGAGTGAGTTCGCGCGCCTAGACCGGCAACTACCGGCGCTGCACACTGTGTGTACGGTGCAGGAAAGTCACTACTTTCTTCCCAGTCTGTCATCGCGTCGTTTAACAGACTGCATGGCAGCCTTGAGCGTTCAACCAAAGGTTGAACATCGAGCATTGGAAGACGCCGTTGCAATAACAACACTGTTCAATTTCTTTGTGAATTGTGGAATTCATCCGACGCGGTCGGAGTTCTTACGTTCATTGCCACAACGTGTCAATACATCAGCGTGGCCACCACCGGTTGTAGATGCGCATTAATCGCGCGTTTGCCAGCCGTTTTTGCGTATCTCGTCGCCGTCGGCGTCCATGGGCTTTCCACCCCAGTTCAAAACGCCAGGAGTCTCTGACAGCTTTGCAATAAGGCCTTGCATCGGTGTGCCGTCGAGTTCAACGATTGCGTCTCGTGCTGCGTAATGCGGATCAACTGCAATGTCTTGCATTGATAAAACGGGACCAGCAGCGGCCTCGGCGTCTTCAAATGCCTGTAGTGCTTCAGGGCGTGTGCGTTGCTGACACCATGTCGCCATGGCGGTGTCTAACACGTCGCGATTTTTTACACGGTTGGCAAAGGTGGAGAAACGTTCGTCGCCTTCAAAGCCCAGAAGTTTCACCACGCGCAATGCAACTGAATCACTGGATGCAGACACGGCGATCCACTCACCGTCACCGCATTGAAAGACACCGCGGGGAACCGTGAAGGGAAGAGATGACCCCATACGTTCTTGTAATTCACCGCGCACCTTCCATACCGAAATGAGTGGTCCCAGAATTTGAAATACGGTTTCGAGAAGCGATACATCAACCACTTGTGATGTGCCAGAGTGCAACGCAACCATTGTTGCAAAAGCAGCCGAAAGACCGGTGACCTCATCAGTCATTGCAAACGCGGGAAGCATTGGTTCTCCGCCAGGTGTTCCGGTGATTGATGCGTATCCAGACATCGCTTCAGCAATAGATGCAAAACCTGGGCGAGACGCGTATGGTCCGGTTTGTCCAAAACCAGTGACACGAGTGATGACGATCTTGTTGTTGCGTTGCATCAACACGTCGGGACCAAGCCCGAGTCGTTCTAATGTTCCCGGTCGGAAATTTTCCACTAGCACGTGCGCGTCATCAGCGAGACGTAAAAACACTTCTCTATCCGATTCATCTTTGAGGTTGAGTGCAATCGTGCGCTTATTACGCCCCACTATTTTCCACCACAAGCCCGTGTGATCTCGTGGGTCTTCCCATCCCATGCCACGCAAACTGTCGCCAGTATCGGGATGTTCTACTTTGATGACTTCTGCACCAAAATCTGCGAGATAGCGCGCGCAGTTAGGACCAGCGATAACCGTAGAAAGATCAATGACACGCAGACCATGAAGCGGTCCGCGCGAGTTACTCATACGCCAGGTCGCGCACGACGCAATGTGCTGTGTGATGCCCACCATCTGCCACTAAAACGCCATGACGTACTGGGGCGCGTGTTCGTAGGTTCTGCAATCACAGCGCGTGGCCATCCAAATTCGATTGCAGCAGCAATAGCAACTGCCTCTTCTTCGGTTGGCGTCGGATGAATGGACGCCACGGACATTTCATGTGCGCTCATCGCTTTACCACCACTGCATTTGCGACACGGTCGTGCCATGTCTGCTTGTTGGGATGCCACAACATTGCGAAGTATCCGAGGAACAACACAAGTCCTGACACTTGGCTCATTAACACCCACTTCACACCGCGCTTGGTGCCAATGAATGCGCCTGTTTTCTCATCTAACACGAGAACACCGATGGTGCGGCGAAGAGGGGAGCCACCTTGGTTCCCAATCCACCAGCTGTACACGCCAAGACATACGACAATGCCGATCAGTGTCACCATGTCTGCTGCTTCAGCACTGCCATTTTCTTCAACAATGGCGCTGATGATGGCGAACGGAAAACTCACCAACATCACCATGACGGCGTCAAAGATGTGCGCGACCAAGCGAATACCAAACGTGGCCTTGGGCTCGTTTTGGATGTTTGGTGATGCGAATCCTGGTCCGGTCATGTCGTTCGTCATTGCTATTTCCCGATGTCCTTAGAGGGGCATGTTGCCGTGTTTGCGGCGTGGCAATTCTTCGCGCTTTGTGAGAAGCATACGAAGACCAGCAATTGTCTTTGCACGAGTGTCTGCAGGGTCAATGACATCGTCAACGTATCCGCGTTCTGCTGCAGCGTACGGGTTGGCGTATTTCTCGGTGTACTCGGCGACTAGTTCAGCGCGGCGCGCTACAGGATCAGCAGATTGCTGAAGTTCACGTCGATACACAATTTCAACAGCACCTTGTGGTCCCATCACCGCAAGTTCGGCGGTGGGCCATGCGTATGCGAGGTCGGCACCAATGGACTTTGAGTTCATCACCACGTATGCACCGCCGTATGCCTTGCGAGTGATGATCTGAATACGTGGCACTGTTGCTTCACAGAATGCGTACAGCAACTTCGCACCATGGCGAATGATGCCTTCGTGTTCTTGATTCACGCCAGGCAAGAAACCAGGTACGTCAACAAATGTGATGAGCGGAATGTTAAACGCGTCGCATGTGCGCACAAATCGCGCTGCTTTCTCGCTGCTCTCAATGTCGAGAACACCAGCGAATGCCATTGGTTGGTTACCAACAACGCCCACCGGAATTCCATCGAGGCGCGAGAATCCACACACAATGCTCTTTGCCCAATGCGGGAAGTATTCGAAGAACTCGCCGTCATCAACAACTTCGCCGATCACTTTCTTCATGTCGTATGGCTGGTTTGGCGATGCGGGAAGAATGTCACGCAATGCTGGGCATGAACGATTGGGATCATCACTTGGCTCAACGGCCGGTGCTTCTTCCAAGTTGTTCTGTGGCAAGAACGACATCAAGAAACGCACGTCGTCGAGACAAGCTTTTTCGTCGTTTGATACGAACGTTGCAACACCACTCTTTGACGCGTGGCTCATTGCACCGCCGAGTTCTTCCAGTGTGACGTCTTCACCGGTCACGGTCTTTACAACGTCGGGACCTGTGATGAACATGTGGCTTGATTCGCGCACCATGAAAATGAAGTCGGTCATTGCAGGTGAATACACAGCACCACCAGCACATGGTCCAAGGATCACAGAGATCTGTGGAACAACACCCGATGACAACACGTTGCGATAGAAGATGCCACCGTAGGACGCAAGTGACACCACACCTTCTTGAATACGTGCACCCGCTCCGTCGTTAAGTCCGATGACAGGCGCACCAACTTTGAGTGCCAAGTCCATCAACTTGTGAATCTTTTCAGCGAACACCTCGCCCAGTGCACCACCGAACACGGTGAAGTCTTGGCTGAACACGAATACCTTGCGTCCATCGATTGTTCCCCAACCGGTGAGCACGCCGTCTGTGTAAGGGCGCTCTTCAAGACCGGCTGCGTGCGCGCGGTGACGAGCGAGAAGGTCAAGTTCGTGGAAGGAGTCGGGGTCAAGGAGGTACTCGATGCGCTCACGAGCGAGCATCTTGCCCTTTTCGTGTTGACGCTCAACTGCGCGGGGGCTTCCTGCATTGAGGGCTTGCTCCCGACGTTGGCGAAGATCTTCGATTTTGTCTTGCATGGACGCGCCGGCGGTATCAGTCACGGGTGAAACGCTAGTGCGAAACGACCCGATGCGACCTATCTCGGCTCAGCCTGGTGGTGCAGAGGTTGTCGTTGTGGCATCACCGGATGCGGGATTTTGGCCTGTGTCGGTAGGGGCCGGCGGCACCGTTGTGGCACCGTTGGGCAGGGTCGTGACCGTTGTCCCATCGGCGATGATGAACGTGGAGGTGAGCGGTTCAAGTTCGCCGGTTGTGGTTGTTCCGCGCACGGTCATGGTCCATTCACCGGGTGCGCGCAACGTAAGGCCAGCTTCTGGTGCGACGTATGCGCCACCAGGCCGCGTGATCGGGATCGTGAGTGAGTAGCCAGAGAACGCCGGGTTTGACGGTACGAAGTCGATGGTGAATTGCTGGATGCGCTGTGGTCCGAACAATTCAATAAGTACTTGATTCACACCAACGTTGCCCGGATCAATTGATACACGAACGCGGAAATCGTCTGTGCCAGACATGTCACGAACAATTGCGTACTGAACCGTTGGGCCGGTGTCTTTCGGCAAGATGTTTGGTGGGCGCATTGACATCATCCATGACGACAATGCGAGAACAAAGACGCTCAATCCGGCACTAACAGCAAATGGACGCTGCAATTTATATACGGCGCGCTGGTTCAACATGCGAGCACGACGCAGCTTGTGCACAATGAACTGACGAATTACAGCATCAAGGAACAACAACACAACAACGACAAGCGTTTTGAACAACACCACTCGTCCGTGACCACTGTTGAGGTAACTCCAACCATCGATGCGCCAAGCTTGCACTGCGCCACTTATTACTAAACCGATACCGACCCATGTTGCGTGTCGTGACCATCCGCGCAACGCTTCAAGCAAATCACGATCACCAGGCCCACGCAAGATGACTCGCCACATCACTCCGATGGAGCCAACCCAGTACAACGTGAGTGCCATGTGAATGATTCCGAGAACAACACCAAGCGATGCATAACGTCCGCCAGTGCGATCAAAACCGTATGTGCACGCGGTGGCAAAAAGAGCCGCATATGCGATCGCTTCTGAGTTGGGGTCGATGACGCGGATAGGAACCCATGCAAACCACACCACGACCAACGTCAATGCGAATCGCGCAAATAACGCTGCACCTTCAGCTGAATCAAATAATGACGACCAGTTAGTGGGGATGAAGCCTGAACCCGCGGAGATTTCTCCTTCACTTGCCGCCATGAGCGATACCAACACATACATGGAAACCGCGGTGAGAATGCCAACGATGCGAAAGTATCTTTCGGTGACCGCGTACTCGCCACCTTCTGGCCATCGCCGCTGCAAAAAGAACAAACCGCCCACGAGAGCACCCATCAAAATGAAACTCGCGAGCCTTGCAAGTCCGATAGGGCCACCAAGGCGCTCTGGCGGACCAGACAACGCAGCGGGTTCGTTTGTACCCGGAATGGTTGGCTCTGTGGTGTTGTCGGTTTGGGGAATTGTGGTGGTGGGAGCATTCACCGCCGAAATAAAACTGAATGATCCCGAACTTCCATCGGGTAATTCCCACGACACCGTGCACGTTCCGTTTGCAGGAATCTGTGTGAGTGGGGCCGACACGGTGACACCGTCTTCACCGACGACGGGTGTGCCAAGCCCGGTGAGATTTCCCTCACACGACAGCGATAACCCCATGTTGGCAACCGCTTCTGGTCCGCCGACAGGGCTTGCGAACACCAGTTGCAATTGGGTGGGGGCGATGGTGACTGTCTCTCCCGGCGCAGGCTTCGACGACTGAACCGTGTTCTGTCCGGCGGCATCGACAGAGCCACCAGAGAAGAGAACCGCTGCAAGAACGGCGAAAAAAAAGACGAGACGTTTCATGCGCTGTGAAAACGGTAGTCAATGGCGGTTCCTCTCACCCCTCATCTCTTTTCATTGACACCGCATTGCTAGGGTCGAAGCGATGGCAACACAGTCCCTATATCGGCGTTTTCGTCCGCGGAAATTCTCGGAACTGTACGGACAAGACCACGTGGTCAAGGCTTTGCGCAATGCGGTGATTCATCATCGCGAAGGTCAGGCCTATTTGTTTTCCGGGCCGCGAGGAACTGGCAAAACATCAACAGCACGCATTTTGGCCAAGGTGCTCAACTGTGAGTCACCCGTTGATGGCGAGCCATGTTGTGAATGTGCCTCGTGCAAGGCGGTGGAATCTGGTGCGAGTTTTGATGTGCTCGAGCTTGATGCTGCAAGCAACAATGGAGTGCAGGAGATTCGCGATCTCATCGAATCTGCGGCGCTCGCTACCCCTGGTCGACACCGTGTTTTTATTCTCGACGAAGTGCACATGTTGTCACGTGGCGCGGAAGCCGCGTTATTAAAAACCTTGGAAGAACCACCCGATCAAGTGGTGTTTGTTCTCGCTACTACCGACCCACAAAAAGTCAGTGAAACGATTCGCAGTCGTGTGCAACATTTTCAATTCCATCTCATACCGCTTGATGAGTTGGAAAAATACGTGCGATGGGTGATTGACCAGGCACAACTTGATATTTCAGACGACGCAATTGAACAAGTGCTACAACAAGGTGGCGGAAGTGCGCGCGACACGTTGTCTGCATTGGAAATTGTTGCGGCTGGCGGCGGAGAATTCGATGCACCAGCATCGGTTGACGAAGTATTCACTGCACTAAGCGCAAAAGACCAAGCTCGTGCACTTGCTGCTATTGCAACTGCTATGCACCAAGGCAGAGAAGCTCGTGCACTCACTGAAGACATCGTGCGCGCCATGCGCGATGCGTTCTTGTCATTGATGGCACCAGAGTTAGTGCAATTGCCTCCGCAACGCACCGAAAGAATCGCATCGTTAGCGCGCGACCTTGGCGCGCAAACAATCGTGCGTGTAATGGAAGTTCTTGGTACAACTCTCATCGACATGCGAAATGCGCCTGACCCACGACTACTTCTTGAAGTGGCGATGGTAAAACTGTCATCACCAGAGTTTGATGACTCGTTCGACAATCTTGTTGCACGAATTCAACAGTTGGAAGAAGCAGTAAAAACCTTGAAAGAAAAAGGTGTTGCTGCATCCTTGCCTCCCGCACCGCGCGATCCCTCTACGGGGAAAGCTCGCGTTGGTGGCCGCGCCACTGCGCCCACATCACAACCAAAAAAATCTGCCGACACCACCGCGTCAACATCTGCGGCACCACAAAGTGCCGATGTCACTGCGCCAACACCCGCTCCTCCTGCACAGACCGCACCATCGCCCACCACATCGCCCACCACATCAACAGGTGATCCCGCACAACTGTGGCCACAAATCATCGACTCACTCACAGGTTTTCCTAAAGCAATTTTCAAACCATCGTCTGTGGTATCCGTAGAGGGGAACACCGTCACCGTGTCGGTGCCAAGCAATACTCCAATGTCGAAAGTGGAAGAGCACACCACCAAATTGCAAGCAGCAATACAAAAAGTGTGTGGATCGAAATATGCCGTGACATTCACACAAGATCCCACAGCATCGCGTGGTATCGAACGCCCTGCAGTTGTTCCTCAAGTTGCCGACGATGTCGTTGATGACATCGACTTAAGTGAGATTGAAGACTCTGTAGAGATCCCCAAAGTCGATTCCATGGAAGAGCTGTATAAAGCGTTTCCTGGTGGCACCGTGCAGGATTCGCAGTAGTGGCATCTCCATACACACCTCCAGTACAAGCACTTATTGACGAACTTGGTCGATTGCCCGGTATCGGACCACGCAGTGCACAACGTCTGGCAATGCATCTCATCAAATCTCCGATGGATGATGTAGAGCGCTTGTCACAAGCACTCATTAACGCCCGTATCCGAGTGCGTTTTTGTGATCGTTGTTTCAATCTGTCTGATGAAGAATTGTGCAGTATCTGTCGTGACGACAGACGTGATAGTTCCATTGTCTGTGTCGTGGAAGAATCACGTGACATTGTCGCAATTGAAAAGACGGGCGAATTTCGCGGTCGTTATCACGTGTTACTGGGACTTATCGATCCGTTGCAAGGAATCGGTCCTGATCAATTAAAAATGCGCGAGTTAATTGCACGTATCAAGCCCGAGGGCATTACTGAAATCATTGTGTGCACCAACAACAACACTGAAGGTGACGTCACAGCAATGTATCTATCGCGCGCGTTAAGTCCGTTAGGAATTACGGTCACACGCTTGGCCAGTGGACTACCCGTTGGCGGCGATTTAGAGTTTGCAGACGAAGTGACACTGGGACGTGCACTTGGTCATCGCCACGTCATCGATTCCTGATCGGTCGCCACTTTGGCGCATCAACAATTTGTGCGCTGTACACACTGCGATGTCCGCTCACCGCATACGCAGCAATGCAGACTGTTGCAAACATCAATGCGTTTGCGCCACCAAATAATTCAATGCCGAGAACGATGCATGCGAGTGGCACATTTGCCGCAGCTCCCAGAACGGCAACTGATCCCATCACCGCAAATAATGCTGGATCCATGCCAAGGAGATCACTCATGTTGCTGCCGAGGAGCGCCCCGATCACAAACAGTGGGACAACTTCTCCGCCAATAAAACCACAACCAATCGTTACTGCAGTGAGAATCAGTTTCGGTATCCAACTGCGCGCATCATCACCTGCGAATGCATCAAGCGCAAGTGGTGTAGACAATCCTTGATAGTCGCGCCAACCAAACAACAACACCATTGAGGCAACAATCACTCCACCTACTGCGGGACGCAGCGGATACCACCTGACGGTGCGAGCTGTAACACGTTGTACAAGGTGTGTTCCACGAACAAACACATACGCCACGATTCCTGCTGCCACGCCTAGTACAGCGAGTTTCCATGCAGTTTCAAAGTCCCAGTCGAACGCTGCAATCACCGGATATTTGGTGTGCTTCACATCGAGTCCGCGCACCACGGCATCGCTGACAAGAGCCGCGGTGAATGCTGGAATAAGAGCTTCGTATTTCACGCGCCCTACTCGTTGAACTTCAAGTGCAAAAATCGTGCCTGCAAACGGAACTCCAAATGCGCCACCAAATGCCCCAGCGATTGCTGTTACCAACATCATCGAGCGATCTTGTGGTGAGAAGCGCAATCTTTTGCTGATGGGGTCGGTAAGTCCGACGGCAATTTGAATGGCACCACCTTCACGTCCGGCAGAACCACCAAAGACATGTGTGATCACGCTGTTGACATAGACAAGCGCTGACATGCGCGGAGTGAGCCAACGTGAGGTGTCGTGTATCTGGTCAATCACCAGATTGCTGCCACGTTCCAATCCTTTACCGAAGTAGTGATACGACCCGCCGACCATAAGACCGGCCACTGGCAACAGCCAAATCATCCATAAGTTGTTTGAGCGAGTGGTGGTTGCCCAATTCAGCCCACCAATAAACGCTGCAGAACCAATACCCGCGATAACTCCCACAAGACATGCGAGTGCAAGCCAACGAAGAAGAAAGAGGGATCGTTCAACGATGCGCGACATGCACTAACTGACAGTAGTGCTACATCACGAAATGTGAGGAGATGTGAGAGTGACTAGAGCGCGCGAACGATGATCGCATCGCCCTGTCCGCCACCACCACAGAGTGATGCTGCGCCAACACCACCACCGCGACGACGAAGTTCGTGGAGGATTGTGAGTGCAAGACGGTTACCGCTCATACCAATGGGGTGACCAAGAGCAATTGCGCCACCGTTGACGTTCACGATGTCGTCGGGGATGCCGAGGTGCTTCATTGATGCGACACCAACGGCTGCGAACGCTTCGTTGATTTCAAACAAATCGATGTCGGACACTTTCTTGCCGATCTTGTCGAGAGCCTTAGTGATTGCGTTGCTTGGTTGATGCAACAGCGATGCATTGTCTGGTCCCGACACCATGCCGTATGACAACACTTCACCAAGAGGCTTTACTCCGCGTGCTTCTGCTGCTTTCTTTGACATAAGGATCACCGCTGATCCGCCGTCGCTAATTTGGCTTGCGTTGGCAGCTGTGATGGTGCCGTTCTTGTCGAACGCTGGCTTCAGTGTTGCAAGCGTGTCCATGGTGGTGTCTGCGCGCACACCTTCATCATTTTTCACCACAACGGGATCGCCCTTGCGCTGCGGAATTTCGATGTTCACGATCTCTTCTGCGAGCTTGCCGGACTGAATTGCAGCAGCTGCGCGCTGATTACTCTTCATCGCGAGATCGTCTTGTTGATCACGGGTGATACCGCCGTCGCTGTAACGCTCGGTACCAAGGCCCATGAGGCATGCATCGAATGCGCAAAACAAACCATCTTTAATGATCGCGTCGGCAAGTTCGGTGTTGCCGTAACGGAAACCTCCGCGAGCACCGGCTGCGATGTAGGGAGCATTGGTCATGCTTTCCATGCCACCTGCAACAACGATGTCTGCATCGCCTGATTGAATCATTTGATCAGCCAAGTAAATGGCATTAAGACCCGACAAGCAGACTTTGTTGATGTTCACCGCGGGAACGTTCATTGGGATGCCAGCGTGTACCGCTGCTTGACGTGAGGGCACTTGACCCTGGCCTGCCATCAACACTTGACCCATGATCACGTGATCAACTTCTTCTGGCTTCACGCCGGCGCGCAAGAGCGCTTCCTTAATTGCAAAGCCACCAAGTTGGGCTGCGCTAAAAGATGAAAGCGCTCCACTCATCTTGCCGATGGGTGTACGGGCTCCTGCGACGATGTATGAACCGGCCATGTCTGCCTCCTCGATGCATTCCCTCTGCGAGGGTAGGTACCAAGACTAGGGGCTAATTGCCGGGGTATCGCTATCGTCGTATGAATGGAAAAAGTGCTCGATGCCATCATGAATGGCGCCACTGGAGAACAGTTGGCGTCTATCCCACTTCCCAAGGAATATCGAGGAGCACACGTCCTCAAATCTGAACAAGACATGTTCAAAGGCGTGGCGAGCAACGATAAGGACCCTCGCAAAAGCATCCACGTGGGCAATGTCCCCACCCCCGAACTTGCGCCCGATGAAGTCGCAATCGCGGTGATGGCATCGTCGATCAACTTCAACACGGTGTGGAGCAGCATCTTTGAACCAGTGAGCACTTTTGGTCCGATGGCTCGTCTTGGTCGCGAGAGCGAATGGGCAAAGCGTCACGATCGTGATTACCAAGTAATGGGTAGCGACGCATCTGGTGTGGTGTTAAAAGTTGGAAGCGCAGTGCGCACATGGAAGCCCGGCGACAAGATCACTGTTCATTGCAATCACGTTGACGACCAAGATCCAACGTCACACGATGACTCGATGATGGGTTCGAACCAGCGCATCTGGGGATATGAAACAAACTTCGGTGGTCTTGCTGATCTTGCGATCGTGAAAGCAAACCAGTTGATGCCAAAGCCAGCACATCTCACTTGGGAAGAAGCAGCGGTCAACGCATTGTGCAACAGCACTAGTTACCGCATGTTGGTAAGTCCAAATGGTGCAGCCATGAAACAAGGTGATGTTGTTCTTATCTGGGGAGCAACCGGTGGTATCGGTGCGTATGCAACACAGTATGTATTAAACGGTGGCGGCATTCCTGTGGGTGTCGTCAGTTCAGACGACAAAGCGCAAATTCTTCGTGACATGGGATGTGAAGCGATCATTGATCGTCGTGCAGCGAACTACAAGTTCTGGAATGACGACAACACTCACAACGAATCTGAATGGCGCCGTCTTGGTAGTGATATTCGCGGACTCGTCGGTGAAGATCCCGACATCGTGTTTGAACACCCAGGTCGTTCCACATTTGGTGCGTCAATGTATGTCGTGAAAAAAGGTGGCACCGTGGTGACATGTGCTGCAACAAGTGGTTTCATGATGGAATTCGACAACCGGTATTTCTGGATGCGTCTCAAGCGTCTTGTTGGTAGTCACTTTGCAAACTACAAAGAGGCATGGGATGCGAACCGTCTCATCTGCAAGGGCATGATTCACCCTGTGATGTCACAGGTGTTCAATCTTGACCAAGTGGGCGAGGCCGCATACCAAGTGCATCACAACATGCACGAGGGCAAGTTGGGTGTTACCTGTCTTGCTCCCGAGGCTGGTCTTGGAATCGATGACCACGAGTTGCGTGCCAAAGTTGGCGAAAAGAACCTCAATTTGTTCCGTCGTTCCTGATATCAGGTGGCGGAACAGCCCATTTACAGATAAACAATCAGACAACAGTTGAATACAACTGACACTGGAGGACCCACATGTTGCTCACCGAAATTGACCACGTAGCGATTGCAGTGAAAGATCTCGAAGCCGCTATTGATTATTACCAGCGCGCATTTGGTGCTGAAGTAGAGCACCGCGAGATTGTGGAAAGTGACGGAGTAGAAGAAGCGCTGTTGAAAGTTGCAGAGAGCTACATTCAGTTGCTCACACCAACTCGCGATGATTCACCCGTTGCAAAAGCCATCGAAAAGCGTGGCGAAGGATTGCATCACATCGGATACCGCGTGGATGATTGCGCAAAGGTTCTTCAGTCGATGATCGATGCCGGCGCGACTCCTATCGACAAGGCTCCACGGCCTGGAAGCCGAGGTACCACTGTTGCCTTTATTCACCCGAAGGGCAGCTACGGAACCTTGATCGAACTCGTTCAGGAGTAACCCGACTACACATTGCGACACAAAGTGGGTACAACCCACTGATGTCGTCTCTCGTCCTCATTGCAACCGCTGCAGTCGCAGGCATCTTAGGTCTAGTTGCAGTCATCGCTGCACGTCGACGTATTGATGTGTTGCGTGCAACTGGTGAAACATTCGCCCATCGCGATTTATCGCGATCTATTTTTTCATTGGTCATCACAATTTTTATTGTCGTCGTAACGAGTGTTGTTGTTGCACACAACGTTTCATTATCGCTTGCGTTGGTTGGTCTACTGATTGCGGTCGCCGGACTTGCGTATTTGTCACTCATTGACATTGACACTCATTTATTGCCCTGGAGTGATTCTCTTGTCATCGGAGCAGCATCATGTGCGTTCCTCGTCATCGATGTAATTGCGCACTCACGCGGTGATGTTGTGGTGATCATGTTGAGTAGTGGCGCAACTGCATGGTTGGTCTTTCGAAGTATTGAATGGTGTTCTCGTGGAGACCTCGGTGGCGGTGATGTTATTTTGGCCAGCGTTCTTGCAACTGTGTTGGGGTGGTTCGGCGCCGGAACGGTGATTGATGCGATGGTGTATTCGCTGGTGTGTGCAGGGGTCTTTGCGCTCATTACGATCGTGCGCGCGGGCTTTCGTTCACAATCAGTGTTTGCTTTTGGGCCCTTTCTCGTTGCGGGTGCGCTGATAGCGATGATGAGCGCCGATCCCTTGTGGGTCGCCACGCATTGACGCCTACCATGGAGCTTCTACGGGGCGACATTTGATTTCACATCGCATGATGCGCCACATGACAAGGGGGAGTACTCATGAGTGAACTAGCTGGAAAAGTTGCAATTGTGACGGGATCATCAAGTGGTATCGGTGAAGCAACTGCACATCGCTTGTCGGAGCTTGGCGCAAAGGTGGTAGTGAACTCCACATCCTCTGTGGAAGCGGGGAAAAAGGTTGCCGAGTCGTTGCCAGGTGAATCGATCTATGTGCAGGCAGATATCGCTGACAAAGCGCAAGGTCAAAAACTTCTCGATGAGACCATCGCAAAGTTTGGACAACTCGACTTGTTGGTAAATAACGCCGGTTGGACAACTGTCATTCCTCATACAGACCTTGATGCGTTGACTGACGAGATCTTTATGAAGACATTCAATGTGAATGTGTATGGCACATGGTGGCTCACGAAGGCTGCACTTCCATATTTGCGTAAATCAGACGACGGTCATGTGGTT
This sequence comes from Ilumatobacteraceae bacterium, assembly GCA_044345725.1. Taxonomy (GTDB): domain Bacteria; phylum Actinomycetota; class Acidimicrobiia; order Acidimicrobiales; family Ilumatobacteraceae; genus UBA2093. The sequence continues at coordinate 93,496 of JBIJAO010000001.1, read as the reverse complement.
AACGTGACATCTATTGCCGGAGTTCGACCCGTTGGATCATCAATTGCGTATTCGATGACAAAGGCCGCTCTCAATCAGATGACACATCTTTTGGCAAAGAGCCATGGCCCCGTGCGTTTCAATGCCGTGGCACCTGGGCTTGTTGCTACACCGTGGACAAAAGACTGGGATGCACAACATGAGGCAATTAAGCAGATTGCCCCACTTCATCGTTCTGCAACAGCAGAAGATTGTGCTGAAGCCGTGTTAGCGCTGGTGCGCAGCAAATACGTCACTGGCCATGTGATGGTTGTTGACGGAGGCTTCACACAAGTCGGCTGATCACACATGACTGATAATGCCACGTCGGTGACGTGGGGAGAATTTTCGCTCAGCGCTCCTGACATTGCCTCAGTGGTGTTGGACATTTTTTGTTCTCACCCGCATCATGTGATTGCAACAATCAGGCCAGATGGATCTCCTCGAGTGGGAGGCACGAATGTGCAGTTCACCAATGACCACATGTGGATTGGCGCAATGCCCCGCGCCTATCGCGTGAGTGATCTCATGCATGAGTCACGATGTTCGATCCATTCGGCACCACTTGATGAACACCTGCAGCGACCCGATGTGCAACTTGACGCGATTGCGGAACTCGCGGGAGATACAACAGCACGCGCACTGCTCAGTAATGAGGTTGGCGCGCATGAAGGAAAAGTGTTTCTATTGAAGATTTGTTCGGTGCGGGTCTTACGCGTCAATGGTGAGGAACTGCACGTTGACTCGTGGAACCCCTCAGAAGGCCAACAAACACGACTTATTAATCAGTGACTCTCCGGACTAGATAAGGTGAGTTCCCGTTGATAACGAAGGGATCCACTCATGCGCCGTTTCATAATTCTGATTGCGTCGGCTGTTTTGTTGACGGTGACTGCGGGTGCACAGCGCATAAGTGCGAGTACTAATACTTGGACAGTGACCGGCACAGTCACCGCAACGTCGAATGCCGGAGTGTCGATAGTTACGGGAGACACCTTCAACTTCTCGATCACGTTTAATCTCGACACTGCATCAACCGATTCGGTAGCCAGCTATGGGAACAAGTTTAATGATTCCGTTGTTGCGTTTTCCTTGACCCGCGGTACTTCGAATACTGGTACGTGGGATCCCGCCGGCGTGACTTGGCTGATTTCACCCGCCTCTAACGTTGATGCCAACACAATCTCAAATTCCCTGACAATTCAATTGCAACCCACAGGTGCACCGCCTATCAATTCTGTAGCGGTTCACGATGTGGGGCTGTCGTTTCGATGGCTTGATGATGTTTTGAATACGGAGTGGGTGCCTGGTGCAACGACTCTCGGACAATGGCTAGGAACAAGTAATCCTCCAATAACACAAGCTTCCATAAGTTTCGAATTACGGAATGAGAATTATGATTCGGCGGGTTTCACCGTGACCCTTAATGGCGGCACTCCACCGCCTGCACAGGATTCAGGCGGGAACACAGCGCCAGGCGGGAACACAGCGCCAGGCGGGAACACAGCGCCAGGCGGGAACACAGCGCCAGGTGGCAATACATCAATGGGAATCCGCTCAAGTGTTGGCAAAACCGTCACCACAAAAAGAGTGATGAAATCTGCCAAAGTCAAATCAAGCAAGGGAGCAATGGTGACACTGAGAGTGTCTCGTACGAGTCGCAAAGTGTGTCGGGTAGTTAACGGCTCTATCAAGATGATTGGCAAGGGAACGTGTTCTGTGACCGTAACCATGAAACCTGTAAAAGGGAAGTCCACCAAGGGAAGCACCACAATTACGGCGTAGGGATGCACGGGAAACTCAGTTCCGTGAAATTGCTGAGTTGTCGTAGATAAGTATTTTTGCGATAAGAAGTGTTGTAATGATTGTTCATCTCATTGACGGTACGTATGAGTTGTATCGACAGCACTTTGGTCAAGTTGCACGACACAGCACGCCATCTCCAATGGCTGCAACAGGCGGCGTATTGAATTCCACATTGCAGTTACTCGCAAATGGTGCCACGCATGTTGCGGTATCAATCGACAAAGTCATTGAGAGTTTCCGCAATGACTTGTGGGACGGATACAAAGACTCCACTGGCATGGAGCCAGTGTTGTTTGAGCAACTTCCGTTTTTAGAAGAAGCACTTGTGGCACTTGGTGTTGCTGTGTGGCCGATGGTGAAGTACGAGGCCGATGATGCACTTGCAGCCGGAGCTGCTCTTGCAGATCAACACAATGATGTGCAGCAAGTGCAAATACTCACGCCAGATAAAGATCTCGGACAATGTGTTCGTGGAAATCGTGTGGTGCAGTTTGATCGCCGTAATGAATTGATCATCAATGAAGATGCGGTGTGCGAAAAGTATTCGGTGTCTCCAGCGAGCATTGCTGATTGGCTTGGTTTAGTAGGTGACTCGGCCGACGGTTTCCCCGGATTACAAGGTTGGGGCGCAAAGTCTGCATCAGCTGTGTTGTCGGTGTATAAACACATTGAGGACATTCCACTCGATGCATCTGCATGGGCAAACGATTCGGTCACGGTTCGTGGTGCTGCCAAATTGGCGTCAACACTGGCCGACAACTACGACGATGCGTTGTTGTTTAAAAAGTTGGCAACTTTGATTACTGATGTATCAGACGATGTACGTATTGGTTCCGTGGAAGAGTGGAAGTGGCAGGGTCCAACATCGGCACTCGCATCCATTGCAAAAGACGTAGGCAACGCACGTCTTGTTGATCGAGCCGATGAGATCGCGTCGCGTGTGAATTAGTGTCACGCGGTTCGTGTCATAAGCAGTGAGGTGACGGCCAGGCGATCTGCGGCACACAATCGTGACCGCTGAAGGCTGCTGTCTTCCGACCCTGACCTGTTTCACGGGCGATCGTCGCACAGGACCCGACCGGCACCTCACCGCTCACGATCTGTAACCGGAGAGGCTTTCACCATACCAACGAGGTAGCCTGCCTCTTCTGCGTAACAGCACTTTGGAAGGGTGCGAGAGCGGCCGAATCGGCACGCTTGGAAAGCGTGTGAAGTGAAAGCTTCCGTGGGTTCGAATCCCACCCCTTCCGCCATGACCTCTGGTCACGATAATTCGGCACTACATAAAGAGTGGATGCGCCTTGCCCTCAACGAGGCGGTTAGGGCCATGGAATCGGGCGACGTCCCCGTTGGTGCGGTTGTGGTGTGTGACGGCACAGTGATTGCGAGTCGTCACAATGAACGAGAAGCAACAGCCGACCCAACAGCTCATGCCGAAGTCCTTGCATTACGAGATGCAGCAGGAACTCTTGGGCGCTGGCGACTAGACGATTGCACTCTCGTTGTCACCCTCGAACCATGTGTGATGTGCGCGGGAGCATTGCTGAATTCGCGGATCAGCACGCTGGTGTTCGGCGCCGCTGATCCCAAAGGCGGTGCAACATCTACGTTGTACAACGTCAGTTGTGATCCGCGGTTGTCTCATAACTTCACAGTGATACACGGTGTGTTGGCGGACGAATCCGCGCAATTGCTGCAAGACTTCTTTGCCGAACGCCGATAGTCATTATCCACGAAATGGACGGATGCCGTCGTCTGGAACGCGACCAAGTCGGCCAGATTGAAAATCTTCAAACGCTTGAATGAGTTCTTCCCGTGTGTTCATGACAAATGGCCCATACACAGCCACTGGTTCACGAATAGGTTGACCACCAAGAATCAGTACTTCGAAAGTGGATGTGGATTCACTATTTCCACCAACACTTTCGAGAGTGATGACGTCGCCTTGTCCCATAACCGCAAGTTGACCAGTGCCAATTGGTCGACGTTCTGCGCCGATAGTTCCGTGCCCATCTAATACGTACACAAGTGCGTTGAAGTGCGGGTTCCATGGCAACACGATCTGTGCGCCAGCAGGAATTGACGCATGTGCCATTGAAATGGGTGTGTGTGTTGACGCTGGTCCGTGGAATTCACCGACATCACCGGCGATGAGGCGAACAAGAGTTGCACCATCTTGTGATGAGAAAAGGCGCACATGTTCTGCTTCAAGACTTTGATATGCGGGTGCAAGCATTTTGTCTTTTGCAGGCAAGTTCACCCATAGCTGAATGCCGTGAAACAGTCCTCCGGAAATCACCAGCTCTTCTGGTGGTGTTTCGATGTGCAAGATTCCAGATCCTGCTGTCATCCACTGCGTTGCACCATTACTAATAGTGCCACCGCCACCGTGACTGTCTTGGTGGATGAATGTGCCATCCATGATGTAGGTGACGGTTTCAAAACCACGGTGTGGGTGCCAGTCGGTGCCGCGCGGTTCGTACGGGGCGTAGTTCACTTCGCCCATCTGGTCCATGTGAATAAATGGGTCGAGGTCTGCGTGGCTGATGCCAGCAAATGCTCGACGCACGGGAAAGCCTTCGCCTTCGAATCCCTCAGGGGCAGTGGTGACCGAGCGCACCGCACGGTCCCGAGCCTCAACTGGGGTGGGTCCAAGGCGGGGAAGTGTGAGGGGATCTGCGTGTACTGCTGGCATGGTGTCTCCTTGTTCGTAGTGCGAGGGTGAGTATTTCGAGAATTACTTGCGATCGCAACTAATGTAACCATACAGGTGGGTCCTGTATTCCCCTACATGAGAGACTGAAAACCGCATGAGCAGCCTCATCGCCCGACTGAAATCGTCTTCACCCCTCGCCAATCCGTTGCGGCTACTTCTTTTTGTATTCGCCGGTCTGATTGTTGCGGGGGCGTGCGTTTTGAGCTTGCCCATCTCTCGTGCCGACGACTCGCCATTTAGTGTCGTCACGGCGCTTTTTACATCAACAAGCGCCGTGTGTGTAACGGGTCTCACCGTTGTCGATACCACCACGTATTGGTCTGGCTTTGGACAATTCATCATTGTGTTGCTCATCCAGCTTGGTGGCCTCGGCATCGTGACGTTGGCGACTTTGGCATTTATGTTGCTGTCGGATCGGCTCGGAATTTTTCATATGAAGACCCTCGCTGCAGAAACGGGTGCCGATTCTTTGGCCGGTGTGCGCGGACTCGTGCGAATCATCATCGGAGTGACCTTGGCATGTGAAGCAGTTATTGCCCTGGTGCTGTCGTTGCGTTTCTGGACTGCGTACGACATGCCGTTTGATACCGGGCTCTATCACGGCGTGTTTCACGCAATCTCTGCGTGGAACAACGCAGGCTTTGCGTTGTACAGCGACAACATGATTCGCTTTGTATCTGATCCCATCATCAGCATCACAATTTCCATCGCCGTGATTTTGGGTGGCATCGGATTTCCGGTGTTACGAGGTTTTTGGCAACATCGTTTTCGGTATAACCGATGGTCACTACACATGCGACTCACGGTTCTTGCAACCGTGGTATTACTCATCATTGGCTTTTTTGGTTATTTCATTTTCGAATGGACAAATGCGAAAACGTTTGGCTCGCTGTCGGTTGTTGATAAAGCAAACGCAGCATTTTTTCAAAGTGTTCAACCACGTACCGCTGGATTTAATTCGGTTGACACAACCGCGTTAACAGAAGAATCAACTCTTGTCACACTTGCATTGATGTTCATCGGTGGCGGTAGCGCGTCTACTGCGGGTGGTGTGAAAGTTGCGACGTTTGCATTGTTGGCATACGTGATGTGGGCAGAGGTTCGTGGAGATAGCGATGTCGCCGTGTTCAAACGTCGAGTACCTTCCACGGTTGTACGACAGGCAGTGACGGTTGCACTTGCGGGTGTAGGAACGGTTGCGATCTCCACGCTTGCGTTATCTGTCGCCGGCAATTATGGGCTAGTGAATAGCGCCTTCGAGGCTATTTCTGCTTTGAGTACGGTTGGATTGTCAGTTGGGGTGAGTAGTAGTGATAACACTCTTTCAGAACTCATTCTTGTTGTCCTTATGTACGTTGGCCGTTTGGGACCAATCACATTGGCTGCCGCGTTAGCACTGCGAACGCAACCCAACTTGTTCCGTTACCCTGAAGACCGGCCATTAATCGGTTAACACTGGCGACGTAATGAAAATGGCCACAAGGAAAAATCATGAGTGACAGAAAAGATCCACATCGCGGAGTGCTGGTCATCGGGCTGGGACGATTCGGTGAAGCGGTGGCGCGCACGTTATGCGAACAAGGTATTGATGTGCTTGCAGTCGACTTTGATCCCGAAATTGTTCAGCGTTTGTCAGCCGACATTCCCAACATTGTCCAAGCTGACGCAACATCCAGTCGTGCACTTCGGCAAGTGGGAGCCGAGCAGTTTGAACGCGCAGTTGTTGCTATTGCAACAAACATTGAATCATCTGTACTGGCAACGCTTGCGTTGAAAGATGATCTCAAAATTCCACAAGTGTGGACCAAAGCGATTTCAAAAGAACACGCGAAAATTCTTGAACGCATGGGAACAGATCGAGTGATTCAACCAGAACATGAAATGGGAGTGCGTACCGCACAAGGTTTGGCACAAGGCGTTACCGACTACATTCGCATCGAAGAAGACTTTGCACTTGTTGAAATGGAAGCTCCCGAGTCGTTCTTGGGTAAACCACTTGGACAATCAGGAATTCGTAATGAATATGGCATCACCATTGTGAGTGTGAAACCACCAGGAGGCGTGTTTCGTCATACCGATGCAAACACTGTTCTAGAACCTGGCGAACTTATTCTCATTGCTGGTACGCCAGCACAACTTGATCGACTCACTGACAGCGTCTGAGTCAAATGAACACCCGATAGCCTCGCCAGACGGAAGGGTGCCAGAGCGGCCGAATGGGACGGTCTCGAAAACCGTTGTGGGTTTGTGCCCACCGTGGGTTCAAATCCCACCCCTTCCGCCATTACGCGCACTTTTAAGGTGAATTTGGAATCCGGCAAGAAAAAGTCACTATCGACTGGAAGACCAACAAAGAAACCTACGACTACCGGGCGATTCCGTCTAGGTCAAAGTAAGTGATCAATAGCCAGTAATTCTTGTATTGAAGGTGCTCCCGTGTGGTCTCAGCAAACGAGATCGCGCGGGGGAACTGTGCGTGTGATGAGAAAGTCATCCACCGCACTCACCACGCATTCATTCACGCCATAGCCGGTGTGGCGTTCTGCTGTCACTGTTACAAACACACCTTGTTCGAGAGATGTGGCCATTGCGCGACTTGATTCAAGGGGCGTTGCAGCATCACCAGTGGTGCCAACCACAACTATTGGGCCAGCACCTTGTCCGGTAATCGGCACCACAGTTGTCTCGTATGACGGCCAAAAAGCACAGACGTAACCGGCCGCAAAAGAATCTCCCAGTCGCGGAGCAACGCTTTGAAACTGTGGTCGATACGAATCGACTTCACTAATTGATTTTGGTCCTGGATCATCAATACACGAAATGGCGTAAAAGGCTTCCAGTTCATCACCAAACGTGCCATCCGAATTGCGCTGGTAGTACTGGTCGTATAGCGCGAGCAACTCTGTTCCATTTCCATCTTGTGCTTCAGATAATGCCGTTGCAAGGTTTTCCCACGATGATTCTGAATACATTGAATAGCTCGCAGCGATGAGTGCAACGCCTTGGTTCACAGCCGGTCGTGAACTGCGCACCACCAACGGTGCGCGATCAAGTTCAATCATGAGGGCATCAAATGCTGCTTCAGCTTTGCCGCCGTTGTGAAAATCACACTTTGCACGTTTGCTGCAATCAGCGAGAAAAGCTGAAAGCTGTTGTTCAAACCCAGCTGCCTGCTGCAGACCATCTTCCACATATTCAGCATTCGGATCCGTTGCGCCATCGAGTACTGCTGCACGCACTGTGGTGGGGAACATGCTGGTCCATGTGGCGCCCAGTTCACTTCCGTAGGAGAAACCAAAATACGAAATGGTTTGTTCGCCGAGAGCCGCACGAATGCGATCCATATCTCGTGCAGATGACACGGTAGAGATGTACGGCAAGATACTTGCGTTACGTGCGACGCATTCGTCGACAAATGCTTGTCCAGAATCTTCAATCGCTTGTTGTTCTTCTGGTGTGTCGGGAGACGGATCAAACGCAAAATATGGGTCGTAGTCGTCAATGCAATCCACCGCCGGTGTTGAGTTACCCGTACCACGTGGGTCCCAACCGATGATGTCAAACACGTCTGTGAGGTCTTCAGAAAAATAAAAATCAGCGTTACGAGCCAGTGTTGCTCCTCCAAAACCGGGGCCACCAGGGTTCACAAGTAGAGAGCCAACACGTTTCTTGGGCGTGCTTGCTACACGCCTCTGAAGGTTGAGCGTAAATGACCCAAGCGATTCATTGTCGTAGTCAAAGGGCACGGTGAGTGTTCCGCACTCTACGTCACCGCATTTTTCCCAAGTAATGGATCCGCCCACAGCGGGAGGAAACACGGTCGTGACTGGCGCAGATGTGTCAGACGAAGGTGTCGTGGTGGACACATTGATGTCGCTCGCAGAGTTCGACGAACACGAACTAATGAGAATGGGAATCGCAACACAAAATGCAACAAGTTGTCGACGCATTACGTTCACACTAGGGGGTGAGTGAGGAAAATCGCCGTAGCCTGCAATCCGTGCGCATGGGCCCCCACATGATGTTGCCAGGAGATGCTTCGGCTGTCCGTGGCGCAAAATTACAGCGACATTTGCTGCGTCGCGTTCGTGATTTTGCCTACCCGTATCGCTTCAAGATCTACGGGTTTCTTACAGCAATTCTGATTGCAGCACTTCTTGCACTTGCGCCCCCATTTCTCTTTCGCTCCATCCTCGACACGGCTATTCCCGCTGGAGATAAAGGCCAAATCACTGTCTTAGCGATTGTGCTGGTGTTCGCAGCACTCGGCGACGCCACGTTGGCCATTGTGCAGCGGTGGTTAAGCGCAAACATTGGTGAAGGCCTTATTTACGACCTGCGAGTTGCTTTGTTTGACAAGGTGCAGCAAATGCCCGTGGCTTTCTTCACACGCACGCAAACGGGTGCTCTTGTTAGTCGTTTGAACAATGATGTTATTGGTGCACAAACCGCTGTGACCACCACCTTAGGAAGTGTTGTTTCTAACATCATTGTTCTCATCACCACTCTTGCCGCAATGGTGGTTCTTGAGTGGCGCCTCACGTTGTTGTCGCTCATTGTGTTGCCATTATTTATTGCTCCATCAAAACGAGTGGGTAAAAAGCTCGGTGAGATCACCCGTCATCAGATGGAACTAAATGCGGAAATGAATACGCAGATGACCGAGCGTTTCAACGTCTCTGGTGCGATCTTGGTGAAGTTGTTTGGCAAACGTCAGCGCGAAGTAGAGACGTTTGGTGGACGCGCAAAAGGTGTTCGAGATGCGGGCATAAAAAGTGCGTTGTACAGCCGCGTGTTTTTTGTGGCACTCGGATTAGTGGGCGCACTCGGTGCCGCCGCAATTTATGGTGTTGGTGCCTACATGGTGGTGTGGGGAGATATCAGTAGTGGAACACTTGTTGCGATGGCCGCACTTGTGCAGCGCATTTACCAACCGCTCACCGGACTCACTAATGCCCGCGTTGAAGTGGTCACTGCTTTTGTGAGTTTTGAGCGAGTATTTGAAGTGCTTGATGCACCAGTTGCTATTCATGACAAGCCCGGTGCGTTCGACTTAGTGGAGCCACGTGGTCAGGTGCAGTTTGATCACGTCACCTTCCGTTATCCGCCAGCTGCGAGCGTGTCTATCGCGTCACTTGAAAGCGAAGGCGTGTTGCAAGGATCAGACCCCGATGTGGATGTCCTTCGTGATGTGTCACTGTCTGTCAGTGCGGGTGAGACAATTGCGCTCGTGGGCGCCAGTGGTTCGGGCAAAACCACAATGGCATCGTTAGTTCCTCGGTTGTACGACGTCACCGCGGGCGCAGTACGTATCGATGGCCATGATGTTCGCGATCTCACTGGTGATTCCCTTCGCGATGCGATTGGTGTTGTGTCACAAGATCCTCATCTGTTTCATGAATCAATCATTGAAAATCTTCGTTATGCACGGCCAACTGCAACTGACGCAGAAGTGATTGAAGCATGTCGCGCTGCGCGTATTCACGACACAATCGCCGCACTGCCAGACGGTTACAAGACTGTTGTTGGCGAACGTGGCTATCGACTATCTGGTGGCGAGAAACAACGCGTCGCCATTGCTCGTCTATTGCTGAAGAATCCGGCAGTGATGATCTTGGATGAGGCAACGAGCCACCTTGACAATGAAAATGAAATGCTTGTCCAGGCAGCACTTGATGAGGCACTGCGCGGACGTACAGCGATCGTGATTGCTCACCGTTTGTCCACCATTCGCGACGCAGATCGCATTGTGGTGATTGACGGCGGACGCATCGTGGAACAAGGAACTCACGAGGAATTATTGGCTTTGGACGGTGTGTACGCGTCGCAAATCCGCGCTGGTGGCTCTTTCCAGATCTCCACACCCTCGGTCTAGAGTCAAAGCCAGATCTCATGGCTACTCGAAAACCATCCACTCCTGCTGTTGACGACTCCGACGTCTTGTCGGTTCATCAGTTCGCATCCATCGTCAACGAGTCACTGCAAGTGGTGTTTGCAGGCGGGGTGTGGATCGAAGGAGAGATTGAAAAAATCAATAATTGGAACGGGCATCAGTTCATTGAAATTGTTGATGGTGGGAAAAGTGACCGCATCAAACTCGATTGCACATTGTGGCAGTCCTCTGCAGTTCGGGTAAAGAGAAAGCTCGACAGCCATGGCATCACGTTAAAGAGCGGAATGAGAATACGCTTTTTCGGAATACCAAATCTCAAAAAGAACAGTTCACTCAGTCTCATTGTGTCCGACGTCGATGCGCAATTTGCTGTGGGTGACATTGCAAAAAAACGCGAAGAACTCATCAAGCGATTACACGACAGCGGCATGAGCAAGCGCAACAAAATGTGCGAAGTGCCACTTGTTCCACTTCGTCTCGGTGTCGTCAGCAGTGCTGGTGCAGCAGGTTGGGCCGATGCGCAAAAACATCTCATCGAATCAGGTTTTGGTTTCTCTGTGTTATTTCAAGATGTCACAGTGCAGGGAACTACTGCACCGCCACAAATTGCACGCGCCATTGCTGCATTGGGTAAACGCTCCGATGTCGATGTGATTTTGGTGATGCGTGGGGGTGGATCAAAATCTGATCTTGCTGCCTTCGATGAAGAAGTTGTTGCCATGGCAATTGTGAAGTGTCCGAAGCCCGTGTTTGTTGGTGTCGGACACGAAATAGATACCAGCGTTGCCGATATCGTCGCGCACACCTCTTGTAAAACTCCCACCGCATGTGCAGATGAAGTTATTGGTTATGTGGCCGACTTTGTTCACAGTGTCGATTCGCTGGCTCGTTCCGTACGATCACAAACCCAAACAGCGCTTGAACGTGCTCGTCGTACTATGTCTGTCAACATCGAGCGCGTGCGTAGTAGACCACAAGCTGCGCTTATCTCTCACAGCAATCGAATGGAAGTGATTGAGACAAAAGTGAAGTTGCTCGACCCGGTAATGACCATGTCACGTGGTTGGAGCATCACACGCGACGCACAGGGCAATGTCGTTCGTTCCATTCATGATGTCGCAGCGGGCGATGTCATCACCACCAACCTGGCCGACGGTTCGGTCACCAGCACAGCCACCGAGGTACATCCATGAGTTCAAAAAAATCTGCTGCTCCAAAAGAACCCCAGGGTTATGCCGAGGCACTCAGCGAATTAGAAACAATTCTTACCGAAATAGACAATCCCAAAGTTGATGTCGACGTCTTATCGGAACGCGTCGCGCGTGCCTCATTTCTCATTTCCTGGTGCAAGGGCCGCATTGCCAGTGCTCAGTTTTCCGTCGATGAAATTGTTGCTTCCCTGGAAGACGATGAATTCGACGATGAAGAACTCGACGACGAAGACTTTGACGATGAGGACCTTGACGATGACGATGAAGAAGACGATTTTGATGACGAAGATGATGAGGACTAGTCGTATCCTGACAGTGTGACCTTGCAGGCCCCCGACTCTCTCACGGCCATCGTGCGTCAGGTCGATGCACAACTTGCACAGACAGTGAGCGACCAGCGGGTTCGTTGGACTGGTGTTGACGCCAATTTAGAGTTGCCATTGTCGGAAATTGAACGTCTGGTGCTGAGTGGTGGCAAACGAATTCGTCCCGCTTTTTGTTACTGGGGGTTCCGCGCCGCTGGTGGCGACGAACAGTCAACAACACCAATTCGCGTAGGTGCGGCCATTGAGTTGTTGCACGTCTTTGCCCTTTTCCATGACGACATCATGGATGGAGCACTCACGCGACGTGGTCAAGTCACCTCACATACTTCTCTCGCCACATTGCACAACAGCTCCAAATGGGCAGGTGAGTCACGGCGTTTTGGCGAAGGTGCTGCAATCCTCATCGGCGACCTCACCCATGTGATGTCTGACCAACTACTTGGTGACATTCCCGATGCGGCACGACATGTGTGGCATGAAATGCGTTTGGAAGTAAATGTGGGTCAGTACCTCGACATGTGGGGATCAGCCACACGTGATCGCAGCCGTGAAACAGCACAGCGTATTTGTCGATATAAGAGCGCCAAGTACACCATCGAACGTCCACTTCATCTTGGCGCACTCACAGCAGATGTGGAGCGGGGCATGCAACTTCTCCCTGTGTTGTCGCAGTACGGATTGCCACTAGGGGATGCCTTTCAGCTTCGCGACGACATCCTTGGTGTTTTTGGCGATATGGCTGTCACCGGCAAACCAGTGGGAGATGACCTGCGCGAGGGAAAGCCGACATTGTTGTTGGCGTATGCGTATGAGAATGCAAACGGTGCACAACGACAAGTACTTGATCGCGTCGGTGTGTTGGAGTTGAGCACTCAAGATATTGCCGATATGCAAACAGTGATTGTTGAAACTGGCGCACTCCAAGATGTGGAGACCACCATCACGTCATTACAGCATGAAGCACTTGCTGCATTACAGCAGTCAAACATTGACACCCTGTCATTAACAGCGCTGCAACAGTTGGCAGACTACGTCACTGATCGTATTGATTAGAACAAGTACGGATCACAACTCATCACGATGGCTGGCAACACACGAGTTACGGGGAAAGAGCAGTATTACACGCCAACGTCAACTGCCGAACTGGTTGTCAGCTCGCTCCTTCGAAATAAACCCGAGACCGCCGATCTGCCGTGGTTAGAGCCCGCAGGTGGCACGGGAACGTTTATCAATGTCTTGAAGTCGAGAGGCATTGCAAACCTCGTGAGTTTCGACATCGAACCACATCATGACGCGGTGCAACGGGGAAATTTTCTTGAACAGCAACTCGAGAACAAGAATTATGTGGCAATTGGTAACCCACCGTTTGGGAGAAATAATGCATTATCAGTTCCTTTTTTTAATAAATGTGCTGACATTAGTTCCGTCATTTGTTTTATCGTGCCGCGCTCGTGGCGTAAGTGGTCTGTAACAAATCGTCTCGATCAAAGATTTCATCTTGTAGACGACTATGACCTTGACATCAATTATGTTGATGTCACTGGCAATAGCATCACAGATAATTCACACTTACGTACTTGTGTTCAAACATGGGAACGTCGCAACAATCAGCGTGACATTATTCGTATTACCGATCACGGTGTGATTAAAAAATGTGATCCAGAAGATGCCGATGTCGCATTGACGATTTTTGGCTTTTCCTGTGGCACTCTTCGCACTGAGTTTCCGCGCGTACCTAACACCACGCAGATGTTCCTTCAATTGCAACATCCGCGAGCACTTGATGCTCTGCAATGTGTCGACTACTCACGTTTTTTCAACAACACTGCTTACACGCAAGCACTGTCATTGCAAGAGATCAACTACTTGCTCAACGAATACATTTTTGGCGATGCTGGTGTTATTCAGTCGCGTAAATAGATAACGCTTCGTTGACAGTTACGTTTGTCATCACACCTGGTGCGTCTTGAGCTGCGGTGACCCATGGGGGGCGAACGCGACAACACATCGCAATAGGTTCCGATAACGGAGACGTGGCTGTTGCGAGACGAATAAAAGTGTGCACATATGATTCGGGTCGCGCATCTCGTGCCAATTCAATAAGAGCCCACGGATCAGGAGTGGCGTTTTGACCTTCGCGCACACCGGCACTTGTGATCTCTGCGTGTGCACTGACATGGACGGCACCGCCAGCAAGTCCAGGCCCGTCGGTGAGGACGGCCCCCTGGACAAGATCGGGGCGCGCACCGGCTGCGAGCAGGGCGACATACGCCCCGAGACCAAAACCCAGAATCGTCGCTGATCCAATGTGGGTAAGGGCAAAATCCACATCAGCCATGAGTACTTCACTGGAATATCCGCCACCGACGGGCACGCTCGATTGACCGTGGCCTGTGAAATCAAGTGCCCACACGGGGCCACCCCATTCGATGTCAGCAAGGGGAATGCGGCTTGCGTCTTCTCCCAAACCATGGAGAGTGAGAAGTGGTCGACCCACACCTTCACGCAGTTGGTGCAAGGCCAAGGTCACCTTGCTGTGTGTGAGGAACACGGTCTGGATGTATGTGTGTGCACTCATGAGATGAACTCCAACACCATGTCTGCTACTTCGCGTGGTTGTTCGATGTGAAGAAAGTGTCCGATGTCTTGGAAAACATGAAGTCGCCCATGTCGCGGCAACCATGGCCGTACATCACGTTCGTTCACACCCCAGCCCATTGGTTCATCCACTGTTCCGAGCAGGCCAAGAAATGGAATCGACAGACTCACCATTCGCAATAACGACCACTCGGGTCTCCACGGACCAAAACCAACAAACCTCATTGTTGGATCAAGCTTCCATCTCCAACCGTCTTCGTCTTTGCGCGCACCAACTGTCACGAGGTATTCGAGCCACTCTTTCGACAGTCTGGGATTCATCGCACCACGACGACGTGCGAGGTCTTCGATTGTGCCGGGTTTGCGAGTAGCCGTCGCAGCTTCGTGTCGGTATCGCAGCCATGTGGTGATCTCTTCAGCCATCAATCGTGATTGATCATGATCCGGAGCATCAGGCATTCGCTTTTTTGCCGGCATGCCATCGATGTTGACGAGAGACTTCACTCGATAGGGCGAGGCTTCCGCAAGAAGCAACATGATCGCGCCACCTTTTGAGTGGCCCACCACCGGAGCAGGCTCATCTGTTACTGACGACATCACCGATAATGCGTCGCGAATGTCGGCATCCCAGCTGTACAAAGCGGTCTGATCGCTGTTGCCATGCCCGCGATGGTCCCACGTGACTACTCGGTAACCCGCGTCGGCGAGCATCGGGCCAAATACATCGAAGGTTCGTGCGAAGTCATTGCCACCATGAACTAAAAAAAGTGGATAATTATTTTCCTTACCCCACTCGTATGTCGCAATTCCGACACCGTTGGCATCGTGCATTCGGAATCGATCGGGTACTCGAGCTCCGGGGTATGAGCGTTCGTCAGTCATCGATTAAAGGTTACGGTCAAGAACTAGCATGGAATGATGTTCTTGCGTACCAAATTGCAGCGGTATCTGCTGTGGAGCACGTTTGTGTTCGCTGCTCTTGCTCTGGTCAGCGCAATATTTCTTGGAAACAATGACAGCGATGCCGATGGCAGCGATGATTCTTCACAGGATTCAACGGGAACAACACAACTCATCACGACAAGCTCATACATTCCCGAGACATACATTGTGCAGCCAGGTGATTCGTTGTATTCAATCGCCGAACAATTCAGCCTCAGTGCTCCTGCGCTAGTGGAATTGAATGACATCAAGAACCCCGACAACGTGCCTGCAGGCACAGTGTTGAAGTTGCCACCGAGCACAGGCTTTGTTCCGATCGGTGCAACCACAACCATGCCGCCGTGATTCCATTTGCTGTTTTGTTGTAAACATTGAGCTCGAGCGCCTTGTCGCAAGATGACACACATGTCATTAATAAAGAGGAATAAACTACAGATATGACCGCAACGTTTTGGCCCACCAAAGAACATTGGTCGGTGCAGATCCCATTGCACACTCCTCATGTCCGTTTGCAATGTTTGGCAGACACTGGTTTTATGGCTCTCACACCTGCGCCATTCGATGTGCCGCGTGATGAGTTTGAATCTCTCGAATACATGCCATGGAAAAGTGGTGGCGACACCAACTTTGCGCCGATTGCCTCTGCCGATGGCGAGCTTGATTGTCGTGGTTTTTGGGACAAAGGCAAAACCGACAAAGACGCTTTGTGGACCGTAAACGCCAGTAAAACCCCCACTTTGAAGGGTTATGTCGACAGTGTTGGTGCCAATTTTGGTCGCGTTCGCGTCATCAAACTTGAACCCCAAGACCGCGAAACTGCAATACGCAGTATTCACCGTGACGACAACAATCGTTTCAATCCCGACAACGAAGGTTGGGTGGTGCGCTCGTGGCTTGAACTCACTGACAGCCCCGACAGTTACATGTTGCTCATGGACAACGACAAAGACGGTTTGCCAGATCCGTCAACCGAACGTCGAGTTCCACTTCCCAAAGGCGCGCGTTTTGTTGTCGACACGCAACGTCTGTGGCACGTGGTAGTTCACAATCATGACTTCCCGCGTTACGCGTTGATTACCAGTTTTGAAAGTGGCCCTGCGCTTGATGCGTTCATCGCAAAAGAACGCGCGTAGTAATTTTTAATTTCACTCGTGCTAATTAATGAGCGCGATGTGAGACGGCAAGTTCTGCAACTTCTCGCATGATGCGAGAAATGTCGAAGTCTTTTGGTGTGTACACCGCCGCAACGCCATCTGCTTGAAGACGTGCGCGATCTTCTTCGGGAATAATTCCACCGACAATCACAGGTGCATCAACACCTTCTTTGCGAAGTTGGCGTACAACTTCTGGAACAAGTTGCATGTGTGATCCCGACAAGATCGACAACCCAATAACGTCGGGGTCTTCGTCGCGAGCACTCGCCACAATCTGCTCGGGAGTCAGGCGAATACCGCTGTAGACCACTTCCATACCCGCGTCTCGGGCAGCCACAGCGATTTGCTCGGCTCCATTTGAGTGACCATCTAGGCCAGGCTTGGCGACGAGGAAACGTGGGGGTCCACCCGCAATTGACTTCACGTAGTCGGCCACGTCTGACAATTCCGATGTGCGCCGACCAACAGCTGCACTGACGCCAGTGGGGGCACGGAATTCACCAAAAATCTCACGAAGCGTTCCCGCCCATTCACCGGTGGTGCCACCTACTTTGGCCAATTCGATCGAGGCATCCATGATGTTGTCGCCCTCTTTGGCGGCGCGACGCAGTTCCGCCAACGCTTTTTCGACAGCGGCGTTGTCGCGCTTGTTGCGCCAGGCTTCTACATCGGCGATTGTCTCTTGCTCGACGCGTGGATCAACGATGAGGATCTTGTCGTCTCCACCGAGGGGTGATTCCTCTGTCTCTTGGAAGCTGTTCACGCCCACTACTTTTTGCTCACCTGTTTCGATGCGGCGGGTGCGCTCGGCCATGGAACGAACAAGGCGCCCCTTCAGTTCATCGACGGCATTGAAGGCGCCACCGAGCGATAACACATCTTGCAACTCGGCCCATGCTTCGTCGCGCAGTTCACTGGTGCGCTTTTCGATAATCGTTGAGCCATCAAAGATGTCGCCGTATTCAAGTAGATCAGTTTCAAAAGCGAGCACCTGTTGCATGCGAAGCGACCACTGCTGATCCCACGGCCGAGGCAATCCGAGCGCTTCGTTCCATGCGGGCAATTGCACGCTGCGAGCGCGTGCCTTTTTCGACAACGTGACAGCCAGCATTTCAAGAACAATGCGCTGCACGTTGTTCTCTGGTTGTGCTTCGGTGAGTCCAAGCGAGTTCACTTGTACGCCATAGCGGAAACGACGTGCTTTTGGATCTTTCACGTTGTAACGCTCTTGGGCAATGCGATCCCACAGTTCGGTAAAGGCGCGCATTTTGCAGATTTCTTCAACAAAACGGATACCAGCGTTCACAAAGAATGAGATTGATCCGAACACTTGATCAAACTGTTCGTCGCTGATTTGTCCACTTTCTTTTACCGCATCAAGAATGTCGATTGCAGTAGCAAGAGAGAAGGCGATTTCCTGAACAGGTGTGGCACCTGCTTCTTGCAAGTGGTAAGAACACACGTTCATTGGGTTCCACTTGGGTGCGTTTTTTGCACACCATGCGACCATGTCAACAATTAGTCGCTTCGAAGGAGCGGGTGGGAAGATGTAGGTACCGCGCGACAAATATTCTTTTACGATGTCGTTCTGCGTTGTGCCGCGCAGTTCTTGACTCGACACACCCTGTTCTTGTGCGTTTGCAACGTACAACGCAAGCAACCACGCCGCTGTTGCGTTGATTGTCATCGACGTGTTCATTTTTCCTGGCGGAATGGAAGCAAGCAGTGTGCGCATATGGTCGAGGTGTGCAACCGGCACTCCCACTTTTCCTACTTCACCGCGAGCAAGTAGATGATCAGGGTCGTACCCAGTTTGCGTTGGAAGATCAAACGCGATGGACAAACCAGTCTGCCCTTTGGCGAGATTTGTTCGGTAGAGCTCGTTTGAAGCCTTAGCAGTGGAGTGACCGGAGTAGGTCCGCATCATCCATGGGTCGTCTCGGCGCGGGGTGTCGTTGGTTGCCACGCCTCAAGTATGGCAATCGCACCGAGGTATCCCTACTGCGAACGAACCGCTTGTGCCAAGAGATCGAGGTATTGAAGACGAGGAACCTCAATTACCCCAAGAGATGCAAGATGTTCTGTCTGCCATTGGGTATCAAGCAGTTCCATGTTGTCTGCCTGCATAGCTCCGACAAGTGACATCAGCGCCACTTTCGACGCATCAGTCTTGCGGTGGAACATTGATTCGCCTGCAAAGAAGCGATTAATCCGCACACCGTATAAACCACCCACGAGTTGATTGTTGTCGTCCCAGGTCTCCACGCTGTGTGCCCAACCCAGTGAGTGCAATGTGCAGTAGGCGTCAACGAAGTCATCGGTAATCCAATTGCCATCTTCTCGTTGAGATGCACATCCAAGCATCACGTCACGAAAAGCAACATTGAACGTCGTGGTGTACTTGCGAGCACTTTGCCGCATTGATCGCGAGACAATTAATCCGTCAAGTGGCAATACGCCTCGTTGTTGTGGTGACCACCAACCAAGTAATCGTGACTTGTGGTCGAGATACATCGGAAAAAATCCATGCGCGTAGCCATAGAGCAACGTTTCTGGTTCTAAGTCGGCACCGACTGCGATGACGTCGTCGTCTGGCCATGATGCGACCGGTGGAAACGACCATTCAGTCGTGTCGAAAAACGACATCTACTTCGCCAATTATTTGGCGTAGTTGTAGAAACCTTCGCCAGATTTACGTCCGAGTTTGCCGGCCGCAACCAGACGACGCAAGGTTGGTACTGCTGCGTAGTTGGGATCAGCAAACTCTTTGTGGAGCGCATCGAGAATCGACAACGATGTGTCGAGGCCAACAAGATCGAGCAATGCAAATGGACCCATTGGGAAATTGCAGCCGCCCTTCATTGCGGTGTCGATGTCTTCCATAGAAGCGGTGCCGGTTTCCCAGATTCGGATGGCGTTGTTTAAGTAGGGGAACAACAAAGCGTTCACAATGAACCCAGCGCGGTCTTTCACTGCAACGCCGCTCTTGCCACACTTGTCGACAAATGCGTGTGCAGCAGCAGTGGTGTCGTCGGATGCCGTGATGGGGCGTACAACTTCCACAAGTGGCATTGCTGGTGCTGGGTTAAAGAAGTGAATGCCACATACTTTGTCGGGACGCGATGTTGACATCGCCATTTCTACAACCGGCAAGGTGCTGGTATTTGTTGCAAGAATGCCCGACGGCTTCACGATCTTGTCCAGCTCAGCAAACAACTGCTTCTTTACTTCGAGGTCTTCAACGACTGATTCAATCACGAGGTCGCAGTCGGCGAGGTCTGACAAAGACGCCGTTGCTGATAAACGAGACATGATCGCGGCCTTGTCGTCAGCGCTGATCTTTTCACGCTCAACTTGCTTCGATAGTCCTTTGTCGATTGTGGTGATCATTGCTTGCGCTGAATCAGCAGAACGTGAGCGCACGACGACTGTGTAACCGGCTTTTGCTGCAACTTCGGCAAGGCCAGAGCCCATGATTCCTGAGCCGCAGATACCAACACGTGAAATAGAAGTACTGTCCATTCATCTGAGGGTAACAACACAGCCATCTTCACGGCGTATCGTCGAAGAGGTCCTATGAATACTGCACCCCGACACGTCCCACTTGAAGCCGTTCACAACTTCCGCGACATTGGTGGCTACAGGGCTCGCGACGGGGCATTCGTAAAGCACAGTCTCGTCTATCGGGCTGATGGTCTCTATCGTCTTGCCCCAACCGACATGGAAACGATCCGTCGCCTCGATATCAAAACTGTGATCGATCTTCGCACCGCGGCCGAACTCGAAGAACACGGCACATTTCCTACGGCAGACCACCCGGTTGATTTTCATAACGTGCCACTTATGGACGTGGTGTGGGAGAAATCAGAGATTCCACACTTCGACGACGTTGCTGATTTTTTGGTGTGGGGATACCGCGACATCCTCGCTGATGCTCATGATCGTTTCGCACGCGCGTTTGATCTTGTGGCACAACACGAAGCGCCGCCAGTTGTGTATCACTGTGCCGCTGGAAAAGATCGAACAGGTCTTCTCACCATGTTGATTCTTGGCGCGCTTGGAGTGTCACGTGATGACATCGTGAATGACTACGCACTGTCTGCAGAAGCAATGAAGCGGATGCGTGAATGGGCCGAGCGCACATATCCAGAGCGTGCTCATGCGATAAAAGATGCACCGGCATTTTTTCTCGCTGCTGATCCTCGTGCGATGCATGCAGTGATTGATGATTTCACCGCAGGGCATAACGATTTTGCAGAGGCCGTTATCGCATACGGTATTCCAGAAGCATCAGTGGAACGACTGCATTCTTTTATGTTGACGTGAGTCTTTAACTCTCGGAAATAACGATTGATTCCACCACAACTTCAGGATCTGGTGCACCAGAACCTTCAGCGGGTCCACTGTGAAGCGCCATGATCTTTGTGAGTACGTCTTGGCCCGATGTGACTTTTCCAAATTTCACATATGTACCTTGTGAATCAAGCACGGATACGTTTGGACCAGTAGCGAAAAAGAACTGCGCACCGGCACTGTTCGGTGCGTTGGTACGCGCCATCATAAGGTCACCTGCTTGGTAGGTGTAGCCACTTCCTTCATCGGGGATCACGTAACCCGGGCTATCGGTATTCGACTTGCCGCCACCTTGAATGATGTCAAGTGACGGGTCGGTGCGGAACAGAAGTGATGAGTCGTAATACCTATAACGCGACAACACGACGAAGTTGTTCACAGTCTCTGGTGTGTTTGCCGTGTCTAGTTCCACTTCAATGACGCCTTGCGACGTGGTGAATGTGGCGGTGTATGCCTTTGCGGGATCGATACACATTTGGGGAGCAGAGCTAAACGATGTCACTCTCGTTTGCATGCCGTCTGTTGCCGGACAGGGGGTGTCACCAGTGATTGCGGTGGTGTCGGTGACATCGATTGCGCCATTCGAAGAATCGTCGTCGTCAACAACCAGATTCACGAGCAAGAAGAGACCCAAGATGATGACGGGGATTCCGACTCCAAATTGGATGATGCGCTTGCGTGTCTTATTACGAGCCTGCGTGCGCTCGGCTTGGGCGCGACCTATCGCACGGTTGGCTTTTTGGCGTGATCGTTTACTAGTTCCCACAAATTATGCAGGCTACCTCTGAGCATGGCAGGTAGCGTTGTGCGCCTGTGGCTGTGATAGTTCAAAAGTTTGGTGGCACCTCGGTTGCTGATCCCGAGCGCATTCGGGCAGTTGCCGACCATGTTGCATACACCCAAAAACACGGCAATCAGGTCGTGGTGGTCGTGTCTGCAATGGGCAAGACCACCGACAATCTGCTGTCGCTGGCCCATCAGGTCTCAGATGTACATCCTGGCCGAGAAATGGACATGCTGCTCACAACTGGTGAGCGGATCTCTATGTCGCTTCTATGTATGGCATTAGCGGGTGTCGGCGTTGAAGCGGTGAGCTTCACCGGATCACAGGTTGGCATTATCACCGACACTGTGCACACGAAGGCCAAAATCCTCGAAGTGCAAGGCGATCGCGTGCGCGAAGCATTGCAAGCTGGCAAGGTCGCTGTTGTTGCAGGCTTTCAGGGCGTGTCAACTGATCGTGAAATCACCACGCTTGGTCGGGGCGGCAGTGACACAACCGCTGTTGCACTTGCGGCTGCGCTGGATGCAGACGTGTGTGAGATTTACACCGATGTCACCGGAGTGTTTTCTGCCGATCCGCGCATTGTTCCTCAAGCAAGAAAACTCAGCCGATTGAACTTTGAAGAAATGCTTGAGATGGCAGGGGTGGGCAGCAAAGTGCTGGCGTTGCGTTCCGTTGAATTCGCACGCAATCACAATGTGCCCTTGCACGTTCGATCCAGTTTTACTTGGGAACACGGCACGATGGTGACCGGTGACCCCACCGAAGGAGATTCATCCATGGAAGAGCCGATTATTTCTGGTGTTGTTCATGACGCATCCGAATCAAAAGTCACAGTCGCGGGCGTTCCTGATCGCCCGGGCGTGTCGGCTGCGTTATTTGAACCGCTTGCTAACGCAAATGTGAACGTCGACATGATCGTGCAAAACACATCAAAGGCTGGGCATACCGATATTTCGTTTACGGTTCCAAAAGCCGACATGAAGGTGGCCGAGGAAATCGTTTCTCGAGTTGCAAAAGAGATCAACGCAGAAGGCGTTTCGCACGAAACCGAAATCGCGAAAGTGTCTCTTGTTGGAGCGGGAATGAAAACAAGCCCGGGGGTAGCCGCCAAGATGTTCCGCGTGTTGGCTGACAACGACGTCAACATTCACATGATCTCCACCAGCACAATCCGCATCTCTGTTGTGGTCGCACAGGCAGACATGGAAAAAGCGGTTCGCGCGCTACACACTGCCTTTGATCTTGACAGTGGCAGTGCATATTCGGCTCCCTTGCCAGAGCGCAAGTAGTCGTACCTGCCAATATCGAATACATGACACGTCGGCGACCTCAACTCACGCCTTGGCGCACCGCTGGTGAACGCGCCGAAGGTCCTCAAAGCGCCGACGAGGTAGTTCGGGAAACCGGCTGGGTCTTTAATAACGAAACTGGGAGTGCACTGACGCTCGCTCAATTTGTGCAACAAGGCGACAAGGAAGTCGACGTGTACATGCGTCGCTTCCAGCTACTGCAGATGGCGGGCAATGCAACGTTGCTGGAAATTGGTTCTGGTATTGGTCGCATGACCGCTGGTTTCACGAAGAACTTCGCATCAGTCATTGCAACTGATGTTGACGCGGCATTTTTGGAGCGTTGTCGTGACACTGTCGCTGAATTCGGCAATGTCATGCATTTACGCACGGTGCACATTGCAGATGGTCGGACGATCCCGGTGGCAGATCAATCAGTTGATGTGGTGTTTTCGTACATCACTTTGCAGCACTGCAAAAACGAAGATGCCCTTGCCCTCACCAGGGAAGCGCTACGAATTGCGAAACCTGGCGGTCGCATTGTGTTGAATTACCGCACGTGGGTTGCTGCCGACATTTTCCTTGTGCCCGCCGGAGCGCTCATGCGAGCATCATGGCGGGTACCGTTCTTGCGCGCTCGATTGGCGAAATGGCGGTGGTCAACTCGCTTGGGTTGGCAGGCAAACCGTTTGTCGCCAGCAGCGGTCATTGCGGCTGCGCAAGAGACCGGCGTCCCACTCTCAGACGTTCTCCTTCGTCACCATAAGTCCCGCTCGTTGCCCGCAGTGACATACAACGGCACTGCCGTCGAACAACGCAAATTGGATAAAGCCAACAAAAGTCATTGGTGGTTGGTGGCTACACGCAGTTAGCGTAAAGCCCCATGCGCGTAGGAGTAGTTGGAGCAACAGGTCAGGTCGGCAGTGTGATGAGAACACTGCTGGCAGAACGCAGTTTCCCTGTCACTGAGATTCGTTTTTTTGCATCAGCACGATCAGCTGGGAAAACACTTCCATGGAAGGGCATCGACATTGTCGTGGAAGATGCTGATGTTGCAGACCCAACAGGTCTCGACATCGCTCTGTTTTCCGCCGGTGGGACATCGTCAAAAGCACTGGCGCCGAAATTTGCCGATGTTGGTGTAACAGTGATCGATAACTCGAGTGCGTGGCGTATGGACCCAGATGTTCCACTAGTGGTGAGCGAGGTCAACCCAGAAGCAATTGCGCTTGCAAAAAAAGGAATCATTGCAAACCCAAACTGCACCACGATGGCGGCGATGCCGGTGTTGAAGCCGTTGCACGACGAAGCTGGCCTTGTGCGAATGATTGCAGCCACCTACCAGGCGGTGAGTGGCGCTGGTCTTGTTGGTGTTGATGAATTGTCTATGCAAGTACAAGCGGTTGCTGCTACTGCAGCGCAACTTACATTTGATGGACAGGCAGTCCAGATGCCTGAACCAAAGAAGTTTGCCCGTCCAATCGCATTCAACGTGTTGCCATTTGCTGGTTCTCTTGTTGATGATGGTGAAGGCGAAACAGACGAGGAAAAAAAACTGCGTAATGAATCACGCAAGATCTTGAACATTCCTGGTTTACGTGTGTCTGGCACCTGCGTGCGTGTTCCGGTATTCACCGGTCACTCGTTGTCTCTCAATCTTGAGTTCGAACGCGCGATCACGGCTGCGCGTGCAACAGAGTTACTTGCCAGTGCACCCGGAGTCGAGTTGTCAGACATTCCAACACCGTTGCAAGCTGCTGGTAAAGACCCAAGTTATGTGGGTCGCATTCGCCAAGATTCGTCAGTTGACGACAATCGTGGTCTTGCGTTGTTTTTGTCGAACGACAATTTGCGTAAGGGTGCTGCGTTAAATGCAGTACAAATCGCCGAACTGTTGGTGCGATAGCAATTATCTTTCGGCGCAACTGCACTGTTGCGTTTCAAAAATTGTTGGAGTCGGGGTGACAGGATTTGAACCTGCGGCCTCGTCGTCCCGAACGACGCGCGCTACCAAGCTGCGCCACACCCCGGTGGTTGTCCTTGTCGGACTAGGGCGTCAGGCTATCTGCGTTGGCTGAGTCGTCAGTTGGCACTGCATCGTCGGATGCATCAACTGTTGTATCAATTGCACCAGGTTGGTCGAGGCCTTCTGCAAAACATCCGCCACTTGCAATTTCTTGCGCGGCCTTACGTAATTTCAATGCATTAAGTGGCTTAATGAGCCAACCATTTGCGCCGCTGCGTCGCGCTAGGTGAATGTCTGCTTTGCGATCAAGCAACATAAGAACTGGGACGTGGGGCATTGCACCGCTGCTGTGGTCGAGACGAAGATCCATGGTGATTGCCATGCCGCCCATTGTTCCTACTTGCAGGTCGAGGATGGCAAGGTCGGGTGTGCGTTCCTTGACAGCTTTTCCTACTTCGCGGCCGTTAGTGACAACAGTGAAAGTGGTCGAAGGCGAACTCAGCGCCGCCATGACATCATCAAGAACCCACTGGGCATCGGTGGCAACCAAAATATGCACGATCACATCCTAGTTGGATGAACCGGTGAGGTCATTGGCCAACTGTGCAATGCCCGCCATGTCGTGGATGTCGTCTGCGCGCTCGTAGGCATACGACACAACAACGTCTGCCTCGTACGGGCTCACAAACGTCTGTATGACCGAGTCTGCGATGTCGGCTTCACGGGTGAGAACAGCCAAGTTTGCATACGCATCTGACAGCGGACCACTGTCGCGAGATTTTGCGGAAGCATCATCTGCCGACAGTGTTCCAAATCGCGGTGGCATGCGATTTGCAATGAGGATCTGTAGTGGTAGTGAAAGTCGGGAAAGTTCCGACATGAAGTAGCGCGCTTCGTCGAGAGCTTCTTTTTGTGGCGCTGCAACGACAGCAAAGGCCGTGTGATCTGCTCGCAATAGTGTGGCAACTTCCAGTGCCCTATCACGCAACACATCTTGCATGCCGTCGAATGCACGAAGGAATGAAATGGCACTTTCAAGCGCGTCAGATCCCACCACTCGTCCAATGATTTTCACAACAGGCGTCAACGCGAAACTCACTACTTTGAAACCACCTCGTGCTGGCGTCGATAAGAAGCGAACGATGGGGTGGTTGAGGAAACGCGCGAGTCGCTCTGGCGCATCGAGAAAATCAAGCGCGTTGCGTGTTGGTGGCGTATCGACGATGACGACGTCAAAGCGGTCATCGTAATGAAGTGAATACAGACGTGCTGCGGCCATGTAGTCGCGGGTACCGGAAATTGATTCGGCGATATTTGCGTAAAACGAATTATTGATGACTTCATCTGCACGCTGAGGAGTGGGCGCCACTTCACGAATCAACCCATCAAAGGTCTCTCGCACGTGCAGCATCGTGACCCACATTTGACCTGGTGCATCAAGATGAACGCGTGCTGGATCATTTCCAACTTGATCGGCGAGACCAATCGCATCGACAAGTCGTCGCGCCGGATCAATGGTGACAACCACTGCTTTTCGACCTTCGCGTGCACAGATCATTGCGAGTGCAGCGGCAACAGAAGTTTTTCCTACACCACCTGTTCCACAACACACAATAATTTTGGCGTTGCGACATTTTTCTAATAATTCGTTATTGGGAGAATGCACGTTGGTATTCATTGCGTTGCTTCCAACTCGTGTGATAAATCTCGTACCACATTTTCAATAATCGTGGTGTTGGACAGATACCGCGGTACGAGAACTATCTGTTGGTCAGTTTTCGAACGTAGAAGTGCAATTGCTTCTAACTGTGCTTTTTGGCGCTGTTGTCGGTATTCCCATGCAGTAACAAGATCTGTGTACGCATCATCTTCATTATGGATGTCCGTCAGTGGTGGCGGTGACCCAAGTGGAGTGCGATCAACTCCGTTCACAATGATTGGTCCAAGCGCTACGCCTACTTCGTCGATGAGTTGTTGACGTGTTTCAAGAAGTTCGACAACAGGAGTATGTGCTGGAGTTGTTACAAGAATTACTCGACACCGAGACGGATCACTCACCATGTTGCGCACTTCTTGTGCTTGTTGACTGATCGGCCCAGATGACACCGTTGATTGCATTGTTGCTGCGGCACGCAACAATCCGATGGCCTGTCCGGCGGCGGGTCCATCAACCACAATCAGGTCGTGTTCCCGGCTTTGTTCCATCTGTTTGATTTTCCCGAGCACAAGGAGGTCATCGATTCCAGGTGCAGTGGATGCGACCAAGTCCAAAATTCCGGTGCTCTCAAGTCGCTGACCCACCCGGGCCAATCCGTGTGTGGCGAGGTATTCGCGCAGCGCATCACCGGGGGTGAGTGAGAACTGGGTCACAGCAGGGTCAAGGCCATGAGGCAACGATTTGCCGTCCAATTCAATGTGGGCAACCGAAACACCGTGATGATGAGCAAGCTGTGCGAGCGCCACAGATGTGGTTGATTTCCCGACGCCACCTTTTCCCGCCACAATGAGAACCCGAGATTGAGTGAGAAACTGATCAACGGTCATGGCGCTACCGCACTTTGGCGCAAAGGAGAAGATGTGAACCTACGAGCACGGAAACCGATGTCGAAAGTGCGCGTGTGGTTGGCTCTCGGGCTCATGCTGTGTGCTCCTGCAGCAGCAATGGTGTCGGGGCAAATTGCACAAGCATCAATGGTGAACGCTACCGATGAGCCGTCCGATACAACTCCTCTCGACGTCACCTCCGGCGACGTACTTGTCACAACGTCAAACACCGACTTGGCACCGGTTGACGTTATTGAAGTGAGCGGTCTACTAGATGAAATAAACGCCGACTTCATTTCCTCTTCGCTTGAGCGTGCTGAAAAGGACGGATCGCAGGCAGTGATTCTGCAGTTGAACTCACGTGGAAGTGTCTTGGAGCGATCACAAATGGAAGATTTGTTGCGCGATGTAAAGAACTCGAAAGTTCCAGTTGCAATTTGGGTTGGCCCAAGTGGTTCACGTGCATACGGACAACCAGCACAACTTCTTGCTGTCGCTGACGTAACAGCAATGGCTCCGGGTGCGCGTGTTGGCCGCATTGGTTTGCCATTGCAAGTCGATGGGGAACGAATCACGTTTGGTGATGCTGATTCAACTCTCACGTCTGGAACTCTGGGATTTCTTGAAGCACGCGAACAAGGCGTGCTGCGATTTAGTAATGACGACCGCGGTGTTCCAGTTCTTCGCAACATGTTGTACGCCCTTGATGGCCTGGCAGTGCGTGGAGTAGTGCTCGATACCGTGGTCGACACACTTGATGATGCGGGTCAGATCACTCGCGAAGCAACAACTGTTCGCTTTTTCAAACTTGGTTTGATGCCACGTTTGATGCACACCGTTGCAAGTCCGGCATCAACGTATTTGTTGATGAGCGCTGGGGTTGCATTGATCATCTTTGAATTCTTCACTGCCGGAATTGGTGTGGCCGGACTTGTTGGCGCCATCGCGTTAATTCTTGGCAGTTTTGGTTTGGGTGCACTGCCTATTTCCGGACTTGCGCTCGCCTTGTTCTTGCTCGCATTTCTCGCTTTTGCAGTTGATGTACAGGTGGGTGTCCCTCGTTTTTGGACAGGCCTTGGCATGGCCCTATACGTGATTTCATCATTCACATTGTTTCGATCCACTGATGGTCTAACGCTGAGACCGTCGTGGATCACATTGTCTGTAGGAATCATTGGCATCGCTCTGACGTATGTCGTTGGCATGCCGTCAATGACCCGCACACGTTTTGCGACTCCCACAATTGGCCGTGACAATTTGATCGGGACTGAAGGTGTAGCTGTCGGACCAATCGCACCAGAGGGAACAGTTGACATCAACGGAGCACGTTGGCACGCACGCGTCAATCGCGCGACACCTCTTGATGATCGTCAACCCATGCGCGTTGTTGCAATTGATGGTATCACATTGGAAGTGGAACCACTTGAAGGTGGAGCACGCGACTACCGTGAGGCTCGAAAGAAGTCATAACCGTGGGACTACTCATTGCTCTGTTGCTATTTGTTGTTGCGCCGATCCTTGAGTTGTACGTACTTATTCAGATCGGTTCTCAGATTGGCGTGTTGTGGACCATCACCGCGTTAATCGGCGTCAGTGTGGTGGGAACGTGGCTCGCAAAACGTGAAGGCTTTCGGGTCTTTCGATCGTTTATGGAGACAAGTCGTAAAGGTGAAGTGCCATCGAGAGAAATGGTGCACGGAGTCTGCGTACTCGTTGCCGGTGTCTTGTTATTTATCCCAGGTTTTATTGGGGATGTACTGGGTTTATTGTTGCTACTGCCACCAGTTCGCAACGTCATTGTCTCGCTGGTATTACGTCGATCATCGGCGCGCACCACGGTAATAACAGCCACCTATTCCGGACCTATTGTCGACACCACGGGGGAGTTACGCCCTCCCGAAACTCAACCACACAGTCATGACGACACAGACGACGACAATAGATTGGGGCGTTGATGTCTGAATCACGCACATCACATCCAAAAGCGAACGAGCCGTTTGATCCCGCCACTGTGCCGGTTCGTCCCGCGGCAACCGTCCTTTTGGTGCGCGATGACGATGAACAACAGTCGGGTATTGACGTTTTCATGCTGCAGCGCACTCTCAATGCGGCATTTGCCAGCGGCATGTACGTGTTTCCTGGTGGACGTGTTGATGACGTCGACGGCCATGACGAATTGTGTGATCTCTGTGACGGTCTTACCGATGAAGAAGCAAGTGGCTTATTGCAGATCCCAAGTGGCGGTCTTGCGTACTGGGTGGCTGCCATTAGGGAATGTTTTGAGGAAGCAGGCGTACTTCTTGCGCGTCATGCACCAACCGGTGAACTGATCAAATTTGATGATCCGTATACCGCCAAGTTTTTTTCTGAAGCTCGTCATCGAATTCACGACGGTGAAATGAGTCTTATTGAATTGTGTCACCGTGAGAATTTGCACCTCATCACCGACTCCATTCACTACGTCAGTCACTGGGTGACACCAATTGGTGAGCGTCGCCGTTTCGACACTCGATTTTTTGTGGCACGTGCTCCAGTAGGACAAGATCCATTGCATGATGATTCCGAAACAATCGACAGTTTGTGGGTGAAACCACACGAGGCGATCGAACGTCATCAACGCGGTGAGTTGGCGATGTTGCCGCCAACAGTTTCAAATTTGGAATTTCTATTGCCGCACTCTCGGGCCGATGAAATTTTGGCTGCCGCACGCACAGTGGGAGTGCCACCGCGCATTCAGCCGCAATTAAAGATTGACGATGAAGGTCGTGTTGTGGCAATTCTTATGCCGGGCGATCCTGGCTTCGTCGAAGAGTAACCACCGCAACATCTTCTGACCGCGCAGAACACCCGGCCATCTCTGGTGCTGACGGAGTCGCATCAATGATCTGACGAGCAATGTCGGAAAACACTTGAGCAGCAATTCCAGTTCCCGTCAACACAACAGGTTCTCCTGCATCACTTCCAGCAGCAACCGTGGTTTCAATGGGCACTTGTCCGAGAAGTGGAACACCGATCTCGTCAGCCAATGCTTGTCCACCACCAGAACCAAACAAGTTGTAGGAAGATCCGTGATCGCAGGTGAAGGAACTCATGTTTTCAATGACGCCTGCGACGCGTAGGAAACTGCGTCGTGCCATGTCCGCTGCACGGATGGCAACTTTTTGTGCCGACACCGCGGGAGTGGTGACGATGACGAGATCTGTGCGCGGCAACATACGTGCAAGACCCATCTGCACATCTCCCGTGCCAGGCGGCATGTCGATAAGCAGATACTCGATGTTGCCCCAGTCGACATCGTTGAGGAACTGTTCCACTGCCTTGGTCAACATCAGACCGCGCCACATAAGAGCGGTGCCTTCGTCTTCGACCAACATTCCCGTGGACACCACACGGAGAAGGCCATCGCCCACCTTGCGTTCATTGGGGATGATCATTGGTTTCTCGCGCCCTTCAACAGCGTGAGCCTCGAGACGGTCGGGAATGCCCAACATGCGGGGGATGGAAAACCCCCAGATATCAGCGTCGAGCACGCCCACAACTTTGCCCGCAGACGCAATGGCGGCAGCAAGGTTGACGGTGACAGAGCTTTTGCCCACGCCACCTTTGCCACTTGCCACCGCGATGACACGTGTAAATGGTGGTACGGCGGTGTCAGTTGCGTTTTCACGTGCGTTCCAACGAGCCCGTGTCATGACAGCGGTTCGCTCGTCGGCGGTCATCTCGCCCCAGTCGATCGTGACCTTATTGACCGCAGGATGTACAAGAAGTCGTGATTCGATGTCGTTTTTGATTTGCGAACGTAATGGGCATCCACGAATGGTGAGTTTGAACCCGATGCTCACCGTGCCATCAACAACATTGATATCACCCACCATGCCGAGGTCGACAACATTGTCCCCTAATTCGGGGTCGATGACTGCTTTGAGCATGTCGCGGATTTGTTCCACCGAAGGCGGAGAAATTTGGGTGTTACCCATAGCGCGCAGTGTACGGGCACGATAGATTTTGAGCAATAGCCGTTTAGCGGAGGTATCAACATGATCACATTGACAGAAGCAGCAGCATCCAAAGTTGAAGAATTGTTGAAAGAAGAAGGCTCTGAAGAGCTCGCGCTTCGTGTGGCTGTGAAATCTGGCGGATGTTCCGGTTACTCATACGACATGTACTTCGATGGCGACATTGCAACAGACGACATCACCACCATTTATGGTTCCGTAAAAGTTGTTGTTGATCCTGCATCTGCACCACTTCTAGAAGGTGCAAGCCTCGATTACAAAAATGGTTTGAACGAAGCCGGTTTCGCAATTACCAACCCGAACGCACAGCGTTCATGCGGTTGTGGCAAATCATTTAGCTGATTTCGCTCAACACTTCTTGTACTTCGTCGCGATCAAAAATCGCATCAAGACGATGTCGCAATACTCCGTTTGAGTCAGTAATAAATAACGCTGGCTCGAAATCCATGTAGTACGCGCGCACTGCAGGCGCAACTTCTGTGGCTGTGCGATCTGTGTACACCTCTGCGTGTACAAACTCGATGTCATCGCCAAAAGTTTTTTGCGCTTCGATCAGTGTGTCGAGCGCTGGAGTACATGTACCGGTCTTGCAGTATGCAGGTGTACCGATGAGATAGGCAACAGGTTTTCCGGATGTCAATGCGTCACTGAGTGTCACCGTGTGAAACGGACACGTTCCTGTTGAATACGTGCAGATGGGATCAAGACCATCTGGATTATCAATTGTTGGCGTGTCAAAAGGTGGCAGTGCATTTCCCACGAGTGGCACCGATACTTGCTTTGGGTCAAACAATTGAAAGGCAGTACCTTCTTTTGGTCCACCTTCTACAATCAATCGATAGATACCAACGTCTTGTAGATCTGCAGTGACAGGCCAATACGGTTGCGGAAGATTCACTCCGTGTTTTGTGGTTGCGATATCAGCGACAATTATTTCTCCGGTGTCATCGCGCACAATTTGTGCGGTCAAAGTTGCGGGAAGTGATGAGTCGGTGAGAAGTGCACCCTGAGTATTAGCAAGCGAGATAGGCAGACGCACTGTTCCAGGAACCAAGTTGGTGTTTGGGAAGCGCGTGACTACGACGTACTCGCCCGTAGCAGTGGAGCTTCCACCAGATGACGAGCCACCACATGCGCTCACCGCGATTGCGCCGGCGGCTAATGAGCCCGTGGTTGCAAGGAAATGACGACGAGACACGACACGCGAGGGATGGGGAGTCATACGGATATGGTACGGGCGCTCGTCGTGACATACAGTCACATACATGGCAAAAGCTGTTGGACCATATACCCCTGTTGTTCGCGCCGGTGATTGGATCATCGTCTCTGGTCAGTTGGGCATCAAAGACGGAGAATTAGTTTCTGGTGGCGTCGCTGCTCAGACAAAGCAAGCCGTTGAGAACTTGAAAACACAACTTGCATCTGTTGGTGCGAAGTTGTCCGACGTGTCAAAGACGTTGTGCTTTCTCACCGATATGGACACGTTCGCCACATTCAACGACGCCTATGTTGCCGGCTTTGGTGACTCTCGACCTGCTCGCAGCACCATTGGTGTTGCCGCGCTTCCGTTCAATGGCGAGGTAGAGATCGAAGCTTGGGCATACAAGCCAGTACGGTAGAGACATGCCTGGAGTTGTCATCATCGTCCTAGTGTTGCTTGCCTTCCCGATTGTGGTGGGTCTATCGACTGCAGGTATTGCAGCGCTCCTTGGTCACTTGCTGTACAAGGATGCTGAAGTGCGTCACGAAGGTAGCGAACTCATTGACACCAACTACTGATCTTCTCGTTCGCAACGCCTTACTTGTTGCGACAGTAGACGACAAACGGCGCGAGTTACCTGGGGGCTGGGTCGCAGTCACTGATGGCTTCATCACTGGTGTGGGCGCATCATCTGACCCCGAGCCCGCTGCACACACTGTTATTGATGCGTCGGGCTGCTTGGTAACGCCGGGGCTCATCAATACACACCATCACCTGTATCAAAATCTGACGCGTGCGTTTCCGCCGATGACCACCAAACCATTGTTTGGTTGGCTGCAAACGTTGTATCCGCTGTGGCGCGCGCTGAATGAAGAGTCAGCGTACGTGTCTGCGTGGGTGGGTCTTGCCGAGCTTGCACTGTCTGGTTGTACAACATCCACTGATCATTTGTACTTGCATCCTCGTAATGGTGGCGACTTGTTGTCGGCAGAAATTAATGCCGCGCGTGACTTAGGCATGCGATTTCATCCCACACGTGGATCAATGTCGCTGTCGCAGAAAGATGGGGGATTACCGCCAGATGATGTTGTCCAGGAAGACGACGACATCTTGGCTGAATCTGAAGCGGCAGTAGCCAAACATCACGACAGGTCTTTTGGTGCGATGGTTCGCGTGGCGTTAGCGCCTTGTTCGCCATTTAGCGTTACAAAAGAATTGATGATTCGTTCGGCTGAGCTTGCGGAGAAATTAGATGTTCGCTTGCACACACATTTTGCAGAAAACGCTGAAGACGATGAGTTTTCATTGCAAGTGTTTGGATGTCGTCCCTTTGAATATCTGAAAGACGTTGGGTGGTGCACTGATCGCACGTGGGTTGCGCACTGCGTGATGCCAAATGCAGATGAAATTGTTCAACTTGGAGAAGCAGGTATTGGTGCTGCGCATTGTCCTAGTAGCAATTTGATTTTGGCTTCCGGTATCGCACCTGTCGTTGACTTGCGTACAGCCGGTGTGCATGTGGGGTTAGGCGTCGACGGATCATCGTCTGCCGACAGCGCATCGTTGTGGCTTGAAGCGCGTCAAGCGATGTTGCTTGCAAAATTGCGTAATGGCGCAGACGCATCTGATGCGCGTATGGCACTTGAAGTCGCAACAGTGGGTGGAGCAGGTTGTTTGGGCCGCATAGGTGAGATTGGCACGTTGTCAGTGGGAGCAGTTGGCGACATCGCTATTTGGTCACTCGACTCTGTCCAGTTCGCGGGAGCTATCGCTGATCCGATTGAAGCGTGGTTGCGCTGTGGACCAATCGGTGCTCGCGACACCATCGTGCATGGTCGTCATGTAGTGAAAGACGGCCAACTCGTTGACAGCAACGTCACTGAGATGTTGAAGAGACACCGCGCGTTGTCTGCCCATATGCAGCAACTTCTCTAATACGCATTTTCTCTTCCCCTACACTCAACACCGGTGTTCGAATCGTTTCTTATCGCCTTTGGTCTCGTGTTTGTGGCCGAGTTGGGTGACAAAAGCCAGTTGATGTCACTCGCATTTGCCACACGGTTCAAGCCGTGGCTCGTGCTCACAGGTGTTGCAATCGCTGCGGCCGTGATGCAATTGGTGTCGGTCACTATTGGCGGCGTCGTTGGCGCATCGCTTCCTACAGATGTGGTCAACATCATTTCAGCAGCAGCCTTTGTGGCTTTTGGATTGTGGACTCTGCGCACCGACGACGACTCCGATAAGGACATACAAATTTCCAAATCCAACCGCAATGCTTTGTTGACAATTACCTCTATGTTCTTTATTTCCGAAATCGGAGATAAGACCATGCTGGCAACGGTGACGTTGGCAACAAAACAGGGAATCTTCGGTACGTGGCTCGGCGCCACATTAGGGATGACTCTCGCCAATGCTCTTGCAGTAGTGGTGGGGCGCGCCATGGGCACCCGGCTTCCACAAAAGGCAATACGTATTGGTGCAGCTGCTCTGTTCTTTATTTTTGCGATCGTATTGGTTGTCGATGCGATTCGTTAAGAACTGTGCTTTAACTTACGCTCCGCGACGTACTGTGCTTTAACTTACGCTCCGCGACGTACTGTGCTTTAACTTACGCTCCGCGACGTACTTGTCCAAAGCTGTAGCCCACGCTGCGTACAGTTTGAATGAGGTTGGCGTGTTCTTCACCCAACTTTGCACGTAGTCGACGAATGTGAACATCGACCGTGCGTGCACCACCGTAATACTCGTATCCCCATACTCGTGACAGAAGTGTTTCACGTGTAAAGACCTTGCCCGGGTTTTGCGCAAGAAACTTGAGCAACTCGTATTCCATGTACGTGAGGTCAAGCGGTTTGCCTTCAAACGATGCTTGATAGGTCTCGAGGTTGAGAACAAGTCCGCTTGTTTCAATTACTTCGGCGCGAGTGGAGCCAACCGTCGACCAAAACATATGTCGTAGGCGTGCTTCCATTTCTCGCGGATGAAATGGACTCAAGATGAAATCATCAAAGAGGTCATCCCGTAACTCAAGGTCAGCTAACTGTGAGCCGTTCACAAGAACGATGATTGATGCCACCGGTGTATCTCGTTTACGCAATGCACGTACAAACGCCCAGCCTGCTTCGGGGTCTTCATCACACCCAACAATTGCTCCCGACCAACCAGCGGTTGGCTCGTGCGAGGAAGCTTCGCTCACGTTGTTAACGGCCTTCCACTTGTAACCAGCAAGGTCGAGCGTGCGTGCTAAATCCGCTGAGGGCGGATCAGGAAAAACAACGAGCATGCCAGACGGTGTCATAGTGCGAGTTACATCGACCTCAAATAGCGGTCGAGTTCAAAAGGTGTTACTTGAGTTTTGTAACCACGCCACTCGATCTTTTTATTTCTCAAGAACCATTCAAATATGTGATCACCGAGTGCTTCTTTGACAAGTGACGATGATTCCATTACGTTCAGTGCATCAGACAATGATTGTGGCAACTGAGCGATACCGAGTTTGACGAGATCAGCATCGGTCATTTCGAAGAGGTTTGCATCGGCTTCAACCGGCAACGTGTATTCCTCGGTGATCCCTTTCATTCCTGCCGCCAAAATGACAGAGAATGCCAAATACGGATTAGTTGCCGGATCTGGCGAGCGATATTCAATGCGAGTGGCGCTCGGGTTGCCCTTCTTTGGAACGGGAACACGAATAAGACCGCTTCGGTTGTTGCGTGCCCACGAAATGTGAACCGGTGCTTCGAAGCCCGGAACCAAACGCTTATAACTGTTGACCGTTTGGTTGGTGATGGCGGTGATCTCCGCAGCATGGCGTAACAGGCCAGCCATGAAATGCTTTGCAACCTTTGACAGGTTGTACGGATCTGATTCATCGTAGAACGCGTTGTGATCGCCGGAGAATAACGACATGTGCAGGTGCATACCGGATCCCTGCATACCTTCCAGCGGTTTGGGCATGAACGTTGCGTGCACATTGTGGGCCGCAGCAATTTCCTTCACGACAACACGGAATGTCATGACACTGTCTGCCATTGACAACGCATCGGTATGACGCAAGTCAATTTCGTGTTGGCTAGGTGCATCCTCGTGGAATGAATACTCCACCGGAATTCCCATGGTTTCTAACGTGCGAATTGTCTCTTTGCGAAGTGAAGATGCAATGTCGGTGGTCGTGAGATCAAAGAAGCCACCTTCATCAAGCGGTTGAGGAGCTTCTCCCTTTACTGGCGGAGCAAAATAGAAGTATTCGATGTCTGGTGCGATGAGGAACTCAAAACCCTGAGCGCGAGCAGCATCAAGATTGCGGCGCAATACTCGACGTGGATCGCCTTCAAATGGCGATGCATCAAGATTGTGAATGTCGCAGAACACACGTGCCTCGGCTGCTTTCGCATCTACCCACGGCATCACTTCAAATGTGTTCGGGTCGGGTATCGCAAGCACGTCACTTTCCTGCACGCGACTAAATCCATCAATAGAGGAACCGTCGCATGTCATGCCGTCCGCGAGAGCATTTTCTAATTCGGCCGGCGTGATGGCGAAACTCTTCAGAGTGCCAAGTACGTCAGTGAACCACAGGCGAACAAGCCGAACGCCTCGTTCTTCAACAGTGCGCAATACGTAGTCGCGCTTTTGATCAAGCATGTCTGCCACCCGCTAAGTCTGCCGTGTGTCTGGTGTGAAAAGACAAGACGGGGGGCAAAGCCCCCCGTCTCATTGAGTTAATTCGGTTATCTGACGACGACTCAGCCACACACCGTCTCAAGAATGAGGCGTGTAACGGTGTACGGATCGCAGTTGGCGTTTGGACGACGGTCTTCTGCATAACCACGACGGTCGCGTGCGACCTGCCATGGGATACGCACTGATGCACCGCGATTAGATACTCCATAGGAGTACTTGTTCCATGGAGCAGTCTCGTGCTTACCAGTGAGGCGGCTTTGGATATCGAATCCGTAGTTTTCAACATGTTCCATGACGCGAGTACCAAGCTTTTCACACGCATCGATGACGGCGTCATAGTTTTCGCGCATTGCACGGGTGGAGAAGTTGGTGTGTGCACCTGCACCGTTCCAGTCGCCCTTCATTGGCTTTGCGTCGAATGAAATCACTACGTCGTATTGTTCTGCAACACGATGCAACAACCAGCGAGCGATGTACATGTGGTCACTTGCTGACAATGCATCAAGCGGTCCAATTTGGAACTCCCACTGTCCGGGCATTACTTCAGCGTTCGTACCAGAGATACGAAGACCCGCATCAATACATGCTTGGGTGTGCTCTTCAACAATTTCGCGTCCAACAACACGACCTGCGCCAACGCCGCAGTAATAGGGGCCTTGTGGCTTTGGATAGCCACCAACAGGGAAGCCAAGCGGTGAGCCATCGAGGCGCAACATGGTGTATTCCTGTTCGATGCCGTAGATCATCTCTGCGTCTTTGTGGCGTGCGGCAACTTCTGCACATGCTGCACGAGTATTGGTCGTGTGTGGGGAGCCATCTTTGGCGAGCAACACTTCACACATCACCAAGATGTTCTTGCCACCGCGGATGGGGTCGGGGCAGTGGAAGACCGGCTTCAAAATGCAGTCCGAAGAGTCGCCAGTTGCTTGCTCGGTGGAGGAGCCATCAAAACCCCACTCGTCAATTGGCATGTCGGACAGTGCACCTGCGTAGTCGGGGAGGATTTTCGTCTTGGAGCGCAACAAGGGGGTGGGCTCTGTTCCGTCGATCCAGATGTATTCAGCCT
Source organism: Ilumatobacteraceae bacterium (assembly GCA_044345725.1). GTDB lineage: Bacteria > Actinomycetota > Acidimicrobiia > Acidimicrobiales > Ilumatobacteraceae > UBA2093. The sequence goes on along the minus strand of JBIJAO010000001.1, from coordinate 54,927 downwards.
GAATTGCCACAGCGGTTTCCTTTTCTCGGTTCGGGGGACCTTGTCCCTCGATGTATGTGGGTCACAGGATGGCATGAGGCGATTTCACAACCGTTGCTCGAATGTAAACACTGTGTGAAGTAATCCAAGCCCTTATTGCACAAGGTGTTTAGGTAGCCTCGCCCCATGGCCGTTGCCCAATCGACACCCCCACCAGACGGTTGTATTCGAGTTGGAATGTCACAACTCAACCAGACAGTCGGCGATCTCGAGGGTAATTGCGGGCGGATTTTGCTCGATTACAGAAAAGCTCTTGCCGCAGGTTGCCACATCGTTGCGTTCCCAGAACTAGCAGTGACGGGCTATCCACCAGAAGATCTCGTGTTGAAGCCTCAGTTCGTGCGCGACAACATCGCGGCGATGCAAGACCTTGCACAACACACGGGTGAGTGTGCTGCATTGATTGGTTTTGTCGACGAAGTGAACGGCAAGTTATGTAACGCAGTGGCACTGTGCCGTGGTGGTGAAGTTGAAAAGGTGTACCACAAGCAACTTCTTCCCAACTATGCGGTTTTTGATGAGGATCGCTATTTCACTCCGGGACCTCGTGAGGTAGATGGTCGCACGTCTGGGATATTTAGTTTGCGTGACACCACGGTTGCTATGTCGATTTGCGAAGACATTTGGTGGAATGACGGTCCCGTTGCTCGTCAAGCACAAGCAGGTGCGCGAATCAACTTCAATATCAATGGATCGCCCTTTCACGATGGCAAGCATCTCAATCGTGAATTGATGCTGGTGGAACGTGCGCGTGAAGGAAATTGCGCGATTGTGTACGTCAATCAAGTTGGCGGTCAAGACGAATTAGTGTTCGATGGATCTTCGGTGGTTGTTGATTCCGATGGAAACATTGCTGCGCGCATTCCCTCGTTTTCCTCGGAATTTCATACTGTCGACATTTCCGTTGATGGTCGCACGGTGCACGGCGAGATAGCACCGTTTGAGGATGATATTGAACGCATGTACAACGCTCTTGTTACTGGTACTCGCGATTATGTTCACAAAAACGGTTTCACTGACGTGGTCATCGGATTATCTGGCGGCATTGACTCATCCATTGTCGCTGCAGTCGCCGTCGACGCTTTAGGTGTCGATCACGTCCACGGTGTTGCAATGCCGTCGCGGTATTCATCGCAAGGTTCTCTTGATGATGCTGAAAATCTCGCAAAGAATTTAGGCATTGATTACCGAGTGATTTCTATTGAGCCAGCCTTTTCCAGTTATCTCGAGATGTTGGCACCATCATTTGAAGGGCGCGATCCAGATCTCACCGAGGAAAACCTGCAAAGTCGCTGCCGCGGTATGACGCTGATGGGACTGTCAAACAAATTCAATTGGATGGTGTTAACCACTGGCAACAAGAGTGAAATGGCTGTTGGGTACTTCACTATTTATGGTGATTCAGCCGGCGGTTACGCCATTATTAAAGATGTATTCAAGTTGCAGGTGTTCGCTTTGAGTCGTTATGTCAATGAACGTGCAGGAAGAGAAATCATTCCTGAAACCGTGCTTACTAAACCACCATCAGCTGAGTTGCGACCCGATCAACGTGACGATCAGTCGTTGCCGCCGTATGAAGTGTTGGACCCCATTCTCCGTATGTATGTCGACGGCGACAAATCGGTGTCTGACATTATTGCGTCGGGCTTCGATGCCGATGTTGTTCGACGAATTGCGCGCCTTGTTGACGTGAATGAGTACAAACGACGTCAATGTGCGCCGGGAGTTCGTGTATCGACAAAAGCGTTTGGTAAAGACCGTCGTATGCCGATCACTAACGGTTATCGCTCAAAATAATTTGTGATTGCTCGCGCGACACGAGTTTTATAAATTGTCGCCGACAGGCCCGTGTTCGATGAGATCGACAATGTCACCAACTCGCAACGTGTTCCGCCCCGCATTTGGCGTGATGATGAAGTGACATCCGCCAAGATTGGGAATACGTGGATCAACAGCACCAAGTGCACGACGCATCACACGAATCACTCCAGCATGTGCAACGCACAATGCTTCACCACCGGGACACTGCACTGCAACATCGGTAATGGCCGCAGTAAATCGAGTGATTAGTGATTCTTCGGTTTCAAAAGATGGAGGACGTTTGTGAGCAGCGAGATACCCGGGGTAATCACGTTCGATGTCGTCGTGGGTGAGGCCTTCCCACTCTCCGACGTGAGTTTCACGAAGTCGTTCGTCAACAATGACGGGCCCAATACCAAGGCTGTTGGAAATGATGGCTGCTGTTTCGTGAGCTCGCTGTAGATCGCTTGTTGCGATGAGATCAAATTGACCGAGTAACTCGGCTGCACGAAAGGCTTGTTCGCGACCAGTGTCAGTCAACGGTGGATCTGCCTGACCTTGCCATTTGCCAAGTGCATTCCATTCACTTTGGCCGTGGCGTAATACAAGAATGCGCGTTGTGGGGGGCACAAAGACAACCGTAGTGCCTCCGATACGATGTGCGAGATGGCACGTCTTCGTTTATTTGCTGCAGCCCGTGAAGCTGCGGGAACAAGCGACGATGTCGTTAATGGATCCACCGTCGCAGAGGTATTGGCAATTGCCGAGACACGATACGGCCAGGCATTCGCTGATATTGTTCGTACAAGCAAGGTGTGGTTAAACGGAGAGGAGTGCGAGATGTCATCACTAGTCACAGACGCCGATGAAGTCGCAGTGCTCCCCCCAGTCTCAGGCGGCTCGCGATGAGCGCACCACAGTCACTTGGCGTGTTGCGTGCCCAGCGTCGCTCATTGCAACAACAAGAAGATGCGGTGTCGTATGTGCGTCGCCTCACTCAAGGTCGGCTCGATCTGGTTCTTGACGAAGAGCGGCGCCGTCAGCGTGAAGATAGTGAACCAGTTGGCAGCGTGACCGAGAGACTCGCCGAAGTGTTTGGTCAACAACAAGGTGGAGGCAGTGCCCGTCCGCCCCGTGAAACTGTTGTGCCAGATGATCACCCCTTGATGAAGCAACTTGATGAATTATGCGATCAGTTCCAGTTTGCCCAACTCGACACATTGTCCGACTCTGACTTACGTCAGTTGCGAGATGCGCTCCAATTATTTGAGCAGTCATGTTCACAGCAACGCCATGCCCTGTTTGAACAGATCGATGCACTCACAACCCAGCTGGTACAGCAGATTAAAGAGCAAGGTGTAGAGGGCGTTATCGAAAGATAAGTTGACCCCGCGTGCAACGGGTGACGATTCTTTCCCTTCACACCTCGCCGCTGGCACAGCCCGGCGTTGGTGACGGCGGTGGCATGAACGTCTATGTCCGCGAGCTTGTCTCCGCTCTCGCTCACGCCGGTGTCGATTGCACCACATACACACGTCGTGTCGATTCTCACACCCCGACAGAAATTGTGGTCGAGCCAAATCACAAGGTTGTCCATATCGACGCCGGGCAATGCGATCTGCCAAAGGGCGAACTGCACACGGTTGTTGATGAGTTCACGAGCAACGTTCGTGACCACATCGTGTCCCATGGTGGGACAGATATCATTCATGCCAATTACTGGTTGTCAGGTCTCGCCGGCCATTCGCTCAAGCATTCTTTAAACGTTCCGCTTGTCAGCACGTTTCACACGTTCGCTCGAGTGAAAGCATTGGGAGGCGATCCCGAATCACAGTTTCGCGAAGCCGCCGAAGCAGAAGTAATCGGATGTTCCGATGCCATCTGCGTGAGTTGCACCGAAGAAGAACGTCAGTTTGTATCGCTGTATGGACGTCCGCCGGGAAATCTTGAAATTGTTGCACCAGGGGTAGAGCATGCGTTTTTTGCACCTGGCGACAAAGGTGGTGCTCGACATGCTCTTGATCTTTCTGGTGGCCCAGTGTTGCTGTTTGTCGGACGCATTCAGCCATTGAAAGGTGTGGATGTCGCGGTACAAGCTCTTGCAGAATTACGTCGTCCCGATGCCACACTCATCATCGTCGGTGGTGCAAGTGGTGATGACGGCGACGCAGAGCTACAACGCGTTCACGATCTCATCGACAACTGTGGCGTCACAGATCAAGTGCGGTTTGTCGAACCACAACCACACCACATGTTGTCCACGTACTACCGCGCAGCTGATGTTGTTGTTGTCCCCAGTCGTAGTGAGAGTTTTGGATTAGTCGCTCTTGAAGCCGCGGCATGCGGCACGCCCGTGGTGGCTAGTGCCGTTGGTGGACTCCTCACTCTTGTCGACCATGGACGAAACGGATATCTCGTCCCAGATCGTCAGCCGTCAGAATTCGCACGACGTATCAGCGAGATCATTGATAATCCGATCCTGGCGAATCAAATGTCGTATGAAGCTGCGGTGCGAGCACGCCGATATACATGGAGCTTTGCCGGAGCACGTTTGCGTCGTGTGTACGCCGACCTGGTTGCGCGCGATCGCGTGGAGTGTCGCTAAGAGCCATGAGTGACATCTTCGGCGAACAGACACTGTCAACGTTTGCTCGTTGTATCGACGAGTGGTTAGCCAACATCGCTTCCCATAACACCACGATCATCGCGGTGCAGCGCGACGAAGGACCCGACAGACGCTGGTATGTGCGCATGAAGGGCGAAGAGAAAGAGTTCACCACTATTTGGTTGTGGCTGGGTCAGCGCACTCTGAAATATGAAACGTACGTGATGCCAGCACCCGCCGAGAATGCTGAAGTGCTGTACGAGCACGTATTGCGACGTAACGACAAACTCGTCGGCGCACATTTTTCAATAGGTATTGAAGACGCCATCTTTTTACGTGGCGAGATGCCCTTGGCATTGTTGTCAGAAGATGAACTTGATCGGGCGATAGGCACGCTGTATGCCACTGTCGAGTTGGTGTTTTCCACCATCATCCGCATTGGTTTTGCAAGTCACTTCGCCGACAACGATTGAGCCATTAGCCTCGCATCCATGGCGCAACCAACATCCCAGACACCCACTCGTGTCCCACTATCAATTGTTGGTGGAGGCAACATGGGATCTGCGTTGCTTGGCGGGTTAATTGCCGCTGGCTGGTCAGCAAACGACATCGTTGTGGTTGAAGTAGATAACAAAAAGTGCACGGCACTTGCTCAGCAATTTGGCGTGATGTGTTCCAGCGACATAGTTCCTTGTGACGGTGCCGTTGTTGCCGTCAAGCCTGCTGGCGTGGTCGACGTATGTCGGCGCTTACGTGAAGTTGGCGTATCGCGAGTTCTTTCCATTGCCGCAGGCATCACAACTGTGGCGATGCAAGACGCATTAGGCACAGACGCAAAAGCAATCCGCGCTATGCCAAACACCCCTGCTCTGATCGGCGAAAGCGCATCGGTCATCGCGGGGAGCAGTGTGTGCAGTGGCGATGATCTTGATTGGGCTGAATCGATTCTTCGGTCAGTTGGCATTGTGTTGCGCGTTGACGAAAACGACATTGATGCGGTCACGGCGGTGGCGGGCTCTGGTCCCGGATATCTGTTCTTGATTGCCGAGGCGTTAATTGATGCCGGCATTGCAGAGGGTTTGTCGCGCGACGTGGCAACTGCACTAGTACGCCAGTTGTTCAAGGGATCGGGTGCCTTGCTCGCGGCGTCTCCGCTTGATGCGGGGACATTGCGCGAACAGGTGACGTCGCCAGGCGGCACAACCGCTGCTGGCCTTGCGGTCTTTGATGACGCGGGTCTTCGTGAAATTGTGAACAAAGTCGTGCAGGCTGCGGCAGCTCGCAGTCGAGAAATGCAGGCCTGAGATGGGCTTTTTTGATCATTTCGGGCACCTACGACCTAACAAAAAGTTTGCGAAAAAATACCCTGTGACATTTTCCACATGGGGTCAAGTGTGTCTACACTTTTCACTTATCAGGTCACCGCAGAGAACTTGTTCACTGCGGGAGTCGCGCCTCACAGTAGGCAGCGCCGAAGGGGCCGGTGCCATCGGGGGGTTGGCACCGGCCCCTTTCGTTTTGCGCCACACACATGTGAATTGTTTTAGTCACACGCGTCGCGTTAATAAATTTCTCGAGTCTTCAATGTCGCTACATAGTCGGAGTTATTTCTGATGCACAATCACATCTCGTTGCTCACTGACTACGGAACAGACGATGAATTCGTGGGTGTTATGAAATCCGTCATCTTTGACATGGCACCACACGTTCATGTCACAGACATCACTCACGGCATTGCGCCGTTTGATGTGCGCGCAGGTGCACTTGCTCTGGCCCGTTCAATTCAATACGTGCCCGCTGGAGTTGTTATTGCAGTTGTTGATCCTGGTGTGGGGTCTGAACGCAAAGCAATTGCGGTAGAGGTGGCGCAAGGACGCGGCGTCATCATCGGGCCCGACAACGGACTTCTCGCGTCGGCCGTTGCAACAGCGGGTGGACCGGACCGAGTATTCGCATTGTCGAACACCGAATTACATCTCGAGGCGCCAGGCACAACATTCGCCGGTCGCGACGTGTTCGCTCCCGTTGCTGCTTTTTTGTGTAACGGCGGATTACTAGAAGAGGTGGGCGAGGAGCTTGATCCTGCGTCGATCATGCCAAGTGTGATTCCACTGTCAACAGATACCACGCACGAAAAATACGGAGCCGGTTTGAAGTGTGAAGTGATCTGGATTGATCGATTCGGTAATTGTCAGTTGAATGTGGGCCCCGAAGATGTTGAACATTTAGGACCCGTGCTACGTCTAGTAGTTGGTGATGATGTGCGCAGTATGTCGGTGGTGTCGCATTACGCGGCGATTGCCCCTGGCGCGCTCGGAGCAGTCATCGATTCATACGGAATGTTGGCAATTTGTATGGATCAGTCTTCTGCCGCGCAACAGCTACGCCTTGGGGTGACCGATGGAGTCGAAATCTACGCAGGCGTTGGTGTGGAGCAGGTATCTACAAATGTTTCGCTACGCGCAAAATCAGATGAGTAGAGTGATCACATGCGGCCCGCAACAACACTGACAATCGCGCTATTAATCGTCGTGATTTTCGCCGCCGGCCTCATCAGTCTGTTGCAGATGTAAATCTGCACGAATCATGAAGTAGATGTAAATCTGCACGAATCATGAAGTAGATGTAAATCTGCACGAATCATGAAGTAGATGTAAATACAAGCATTTCTCGCACATGTTGGTGCGTAGATGTTTTTGCAGGACGTGTTGCATTACTTGCCACCAAAAATCCAGCAAACAATACGACAACGCCGGCTAGCAAAGTCACGGCAAATGATGTGTCTTTCCCAAGTCGACCAGAAAATGTTCCACTCATCGACAAGATGACAGTTCCCAGTGCAATCAACACATTGCCAAACGCGAGAAGACGCGCTGATTGAACGTTTCGTGTTGCTGCAGTTGTGACGGCAGGAATTCGACCGCGGATCACTCGCCATGCAGACCAAATCGCTCCCGCGAAAATAATGAGTGCCGGTACTCCAGATCCCACGGCGGCCAATACTCGCGGTAGTGGTCCGAATAGTTCTTTTGCAGTCGGAAAAACATCGGGAGCAACCGCTTGCGAGAGTGGTGCAACCCACACCACGCCGAGTGCAAAGCCACTAAATCCGATTAACCACCGTGTGACGATTGCACCAACACGTTGCCCAGCAAGCAAGTAGACGGTGCCTAGTCCGAGCCATGGCACGTTAATGACTGCTCCAAATGCAAAAAATATGCGAAATGAAGGTTCTGACCAGCCGCGTGCTTCAGCCCACCACAATGCAATAGACGCGATTGCGAACAGCAGCATTGCAATGGTCCATGCCAACTCGTGTGGTCGACGCCGACGTAACCATCTGTCCCATGTACTGAGAGCAAATGCAATTGCAATCAAGGCCGCGGCACCGGCAAGTGCAGTGTTCAAAGTCACGCCCTCAGGCTACGGCTTATTGCGAATGGGTTTCGTGAAAGTTTGTACTAGCCAATAGGTTGGTGGTGTATGGCAACTACCCCTCGTCGTCGTATACCGGAAGCGGCTATCTCGCGGCTTCCCGTGTACTTGCGCATTCTTAGCGAACTTGAAGCCGAAGAGGTCGTACGAATCTCTTCAGATGAACTAGCCGCGCTTGCTGGTGTCAATGCAGCCAAAGTCCGAAAAGACTTGTCATACCTTGGCAGTTTTGGAACTCGCGGTGTTGGTTACGAAGTGAAGTTCCTCACGTATCAAATTCAACGTGAGTTGGGACTGAACCAAACATGGAATGTTGTCATTGTTGGTGCTGGCAATCTTGGTCAAGCACTTGCAAACTATGGCGGCATTATTCAGCGCGGATTCACCATTGCCGCCGTCATCGACAACGATCAGTCCAAGGTGGGCATCGAAGTGGGTGGAGTGCGGGTGCGTCACGTTGACGAACTCGCACAGGTTGCCCAGTCAAAGAGCATCAGCATCGGAATCATTGCCACCCCCGCTCAACACGCTCAGGCAGCTGCCGACGTGTTGGTGAAGGCAGGCATTGGCTCCATCTTGAACTTTGCCCCCACGGTCTTGTCCGTGCCCCGCACCGTCCATGTCCGCAAGGTGGATATGGCCCTGGAATTGCAGATTTTGAGCTACTACGAGCAGTTGCGACGTGATCAGCGGGGCGAAAGCCCAAGCGAACAGCCGGCAAGTGCCTAGGTCGCAATAGGGTAGAGACCGTATGTCCATCGTCGTCATTGGCATCAATCACCGCACCAGCCCACTGGCACTTCTTGAGAAAGTGGCAGTGGCTGAGCCGATGTTGCCAAAGGCGCTCCACGGATTATCGGTTCGCGACAACATTCGTGAAGTAGTACTTCTGTCCACGTGTAATCGGACCGAGGTGTATGCAGTTGCCGAGAAGTTTCACGGTGCATACGGAGACATTCGTGATTTCTTTGCTGAGATAAGTGGTCTCGATCCCGATGATCTGCATCCTCATCTATACAGCCAGCATGACGATGCAGCGATCACCCATTTATTTGATGTCACCGCTGGTCTCGATTCAGCAGTTCTTGGTGAAACCGAAATTCTTGGGCAAGTGCGTGACGCATGGAATGTTGCACTGGCTGAAGGTGCATCACGTTCGACATTGAACTTATTGTTCCGCCACGCTCTTGAAGCAGGGAAGCGTGCACGCACCGAAACCGGTATCAGTCGTTCCACAGCATCTGTCTCGCACGCCGCTGTAGAGATGGCCACCGAGATTCTTGGAACGGTGTCTGGCAAGCGAGTACTTGTGGTTGGTGCTGGTGCAATGGGCGACGGTGTTGCAACCGCATTGTCTCGCGCTGGTGCAACCGATGTCACTGTTGTCAATCGCACACACGACCGCGGCGTGCATCTTGCTGAAAAAGTCGGTGCGAATGTTGCACCGTTTGAGCAGTTGTCGCAGCAATTAACACTCAGCGACGTTGTAGTTACCTGTACTGGTTCCGGCGATGTGATCATCACAAAAGATCTCTTGGCTGTTGCACGTGAATCAGTCTCTACTCCATTGTTAATTGTTGACATCGCAATGCCGCGAGATGTTTCCGCTTCAGTTGTGGAACTTGATGGCGTTGTGTTGCGAGACATGCAGGATCTCAGCGAATGGGCTGCGCGCGGTGCAGAACAGCGCGCAGTGGAAGCGTCTGAAGTGCGACGTATTGTCTCGGAAGAAGTTGAACGGTTTGCATTCGATAGCGCCTCGCGTCAAGCGGCTCCACTGGTCGCACAACTTCGAGAGAACGTGGAAAGCATTCGTCAGGCAGAACTCGATCGTTTTGCCCAGAAGCTGGCTTCACTCACTCCAGAACAACGCGAAGTCGTTGAATCGCTTACAAACGGCATTGTCGCTAAGGTCCTTCATACGCCGTCAGTGCATCTAAAACAAGCTGCTGGAACTCCACAGGGAGAGCGTTTGGCGGCTGCTGTGCGAGATTTGTTTAATCTGCACTAACCATTTCGTATGCACACCATTCGTATTGCAACTCGTTCGAGTGTTCAAGCACGCACGCAGGCAACCGCCGTTGCAGCCGCTTTAGAGCAGGCACATCCAGGCCTGAGTACCGAATTGATCTTTGTCGATACTGCGGGAGACAAAAACACCGAGACCCCTATTCATCTCATGGGCGGACAGGGTGTTTTTGTAAAGGAAGTTCAACGAGCGGTGCTTGATAATCGCGCAGACATCGCTGTGCACTCGGCAAAGGATCTTCCGTCTGAACCTGCCGATGGTTTGATGATTGCAGCGTTCACGGCACGTCGCACACCAAACGATGCGCTGGTGGGGTGCGCGCTGAATCAGATTCCCCATGGCGGAACAGTGGCAACAGGTTCAGTGCGTCGACAAGCGCAGTTGCGCACAGTGCGACCTGATCTTCAGTTTGTTGAATTGCGAGGCAACATCCACACGCGTTTATCAAAGGTGCCTGACAACGGTGCAGTAGTCATGGCAGTTGCGGCGCTTGAAATTGTTGGCCTCACCGACCGCATTGCGGAAGTTCTTGATCTTGACCTGGCTGTTCCCATGGTGGGTCAAGGTTGTGTTGCCGTCGAAGCGCGTCGTCAAGACAACGAAATACAGCAGCTGTTGTCAGCCATAGATCATGATGCAACACGACGTGCTGTAGAAACAGAGCGCGCATTTTTGCGTGAACTTGGCGCGGGATGTTCGTTTCCCATCGCGGCGCATGTTTCAGATGACGGCATGTTTCGGGCTTTTATGGCAGAAGGCGACGCAGTGGTGCAAGTGAGTGGATCAATGGAAGACACCACTGAACATAAATTGATGGGCGTTGCTGTGGCGCGAGAATGTAAGCGCCGATTGGAAAACGGACACTGATGTCTTCTACACAACCAATCTCCGACAAAATTATTGTTGTAACCCGCGCTGTCACACAAAACAGTGAGTTAAGTCAGATGTTAAAAGATCGTGGCGCTCAAGTTCTTGAAGTGCCGCTTATCTCAATTGAAGAACCAGACGACGAGGGACGCGAACGTGACGAAGTGCTACACAATGTCACCTCGTTCACGTGGGTTGTTGTCACGTCACCAAATGGCGCTGATCGTGTTGCATCTTTTCTTGATGCAGCAATTGCTGCCGACGACACGGCACCGATTCCGCGGCTAGCAGCCGTTGGAGTAGCAACCGAACGTTCACTTGGTAGACCGGCTGATCTCGTTGCTGAACCAGCACGTGGTTCTGTGCTTGCAGAAGCATTTCCTGTTGGTAGTGGAACCGTGCTTGTTGTGCAAGGTGATCGCGCACCTGATGACATCCCTAACGTATTGCGAGCAAAAGGTTGGGACGTCACACGAGTAGTGGCGTATCGCACGGTGCAGTTACGTCCCACGGACGATATGGCGTCTCGAGCGCTCGCCGCCGATGCACTTCTACTCGCATCGGGTAGTGCTGCAACCGCATGGCACGACACGTTTGGTTCTGATGCTCCACCGGTTGTTGTCAGCATCGGACCATCAACGACGTCAGTGGCGGAACGTTTAGGCCTGTATGTGAGTGTCACTGCTGAACAGCAGTCGCTTGAGGCACTGGTGGAGGCACTGGAAAGTGCCTTTGATCATCATTGATGGGCTTCTGCTCGTAGCTGTTGCGCATCGCGCTGATTAACCGGTCAGTTCTGCCAATAACATCAAACCGATGTTTCCCGTGTCTCGTCCTCGTCGTTTGCGTGCAACTCCTGCATTGCGCGATCTCGTCGCCGAGACCACAGTTCACGTCAATGACCTCATTGCGCCGTTGTTTGTACGTGAAGACATCTCGTCACCACAGCCCATTGCCTCTCTTCCCGGAGTAGTGCAGCACACCATCGATTCTCTGTTGCGCGAAGTACATGGACTTGCCGATTTGGGAATCAAGGGCGTGATTTTGTTCGGAGTGCCGGCCAAAAAAGATGACATTGGGTCAGGTGCATTTGACGAAGCAGGAATTGTGCAGCAGGCACTTCGTGCCTTGCGCAAAGAAGTGGGTGACACCATGGTGTTAACTGCTGACCTGTGCGTGGATGAATACACCACGCACGGGCACTGTGGGGTGCTCGACGATCGCGGCAACGTCGATAACGATGAGACTCTCGCGGTGTATCAGCGCGCAGCACTTGCTCAAGCACATGCAGGCGCACACATGGTTGCACCGAGCGGCATGATGGATGGCCAGGTAGCAGCAATTCGCACAGCACTGGATGCCGAGCGTTTCATCGATGTGCCAATCATGGCGTATTCAGCAAAGTACGCATCAGCGTTGTATGGGCCATTTCGTGACGCTGTGTCTGTGGAGATTGCCAACGGTGGTAATCGACGCGGTTATCAGCAAGATGCGCGCAACGTTCGCGAATCGATGCGCGAGGTGGCAGAAGATATCGAACAGGGCGCCGACATCGTCATGGTGAAACCTGCACTTGCATATCTTGATGTCATTCGCGAAGTGAGATCATCGTTTGATGTTCCAGTTGCCGCGTACCACGTGAGTGGCGAATACTCCATGATCAAAGCTGCTGCCGAACGTGGCTGGATCGACCATGATGCGACGGCATTAGAGCATCTCACTTCTATTAAGCGCGCCGGAGCCGACATCATTCTCACGTACCTTGCTCGCTGGTTTGCTGAAGCGTCTCGCAATACCTCTTCTCCTCGTCATCAATAAGTTCTCCACGTAGTAGGCATCCATGCAGTCACCATCACCTCGCACCATTCCTTACTGTGACGAAAAGGCGTGTGTCCAAATTGGCTGCACGCCCACCGTGTGTCGTGGGCAAGGCATACCTTCCAACACAAAATTATTTGATCGCTCGACGCAGGTGATTCCTGGTGGAGTGAACTCTTCGATTCGTGCGTTTCGTTCTGTTGGTGGCACGCCATATTTGGTATCTCGTGCGCAAGGCGCACATGTGTGGGACGTGGAAAATCGTCAACTCATCGACTTGGTGCAAAGCTATGGCGCCATCATCTTGGGACATGCACATCCCACGGTCACTGCTGCAGTATCTGCTGCTGTTGTTGATGGCACCTCGTACGGTGCGCCCACTCCGCGCGAGATGAAACTGGCCGAGGCAATTAGTGAGCGTGTGGCATCGTGCGAACAAGTTCGCTTTATGAACAGCGGCACAGAAGCCACGAGCACGGCAGTGCGACTAGCTCGTGGTGCAACTGGTCGCAAACGCATTGTCACGTTCCACGGAAACTTCCATGGTGCAACCGATGCGCTTCTTGCAGCAGGTGGCAGTGGTATCGCAACTCTTGGTTTACCTGGCACGGCTGGTGTACCCGATGAAGCGGTGGCAAACACCTGGGTGATGCCCTACAACGTTGTTCCTGCTCTCGACAGTGATGTTGCTGCAGTGATCGTTGAACCAGTCGGCGCAAACATGGGAGTGGTATCGCCGGCACCAGGATTTTTAGAAGGCCTACGCAAAGAATGCGACCGCGTTGGTGCGCTCCTCATTTTTGATGAAGTGATTACCGGTTTCCGATTAGGCCTTGGTGGTGCGCAGGCGAAGTACGACGTGAAACCTGATCTCACCTGTTTCGGAAAAGTCATTGGCGGCGGTTTACCCATTGGTGCTGTTGGCGGTCGCCGAGATGTGATGGAACATCTCACACCTTTAGGAACTGTGTTTCATGCCGGGACACTCGCCGGTAATCCACTTGCTACCGCCGCTGGTCTTGCAGCGCTATCAGAATTAAATGACGATGTGTATATGGAATTGTCTGCTCGTGCGCGACGCGTAGCGGCGGTGTTGCGCGACGCGTGTGTCAACAACAACATTCCCGCGCATTTTCCTGTGGTCGGTACTTTGATCGGCATGCATTTCGGTACTGCATTACATGGTCGCACCCCGCAAAATTTTGAAGAAGCAAAAACCACCGACGAAGCCTTGTATGCACGCGTGTTTCATGCGTTGTTGTCAAATGGAATTGCACTTCCGCCCGGGGCGTACGAAGCGTTGTTTGTTGGTATGGCGCACACAGATGACATCATCGAACGCATCGGAGATATCGCTAACTCTGCATTGGCAGGTGTCAACGCGTGACACGGCGAGTAGTGGCGATTGTTGCCATCTTGTGCGTTGCGGCAATTGCCGTTATCGGTCTATACATTTCCACGTCTCCGTCTGGGCCAGACGACGTTGTTGCTCAACGACGCATCAATTTGTTTGCAGTTGTTGAATCCCTCACAGCCGATCTTGGTTGGGAAACACAATCTGGGAAAACAACAGCAGCGATGCGACTTACCCTCGATGATGGTCGCACGCTCACCGTTCCGGAAGGAACGCTGGTTGACAACGGAACCTTGATGCCGTTTTGTACCGACTATGTCACGCCAAAAGCGTGTGTGTTGCTTGCCGACATGTTGGGTCAATCAGTGGTGTGGTTCACCTTGGTGCCGGCAGATACTCAAGATGGCGACACGACGTTGACCATGCCGGGACTTGTTGATATGGAAGAAAATGGTGATGAAGGAGTATTGCGCAACGGTTGGGTCGTTCGTTTGGCGACACCTGTTGTGCGCGAGTGCTCCACTTTGGCAACAACATCACTTCGCGATTTCATTAATCGTTTTCCCGATAACGCAAGTGACAGCTACGTCAATCTCTTGACAGATGAGATCGACAAAGTTCAATGCCGCAGCTAAGCGCGTTGTCGTATCGTTAATAGAGTTACGAGTTTGGTGCAAGACGCACGATTTGTGCGGCTGCTTTGTATGCAGCTTCGGCAGGACCGATCTCGTCTGGGCGCAACAAGTTCGCCATAATTCGCAGTACCCATTCCATGAGAGTGCGACTGTGCATACCTGCACGGGTCAACTCGCGCATAAGAACAGGACGACCAATAACTCGCGCAAACAATCTCGCCACTTTGAAGTACTGACCGTATTCGTCGTCAATCAGTTTTGAATATTGCTGAATCGCTGCTGGATCATTGCTGACCAACGCATCATGGAGACACTGTGCAGCCATACGAGCGGTTTCGTATGCATAGTCAATGCCTTCACCATTAAATGGATTCACACTTCCGGCAGCATCGCCAATGACGATGTGACTTGGTCCCACCTTCGGTCCAACTGATCCACCCATAGGAATACGACCACTCGTTGCACGACATGTGGGTTCCTCAGGATTGATTTCCCACGAGTCAGCAACCATATGCGCGTATGCATCAAGTAACTGTGTCGTGTTAACACTCTTGAAGTCACGAAACGTCGACAACAATCCCACACCGATGTTGACCGTGCCATCACCTACTGGGAAGATCCATCCGTAGCCCGGCATGGGGTTGCCGTTGCGATCTTTCACATCAAGTGCGGACTCAATCCATGGTTCAGCGTGACGGGGGCTTTCCCAGTACGTACGAATTGCAGTGCCGTATGGCCACTCTTTCGTACGTGATGTTCCCAGCGAACGACCAAATCGCGAGTTTGCACCATCTGCAACAACGACATACTTCGCACGAATTTCTGTTGTGGTGTTTTCGTATTTGTTGGTGACTACCGCACCGCGAACAAAACCGCGGTCAATCAATGGCGTTGTTGCTTCAACGCCCTGCAACAAATGTGCGCCAGACTTTTCTGCGTTTAACGCAACCATTGAGTCGAGTTCACGGCGCTTCACCACGTATCCATGTTGCGGATAAATGGGATGATCAGGCCATTGCAGTTCTAATGCGCGACCATGAGCTGTTGCGCGCAAACCTTCATAACGATGAAACTGCGTGAGTGCATCGCCAAGTCCCATGTCATTGATTTGTTTCACCGCACGTGGTGTCAAACCATCTCCACATGTTTTGTCGCGAGGAAACATTTTCTTTTCGACGATGGTGACGTCGTGTCCTTCTGACGCCAGCCAGTATCCGGCCGCGGCGCCCGCTGGTCCACCGCCGACAATCAAAACATCGGTGTCACGATGCGACGTTGGTTCCTGAGGGGCGGTTGGGGTTGCCATGTCGCCAAGTCTGGGGCGTTGTTCGCCAGACGCCACTGCGTGTGGCCATTGTCTCTACTGAAAGTGCTGGCCTATTTGGCCATTGCACTCGTTTGGCCTATTTGGCCATTGCACGTGGCTCGGTGCCCACAAAGCGGGGGGCATTTTCGAGCATCGCGAAGTCCTTGTCGACAGTGTCGAACGAAGTGGCACCATCTTGGAGAGCAGTGAAGATCTCAGAATCGGGCGAACACCACGTGTTGTATTCAGCTGCCCACTCTTCGCTGTCAGGATCGGCTCCCGACAGGTCGTAGCGAATGTGGCACACAACGCCAAGAATCTGGTACTCGGTGAGGGCTCCACCGGCTTTTTCACCCTGTTGGGGCATGGGGTTGCCGTTGTAGGAAAGCATCGCGTGGGCTCCGCCTTCACGATCTGGGTCGCCGTAGACGTCGAGGCCAGCTGCTACATACTTGGAACTGCCGTTATAGACAAAGTTCAACATGTCTTCGATGTGTGGGAAGGTCTTCATGGACTCGCCCTGATACAGCGGGCGACCGGCACCACCGGCTCCATTTGCTCCGTGGCACCCAGCGCATCCGCTGTAGTACTCGATTCCGGTGGAAATAGGCCCAGCCACGACCTCTTCGGCGGGCTTCAGGGCGATGAAGTACATAAAGGCCCAGATGGGAAGTGATGAGAGACCAGCCATTGCCCAAAATGGGATTTTGCGGCGGGTTTTGGCAGCCACCACGTAGGGAGGGTCGACTTTTTTGGGCTTCGGAGCAGGAGCGGCAGACTTTGCCGCAGCGGCGGGAGCCGCACTCGCGGTTGTTGCAGGGGTAGATGATGCGGGTGCATCGCTGCTCTCGCCACCACCAGAAAGTTCATTTTTGCGGTCTTTTGACCGCTTCAGCAGATGCTCGGGAATCTCAGTCACGGCAGTCCTTTCGCGCTGTCTATGAACACAACGATGTGAGGAACGATCATGCCCTGCCGCACTTTTCGCACACCACAAATAATCGTCGAGTCGTCGACCTCCTAACGATAGACAAAGTGCGCATACGTCCTGCAATTATTCGGACACAAATACCCGAGAAAGAGCGGTGGCTTTTGGTCACATGAACCATGTGACGACTTTTGGTCTCAGGGATTCAGTTGCGCACAAGAGCACAACCTGAATCCGGACAGACAGCGATCATCGTGGCAAACGTCCCATGGGAACTGACCGACCGAAATAGGTTATTTGCGCTAGTTGGTGGCTAGTGTTTCCCAGTGAGCCCGTTGTGGATTCCACAATTGACTCACTGAAAGTAGCCACCCTCGAACCGGAGAAGCAGCACAGACATGCTCGCGATTGACATCCTCGAATGGCCAGGAATGAACCAAGCATTCCTGTTCTCGTTGTTCGTAACCCTTGCTATGTCTTTTGCGGTTATTCCGTTTGGAAAGCGCCGTCCAGTTGGAAAATCATTTTCATGGGGCGAGGCAATGTTTGGCTCGGTGTACGTATTTTTCGTGTTGTTCTTGGCGTTTGGTGTTGTGCCTCACCAATTCATCGACCATGCCGACAAAGACCTCGGTTGGCGCGCAGACAAAATCATTTACGGACCTGGCGAAATTCTGAAACCAGAAGCAATGGGCGGAAGTTTCCCATTCACCATTTCGTATCAAACGCTGCGCGACATCATCGTTGTATTGATTCACGTGGTTCTCGTTGGCATCATGATCTACCTGTTTGCTTGGTGGCAAAAGCGTGACGCCACTCAAACAAAAGAACTCGAACAGTCCTCTTACGGTCGTCCTTTGGTGCGAAAGGCATAACTGGTCATGGCACGTACTGACGCAAACCCACCAATGCCCGAGTGGTCAACTGAATACCAGTTGGTTGAAGTTGATGCCGATTATTTGGGCAAGGCTGTAAAGCCAAAACAGTTCATTCACATTGATCAAAGTGAATGCATCATGTGCGAGGGATGTGTCGATATTTGTCCGTGGAAGTGCATCCACATGGTCACTCCAGACGCTGTTGCCGAGGCAGACAACACCGAGTTGCCTGGCGATGATCCAAACGACAATGTGATTTTTATTATCGATGACGATGTGTGCACTCGTTGTGCACTGTGTGTCGATCGATGCCCAACTGGCGTGATCATTCTCGGAAAGGCTGGAGCTCCAGCACCCGAGGGAGACAGCCATACTCGTACCAATAACCACGGCTATGCCTACGGCTTGCGACTTTAGGAATCAGGAAGATACGTCATGGCAAAAGTGATTGATAACCCCCGCCCAACATTGAAGGAGCGCGCCGCGAAAGTTGGCGAACAGCTTCAGGGCAGTCAGGCATGGAACTCAATTTTCCGTCCTGGTTCAATTTTCCGTAAGGGCTACACAGATAGCCCGCGTAACCGTTCATACGTGATCATGAACTCGGTGCTGTATCACTTGCACCCAGTGAAGGTAAAGCGTCACGCAGTGAAAGTCAGTTACACACTGTGTTTGGGTGGATTGAGTTTCTTCTTGTTCATCCTCTTAACAGTGACTGGCATCTTCTTGATGTTCTTCTATCGCCCGACAGCTGCAAACGCTTGGCAAGACATTCAAACGCTGCAAACGTCAGTGACGTTTGGTTTGTTAGTCAGAAACATGCACAGATGGGGCGCACACCTCATGGTGTTGTCGGTGTTCTTGCACATGGCGCGCGTGTTCTACCACGGTGCATACAAGCCACCACGTGAGTTCAACTGGGTCATTGGTGTTGTGTTGCTCACACTTACCTTGTTGTTGTCCTTCACCGGATACTTGTTGCCGTGGGACCAGTTAGCTCTGTGGGCTGTTGCTGTGGGTACCAACATGATGGGTTACACACCAGTCTTTGGTAACCAAGTGCGATTTGTTTTGTTAGGCGGTGTCGAAATCGGTTCCGAAACGTTGTTGCGTTGGTACGTGTTGCACGTTCTGATGCTTCCATTCGTAATCGTGATCTTCATGGCAATTCACTTCTGGCGCGTCCGTAAGGACGGCGGAATATCGGGACCACTGTGATCGGAGGAATGACACAATGACTGAAATTCCTGAACACCTGTTAAAGCGAGCACAAGCTGCTCGTGAAAAATCAGCTGTTGGCGGCGACGCTGCTGCTGGTGCATCTGGCGGCGATCGCATTCCTGATGCGATGCTGGATCGCACAAAGGCAGCAAGTGCAACAGCAGTTGTTGCTGCTGCGCCCGCAGGACAAGTACCGGTAGGTGCAGGTCCCGGCGGACACACACAACGTCTTCTTACAGTTGTGAAGTCGGGTTCAATTCAAGAAGCAAAAGCTGCGCCTGTCGACAAAGTGCACACGTGGCCTCACCTTCTTGCAGTCGAGTTCGTTGCTGCACTTGCATGTACTGCGTTCTTGTTCTTGTTCTCATGGTTCGTTAACGCACCATTGCTACAAGCCGCCGACTTCAACGCAACGCCGAACCCATCAAAAGCACCGTGGTACTTCTTGGGTCTTCAGGAACTTCTTACGATGTTCCACCCAATGATTGCTGGTGTGACATTGCCAGGTATTGGCCTTGTTGCTTTGATGTTCGCTCCGTACTTGGATCGCAATCCATCGGTGAAGCCAGAAGACCGCAAGTTCATGACCAGCATGATGACAATCTTCCTCATGTTCTGGGCAGTGTTGGTGATTATCGGATCGTTCTTCCGCGGTCCGGGATTCAACTTCATCTTCCCATGGCGTGATGGCATTTTCTTCGAGTTGTAATTCGTAATTAGATAAAGACGCAGACGTAGGTAAGGACAAAGGATCACAGACATGAGTACAGGTGCAATCATCGCAATTGTGATCGCCGCAGTAGTAGTACTGGGTGCGATTGTTGTGTTGACATCAGCGCGTCGTACCGACGTGCGCGGAGCAGGTGCATTGTCACGCGAAACACGTAAGAGTGATCGCAAGGCAACTGTGGCTGCAGAGTCAACAACGACGGGTCGTGAAGTAGAACGTGCCGCACGTTCGACTGAACTAGTGAAGCAGACGGTCGAAATTGCGCCGTTCGTTGCCCCAGATCCTGAAGCAGTTGGCGTCTCACGTCGTATGTTTTTCAACCGATCCGCCGTCACATTGATGGGCGCGAGCCTTGGTGCGTTTGGCGCATCGCTTCTTGCATTTTTGTGGAAGGGCGCTGAAGGCGGTTTTGGTTCAAAGATCACTGCCGGCAAATTGGAAGACGTCATTTCGTCAATTCGTTCCAATAAAGGTTTCTTGTATTTGTCAGAAGCACGCGCATGGGTGACGGAGTATCCAAAAACATCACTCGCCAAAGCGCAAGCTGTCTACGGGTCACAAGCTCCTGTCTATGCAGGCATGGAAGCAGGTGTTGTTGCTCTGTATCAAAAGTGTCCTCACCTTGGTTGCAAAGTGCCCGAGTGCAAAACCTCACAGTGGTTCGAGTGCCCATGTCACGGTTCGCAGTACAACCGTGTCGGTGAGAAAAAAGGTGGACCAGCACCTCGCGGTATGGACCTCTTTGGTGTCTCCGTTGCAAACGGCGTTGTCGTCATCGACACCGGCACAGTATTTGCGGGTGCATCAATTGGTGTGAACACAACCGGTCAAGAAGCCGAAGGACCGCACTGCGTCGGTGCAGGGGGAGCTCACTGAGATGCTTGCTGTCAGTACAGGTTCAGTAGCGGCGTTTGTCGTTCTGCTGTTTGTCACGGGGTGGGCGGTTTATGCCTTCTTCAACATTCGTCAATCGCGCGCCGAGATCGGTTCCGAGATCGAGCTTGCTGCAAACCGCAAAGAGTATTACGACGACGAAACATTAGAAGGCTCACGTCTCGAGCGTGTGCAGTTCATTGGTTTGTTATTCCTCGTGATCATCACCATCTCGCTGCCGCTGTACTGGGTTCTTGAACCCAATCGTCAAGCAGAAGCAGAGTTTGGTTGGGAGAAGCGATTCGCATCGTGGGGTAGTCAAAAGTTTGCTGCAACAGCAGACGGTGGATTTAACTGCGCAGGTTGTCACGGCGGCATGAACGCAATTGGTGGCGTTGCTGCTTATTCAGTGACCGATCCAAAAACTGGCGAAGTAAAGCCTGTTAACTGGAAAGCACCGTCACTCAATACTGTGCTGTATCGCTTTAGCGAAGAAGAAGTGCGCTTTATCTTGAACTACGGTCGTCCGTTCTCGCCGATGTCAGCGTGGGGAACAATTGGTGGAGGACCACTCAACGACCAAGCCGTACAAACGCTCATTGATTACATGAAATCGATTCAGATTCCACGCGAGAACTGCACCGATCCCGAAGCCGATGCTCGCACGTGTAGCGATGGGTCACTGCCAGCAGATGTCAACAAGGAAATTGTTGGCGAAGCAGAGCGTTTAGTTGCCAACGGAACATACGGTTCGTTGGGAGAGGCCTTGTTCAATCTTGATACGGGTGGCGGTGCATATTCATGCGCACGTTGCCACACCAAAGGATGGTCGTATGGCGATCCGCAAGTCACTGGTGGCGGCGCACTTGGGCCAAACCTCACTGGTGGTTCGTCGGTTCGTCAATTCCCGAGCAAAACCGACATGATTGCGTTCTTGAAGAATGGTTCAGAGCTTGGTAAGCGCTACGGCGAACAGGGCCAAGGCAGCGGCAAGATGCCTGGGTTTGGCAATGTCTACACCGACGAGCAAATTGAAGCCATCGTCGACTACGTGCGGAGTTTGTGATGCTCTCTTCTTTATTAGCGGTTAGCTGGGAGCCCGAAATCCGTGGCATCCTCGTTGTTCTTGTGATGGTGGGTGTGCTCATTGGCGGCACCTATCTCATCGTGGGTACCAACCTTGGTGCGCGTCTTGGTTTCATGGTTGTCATGGCGGCACTTGCCGGATGGATGATGTCCATGGGCGGCATTTGGTGGGTCTACGGAATTGGCCTTCAAGGTGAATTGCCTTCGTGGCAACCAAACGATCCCATTGCAATCGTGCGTGATGCCAACTTTATGGATGATGCAGAAGTGCTTGAAGCGCCAGTCAAGGTCGATGGCATGTCAAGTGTTGAATCGTCCAGTGCTGTTTCAGAACAACTGCAAGCAGAAGGTTGGTTGAAACTCGATGAAGCCGACCCGCGTCGTGCTCAAGCAATTTCTTCAGCCGATGAAATTCTTCAAGTTGAAGCGGGAGAGTTCGAAGCCGGCGAATACATCGCAGTTGATGTGTTCGATAAGGGTGGCGAGCGTTATCCAAAGATCAACGATGCACTCGACTTCATCGCGTTCTGGCATGCGCCTCATTACTCAATTGTCGAGGTTGCTCCCGTCATTCCACAGCGCGCCGAACCAGGCCGTGCACCGGCACGTCCAGTGATTGATGAATCTCAACCACGTGAATACGTTGTGATGATCCGCGACTTGGGGAACAAGCGACAGCCTGCAATGTTCATCACGCTCGGATCCGCAGTGATCTTTGGCATGTTCTGCGTGTTGTTGCATCGTCGCGATCGCATTGTTTCAGAAAATCGTCAACTCACTGCCGCAAAGAGCTGAGCCATGGGCCAGTACCTGCCGATCCTTGCATTGACCGTATTGGCCATCCTTTTTGCTGTTGTCAGTTTTGTCTTGTCACACCTCATAGCTCCACGACGTCCAAGTAGTGCAAAAGAAGCACCGTACGAATGTGGAATCGTTCCCAGCCGTGACAATCCTCAGCGTTTCCCCGTCAGTTTCTATGTGGTGGCGATGCTCTTCATCATGTTCGACATCGAGTTGATTTTTGCGTTTCCATACGCAGTCGATCACGAATTTCTTGGGACGTTTGGCTTTTTTGAAATGGTCGCTTTTAGCGCCGTATTCTTTGTTGCTTTTGTCTACATGGTTGCTCGTGGCGCATTGGAATGGGGTCCGATCCAAAAAGCTGTTCGTACGTCGCAACCACTTGCCGCTACAAATACACAGCGCGAATCTGTGCGCGTTGTTGGTCACGAAGGACGTGAGCTAGATACAAACGAGGCGGCATAACAATGACTGTTGTACGCAATGTTCTCGATGATGGTCTTGCTGGCCTCAACCACAACTTCCTTACTGGTCGTATTGAAGACGTAGTGAAGTGGGCGCGTTCGCGCTCGAGTTGGGGTGCAACGTTTGGTCTTGCATGTTGCGCACTAGAAATGATGGCAACCGGCACCGCGCACTATGACCTTGCGCGTTTTGGAATGGAAGTATTCCGTGCTTCCCCGCGCCAAGCCGACATCATGATTGTGGCTGGTCGAGTGAGTCAGAAGATGGCGCCAGTGTTGCGCCAGGTGTATGACCAGATGATGGAGCCCAAGTGGGTTATTTCCATGGGTGTATGTGCATCATCTGGTGGCATGTTCAACAACTATGCAATTGTGCAAGGCGTTGATCAGATTGTTCCTGTCGATGTGTATGCGCCTGGTTGTCCTCCCACACCAGAGACATTGATCCACGCAATCGAAACTTTGCACCAACTCATCGAAGATGGCGAAATTATGAAACGCCGTGCGGCAACGGGTCAGGGCGCCAACGTTCACATTCATGAAGTACCCGCTGGTGCTTCATCTTTCCCGCTCACTATCGGAAATCGCTGATCATGTCAGACGAGCAAATGGATACGGCTGTCTCCGCACAGGTTCCCGCAGAACAATTGCACGGTTGTCCCGTGATGTATTCGCGCGGCCAAAAAGTTTTGCTTGTTACTCGTGAAGCGTATGTAAAAACAGTGAAAGCACTTCTCGATGAAACTTTTGAAGTGTGTGCAGATCTCACGGCTGTCGATTACTTACTCATGCCACAACGACAAGTGGGTGCTGGTATTACACCAGAGCGATTCGAAGTAGTGGTGAATTTGCTGTCTCTCGAAAAGCGTGAGCGAATCCGCCTCCGCGTTCAAGTCCCAGAAGACGATGCTGCTATCGATTCGCTTTTCGAGATTCACCCAGGAACAGAAGGTTTCGAACGCGAAGTCTTCGACATGTTTGGGATTCGATTCACCGGACACCCCGACCTCACTCGCATATTGATGCCTGAAGATTGGGATGGTCATCCATTACGCAAGGACTACGCAACCGCGCGTATTCCCGTGCAGTTCAAAGGTTCGCCGTCATGAGCACCATTGAAGATCGTCCCGTAGTAGCAGCCGGCACCGATGAGGGTGGTCAGGAAATGACCGCTCGTAGTCAGCAGACTGCAAAAGAATTGTTGCGCGAAGTAGGTGCAGTACTTCGTATTAGTGAGGCAGAAGCCGCCGCGCTTGCCGACATTCAAGACGACCCAGATGAAGATCAAACAATGATCATCAACATGGGCCCTCAACATCCAAGTACACACGGTGTGTTGCGTCTCATGTTGGAACTTCAGGGTGAAACTGTCCTTCGTTGTAAGCCCATCATTGGCTACTTACACACCGGCATGGAAAAGACCGGCGAAGAATTGTCGTACATGCAAGGTGGCACCAATGTCACTCGCATGGATTACGCGTCGCCACTAAACAACGAACTCGTATTTTCTCTAGCAGTCGAAAAACTACTTGGTATCGACGGTGACATTCCCGAGCGCGCCACATGGATGCGCATGTTGTTGTCGGAAATGAACCGCATGAGCAGCCACTTGCTCTTCCTTGCTACAAACGGCATGGACATTGGCGCGGTGTCAATGATGCTCTATGGTTTCCGCGAACGCGAAGAAGTATTGCGCTTTTTCCAAAAAGTCACTGGTTTGCGCATGAACCATAACTTCATCCGCCCTGGTGGACTTGCTGCAGACCTCCCACCAGGTTGGCGTGATGATGTTCTCGAAATTCTTGGAAATCTGCCGGTGCGCCTTGATGAGTATGAAGTGTTGCTCACAGGCCAGCCCATTTTCCGCGAACGTTTGCAAGGCGTTGGTGTTATCACAACGAAAGAGGCCCTTGCACTTGGAGCAACAGGGCCGATCTTGCGTTCTACTGGCGTGGCATGGGACTTGCGTCGCGACATGCCATACCTCAACTATGACCAGGTCGAGTTTGATGTGCTCATCGGTTCCTATGGCGATGCGTACGATCGCTACTCCATTCGCCTCAACGAAATTCGCGAATCAATCCGCATCGTGCATCAGATCCTCGACAAGATGCCGTCGGGCGACTATCGCATTCAAGACAAAAAGGTCACGCCACCACCGCGTGCGCGAATCGATGAGTCAATGGAAGCACTCATTCACCACTTCAAGATCTTCACTGAAGGTTTCAAAGTCCCAGAAGGCGAAGTGTATGTGAGTATCGAAAGTCCGCGCGGTGAGATTGGTTGTTACATCGTGAGCGATGGTTCATCGAATCCATACCGCATGCGCATACGGCCACCATCTTTTGTGAACATTCAAACATTGCCGCACATGATGCGAGGTGGGTTAGTTGCAGACGCTGTCGCTGTGATTTCATCTGTTGACCCAGTTCTTGGAGAGGTAGACCGATGAGCAAACTCACTGATGCAAATGTCACTCTCGCTAACGAGATCATCTCTCGGTACCCACGCAGAAAGTCTGCGCTGGTGCCGTTATTGCATCTTGCGCAAGAACAAGATGGTTATGTTGCTCGCGACGCGATGAAACATATCGCCGAACTCGTGGGTGTCACTCCTGCAGAAGTGTTGGGAACCGCCACTTTCTACGAGATGTTCAAGTTTGAACCTGTTGGTCGTTATGTGATCAACATCTGCGACACGCTGTCGTGTTCTCGTTGTGGATCAGGCGAATTGATTCATCACGCTGAAGAAAAACTTGGCATTAAGGCTGGTAGCACCACTGACGATGGCATGTTCACTATCGAACACGCCGAATGTCAGGCCGCTTGCACCGAAGCACCTGTTTTACAAGTGAATTATCGTTATCGCTTCCGCATGACACCAGAGAAGTTTGATCAACTCGTTGACGATCTTCGTGCCGGAAAATTCGCAGACGAAATTCCTCAACATGGAACATTGGCGCGTGTACGTCAACATATTCCAGCTGATCGCGGTGTCGGCGTTGCATCTCCAGAAGAAGTGAACCAAGCACCCGAATGGTTCGACGGAAAGCCAGCACTATGACACGCACATTTCCGTACGCAGCAGGTTTCGTGGAAGGCGATCGTCCAAAGATTGTCACGTCACGTTTTGAATACGAAGATTCCTACACACTCGAGCGCTTCCTTGCCACCGATGGTTACAAGGGAATTCGCGCAGCATTGTCACAACCATCTGGCGACGTGCATGAGGAAGTACGGAAGGCAACTGTTCTCGGTCGCGGTGGTGCGGGATTCCCCGCGGGCACCAAATGGGGACTGACACCACAAGAAGTGTGGCCTCGGTATCTCGTCGTGAATGGTGACGAAAGTGAACCAGGCACATACAAAGACCGCTTGTTGATGGAACGTGATCCACACCAATTAATTGAAGGTTGTCTTATTGCGTGTTATGCGGCCGGCCTATCGCAGTGTTTCTTGTATATCCGCGGCGAAATGGCACTTGCTCAAGAACGCGTCGCAGCAGCACTGAATGAAGCGTATGCAGCTGGATACGTTGGCAAAAACATTTTGGGATCGCGTTTCTCACTCGACATCGTGTTGCACTGGGGTGCTGGTGCGTATGTAGTGGGTGAGGAAACAGCGTTGATCGAAAGTCTTGAAGGCAATCGTGGAATGCCTCGACTCAAGCCGCCGTACTTTCCTGCAGCAAACGGTTTGTACGGACAACCAACCATCGTGAACAACGTCGAGACATTGGCAAACCTGCCGTGGATCATGCGCAACAGTGCCGATGCGTACACAGCAATCGGTACTCCAACATCTCCTGGCACGCGCATGGTTGCAGTATCTGGCGACGTACGTCGTCCTGGCGTGTTCGAAATAGTGAACGGCACCACCACATTTCGCGACTTGTTGTTTGGTGAAGATTTCTGCGGTGGCATGAAAGAAGGCCGCACACTCAAAGCTTTCGTACCTGGTGGCGGATCGGCACCGTGGTTCACTGAAGACCAACTTGATCTTCCTTTTGAAGCAAGTCAGGTTGGTCCTGCCGGTTCAATGCTTGGGTCAGGAGCCGTCATGGTGATGGACGACACCACCGACATTCCATATGCTGCTCTGACATTGACTCGTTTTTATGCTCACGAATCGTGTGGCAAATGCACTCCGTGTCGTGAAGGCGGCACGTGGCTCGAACGCATTCTCACCCGTGTTGTGAATGGCAACGGTACAGACGCCGACCTTGCACAGTTGAAAGAAGTAGGCGAGTCGATTTGTCCGGGTGATTTCCCGCACGCGTCAAGCGAACGCTTGGGATTGTCAGCAACTCCCTTCCCATACAAGATGAACACCATCTGCTTCGTTGGTCCGTCTGCGTATGTTCCGGTCCATTCAGCACTGACCTTGTTCCTAGAGGAATTTGAATCGCGTGTTACTCGTCGCATTTCAATTCCGGTTACTGCAGTGGGGGTAGGCGAATGAGCACTACAGAGTCACACCCCGACAACGAAGCACAGGTCGATCCCAACGCGGTGAACATCACTATCAATGACGCTCCCATCGTTGCGCGCAAAGGCGAGATGATCATTGCTGCTGCTGATCGCACTGATGATTTCATTCCGCGTTTTTGTTACCACCCACGAATGAAGCCTGTTGGCATGTGTCGTCAGTGTCTCGTTGAGATCGATACGCCGCGTGGACCAATGATGGTTGTGTCATGCATGACACCAGTGGCTGAAGGCCAAGTTGTGCGCACCGCGACTGATCAGGTGAAGCGTGCACAAGAAGGCATGATCGAGCTACTTCTTGCGAATCACCCACTTGATTGCCCCGTGTGCGATAAGGGCGGCGAATGTCCATTGCAAGACCAAGCGTTTAGTCATGGCCCTGGCGAGAGTCGTTACGTTGAAGAAAAGCGTCACTACGAAAAGCCAATTCCGATTAGCGACCTTGTATTTCTCGACCGCGAGCGTTGCATCTTGTGTGATCGTTGCACCCGTTTCGCAAGTGACGTCGCTGGTGATCCACTGATCAGTTTCACTCATCGTGGAAATAACACCCAAGTGTTGACTTTCCCAGATGAGCCTTTTGCATCATATTTCTCCGGCAACACAGTTCAGATCTGTCCAGTAGGCGCGCTCACAGCGCAGCCATATCGTTTCAAGGCTCGTCCGTGGGATCTCGAACAGCGCGAGAGCACATGCACGTCGTGTTCAGTTGGTTGTCGCATTGTGGTGCAATCAAGTCGTGATGAAGTATTGCGTTATCAAGGCGTCGATAGTGATCCGGTTAACTGGGGCTGGTTGTGCGACCGCGGCCGTTTCAATTTCCAATCAGTCAATTCGCCAGATCGTTTAACAACTCCATTGATTCGTCGTGGCGACAATCTCGAAGAAGCATCGTGGTCTGAAGCTCTCGAAGTTGTTGCACGCACGCTTCGTATGGCGTCTGGTTCGTCTGTTGCGATCTTGGGTGGTGCTCGTGGCACTAACGAAGATGCCTATGCATGGGCACAGCTTGCAGATGCACTCGGCATTTCCATGCGTGATGCACAAATGGACGACGGATTGCCCGCACGTATTTTCTCGTATCCCGGAGCAACAATCGATTCAACATGTGTTTCGCACACCGTTGTGTTGATGTCGCCCGACATTAAAGAAGAACTGCCCGTGTTGTACTTGCGTTTGCGTGATGCAGTACAGAACAAGGGCCTCAAGATCATCGAGTTGTCTACTCATGACACGGGTATGACTCCATACACGTGGAAGTCATTGCGTTATGAGCCTGGTCATAGCGCTGACGCAGTTCGCGCGATGCTGAGTGACACCGACATTGCAAGCCAGATCGCACGTGGTGATGTCACGGTTGTCGCGGGTCGTGGCAACCTCGCGGAAAACAGCGAACTCGCCATGGCGGGCGTCGATGCGTTGTTGTCCGCCGTACCACAGGCAAAAGTTCTTCCTGCTCTGCGACGCGGAAATGTGCGCGGTGCACTATCTCTTGGTTTGGCGCCACGTTCGGGCCTAGATGCGGCAAACATTCTCGAAGCATCAGCAAACGGCAAAGTGGATTGCCTCATTCTTCTTGGTGCAGACCCAATGACCGACGTGCCAGACACCGATCTCGCGCGTCGAGGAATTGCTGGTGCACGCTTCGTTGTCTCTGTCGATACAACGTTGTCCACTTCTACTCAGCATGCCGATGTTGTGTTGCCGGCTGCTGCGTTTGCAGAAAAAGCAGGCACCACCACAAACCTCGAGGGTCGCGTCACTGATGTCACCCAACAGATCACCGCCAGCGGAACATCGCGTCCCGACTGGATGATTGCTGTCGAGCTTGCGTACATGCTGGATCATGATCTAGGAGTCATGTCACTTGAAGAAGCGCAACAGCGCATGAAGAAAGACATGCCTGCATTTGCCGCGGTTGCTACTTCGGTACAAGTGCGCCGTGATGGGGTGGTGGTGCCACTACCTATTAAAGGTGAATCTGCCGCAACCCCTGCAGTTGCAGAGAAGAAGTCGTATGAGTTCCGTTTGATTGTTGGCCGCAAGATGTACGACAACGCTGTGAGCACCGCAACAAGTCCATCACTTGCAAACTTGGCTCCAGGTGCTGCTGCATTTGTTCACCCGCTAGATCTTGAGCGTGTAGGTACGCACGAAGGCACCACTGTTCGCATTGGTAATGATGCAAGCACGGTGGTATTGCCAATTCATGCTGCCGAGTGGGTCACTCGAGCAACAGTGTTTGTCCCGTTCAATCAACCAGGCGTTGATGTTCGTGAACTGATTCGTCATGGCCAGTCGGTGACCGACGTTCGAATTGAGACGCTGTCGTGATGAGTGCCCTTCAGTCCGTTCTTGTGGGTCTTGATCCATTGCTCACCGGATACATCTGGGGAATGCCACTTTTCATTGTGGTTCTCAAAGTGTTGGTGGTGTTTGTTGTTGGACTTGTTGCCACGATGCTCATGGTGTGGTTTGAACGCAAGGTTGTTGCGGGCATGCAAAACCGCGTGGGGCCGAATAAGGCAGGTCCGTTTGGTCTCTTGCAAACACTTGCCGACGGCACCAAGTTGCTCTTGAAAGAAGATCTGATTCCGAACAAAGCAGACCGTTTCGTTTTTCGTCTTGCGCCATACCTTGCGTTAGTTCCAGCGTTCCTCACCTTCGCAGTGATCCCCCTTGGCGGTGATTTCCGTGAAGGAAAAGACGGCATAGTGACATGGTTTGGGCATGAAACACGCGTGCAACTCGCCGATCCTTCCATGGGAATTTTGTTTGCTTTAGCTATTTCATCAATAGCGGTATACGGCGTGATGTTGGCTGGTTGGTCGAGCGGTTCGAAATACCCACTGCTTGGATCCGTTCGCGCGTCAGCACAGATGGTGAGCTACGAAGCTGCGCTTGGTTTGTCTGTCGCGGCTGTGGTCTTAGTTGCTGGCACATTGTCAACGAGTGGCATTGTTGCTGGTCAACAAACGTTGGGTGATTGGAACTTGCTGGCCACAGGCGTTATCCCATTTTTCATTTTTATGATCGCTGCAACGGCCGAACTAAACCGTCCGCCATTTGACTTAGTGGAAGCAGAGCAAGAACTTGTTGGTGGCTTCAGCACCGAATACGCGTCATTGCGGTTCGCCTTGTTCTTCCTTGCTGAATTCATGCACACCATCACGATGTCGGCTCTCATCGTCACACTGTTCTTCGGTGGTCCACAGCCCATCGCAATTGGAGACACCACTCTCGACATTCCGCTTATTCCAAATGGACTTGAAGGCACAGTGTGGTTGCTCTTGAAGGTTCTTGTCTTCTTGTACGTCTACGTATGGATGCGCGCGTCGTTGCCACGTTTCCGTTACGACCAACTGATGAACCTTGGCTGGAAATTGTTGATCCCTGCATCACTTGGATGGTTTATGTTGCTCGCCGCCCAGCGTGTGGGTGACGCAGCCGGATGGGACACAGTTGTCGTCACTATCGTGACTGCGTTGGTGTTGATTGCTGGCTACGGCTTGCTCGCTTGGGCATCAAAGACCGCCCGTGATGAACGAGCCAAGTACGGAGCGAGGTTCTAGCCATGGGTTACTTCGGAGGTTTTCTCGTTACGTTGCGTCAACACGGAGCGCGCAACAAAGTCACCACTGAATATTCAGGTGGACGCGTCTTTCGTCGCAAGAATAAAGACACAAAAGATCAAAAGATTGACAAGCCTGAGCGCTTGCATGGTCGCCATGTTCTCAATCGTTACGAAGACGGCATGGAAAAGTGCATCGGTTGTGAATTGTGTGCTGGCGTGTGTCCAGCACGTTGCATTTACGTGCGTGGACAAGACAACGACCCAATGAATCCCACCTCGCCCGGTGAGCGATTTGGTTTCATTTACGAGATCAACTACCTGCGTTGCATTCACTGCGATCTTTGCGTCGAGGCGTGCCCCACCGAAGCCATTACTGAAACCAAGTTGTTTGAGTTCTCATTCACGAACCGTCAAGACGCGATTTACACCAAGAACGAACTTCTTGTAGGCGACGACGGTATGCCGCAGCATCTTCCTTGGGAAGACTGGCGCCCTGGCGAAGATATGAACACCTCCGGATGGATGCGTGCGACTGCGCCCGCTGGTGACGCCACATTCGAAGGCGTTGTGTCATGGAGCGGCGAACTTGGTTATGGTGTGCGTGCGCCCGAACCAGAACAGACAGAACGTGATCGCAGCGAGGAATCACAAAAATCAGATCACGACGGAGGACATCACTGATGGAACTCGTCGTATTCATTGGCGCGGCGATCATGATTCTTGCCGGAGCTCTCGGAGTAGTTACGCGCAGTAATCCAGTGCATGCAGCCCTCAGCATGGTGTTGTCACTTTTTGGTATCGCGGTGTTATTTGTTGCTCAAAGCGCGCACTTCCTCGCAGCCGTACAGGTCATTGTGTATGCCGGGGCAATTGTTGTTCTCTTTCTCTTTGTCATCATGCTTCTGGGTGTCGATCAAGCCGAAAACCTGTCAATTGAGCCCATTCGCATTCAGCGACCACTAGCCATCATTGTGAGCGCGGCAATTGTTGGCCTGATTGGCGCGGCAATTGTGCAGGCCGAAGACGCTATACAAATGCGCGGAAACGGAATCGCAATTCCTGATGTGGAAAATCCCGACGCAAATGTTCGCGAAATCGCCCGTTCAATCTTTGGCGACTATGTATTTGCCTTTGAGTTGGCATCAGTTCTGCTTCTTGTAGCAGTGGTTGCAACTGTCATGATGTCACGTCGTATGAAAAAGACCGATGCCGAGGTAGCGAAGTGATCAGCCTCATCGCTGCCATTGAACCCACCACAACGTGGTACTTGCTTCTTGCAGCCGCGTTGTTTGGTATCGGAACACTCGGTGTCATGGTTCGTCGCAATCCGCTCATTATTTTCATGTGCATCGAGCTCATGTTGAACGCGGTGAACCTCACATTCGTGGCTCTCGCAACGTCTATCGGCAATATCGATGGTCAAACTGCTGTGTTCTTTGTGTTGGTGGTAGCCGCAGCTGAAGTAGTGGTCGGACTCGGAATCATTGTTTCGATCATGCGCCGTCGCACCGGTGCCACCGTCGACGATCTATCGGTGTTGAAGGGATAACACTCATGATGGACATCGCCTGGCTTATCCCTGCATTTCCGCTGGCCGGATTTCTGCTGATCTTCCTATTTGGACGCAAACTTGGTGAACCATTCGCCGGAGTGGTCGCCACATTGATGACAGCTGCTGCTTTTGTTGTCACAGCATTCGTCTATCTCGACATGGTGACTAGCCCCGAAGAAGAACGCACAAGCGTCATCAACTTGTTCTCGTGGGTTCCAGTTGCCAATCTTCAGGTGGATCTCGCATTTTTGATTGACCCATTGAGTATCACGATGGCTCTGTTCATCACAGGTATCGGTTCGCTCATCCATTTGTATGCGATTGGCTACATGCACGGAGATCCAAAGTTTTCAAAGTTCTTTTTGTACTTGAACCTCTTCGTTTTCTCCATGCTCATGTTGGTGATGGGCGAGAACCTGCTCGTGACTTTCCTTGGTTGGGAAGGTGTGGGTGCCTGTTCGTACTTCCTTATCTCTTTCTGGCACACGCGCGATTCCGCTGCAACCGCAGGAAAGAAAGCTTTTGTCACCAACCGCGTTGGTGACTGGGGCGTCATGATGGCGATGTTCCTTGGTTTTGGTGCTGTTGGGACATTGTCGTATCAAGCAATGAACAATGCAGCCACAACCGGCGCACTGGCACCAGTGACAGCCACCGCTATTGCACTCATGTTGTTCATTGGTGCAGTTGGTAAGAGTGCGCAGTTGCCTTTGTATTTCTGGCTTCCCGACGCGATGGAAGGGCCAACGCCAGTATCTGCTCTTATTCACGCCGCAACAATGGTCACCTCGGGCGTGTTTTTGCTTACTCGTACAAGTCCGATCCTTGCGGTTGCATACGAGTGGGCTCCAACAATCATTGCTGTCGTTGGAGCTGTCACAGCTTTGTATGCCGCCACCATCGCTGTTGCGCAAACCGACATCAAAAAAGTGTTGGCATACAGCACGGTGTCACAACTTGGCTTCATGTTTTTGGCTATCGGTTCTGGC
This sequence comes from Ilumatobacteraceae bacterium, assembly GCA_044345725.1. Lineage (GTDB taxonomy): Bacteria > Actinomycetota > Acidimicrobiia > Acidimicrobiales > Ilumatobacteraceae > UBA2093. Next base: position 21,457 of record JBIJAO010000001.1, on the reverse strand, counting down.
GCCTATGTTGCGGCAATCTTCCACATGATCACGCACGCGTTCTTTAAAGCTCTGCTGTTCCTTGGTTCTGGTTCTGTTATTCATGGCATGCACCACGAACAAGACATGCGTCGTATGGGGGCACTGCGCAAGTTGATGCCAGTTACTGCATTTACTTTCATCATCGGTTGGCTTGCAATTGCCGGCGTGCCACCGTTTGCTGGTTTTTGGTCAAAAGACGAAGTACTGCTGTTTGCATTTGCGAACAATCGTTTCTTGTACGTGATCGGACTTGTCACCGCACTACTCACCGCGTACTACATGACACGCCAAGTGATCATGGTGTTCTTTGGTGAAGCACGTTGGCACGACCACAGTGAAGAAAACGGCGCACACGGTGATCACACTCCGCACGAGAGTCCGTTCACCATGTTGACACCACTCATCGTGTTGTCGGTTCTGTCTATTGCGGGTGGCGTCTTGCAGTTGCCATTTAGTAAGTCGACGCACTTCCTTGAGCACTGGTTGCACCCAGTGATCAAAGACAGCGAAGTACACATTGACGGAACATGGGCATATGACAACAAGTGGCTGCTTATGGGAGTGGCAATCATTGTTGCAACGGCCGGAATCGTCTTGTCTGTTCTTGTCTATTCCAAGAAGAAAATCAAAGCCGTCGAGCCCGCCATCTTGGAACAGGGTTGGTACTACGACAAAGCAGTGTCCTCATTTGTCGGCGGTCCAGGGAAAACCGCGTTCTCGGCAATCACCATGTTTGATGCCAAAGTTGTAGACGGCGCCGTGAACGGCAGCGGAATCGGTGTGCGTTCACTAAGTGGCCTGATGCGCAAACTACAGACAGGCATGGTTCGTTCGTACGCAGTGATCATCGGAATCGGCGTTATTGCAATTCTTGTGTGGTTCTTCGTGAGGGGAGTGATCTGATGCTCCTTCAAGCTGTCGAATCATCAACAGAACAGTCAATGCCGTTTCCTATTCTCACTGCGTTGATTTTGGTGCCCTTAATTGGCGCTTTTGTCACCATCTTCATCAGCAATCGCCGTCCAGAGTGGGTGAAGTTAACAGCAGCGCTTTTCAGTGTCGCAACAGCCGGCATGTCGATCTGGTTACTGGCCAAGTTCAAGACCAGTGATGCCGGATTCCAATTTGTCTCTCAGCACGAGTGGATTGACAGTTGGGGCATTTCGTGGCACATCGGCGTCGATGGCATTTCGCTCTTCCTTGTAGTGCTGACCGGATTGCTGTTCCCACTTGTTATTTTGGGAATTGATCCACACCACGACGAAAAGCGTTACCTCGGATGGATGTTGTTGCTTGAGGCAGGCGTGATGGGAAGTTTCCTCAGCCTTGATCTCTTCTTGTTCTTTATTTTCTTCGAAATCGTTTTGGTACCGATGTATTTCCTCATCGGTGGTTGGGGCTACGACAAGCGCATTTACGCTGCAACCAAGTTCTTCCTCTACACGATGTTCGGTTCTGCATTCATGCTGGTGGGCATTGTTGCTACTGCGGTACTTGCCCGTCGCGACCTCGGCTATCTCACATTCAACCTTGTCGACATTGCTGAGAATGCCAATTTCGCGGTGAACACCGGGCGTTGGTTGTTTCTCGCCTTTGCAATTGCCTTCGCAGTAAAGGTTCCGCTGTTCCCACTGCACACGTGGTTGCCCGATGCACACACGCAAGCGCCAACTGGCGGATCAGTGATCTTGGCCGGAGTGTTGCTGAAGTTGGGAACCTATGGCTTCTTGCGTTTTGGTTTGTACTTGTTCCCCGAAGCATCAGTGTGGTTTAAGCCCGTGATGTTCACACTCGCCACCATTGGCATCATCTACGGTGCGATCGCAGCCACGATGCAGACCGACTTGAAGCGACTTGTGGCGTATTCATCAGTGGCTCACCTTGGCTTCATCGTGCTCGGAACATTCGCACTCACCGATCAGGCAGTAAGCGGTGGTGTGTTGCAGATGATCAACCACGGTATTTCAACTGGCGCGTTGTTCTTGTTGGTCGGCATGATCTACGAACGTCGTCACACGCGCGCAATTGCTGAGCTTCGCGGCATCCAATCGGTTGCACCTATTTTCTCTGCTGCGTTCATGATCGTGATGTTGTCGTCAATCGGTGTTCCTGGTTTGAACGGCTTTGTCGGCGAATTCCTCATACTTATCGGCTCATTTGAAACAGCTCGCTGGTGGACAGTGGTGGCTGCAACCGGAGTGATCTTGGCTGCCCTGTACTTGTTGTGGGCATACCAGCGTGTATTCCATGGCGAACCCGACGAAGCAAACTCAGCGTTTCCCGAACTTCGTCCAAAGGAAGCAGCACTTCTTCTCGTGTTCATTGCCGGAATCATCTTCAATGGTGTGTATCCAAAGCCAATGCTTGATCGCATTAACCCTGCTGTCGACAAACTCATCACCCATGTTGAGGAGCGTTCTGATTATTCGCGCCCCGCACCCGTTGTGTACGAAATGAAAGACACCGGCTACGACGAAGAGGGTAAAGAGAGCAAAGACGGCAAAGAAGGTGATCACTAATGAACGCGATCATTGCTGAAACGCTCGTTGCGCCGAGCATCCCGTGGGTCGACCTCACCCCGCTTCTCATCTTGCTGGGCGGTGCATCATTCCTTCTTCTTGCAGGCTCGCTTGTGCCGCGTTGGCCACGCGGTGGGTATGCGATTGTTGCTGCTGGTTCTGCAATTGCTGCTGCGATCATGTCGATGATCAAGTGGAACAACCTTGGTTATGACCCCGCCGAATCGGTCTTGTCGGGGGCAATCAACATTGATCGTTTTGCGGTGTTTGGTTGGATCATCATCTCTATTGCAATAGTGCTGGTGTCATTCATTACACACGACTATCTCGTGCGTGAAGATCAAGATGGTCCCGAGGTGTATGCGCTGTATCTCACCGCTGCTATCGGTGGGTATGTGATGACCGCCGCCGGTGATCTCATTGTGTTGTTCCTCGGTCTCGAAATCTTGAGCTTGTCGCTGTACATCCTTGCTGCTAGTAACCGTCGTCGTGAAGAAAGCCAAGAAGCCGGACTGAAGTACTTCATCCTCGGTGGATTCTCTTCCGCATTTTTGCTGTACGGCATCGCACTTCTCTATGGAGCCACCGGCACCACCAAGTTGGCTGGTATCGCCACAGTGCTAAATGAAACCGTGTCGGTCCAGCGCGTCGATGCACTCTTGCTCATCGGTATTGCGCTGTTGCTTGTTGGACTCGCGTTCAAAATCGCTGCAGTGCCATTTCATGTATGGACGCCCGATGTGTATCAAGGCTCACCATCACCTGTCACTGCGTTCATGGCATCGGCCGGCAAGGTTGCAGCATTCGCGGCGCTTCTTCGCATTTTGGTGACTGCACTCGAACGTCGTGTTGACGATTGGCGCCCAGTGATCTGGGTGCTCGCGGTACTAACGATGGTGATTGGCTCGATTCTTGCTGTGGTGCAAACAGATGTGAAGCGCATGCTTGCGTTTTCTTCCATCAGTCACGCGGGCTTCTTATTAATTGGTGTTGAAGCCGCTGGTCACGTTGACGACACAAACGGCTTGCCATCAACAATGACCTATCTCATGTTGTACACCGTCATGGTGATCGGATCATTTGCTGTTGTCACAGTTGTGGCGGCAGATCGCAATGGTGGAACATCACTTACCGACATGCGCGGTATTGGTAAAAATCGTCCGGCACTTGCGCTTGCATTTACTGTCTTCTTGCTCGCACAAGCAGGCGTTCCACTCACCAGCGGTTTCATCGCCAAGTTTGGCGTGATTCAAGCAGCAGTCAAGGTTGACTCGTACGCAATTGCAATTATCGCGATGCTGTCTGCTGTGGTCGGTGCGTTTGTGTACCTACGCATCATCGTGTCGATGTGGTTGGAAGATTCAGACGATGCCCCAGCAGTTCGCGTGCCGTTGGCAAGTGGACTCGTGATTACAGCAGCAGTGGTTTTCACGTTGTTCGTCGGAGTGTTCCCCGGCTGGCTCCTCGATGCAACAGATCTAGTGACTGCCGTGTATTCCGGTTAATTGCACCGGGTCTACTTCATAACCAGCAGCACGCGCCGCGGCCATTACTGTTTCACCGTGATCGGCTCCGCGCACTTCCAACACAACCTGTACACCTGTTTCGCGCACATGTAAGTCGACACCTTCACGCACGTGTTCTACCTCAATCAGGTTCGCGCCACTTTCAGCAAAGATTGTGAGAAGTCGTGCAAGTCCGCCGGGTCGATCCGAGATACGACAAAACACAATGAGTCTGCGTCCGCGCTGTGTTTCATGTCGACGAATGAGGTTGGGCACAAGCCCAAGATCCACATTGCCGCCCGACAACACCACACAAGTAGTTCCTTTTGCTGCAGGCGTAACGACACCAGTCAACAATGCGGATACTCCGACAGCACCGCCACCCTCTACATACAACTTTGAGCGATCCATTAAAAACACCATTGCGTCTGCCACTGAATCTTCGTCAACGGTGACGACATGATCAACCCATTTTTCAATTAGTGGTTTAGTGATCTGCCCGGGTTTTTTCACCGCGATGCCATCGGCGAGCGTGGCGATGGGTCCGCTAGCTGGTTGCATTCCTGCATACGGCGCACAACTTGCAACCTGCACACCGACAACTACAACATCTGGCCGTGCTGACTTCAACGCAATTGCCGTGCCCGAGGTGAGACCTCCACCACCAAGTGGAATAAGAACCAGTGACACATCAGCGATGTCTTCTAATAGTTCAAGTCCGAGCGTGCCCTGTCCGGCAATGACATCAACATCATCAAACGGATGACAAAACACCATGTTGGCTTCTTGTGCGCGCTGTTGTGCAGTGATGATCGCATCGTCGAGCGAGTCACCGCCTTCAATTAACTCAGCACCATATCCGCGACACGCTTCCATCTTTGAGAGCGACGCACCAGCTGGAACAAAAATTTCGCATCGAACACCAAAATGTTTGGCGGCGAATGCAAGTGCTTGAGCGTGGTTGCCGGCACTTCCCGCAGTGACACCGTTTTTGGCTCGATCACCTAAACGCTGCAACTTGTTCATCGCCCCGCGAATCTTGAACGACCCCGTACGTTGCAGATTTTCCGCTTTGAACACGATCGGCGCAGCGAAGTGATCAGACAGCGCGGCTGATTCGGTGATGGGGGTGTGCTTGATGATCCCCACCCCCGCGGCACGGGCAGCGACAATGTCGGCAACCGATACTTCTGCGGCACCTCTTTCTTTGTCACTCATGCATCGCCTACGGTACTTGTGTGCGTGCGCTTCTTCTTGCTAATCGAAGTGACTGTGATCCCGGCCTTGTGGGGGCGGCCCTACGTGCCCGTGGCTATAGCTTCACCGAGTATCTCCGTGAAGACCACGGCACCTGGTTGCCCGATCTTTCCCCCGACTCCATAAGTCAGGCACTGATGGGAGCCGATCTGGTGGTGGCCATGGGTTCTGGCTGGTCGACCTATTGGCCTGCAGTTGCAGAACCCGTGGCAAGCGAAGCCGTCCTCTTACGAGAGGCCCATCGGCGTGAGATATCCGTGCTAGGCATCTGTTTTGGCGCGCAAATGTTGTCCACAGCCCTTGGGGGAACTGTGGACAAGACTCAGCTCCCCGAGATCGGCTGGCACCAGGTGGAACCCACCGAAAGCCTTGCAGCACAAGGGGTTCAGGGTATTTCGGGCCCTTGGATGCAGTGGCATTATGACCGTTTTTCGGTGCCTGATGGCTTCTCGCTTCTTGCTTCATCACAGGCGGGACCCCAGATCATCCACCGTGACCGCTCCATGGGGGTGCAATTTCACCCTGAAGCCAACGAATCAATCGTTGCGCGGTGGTGCGAGGGCACCGGGGTCGACGAACTGGCTGTTCGCGGAATCGATCCCGACGAATTATTGGAGCGCACCCGCACAGAGATGGCCACCGCCCCCCAGAGGTGCTCTGATCTCATCGACTGGTTCTTTGACGTCACCGCGTGAGCGGGTGATGCAACCCATATGTGTGACCAAGACGACATCTCACAAAGGCACGAATGACGCGACGCGGCGGGTGCAAATTGTTGCAGTTACAGGCGTCCGTGAAGTTGGGGGCTAGATAAGGCTCCGTAGTAGTTTTGTCCCGATGTCTGACTTTCTACGGTCATATCTCACAGTTGTGTGGTTCGCACTTGCGGCATTTCTCATTGCCTCATTGTTGCTTGGCGTGTCTGCGCTTTTGCGACCCAATAAACCGACGCGAGAAAAACTACTCACATACGAAAGCGGTGTAGATCCAGTCGGCGAAGGTTGGTCACAAAGCCAAGTGCGTTATTACGTGTTTGCACTGTTGTTCGTCATCTTCGACGTGGAAGCAGTTTTCATTTTCCCGTGGGCTACACAGCTTGAGCGTTATGGCAGTTTTGGCCTCGTCGAAATGGGCGTGTTCATCGGACCTTTGTTCCTCGGATTGATTTACGCATGGCGCAAAGGCGTCTTGCGTTGGGCGTAGAGCGGGAGTTCTCATGGGACTAGTTGATCGCGGCCGCTTACCTAAGCCGTTGACGTCATTGTTCAACCTTGGACGCTCATACAGCATGTGGGTGTACCAATGGGGACTCGCATGTTGCGCAATTGAAATGGGTGCAGCATTTGGTTCACCTCGCTACGACGTGATGCGCCTTGGTGTTATTCCATTGCCTGCATCGCCTCGACAAGCCGACCTCGTTGTGATCTCTGGAACCGTCACCGACAAAATGGCTCCTGCAATCAAGCGTTTGTACGAACAAATGCCGGAACCCAAATACGTGATCTCCATGGGTAGTTGCGCAAATTGTGGTGGTCCGTATTGGGATAGTTATTCGGTCACCAAAGGTGTCGACCAAATTATTCCTGTTGACGTGTACGTACCTGGTTGTCCTCCTCGTCCAGAAGCACTGCTTGAAGGTGTTGTGATGTTGCAACAGCGCATCAAGAACGAAGACATGGGTGCACGTTGGCGTGGCGAAGGCAGCAAGCCCATGGTCGCAAAATCTGCAGCACATGTAGATGGCGAATCAGCAGAGCAGGGAGGTGTTCCCGTTGTCGTCCAGCACTGACACCGAAACGACTCCCGTTGTCGACACCGTTCGTGAAGAAGCACTTGCGCGTTTGTTGAACGCACTTGGCGACGCAGTGGTCGACTCGCTCATGAAGCCAGGCGACGACATTTGGATTCGCGTGCGCACCGACGCTTGGCGACGCACAGCAGAAATTGCAAAAGACGCTGGTTTTACGTACTTCTGTTATCTGTCCGCGATCGACTGGAAGCCGTCCCCTTTTGGCAAGGGCGAAGAAGACCCCACCCAGCCAAAGGCCGAAATTGATCCCACCATTCGTCAGGGATACACCGGCGGTGACACACGTATGCAGATGCTCGCGCGGTTGACCGAACCACACACTTCGATTGGTGTTCATTTCAAGTGCGATGTTCCCGACAACGCAGAAGTAGTTGAGTCATGGGTGCCTGTTTTTGCGGGAGCCAATTGGCACGAACGCGAAACGTGGGAAATGTTTGGCATTTCATTTGCTGGTCATCCCGATCTTCGCCACATGTACTTGCCGATGGACTTTGAAGGCTTCCCGTTACGCAAAGATTTCCCGTTGCTTGCACGCATCGTGAAACCATGGCCAGGAATTGTCGACGTTGAACCATTGCCAGGTGATGGTGACGACGAGGAGAGTGAATCATGACGATGCTCGGAGACCGTCAACAATTGGCGTACATCGCATCGCAAGCTGCTGATGCGCGTGTCAATGTTGAACTTGAAACAGAGGGCATGACCCTCAACATCGGGCCGCAGCACCCTGCAACGCACGGAACACTTCGCATCATTGCTCGTCTCGACGGTGAACAAGTGGTGTGGGCAGAGCCGTCAGCCGGATACATGCATCGCGGTTACGAAAAACTCACCGAAGTTCGCACCTTCCCTCAAGTCACTGCGTTGGTCAACCGCATCGACTGGTTGGGCAGTTTTGCAAACGAAGTGCCGTTTATCTTGGCCGCCGAAAAGTTGATGGGTGTTGAAGCACCTGCTCGTGCACAACACATCCGCACCATTCTTTTTGAACTTTCGCGTATTGCAAACGTGTCGCTGTTTTTGGGTGACCTCGGTGTGCAGATGGGCGCTGTTACTCCGGTGTTCATGGCGTTCCGCGATCGCGAATATGTGTTGAACCTTATTGAAGGTGCAACTGGTGGACGCTTCCACCCGAACTTCGACCGCATCGGTGGACTGAAAGACGATCTGCCCGCAGGCTGGATCGAAGAGACTCGCAACGTCGTGCGCAAACTGCGTAACTTCTGCGATGAGATTGAAGATTTGTTGTTTGGCAATGAAATCTTTCAATCACGTACACGCGGAATCGGAATCATTCCAAAAGATGTCGCGTTGCAGTACGGCTTGTCAGGTGCAAACCTTCGCGCAAGTGGAGTTGATTGGGACCTGCGCCGTGATCAGTCACTTCCGATGGCATGGGACAAAGCTGATTGGAAAGTGTGGACTCATCCAGACGGCGACTCATTTGCGCGTTGCTGGATTCGCCTGCAAGAAACACGCGAATCATGCAAGATCGTTGAACAACTCATCGAGACCATTCCGTCTGGTCCGGTGATGACAAAAGTTCCAAAGATCATCAAAGTGCCAGAAGGCGAAGCATGGGTATCGACCGAGAATCCACTTGGCGAAATGGGTTACTACGTTGTGTCGAAGGGTGACCTTGGTCCGTTCCGCGTGAAGATTCGTAGCGCATCGTTCAACAACATTTCAATCACGCCATGGCTGTTGAAGGGTGTGTACGTACCCGACATCATCACGATCTTGGCCTCCCTGTACTTCATTCTTGGAGACATTGATCGTTAATGAGCGCAGCACTTCTCGCTTCTGACCTGCCGTATTGGGTGCAGTCGATTCTTCGCGTTGTCGGAGGGCTCGTTGCTGTTCTTTTGCCAGCAGGCACCATCGTGTATCTGTTCTTGTTCAAGATGATGTCGTTTATGCAGAGTCGTCTTGGACCAATGGAAGCGGGCCCGTACGGATCGCTGCAGTTGTTTGCTGAAGTTGGTAAGTGGCTACAAAAAGAAGACATTCAACCAGAGCGTGCAGACAAGTTCATCTTCCGGATCGCACCGCTTGTTGTCTTGGCCTCAACGTTTCTGTTGGTGGCAGTTGTTCCATTTGGTCCCGATGCGTGGTTCACCAACTTTGAAACCGGTTTGTTCTACGCGTTAGCAGTCGGATCTATTTCCGTGCTCGGCATTCTGATGGCTGGCTGGGCGAGCGCAAACAAGTATTCATTGCTTGGTGGTTTGCGTGCCGCTGGTCAGTTGATCGCGTACGAATTGCCAATGATTCTTGCTGTTGTCGGTGTGGTCATTCAGGCCGGCACCATGAACCTGCAACAAATTGTTGTTGCACAAAACGCCGGATCAATGTTTGGCTGGGATGGTCTTGGCAACCCGTACATTCTCACGCAGTTTGTTGCGTTCATCATTTTCATGATCGCGGTGCAAGCAGAACTCACACAAACTCCATTCGACATGCCAATTGCTGAGTCGGAACTTGTGTCGGGTTACATGACCGAGTACTCGGGCTTCCGATTCCTCATCTTCTTCATCAGTGAATACGCCACCGCCGGCGTGTTCGCGATGATCGCATCAATTTTGTTCTTGGGTGGCTGGGGCGTTCCATTCGCATGGTTTGGATGGACATCAATTGATGACATCGATAACTGGATGAACATCGTTGGTCCGCTCATTCTTTTCACCAAGATGATTGTTCTCGCGTTCTTCATGATGTGGGTGCGCTTTAGTTACCCGCGTTTCCGCGAAGATCAATTGCAGCGCTTCGCTTGGAAAGTTCTCATTCCAGTGTCACTCATCAACATTGTGGTGACAGGAATCCTGAAGGTGGCAGTCTGATGGCAAAAGTTCCTGGTTTGATCAAAGGTCTTGGTGTCACTCTTGGCACGTTCAAGCGCACCGTACAAAATGGTGCCGACACCGTGCAGTACCCGCACGAAAAAGAGAGCCCGCCAATCCGTGCACGTGGCGTTATTGCATTGCACGAAGGAAACTGCACATCATGCATGTTGTGTGCACGTTCGTGTCCTGACTGGTGTATTTACATTGAAGGTCACAAAGAGCTAGCTCCACCTCGTCGCGCCGGTGGTGCACCGCGCAAAGTCAACAAACTCGACCGTTTCGACATCGACTATGCACTCTGTATGTATTGCGGCATCTGTGTTGAAGTGTGTCCGTTTGATGCTTTGTTCTGGAGCCCAGAGTATGAATACTCCGAGCCTCGCATCGCCGACTTGTTGCACGACAAGGTGAAACTAGGCGAGTGGATGGAGACCGTACCTGAAGCGCCAGATCTTGAAGCTGGCGCAGACAAGAAGGGCAAGAAGTAGATGATCGCGTCTGACGTTCTCGTTGCCCAAAACATTGGGTTTGGCATCATCGCTGCAGTGATGATTGTCGCCGCATTGCGCGTTGTTACCTCGCGAAATGTTGTGCACGCAGCGTTGTGGTTGGTGCTTGTTCTCGCAGGCATCGCGGCTCAGTACATCTTGTTGGCTGCCGAATTTGTGGCCGTCACTCAAGTTCTCGTCTACATCGGTGCCGTGATGGTGCTGTTCCTTTTCGGAACAATGCTCACCCGCGCACGTATTGGCGGCGAAGCAAATCTCGACAATCGCAATTGGTTCATCAGCATTCCAATTGCTGCGATTCTTCTTGCGGCAATGCTCTATGCGCTAGCCGATGGTTTTGGTGACGAGAAGTTGCCACAAGACACCACACCTGTGAGCGTCCAGCAAGTGTCGGACTCGATCTTTGGACCATACGTGTTGCCATTCTGGGCACTGTCGTTTGTTCTCACCGCAGCCCTTACTGGCGCAATTGTTTTGGCACGGAAGGACTGACCACATGTTGCTGAATCAGTTCCTCTTTCTTGGTGCTGTCCTTTTTTGCATTGGCGTGTACGGCGTTATCACGCGCCGCAACGCTGTAATGGTGCTGATGTCGATTGAGCTCATTTTGAACTCTGTCAACATCAACCTCATCGCTTTCTCATTGCGAAACGGTTCGGTCGACGGACATGTTTTTGCCTTGTATGTCATCGCAGTTGCGGCGGCAGAAGTTGGTGTTGGTTTGGCAATGGTCTTGCTGGTGTATCGCAACCGTCGATCCATCGCACTTGATGATCTTGCAGAGATGAAGGGCTAACCCCATGTTTGGTGCAGAGTCAGCAGGCGTGGCCGAGGTCGTGCAAGCATCCGGGTGGTTCTTAGAGAACGCCTGGATTATTCCGATCATCCCTGCAGTTGCGTTCTTTTTGATCATCTTCTTTGGCAAGAAGTTGCCAATGAAGGGCTCAGAGCTTGGCATTTTGTCGATGCTCGCCACATTGTTCTTCTCCGCCATGGCGGTGTGGCAATGGATTGATGCGGTTAATGCAGCACCAAAGGGTGCTGCCATGGCGCCCGTCATCAAGTCGTGGACATGGTGGACCACCGGTGGTTTTGATTTCACCATTGGTCAGCACATGGACGGATTGTCACTCACCGTTCTCATTGTTGTTGCGTTCATCTCCACACTGGTGCAGATCTATTCGGTCGAATACCTACACGGTGATCGTCGTTACACGCACTTCTTTGCAGCCTTGACATTGTTCTCTGCCGGCATGATGAACATGGTCATCGCCGACAACATGTTGCAGCTCATCCTCGGCTGGGAAATCATGGGACTGTGTTCGTTCATGTTGATCGGACATTGGTGGGAAGATGGCGCCAACAGCCGCGCTGCGCTCAAAGCGTTCTTCACGACCCGTACCGGCGACGTCGGACTTCTCGTTGGTACGTCGGTGTTGTTCTTTGCAGCTAATGATTGGACACAAAAGACTCTGGGCGTTTCCGGTTTCTCCATTCGCGGCGTCTCTGCGTGGGCGTTGTCCGGCGATCCAAGCAGCGCAGCAATCACGGTTGCAGCAGTGGCATTGTTCATTGCATGTATTGGTAAGAGCGGTCAGTTCCCGCTTCACACATGGTTGCCAGACGCCATGGCTGGCCCTACACCTGTTAGCTCGCTCCTTCACTCGTCAACGATGGTTGTTGCTGGTGTGTTCTTGGTGGCACGTCTCTACCCAGTGTTCTGGGAAGGTCTCAACATCACCGGTTCAAGTTTCAACTTCATCGTGATCATTGGCGGTATCACCATTCTCATCGCGGCAGCACTTGCGTTCGTGCAAAACGACATTAAGAAGGTGCTCGCGTACTCCACTGTCAGCCAGTTGGGTTACATGATGATGGGTCTTGGCGCTGGCGCATGGTTGCCAGCGGTATTCCACATCTTTACCCACGCGTTCTTCAAAGCATGTTTGTTCTTGGCTGCGGGTTCCATCAGCCACAGCGCATCGCATCACTCGTTCGACATGAAAAAAGACATGGGCGGTTTGCGCAAGTTCATGCCGATCACTTTCACAACGTGGATCATCAGCACGCTCGCGCTGTGTGGTGTGTTTCCATTGTCAGGCTTTTTCTCAAAAGACGAAATCATCGACAACGTTGGGCACAACGGTTACACCCTGTTCATGATCATCGGTTTGGCGGGTGCATTCCTCACTGCCGCATACATGACACGCGCCACGTATCTCACCTTCTTTGGTTCACCACGCGGTGCAGCAGCTGGCGAACATCATGACGACGATCACGCATCTGATCACGCACACGATGCACATGCTCTTGACTCACATGACGCGCACGATTCCCATGATTCACACGCCGGACACGATGCGCACGGTGCACATGCATCACATGGTCCGCGTGAGTCCGGACCACTCATCACCATTCCACTTATCATCTTGGCCACTCTTGCAATTGGTGCCGGTTTCTTAAACGCCACACCGTTTGGCCCTGGCTGGGAAAACATGAAGAAGTGGGTCGAGCCAAGTGGTGCTGTGGTGAGCACCACTGGCATTGCAGAAGCTCATGGCGGCGCAGGGGAGTCACGCATTGTCGCGATTATGCCGCAGGCCGAAGAGGGTGGATACAGCTCACCGTGTGGCAAAGAAACACCAACCGATGGCATTTGTTATGCACCATCGATCAGCCACGCCAAGTTCAAGTGGTCAAAGGGTGCACTGTCGCTCGCCATCGTGTTTGCCGGAATGTTGGTGAGCTGGTTCTTGTCTGTTCAAGTGTTCGAACGTAAGAACCGCGCACTTGCTGGTCTCACCAAGCGCAACAAGTTGCTGGGTGCAGGTCACTCATTCCTGGTGAACAAGTACTACCTCGATCACCTGTATGAAAAAGTCATTGTTCGCGCCATCGCATATCCCATTGCACGTGGCGCGTATTGGTTTAACCAAAAGATCCTCGACGGCGTTGTGAATGGAACCGGTATTTCCGTTCGCAACACCTCGCGGTGGGTATATCGCAACGTTGACCAGCGAGTGGTCGACGGAGCAGTGAATGGCTCGGGCGCTGCAGCACAAGGTGCTGGTTCGGCGCTTCGTCCCGTTCAATCCGGAAAAGTCAGTCAATACGGAGCACTGTTGTTCGGCGCAGCCGCCATCGGTGCTCTTGTCCTAGTCATCATCAACACCTGAGGGAGCACGTAGGAATGGAAGTCCTCCGCGACCACAACTGGGTCCTATCAGTCGGCACTTTTTTGCCGTTGGCAGGTGTCCTCATCATGCTCTTCATCCCGAAGCGCGAAGAAACACTGCACAAGACAATTGCTCTTGTGACGGCATTGGCAACCCTCGGAGTGGGCATCTTTACGTTGCTCCAGTTCGACTATGACAAAGCCGGCAGCATGCAGTTCGTTGCACAGACTGAGTGGATCTCAGTCATTAAGTCGACGTACTTCATCGGCATCGATGGCATTGCGTTACCGCTGTACATCTTGTCGATGGTCATCACCGTTTTGGTGATGATCTACAGCTGGAATCATGTGCCTGCGCCAGGGAATCCGAAGGCGTTCTTTATCTTGATGCTCGTCTTGCAGACCGGTATGGCCGGAAGCTTCATGGCACAAGACCTCATCTTGTTCTTCGTGTTCTTCGAATTGGTGCTATTGCCGATGTATTTCATGATCGGTGTGTGGGGTGGCGAAAACCGTCAATACGCATCGCTCAAGTTCTTCTTGTACACGATGTTCGGATCAGCGCTCATGTTGGTTGCGTTCCTCGCATTGTTCTTCAAGACCGGCGCAGAAAGCTTTGCAATTCCGTACTTGGTGGAAAACGGTGGCGCGATCGCAAAGAACACGCAGGTGTGGATCTTTGCGGGAATGTTCATCGGTTTCGCTGTCAAGGTGCCGATGTTCCCATTCCATACATGGTTGCCAGATGCTCACACGCAAGCACCAACGCAAGGTTCGGTCATCTTGGCCGCCGTCTTGCTGAAGTTGGGAACCTACGGCTTCATTCGTATTGCAATTCCGGTCCTTCCTGATGCGGCACGAGAGTGGGCACCATGGATCGGACTTCTCGCAGTGATCGGCATTATTTACGGTGCGCTCGGATGTCTCGCACAAACAGACATGAAGCGACTCATCGCGTTCTCGTCGGTTGCGCACATGGGTTTTGTGATGCTTGGTATTTCCACGCTCACCCCGTTTGGTGTGAATGCCGCGGTGTTTGGCATGGTCGCACACGGACTCATCACTGGCATGTTGTTCTTTGTTGCAGGAAGTGTGAAAGAGCGTTATCACACGCTCGAGATCGCACGTCTCAGTGGCTTGTTGAAGCAACTTCCAAAACTCGGATGGATTATGGGATTCTGCGCGATGGCATCTCTTGGGCTTCCAGGTCTTGCAGGTTTCTGGGGTGAATTCCCCGCAATCTTGTCGGCATACCAGCCAGCAGCAGGACTATCTGAAGAAGTGTTCCGCGTTTACATGGTTGTTGCGGCACTCGGAACAGTGCTCGCAGCTGCGTATTTGTTGTGGCTCTACCAGCGCACGGCGTTTGGTGAACCATCTGAAGAGTTCTCAGGTCATGGTCACGGCCATGGCGATCACGACGACATGCACGATGTCAACATCTACGAGTGGATTGCATGGTCACCACTTTTGATTTCCATCGTGTTGTTTGGTGTGTACCCACATCTTCTTTTCAAAGTCATCGACCCAGCTGTGGTCAATACCTTGCAGGCATTCGGAGGCTGACCGGTGCTTGCAACGCTCTTAGCTAGTGAGTGGGTGTCACCAAAGTTTGACTACCACGCGATTGCGCCCGAGATTGTTCTCGCGGGCGGCATTGTGTTGGTGATCTTGCTTGACCTGTTCTTGGCTGATCACAACAAGTGGGTGCTTGCTCCCGTTACGGGCTTCACCTTGTTGGGTGCATTTATTCCGGTTCTCACACTTGCACTGAGTGATGAAGGGACACGGAGTTTGTTCGAGGGCAGATATGTCGTCGATGACTTCAGCCTTGTATTAAAAGGCTTGTTCTTGCTTGCGGGCTACGTCATCATTTTGTTGTCCTCTGACTACATCAGAGAAGGCGAGTATTACGAGGGTGAGTATTGGTTCTTGATGCTCGCCAGCATCCTCGGCATGGTCATGATGACATCAAGTCGCGACCTCATTTCCATCTTTATTGCACTCGAGTTCTTGTCCATTCCGGCCTACATGATGGCTGCATGGCGCAAGCGCGACATCAAGAGCAATGAAGCTGGCGTGAAGTATTTCCTTCTTGGCGTGTTCGCATCTGCGATTTTGCTCTATGGCATGTCGTTGCTGTACGGCATTTCAAATTCAACGAAACTGACTGACATTGCTATTTATCTTGGTGATGATCTCACTGCAATCCGCGCGCTTGCTGTTGTGTTTGTGGTGTTTGGTTTTGCCTTCAAGATCTCTGCAGTTCCGTTCCACTCATGGGCTCCCGATGCGTATCAAGGAGCACCAACTCCTGTCACTGCGTTCTTGTCGGTCGCTTCAAAGGCAGCAGGTTTCGTGGCCATGGTGGTTGTGGTGTATCTCGCCTTCCCAGGTTCAAAAGACGTGTGGCAACCAGTGTTTTGGATTCTCGCCGCACTCACGATGACAGTGGGCAACTTGCTTGCGCTGAAGCAAACAAACATCGTGCGCATGTTGGCGTATTCATCGATCAGCCAAGGCGGATTCATCCTCATGCCTCTTGCTGTTGCTGGTGAAACTCCCACTGCAGCAAACGATGCACTGCGCGCAGTCGTGACGTATTTGATTGTCTATGCAGCCACCAACTTGGGTGTGTTTGCTGTAGTCATCGCGGTCAGTCGTAAAACACGAAGTGGCGAAATTTCCTCGTACGGCGGATTGTTCTCGTACGCACCTGGTCTCGCTGCACTAATGACAATCTTTATGGCGTCACTAGCTGGCATTCCGCCACTCGGCGGCTGGATCGGCAAGTTCGCATCGTTCGAGGCGCTTATTTCAGCGGGAACTAATTGGGGATATGCATTAGCAGTTATCGGCGCGGTGAACTCAATGATCGCATTTGGCTACTACGGCAACGTCATGCGCGAAATGTGGATGCGTCCCGTTCCAGACGGTGACACCACTCCAGTGCGCGTACAACCAGCACTTGTTGTTGCACTTGCCATCACCGGCATCGCAACTCTTGCATTAGGTGTGTTGCCAGGCGTTGTTCTTCACTTTGGCGATCTCGCTTCGTTGACCAGTGCCATCGGCGGCTGACGACATTCGGGCAGCTATTGCTGCCAATAACGGTCCTATCTCTTTTCGTCACTTCATGCAGGTGGCGTTGTATGGCGAACTCGGTTTTTATTCCGGTGATGACAACACTGGTCGCGCCGGACGACGTGGTGACTTCATCACATCACCTGAAGTAGGACCACTATTTGGTGCAGTACTGGCGCGCATGATTGATGATCAGTGGATAGCAGCGGGACGTCCATCGCAATTCACAGTTGTTGACGCGGGTGCTGGTCCCGGCACATTGGCGCGTTCCATTCTTTCGGCACAACCACAATGCAGTGACGCATTGACTTATATCGCGGTGGAAACATCTGCTCGTCAACGTGCGATGCATCCAGATGGCGTCATCAGCGTGAGCGACATGCCAACAGAAATTACGTGCGGTGTGGTGATTGCAAACGAGTTACTCGACAACTTGCCGTTTGATCTTTGGGTGTATGACAGTGGTTGGCGCCTTGCGCACGTCGATATGATCGGCGATCAATGCGTGGAAGTGTTACACGTCGCCGAGCCCCCGAGCATGTTTCCTCCTAGTGCACCTCATGGCACGCGCCTGCCATGGCAACATGACGCACAACAATGGTTGCATTCCACGTTGTCGTCGTTGCAACAAGGACGTGTTGTAGTGATCGACTATTGCACCGCGCTCACAGTCGAACTGGTGAGTAGGCCCTATCGAGAATGGTTGCGCACATACGTTGGTCATCAACGTGGTGCGCACTACTTACGTCAACCTGGCGAGCAAGACATCACCGTTCAGGTGCTAATCGACCAACTACAAAACGTTCGTGAGCCCGACGCGGTGCGCACTCAGGCACAATTTCTGGCCCGGTGGGGGATCGATGAATTGGTCGAGGAAGGCAAGAAGGTGTGGGTCGAGAAAGCATCTCGGCCAGATCTCGAGGCCATTCGCATGCGCAGTCGGGTAAGTGAGGCAGAAGCGCTCACCGATCCCAACGGACTTGGTGCTTTCAGCGTGTGCGAGTGGGCCATTTCGTAGTTCCTTTACTAGTCTCAGGGTTCGACCTAGGGGGAAAAATGGCCGATAAAGAGAACGCTGCATTTGATGACCTGCTCCTTGAGCAGCGCAAGTTTCCACCATCAAGCGCCTTTACTAGCAACGCTTTGGTGACTGACAACGCCCTTTATGATGAGGCAAAGAAGGACTACAAAGCCTTTTGGGCCCGCCAAGCAAGCGAGTTGGTGTCGTGGGCAAAGCCATGGGACTCTGTGTGTGAATGGGATCTCCCGTTTGCCAAGTGGTTCGTGGGCGGTCAATTAAATGTGTCCTACAACTGTCTCGATCGCCACGTCGAGGCTGGCCGTGGTGACAAGGTCGCAATTCACTTCGAAGGCGAACCTGGCGACACTCGTACCATCACCTATGCACAACTTCTAGATGAGGTGAAGAAGTTCGCCAATGCACTCAAGTCACTTGGTGTGCAAAAAGGTGATCGCATCAACATCTATCTGCCGATGATTCCTGAAGCTGCAGTTGCGATGCTCGCATGTGCACGTATCGGTGCTGCGCACTCTGTTGTGTTCGGTGGTTTCTCTTCGCAAGCACTTGCCGACCGCATTAACGACGCAGAAGCAAAAATTCTCATCACTGCAGACGGTGGTTACCGTCGTGGTGAAGTATTCGCACTCAAGCCACAAGCAGACGAAGCAGTAGCGAATACACCAAGTATCGAACACGTTGTTGTTGTTCAACGCGGCAAGAACGATGTTGAAATGAAAGATGGTCGCGATCACTGGTATCACGACCTCATGGCAAAAGCGTCAAGCGATTGCCCAGCAGAGCCAATGGACAGCGAACAACTGTTGTTCTTGCTATACACATCAGGAACCACTGGCCAGCCCAAGGGCATCATGCACACAACAGGTGGTTATCTCACACACGTGACATACACACACAAGTACGTGTTCGATTTGAATCCTGAAAAAGATGTGTATTGGTGCACCGCCGACGTTGGCTGGATCACCGGACACAGTTACATCGTGTACGGCCCGCTTTCAAACGGTGCAACACAAGTGATGTACGAAGGTGTTCCGAACTATCCCGGTAACGATCGTTTCTGGTCAATCATCGAAAAGTACAAGGTCACCATCTTCTACACCGCGCCCACTGCAATTCGTACGTTCATGAAGTGGGGTGCAGAAGAGCCTGCAAAACATGACCTTTCTTCACTTCGTTTGCTCGGCAGCGTGGGTGAACCCATCAACCCTGAAGCGTGGATGTGGTACCACGAACACATTGGTGGCAATAACTGTCCAATCGTTGACACATGGTGGCAAACCGAAACAGGTGGCATCATGATCAGCCCTCTTCCTGGTGTCACTGTGACAAAGCCAGGTTCTGCAACATTCCCGTTGCCGGGCATTGGTGCAGAACTTGTTGATGACGCTGGCAAGACAACCGACAAAGGTGGCGGTTATCTCACGTTGTCACATCCGTGGCCAGGCATGTTGCGCGGCATTTGGGGAGACCCCGAGCGTTATCAAGAAACATATTGGAGTCGCTTCGAAGGCAAGTACTTTGCGGGAGACGGCGCCAAGTTGGATGACGACGGTTACTTGTGGCTGCTTGGTCGCGTTGACGACGTCATGAACGTATCGGGTCACCGCATTTCAACAACCGAAGTGGAATCCGCATTGGTGTCGCACCCAAGCGTTGCTGAAGCTGCAGTTGTTGGTGCAAACGATGCAACAACAGGTCAAGCAATCATCGCGTTCGTCACTTTGCGTGGCGGAGAAACAGTTGATGAGCAAGTATTGCGTAATCACGTCGCAGGCGAGATTGGCGCAATTGCAAAGCCAAAGACCATTTACTTCACGCCTGATCTTCCAAAGACTCGTTCCGGAAAAATCATGCGTCGATTGCTTCGTGACGTTGCAGAAGGTCGCAATTTGGGTGACACCACAACACTTGCTGATGCCAGTGTTGTGACCGAGTTACAAAAGCGCGCCGCTGAAACTCCAGCAGAAGACTGAAGTAGTTAGTCGCGGAAGTTTTCGAACTGTAAAGGAATGCCGAGGTCGGCGCCTTTCAACATCGTCATCACTTCTTGCAAGTCGTCTCGCTTCTTGCTAGTTACTCGCACCTGATCACCTTGGGTCTGGCTGCTCATACCTTTGGGGCCTTTTTCTTTGATCATCTTGTTGATCTCTTTGGCCTTGTCGGACGAGATGCCCACCTTGATGGTGACCACTTGACGAATGGAATCACCCGAGGCTTGCTCAAACTTGCCCCACTCGATTCCTTTTAGTGACAGGCCGCGTTTCACAAACTTTTCCTCGAGGAGGGTGCGAACGGCGCGAGCCTTGTCTTCGCTGATGGTGCGGATGGTGATCACGAGCTCGTTCTGCTCGATTTCTGAGTTTGTGCCCTTGAAGTCGAAACGCTGGGACATCTCACGTTGTGCTTGGTCAACGGCATTACGCAGTTCTTGGCGATCAACTTCTGAAACAACATCAAACGACGGCATGGAAGCGAGGCTACCTATCCGATAGCCTGCAAGACTCCGGGGTCGGTACCCAAGCGGCCAAAGGGAGCAGACTGTAAATCTGCCGGCACAGCCTACGAAGGTTCGAATCCTTCCCGGCCCACCATGGCATTGCCATGAAACAGCCCAACCCGTGCATGACCTCGCTGGTTTTCCAGCGGGGTCATGTGCTGTTTCAGCGCGTTTCTTTCAACACGGCGTGCTTCATGCACGCCTCTACTCAAGCATGGTTTGAAGCAACATCACGTCGAGCCAGCGGTTGAACTTGCGTCCCACTTGCTTTTCAATGCCCACCACATCAAACCCCAGCGCCTGATGCAAGGCAATTGATGCCTCATTATCTGTTGCGATCCGAGCGAGCACAGTATGAAATCCGCCGTCTTTGGCAGTGGCCAGCAAATGACGAAGAAGGGCCTGGCCGATTCCTTGGCGGGCCATATCTCGCCTTACATAGACCGAATCTTCCACCGACGAGCGGTAGGCGGCACGCTCTTTGTATGGAGACAACGCTCCAAACCCCACGACCTCTCCACCGGCTTCGGCAACAATCACTGCAAATGCGCCACTTCGTGCTGCCTGCCAACTGCGTTGTTCATCAAGAGATCGCGGGACAAGGTCAAACGTTGAGGTCTCGTTTTCGACCTCATAGTTATAGATCGCACCAATGGCGGGCGCGTCGGCCTCGGTGGCAAAGCGAATGGTGATGGGTTCCACGCGTTGACAACCTAATGCCCGTTAGGGGGATTCACCGCTATCCTTTTTCCTTCGGCTCTCGGGGGCTTTGCTTCCGCGCGCACGCCCTCTTAGCTCAGTCGGCAGAGCATTTCCATGGTAAGGAAAAGGTCGTGGGTTCGATTCCCACAGAGGGCTCAGCCATCTGGCTGCATCGCAATCAATATTCCACGAAAACATTTCAAAAAAGAAATGCCTTCTACGAAAAAAGATGCGAAGCAATCACTTGGTCATAACGACCAGGGCGACGTAGCTCAGTTGGTCAGAGCATCCGGCTCATAATCGGAAGGTCATCGGTTCGATCCCGATCGTCGCTACCAATCGAAAATTTCAACAACTAACAACCACCATTAAGGAGAACCCCATGAGTAAGGCAAAGTTTGAGCGTAATAAGCCTCATGTGAATATTGGAACGATGGGTCATATTGACCATGGTAAGACCACGTTGACGGCTGCTATTTCTAAGACGTTGGCGGAT
>JBIJAO010000016.1:0-43031 GCA_044345725.1 Ilumatobacteraceae bacterium | reverse complement strand
ACAACAAGTTGGATGTAGTCAAGTTCCAGTCGAAGCTTGTCAGTACACACAAAACACCCATGAAGCATTGTCCGCTAATTTGGTCTTGAGTCTGGACACAACAAATGACCCGATCTTTACGGGGGCTTTGTTCGCAAGTAGTCGTTCATACATGGGATCGCTATTAACAGTGCCTTCACAACCGGGTGTACCACCACAGTTGACGTATGGCGTCTCGGCGCCACTTACATGGAGTGATGGCACGCAAAATGTGTCGCAGATGACTGCCGTTCTTAGCGATGCAGCCATATTGAATTTCTTCGGTGCAACTCCCGAAGTAGCTGCGACGACTGAATTTGCATCGGCAGCGCTTGCGTTACAGAGAACCGATGGCGGGAGCTCAGGAACGCCTACATGGACACGCTGGACTGCAGCGTCGCAAGGAACTGATGGCTGGTTAGTCACCATTCCTGAAATTCGATTTGCAGCAGCTGCTGCCTCATCGGGTGTTCAAACAATGGCCAATGCAGTCGCACCCGCTTCGTTCAAGGTAAAGACTCGCACAACTGTGAAGATCCAACGAAAGAATGTTGGGAAATCAATGACATTGACCGTAACTGCGAAAGCAAGGACATGTAAGCGGTCTACGTGTCGGATAGTTGTCCGATCCATCAGTTCAAAGTACGGAACATCTGGTCGGAATGTTAAGACCGTAAACATCGCGAAGAAGTCGCAGTCGGTAACAGCAACCATTGCAATAAAGAACGGCTCGAAACAGTCCCTCTCCGTCATGGTGCAGTCGAAGAAGAGCGGTAAGTGGGCTTATGTTGCGTCCGGCGTCACCACGCCGTAACGCTGTTACGTCCTAGATAGCCTGAGGGGATTGTGAGTACCACATCCCCTCAGGGCGATCATCAGGAAACGGGTACGGGGCTGTCTGAGGGCGCGCCTCGGTACATCGTGCACACCTTCGGGTGCCAGATGAACGAACACGACTCTGAGCGCATCTCGGGCCTTTTGGAAGCCGATGGATACGGTCGCGTTGAACATCAAGACGATGCCGATGTGGTGGTTCTGAACACCTGTTGTATTCGAGAAAACGCCGACAACAAGTTGTATGGCACTCTCGGGTGGCTAAAGACCTGGAAAGACGAACGCCAGGGTCGCCAAATTGTGGTGGCCGGGTGTCTGTCTCAAAAAGACAAATCTGTAGTGCAAGATCGTGCTCCGTGGGTCGACGTAGTGATGGGAACACACAACGTTCATCGCACCACTGATTTGTTAGACATCGCGCGTACACGTGGACCAGTGACAGAGATTCTTGAAGAAGCCGTCATCGATGATCACGCATTGTTCCCCAGTGCGTTGCCGGTGCGTCGTGAGACAACCTTCACCGCATGGGTGACGGTGCAAATTGGCTGCGACAACACGTGCGCGTTTTGCATCGTTCCAACGGTGCGTGGGAAAGAAATCAGTCGTCCCTTTGCCGACATTGTTGATGAAGTGCGTTCACTTGCACAACAGGGCGTTACTGAAGTGACACTGCTTGGACAAAACGTCAACAGTTATGGCCGTGACCTCGCCATCGCTGCTCGTCATGCCGGTGAAGATGTGAAGGCGCGTCCAATGTTTGCCCAACTTCTTCGCGAGGTAGGCACCGTGCCCGGTATTGAACGAGTGCGTTACACCAGCCCTCACCCCAAAGACATGCGTCGTGACGTGTTGGAAGCAATGGCGCAAACACCCACGGTGTGTGAAAACTTGCATTATCCGTTGCAGGCCGGGAGTGATCGTGTACTCGCATTAATGCATCGCGGCTACACGGCAGATCGATATCTCGAACGCTTGCGTGAAGCGCGACAGCTGATTCCGGATCTGTCTGTCACCACAGACATCATCGTTGGATTTCCCGGTGAAACAGAAGACGATTTTGTGCACACGCTGGAAGTGTCGGCAGAAGCAGATTTCGATTCTGCATACACGTTTATTTTTTCTCCTCGCGAGGGAACAGAAGCCGCCCAAATGGTCGATCACTTTGTTGACCCGGCAGTGATTGCCGAGCGTTTTGAGCGTTTGCGTGCAGTTGTCGAGCGCAGCGCGTTGTTGAAACACCAAGCACGTGTTGGACGCATCGAAGAAGTTGTCGTTGAAGGACCCAGCAAACGAAACGAAGGCGTGTTTTCTGGTCGGACGCGCCAAAACAAGTTGGTGCACTTTCCATCAAAGACACCGCTGCGCCCCGGAACCTTTGCTTTGGTGGAAATCACTCGTGGAGCACCTCACTTTCTTGAAGGCGTTCTCATTGAAGTGACGCGTGAGGCAACACACCGCATCCGCATTCCCGTGAGTGCGGGCTAGATCATTTGATGTTGCCGCCTGTCATCGTGCTTGGTTGCACGGCCAGTGGGAAAAGCGATGTGGCAATGGAGGTTGCGTCCTCTTCTGCAACACCGGTGCACATCGTTGCCGCAGATGCCATGCAGGTGTATCGACGCATGGACATTGGCACCGCAAAGCCAACGGTGGAAGATCAACAGCGGGTGCCGCACCACTGTATTGATCTCGTGGAACCGACGGATCGTTTCACTGTCGCGGCGTATCTTGAACATGCTCAGAAATCGTTTGCAGAAATTGATGCAATTGGTGGGCGGGCACTTGTGGTGGGCGGAACCGGTTTGTATGTGAGTGCAATCGTTGATGGATTGTCGATGCCTGGTGAATGGCCAGAGATTCGTATTGAATTAGAGAACAACCCCAACACAGCGGAACTGTATGGCGAACTTGTATCTCGTGACCCGCGTGCAGCCGAGAAGATGGAACCAAATAACAGACGACGCATTATTCGCGCACTTGAAGTGTGTCGGGGAAGCGGAACCACATTTAGTTCGTTTGGGCCGGGTCTTGATCAATTTCCCGCAACCGACATCACGATGATTGGCATCCGATGGTCTCGTGAAGCGCTGGGGCGCCGTATTGAGACCCGTGTGCATGCGATGGTGGCGGCCGGGCTCGTTGATGAGGTGCAGTCACTGGTGGCAGCACCGGGGGGATTATCTGCAACAGCTGCACAGGCGTTGGGGTATAAAGAAGTCATCGCGTACCTCAACGGCGAGGTCACGTTGGACGAAGCCATCGAGATGGTGGTGCTACGGACGCGTCAATTTGCAGTGAGACAAGAACGCTGGTTTCGTCGTGACCCACGAATCACCTGGATCGACATCGACGATGACGCCCATAGCGCTGTTCCAAAAGTCGCCCCTGTCGTTACTGCTTCTTTGTCATAGTCTGCATGTATCTATGAAATGGTCACTGACAAAACACCACGGTCTGGGAAATGACTTCCTGGTGTTTGACCGCACCCAAGGAGTTCCAGCACAACCGTGGCCTGACTTGGCAGTGCAGTGGTGTGATCGTCGCACAGGTATCGGCGCCGATGGCCTGTTGCTTCTTGATCGCGTAGATGAACACACACTCGGGATGGAGTTGTATAACGCCGACGGCTCGCGCGCCGAGATGAGCGGAAATGGCATTCGGTGTTTGACACAAGCTGCATACATCGCAGATCGTTGTGCGGGCCCACATGAGTATTCGGTGTTTACCGATGCTGGCGTGCGCGTAGTGGAAGTGTTGGGTGAATCATCTCATGACCTTCACACCTTGCACGTAGAAGTGCATATGGGATCTGTCGATACGTTGCCTGAGCCAGACAATTGGGCATCACTGCAATGTCATCCGGATCGTCCCGTGCGCCATGTGTCGTTGGGGAATCCCCATTCGGTGGTTGGTGTCGAAAATGTTCGTGAAGTAGATCTTGAGTTGCTGGGGTTGAAGGTGCCACAGATCAATCTGGAAATCATCGAACCAGGCCCCGAACAACATGCGATCACGTTGCGCGTACACGAACGCGGGGCTGGCATCA
Organism: Ilumatobacteraceae bacterium; assembly: GCA_044345725.1. Taxonomy (GTDB): domain Bacteria; phylum Actinomycetota; class Acidimicrobiia; order Acidimicrobiales; family Ilumatobacteraceae; genus UBA2093. Next base: position 39,133 of record JBIJAO010000016.1, on the reverse strand, counting down.
CCATGGCATGTGGCACCGGTGCGTGTGCAGGAGCTGAAGCAGCGATTGCGTGGGGGCTGGTACCGGGAAGTGTCGAGGAAGTGTTAGTGCACATGGATGGCGGTGATGCACGCGTACGCATTGATCGTGAGAATCGCACCGCGGTGCTTATTGGGCCAACAACATTTGTGGCAACAGTTGTGGTTGAGGCGTGAGTAATCCGTACCAGGAAGCCCTTGGACAGACGCTCATTGAGCGCACATTCCGTGAACGCATCGTGCTAGTGGGAGTTACGTTGCACGGTCAAAGCGATGAAGACACTGAAGAAGGACTCGACGAGCTGACTCTTCTTATCGACACGGCAGGTGCAGACGAAGCAGCACGTGTGACACAACGCCGCGATGTTCCCGACTCTGCGTGGTACATCGGCAAAGGCAAAGTTGATGAGTTGCGCGATGTGTGTTTGGCCGTCGACGCCGACACCGTGGTGTTTGATGCCGAGTTATCACCGGGTCAGCAATACAACCTCGAAAAAGCACTTGGTCGTACCGCGCTTGATCGCACTGCGGTGATTCTCGACATCTTTGCCCAAAACGCGCATACGCAAGAAGGCAAGGCGCAAGTGGAACTTGCGTTGTTGCGTTATCGCTTACCGCGATTGCGCCGTGGTATTTCAGGAGCAATGTCGCAGCAAGGTGCTGGTATCGGTACGCGAGGCCCCGGTGAAACACGATTAGAAGTTGATCGTCGTCGCATTATGCGTCGCATCACCAAACTGGAACATGATCTCAAAGACCTACAACGCACTCGTCAATTGCAGAGAAAGAGTCGCTCGCGTAGCGGACTGTCGTCGGTGGTCATTGTGGGGTACACAAACGCTGGCAAATCCACTCTGTTGAATTCTCTCACTAAGGCTGGTGTGCTCACAGAGAACAGATTGTTCGCAACGCTGGATCCCACCACGCGACGTCTTGCTCTACCTGGTGGTGAACCAGTGCTGTTAACAGACACCGTGGGCTTTGTGCGCAAGTTGCCGCACGGTTTGATTGAAGCATTTAAAAGCACGCTAGAAGTGGCGGGCGAGGCCGACATGCTGATCCATGTTGTTGATGCAAGTGCACAGTATCCCGATCATCAAATCGATGCGGTGCGCGAAGTGTTAACCGAAATCAACGCCGACCAAGTTCCTGAGTTCATTGTGTTTAACAAAAGTGATTTGGCCGAAGATGCCGTTCCGGATTTATTGCGTGACTACGAAGGATCAGTGGCGGTGTCGGCGCTTACAGGAGAGGGCCTCGACGTGTTGTTGCGCACCATTGGTGATCGCATGCGTTCGCTCGCCAAGGTCACCGAGCTTGTGATTCCCTTCGACAGGGGAGATGTGTTGGCATCGGTGCACCGAGAAGGTGAAGTGGTCTCGACTGAAGAGGCAGAGGGCGGCATGCGTATTCGTGCACGTCTCTCTGAAGCATCTGTTGGGCGCTTGCGCGAGTTTGTGGTGTCCGATACGTGGGGACAAGGATAGAAACACCATGCCAGACCGTGATCAACAAGGTTTTGTTCCACCGCCATATCCCTATGACCGCCTCGATGCTTTTGCGGCACTTGCACGTGACCACGAAGGTGGCATCGTCGATTTATCCATCGGCACACCCTGTGATCCACCGCCAGACGCGGTGATTGCCGCGTTGTCATCATCCAATAGCGAACGTGGATATCCCGCAAGCATCGGATCTGAAGCACTGCGTCGTTCCATTGCGCGGTGGATGGCGCGCCGTTTTGCAATAGACATGCCGACGTCTCACATCGCAGCCTGTATTGGCACAAAAGAGTTTGTCGCAACTACTCCGCAATACATGAAATTGCGTCGCCCTCATCGGGACACGGTGTTGTATCCGGCGGTGTCGTATCCCACGTACGAGATGGGTGCAACACTCGCAGGACTACGTGCGGTGCCAGTTCCCAGCAAGGCTGATGGCACTTTGGATCTTGGTTCTGTTTCAGAAAGTGATACCCAGCGCGCATTGTTGTTGTGGGTCAATAGCCCGAGCAATCCAACGGGATCACTTGATGATCTTGGTGCTGCTGCAACGTGGGGTCGCACACATGGTGTGCCCGTATTTTCTGATGAGTGTTACACCGAATTCACTTGGTCGGGTCCGTCGCAGTCGATTTTGCAACACGGAATAGACGGGGTTGTTGCAGTGCATTCGTTGTCGAAGCGATCAAACTTGGCAGGAGTGCGCGTTGGCTTTTATGCAGGTGATGCCGACATTGTGGAGTATTTAAAAGAAGTACGTAAACACGCTGGTTTCATGGTGCCGGGACCAGCGCAAGCAGCTGGAGTCGCAGCATTAGATGACGACGAACATGTTCGTGTTCAGCGTGAGCGTTACTTGTCGCGATTACGACTTATGTCCGACGTGTTGTCACAGTGGTCTGGCTATGAGTTCCCGATGCCAGACGGCGGTTTTTATTTGTGGGCCGATGTTGGTGATGCATGGCAGTTTGCAGAACGCCTTGCGCGCGAAGGCGGAGCGTTGGTGAGTCCTGGAGACTTCTATGGCGCAGGTGGCTCTTCACATGTGCGAGTAGCGGTGGTGCAACCCGATTCCGCATTACAACGCGTGGCGCAACGTTTGTCAGTGCGCTAGCGCTGCCGTCGCTAGACGTGTAATTGAGACGCGTCTACAAACGACGTAAGACGGTGACGACTTTGCCGTACACCGATACTTCATCAGAGCGGAACTTCATTGGTTCCATCGTGGGGTTCGCAGGTATGAGTGTGACGTTGTCGCCCGAGCGCTTGTAGGTCTTGACGGTTGCTTCGTCGCCGGGGATGCCCGCAACGATGATGTCGCCGTTATCAGCAACTTTCTGTTCACGAGCAACGACATAGTCACCATCCAAAATGCCAGCGTCGATCATGGAGTCTCCACGCACACGCAACATAAACAGATCGCCCTCACCGGTGAAATCGGTGGGAAGAGGAATGAGGTCTTCCACGTTTTGTTGTGCCAACACGTTGGTGCCAGCTGCAACATCTCCAATGAGTGGCACGTGACGAGCGGGGCGTCGTTCCATGGCGATACCTGAGTTGGTGTCGAAGCGCACTTCCATGGCGCGGGGCTTCGTGGGGTCGCGACGCAGATACCCGAGCTTTTGCAGGGTGGCCAAGTGGCTGTGCACGGTGGCGGGGGAGTTGAGACCTACGGCCTCACCGATCTCGCGGACACTTGGCGGATAGCCACGCTCTTGCATGCTGGCCTCGATGACCTCGAGGATTTCGCGCTGGCGGGCGGTGGGTGTGGTGTCAGACATAGGGGGAATCGTACATGCGTTCGTGGGGTAAGGCAAACATTTGTTCGTGGAACAAATGTTCGGGAAAAGTCTTGACAACGAACAAATGTTCGGGAAAACTATCGAACACCCGTTCGCTACGGTCAGAACCAACATAACCGCCCAGCCCCACAACCCCTGAAAATTAACGATTTTCTCTCACGTTCAAAAGGACACATCATGACCGCAATTATCGATCCACTCCACATCCCATCGATCCGCACTCAGCGATTGACCTCTCACAGCATGACCTCCCCGAGAACGGTCTCCCCAAGAGTGGTCTCGCACGGCACTGTGTCAGCTCGCCATCGCTCCACGGCGTCGGTGTATCGACGCCGTCGCATGATGGTGGGCGGCGCGCTTGCCGTCGCTGTTATGAGTGCTGTCACCCTTGCCATGGGTACTTCCGCAATTGCCAATGAGCCGGGCGTGGGCAACCAATCTGCGCCACGTGCCATTGTCGTGCAACAAGGCGACACCTTGTGGGAGATTGCGCGGCGCATCGCGCCAAGTGGCAACATCAGCAACTTGGTTGATGAACTCGTGCGTATCAATGGTGCCGACCTTCAAGTTGGACAAATCATTCGCGTTCCATAAGTCACAGTCCACTTACGGAATGTAAAAAGAAACAGCGCCTTGTGTCGGCGCCGCCTATAAATGGCGGTTTATAGTGAGATCGATGCGCTGTCCGGTTTGTCATCATGACGACACAAAGGTTGTCGATTCTCGTGCCGCTGATGATGGTGCGTCTATTCGTCGCCGTCGCGAGTGTCTCAAGTGCACCTACCGGTTCACCACGTACGAGCGCCTCGAAAATGCGCCGCTGATGGTAGTGAAGAACTCGGGTCGTCGGGCTCCTTTTGATCGAGACAAAGTCGTGAGTGGTGTGCAGTCTGCATGTAAGGGTCGCCCTGTTGAATCCGAACAGATCGAGGCTCTGGCGGAGTCGGTAGAAGACGAAGTGCGTACTTTGGTGAAGTCGGGCGAGATTGTTACGACGTCACTCATTGGCCACATGGTGCTTGAGCGTTTGCGCGGTCTTGATGAAGTCGCTTACGTGCGCTTTGCCAGCGTGTACAAAAACTTCCACGATGCAGCAGACTTCCGCCGCGAGTTAGCACTCCTTAAGCAAAATTAGACACTGCGTAAGCAGAATTAGATCTGTTGCTTGCTGCGTTCATAACGTGCAAACAAAAAATCACCGTCACGACACAGTTGTGTAAGTTTAAAACGTCGAAATTGCGGCATTGCGTTTTGTTGACGACGTGATGTGATTGCCGATCCACCCTTGCCAACAAATGGAGACATGGTGAGGTTGATTGCATCAACGAGATCATGCTGCAAAAGTGATGCGTTGAGGTCTGGACCGCCTTCAACGTGAATCACACGAGCGTTCAATTCGGTACGAAGTTGTTGAATGATTGATGCGAGATCAACCTCTATCTTGCCCGCGCGAAACATGCGCACTGACGTGTCTGGTGCGTCAACCGTTGTGGCCAGCATTCCCCAACCAGATGTAAATAACGGACTGTCAAAGTCGAGAGCACACGACCGTGTAACCACCACGATTGGTAACGGTGCGCGTACAGGTGCTTTGTATTGTTCGGCGCGCACTGTGCCGGCACCCACCAGAACCACGTCAGCGTGGCTGCGCAATGTGAGGAACACCTCTTGGTCGATAGGTCCACCGAGGGGTCCCGATCGTCCCGCCACATCCGTGACGCCATCTGGGGTTGAGATCATGCACAGCTCCACCGATATGTCGGTGGAGCGCGAAAATGTCATCGCGTCTTGCACTGACACGTCAACAACGTCGTCTGAGACTTTGGCACCCGAAGTACTAGCGCCATGACGGTGAAAGAGACGTTGCACGCGTTCAGTGTAGGAAGTGGCAAAGTAGTTACATGAGTAGCGACGCCAATCGGGTTGTGTATAGGACATGTCCACTATGTGAGGCCACATGTGGCCTTGAGATCACAGTGAATCCATCACATGAAGTGGTGCGTATTCGCGGCGATCAAAATGATGTTTTCAGTAAAGGCTTTATTTGTCCTAAGGGGAGTTCACTGAAACAGCTTCACGAGGACCCAGACCGTTTACGTCTGCCGATGGTGAAACGCGATGGCCGACATGTTGAGGTGTCGTGGGATGAAGCGTGGAATGTGGTGCGCGATGGATTCGCGCGCGTAATTAACACGCACGGCCGAGACGCACTAGCGACATACACCGGAAACCCGAATGCACACAATTTGTCGGCGATGTTGTACACCGGCAACGTCGTTCGTGCTGCAGGTACGCGTAATCGTTTTAGTGCGGCAACAGTTGATCAAATGCCGATGCATGTTGCGGCCGGTTACATGTTTGGCTTGCCCGTGAACATTCCTGTTCCTGATCTCGACTACACCGATTATTTGTTGATCGTGGGCGCAAACCCGTATGCATCCAATGGCAGTTTGTGCACGGCGCCTGATTTCCCTGGTCGTATCGAAGCAATTCGTGCCCGTGGCGGGAAAGTGGTGGTCGTTGATCCGCGTCGTACGCGTACCGCCCAAGAAGCAGATGAATGGTTGGCAATTCGACCCGGCACAGATGGGTTGCTGTTAGCGGCTCTCGCACATGTGTTGTATGAGGAAAATCTTGCAACGGTGGGTGAGCACTTAGAGGGTCATGTCAATGGCTTTGATGAATTGCGAGATGCGCTAGCTCCGTTTTCACCAGAAGCGGTAGCGGACGCAACAGGAATTAGTGCAACAACAACACGAACGATTGCGCGTGAACTTGCACACGCTCCAACGGCAGCGGTGTATGGCCGCATCGGTGCAAACGTAGTGGAGTTCGGTACCACGCAGGCATGGCTGGTGTTTGTTCTCAACACATTGACCGGCAACCTTGACCGTCGCGGAGGTGCCATGTTTGCACTTCCTGCAGCAGGTGGGGCAAACACTCGCGGTACCTCGCGTACAAGTGCAACGGCTAACGACCCTGCAAAAGTGAAGAAAGGTAAGGGTTTTTCCATTGGCCGTGGCTCAACACGTGTGCGCAAACTCCCCGAAGTAATGGGTGAGTACCCCGTAGCTGCATTGGCAGAAGAAATTCTCACACCTGGCGATGGACAGATTCACGCGCTTATTACGCTCGCGGGTAATCCGGTGGTGTCAACTCCGAACGCACAACAACTTGACGCCGCGTTGTCCTCGCTTGAGTTCATGGTGAGTGTTGATTTGTATCTCAATGAAACAACACGACACGCTGATGTGATCTTGCCGTCGCCATCACAATTGCAACGCGATCACTTCGATGTATTGCTCATGCAATTCGCTGTGCGAAATGTTGCGAACTACAGCACCGCAGCATTGCCTCTAGAAGACGGTCAGCCCGATGAATGGGAAGTTCTAGCAAAACTGGCAGGCATTTTGCAATCACTAGATGTTGATGTTGATCCGCAAAAAGTAGATGATGACATTTTGATGTCACTCATCACCAAAGCAACCGAAATGCAGTCTTCTCCTCTATTTGGACGCGATCCAAAAGACATTTTCGCAGCTGTGAATTCAACAGGGGTGCGTGGACCTGCGCGTCGACTTGATGTGATGTTGCAGACGGGACCATACGGTGCAGGTTTTGGTGCCGACCCAGATGGATTGTCGCTTCAAACATTGTTAGATAACCCACACGGTGTTGACCTTGGACCTTTACAGCCACGTTTGTTCGACATCTTGCGTACTGAATCGGGCAAAGTGGAAATGGCGCATCCCATTTTGGTGAATGACTTGCAGCGACTTGCTCGCACTATCGATGCACCACATGATCAGTTACTGCTTGTTGGTCGACGACATCTCAAGACAAACAACTCGTGGATGCACAACATCCGAGTGCTCACCAAGGGCAACGTGTCGTGCACGCTGCAGATGAACCCCGTGGATGCCGCCAACGCCGGACTGAAGAATGGAGCTCTGGCCAAAGTGGCGAGTCGAGTGGGAGAGGTGATCGTTCCCGTAGAGGTCACAGACGACATTCGCGAGGGCGCGGTCAGCTTGCCCCATGGCTGGGGCCACAATGTCGAGGGCACCCAGTTGAAAGTCGCAGCCGAAAAGGCGGGTGTGAATAGCAACGTGCTATCTGATCACGAAGCGATCGACCCGTTGTCGGGGACGTCTGTCTTAAACGCAATTCCTGTCAGGGTTTCAGCGGTTTCGGCCTGAACGAAGCTCGATAAAAAATACACTCTGTTGAGTGCAACATTGCCACTGAGGTGAGTTGTCCACAGCAACGAAGTGTCTACCCACAGGTCGTCCACACCCTAAAAGCACAGTATTCACAAGGGTTTCCCCAAATAATTTCAGCAATTCACATAGTTGTCCACTTCCAATTCACAGGGCCACAGCCGTACCCTTTGACGTGTGATCGTTCGTAGCGGGGAACCATGGCAGTCGTGGGGCTGGGCCGTCCTGAACCTGTGGTGCCCTGCTGCGAGCGCGTCTACAAAGAAATATCTCGACAATCGTTGACATGGGTGTAACTACAGTGCTGTAATCTCTCAACCGGTTGTGGCGTAAGCCGCCATCGGGGCAAAAAACCACAACATATTGTGTTTGGGATCCACATAGGGTCGTAAGTGCAGGTGTGGATTTTGTATCGAACGCCATCCATCTCACGATCTGCTCCCACAAAGGGCACTAGGAAAGAAAAGCCACCATGTCTCTCGCACCCGACCGACTCACTATTGGAATCCGCCGCCACTTCACAACCCCAGGTGTTCATCCCTACGACGAGCTCACATGGGAGCGTCGCGATGCGCGCATCACAAACTGGAAAGACGGCACTGTTGCCTTCGAACAATTGGGAGTCGAGTTCCCTGTTGGTTGGTCATTGAACGCCACCAACATTGTTGCGCAGAAATATTTCCGTGGTACTCCTGGAACACCAGAGCGCGAGAACTCCATGCGTCAAGTTGTCGACCGCGTCGCCGACACGATCACCGATTGGGGTATTGAGGGTGGATACTTCGTCGACACAGAAGAAGCAGAGGCGTTCCGCAACGAATTGAAGTACATCTTGGTCACTCAGCGCGCTGCGTTTAACAGCCCTGTGTGGTTCAACATTGGTGTGAAGGGTGTTCCACAGCAAGCAAGTGCATGTTTCATCTTGTCGGTGGAAGACACTATGGCCGACATTCTCAACTGGTACCGCGAAGAAGGAATCATCTTCAAAGGCGGATCAGGTTCTGGTATCAACTTGTCGCGCATTCGCTCCAGCGCTGAACAACTAAATGGTGGTGGTACCGCATCTGGTCCGGTGTCGTTCATGCGCGGTGCGGACGCATCTGCAGGGACCATCAAGTCAGGTGGCAAGACTCGCCGCGCCGCAAAGATGGTCATCTTGAATGTTGATCACCCAGACGTTGAAGAATTCATTTGGTGCAAAGTGAAAGAAGAGCGCAAGGCTCGCGTGTTGCGTGACGCCGGTTTCGACATGGATCTCGATGGTTCAGACTCATTTAGCATCCAGTACCAAAATGCAAACAACAGTGTGCGCGTCACTGACGAATTCATGAACGCAGTTGTTGAAGATCGCGATTGGAACCTCAACGCGGTCACCGATGGTCGTGCAGTGAAAACAATGAAAGCCCGCGATCTGTGGCGTCAAATTGCACAAGCATCATGGGAGTGCGCCGATCCCGGTCTTCAATTCGACACGACCATTAACAAGTGGCACACCGCTCACGCAACAGGTCGTATCAATGGTTCGAACCCATGTTCTGAATACATGCACATCGACGACTCAGCGTGCAACCTTGCCTCCATCAACTTGTTGAAGTTCCTCGATGAAAATGATCACTTCGATGTCGATGCATACAAGCACACCGTGCAGACCATTTTCACCGCACAGGAAATTTTGGTAGGCCGTGCTGATTACCCAACAGAGGCAATTGGCGACAACAGCCGCAAGTTCCGTCAGCTCGGCATTGGCTATGCAAACGTTGGCGCATTGTTGATGGCTCTGGGTTTTGCCTACGACAGCAAAGAAGGACGCGCATGGGCAGCAGCTCTCACGTCACTGATGACCGGTCACTCGTATGCAACAAGTGCTCGCATTGCAAGCCGTCTCGGGCCATTTGCGGGCTTTCCAGAAAATGAGCGCTACATGTTGAACGTGTTGCGCATGCATCGTGATGAGGCATATCGCATCGAAAACGAAGATGTGATCCAGCAAGATCTTGTTGCTGCAAGCAAAGAAGCGTGGGACATCGCGGTGCGCGATGGCGAAGAGTACGGCGTGCGTAACAGCCAGGCCAGTGTTCTTGCGCCAACCGGCACCATTGGTCTCATGATGGACTGTGACACCACGGGTATCGAGCCAGACCTTGGTCTTGTAAAGATCAAGAAGTTGGTCGGTGGCGGCACCATGAGCATTGTCAACCAGACAATTCCACGCGCACTTCGTCGCCTCGGATACAACGCACAGCAAGTAGACGACATCATCGCGTACATCGATGAAAACAAGTCGATCATTGGTGCACCTCATCTCGCATCGGAACACTTGTCAGTGTTTGCATGCTCGATGGGTGACAACACCATTCACTACGAAGGCCACGTGCGCATGATGGGAGCGGTGCAGCCGTTCTTGTCGGGTGCTATCTCAAAGACCGTCAACATGCCAGAAGAGGCAACCGTTGAAGAGGTTGAAGAGTTGCACATGTTGTCATGGAAGCTTGGTCTGAAAGCCGTTGCGATTTACCGCGACAACTGCAAAGTGGCACAGCCATTGTCCACCGCGAAAAAAGACGACAAGAGCAATGACGATGCAGTATCAGCTGCAACGGGAGCTGTTGAGAAAGTGATCGAAAAGGTCATTACACAGCCCGTTCGTCAAAAGCTTCCTCGTTCACGTCGCGGTCGCACGTTTGAGTTCCGCGTTGCAGATTGCAAAGGTTTTGCAACTATCGGTGAATACGAAGACGGTCGTCCTGGCGAAGTATTCCTCACTGTGTCAAAGCAGGGAAGCACTATGGCAGGCATCATGGATGCATTCGCCAAGAGCATTTCCTACGGCCTGCAATACGGTGTGCCACTTCGCGCGTTTGTCGAAGCATTCACCAACATGCGCTTTGAACCAGCAGGAATGACAGACGATCCAGACATCCGTATCGCCACCTCGATCATGGACTACTTGTTCCGTCGCCTCGGCCTCGAATACCTCACCTATGAAGAGCGTGCAGAGCTTGGCATCTTTAGCCGTGACGAGCGTTTGCAGCCAACACTTCCTGGTGTTGAGGAATCAGTTGTCGAAACCAGCAGCGGATCAGAGCTTGCAACAGACCCAAAGAGCGTGCCATCAGTGTCAGAACTGGTGACCCAAATTGAGTTAGGTGTTGCACCCACTGCTCCCGTGTCTGATCACTCAGGCCCGATCGTTCGCCACAGTGATGCACCAATGTGCATGCAGTGTGGAGTCCAGATGGTGCGAGCAGGCTCATGCCATGCATGCCCATCATGTGGCAACACCAGCGGCTGTAGCTGACCCGACCGATCACAAGCGTTCAACCCCTGCTCGCACAGGGCGGTCCATTTTGATGGGCTGCAACAGTGCCAGCGGGGGTTGTTGCGTTTAGTGTGGAACGCCGTGGTCGTAGCGGTGGGTGAAACCAGCGGTGGACGCCACAGGTTATTTATAAAGAGGTTCTCAACATGACAGCAACTCAGGACGCCCAACGTGTGCGGGTTCTTTCACCACTGCGAGATTTCATTCGTAACGAATCAGCCGGTGGGGCTTTGCTTGTTCTTGCCACGATCGTTGCCCTTGTGTGGGCAAACTCGCCATGGAAAGCCGCGTACGCAAGTGTGTGGCATACCGACTTTGCATTGACTCTGGGCAGTTACTCATTAGAGATGGATCTTCATCACTGGATTAATGACGGTCTCATGACCATCTTCTTCTTTGTTGTTGGTATGGAAATCAAGCGCGAGGCCACATCGGGCCATTTAGCGTCTCGTCAGCAAATTATGTTGCCTCTTGTATCTGCATTGGGTGGCATGATTGTGCCTGCGTTGTTGTATCTCGCTATTGCAGCAGGAGATGCGCCAAAAGGTTGGGGAGTCCCAATGGCAACCGACATCGCACTTGCAACTGGTTTGTTATCGATTATGGCAACGCGTGTTTCGGCAGGAGCGCGAGTCTTCTTACTCGGTCTTGCGGTGGTTGATGACATCGGAGCGATTCTTGTGATCGCGCTGTTCTATTCAACTGGTGTCTCGATATGGGTTCTGCTCGTTGCAATTGTGGCCGTGCTGTCGGTCGTAATTTTGCAGCGCATGAACGTTCAGTACGTGCCGGTGTACATCCTTGCTGGAGTTATCGCATGGTTCTGTCTTTTGCAGGCCGGTGTGCACCCAACCTTGGCAGGTGTGGCTACCGGATTGCTCACCCCATTAACACCACTTAATGTGAGCGGAGTTGTTCGGGGTCGAGAGACTGAAAGTGGTGCAATCGTTGCCACAGACGAACACGTCACCGTCCTGGAGTGGTTTGAGCACCATCTTGCTCCATGGGCGAGTTTCTTTATTGTTCCTGTTTTTGCCCTTGCGAACGCGGGTATTGAGATCTCCACCACTTCTATTAATGATGCATTGACCTCACGCGTCGCATGGGGCATCGTGGCTGGTCTCTTCATTGGTAAGCCTGTTGGTGTCCTTCTCGCAACAAAGATTGCGACAAAAGCAGGTATCGCCCAGATGCCAAAGGGTTCGGGTGGTCTCACATTGTGGGGTGTGGGCCATGCTGCTGGAATTGGTTTTACCGTTGCGTTGTTTGTCAGCGAATTGGCATTTGAAGACGAGGTGCTGCGGGCCGATGCCAAAATGGCGATTCTCTTTGCATCCATTGCATCGGCACTAGTTGCACTTATTATCCTCGCGCGTTCTCCGAAGATCTCTGCAGAGAGCCACGACTCCATTCCAGCTCACTAGTCAGTAATTGCTCCATACACTGAGCCCATGACGACTGCTGCCGTTGTGGGGAGTGGACCAAATGGTCTTGCTGCTGCAATTCACTTAGCGCAACAGGGCGTAGAGGTCACTGTCTATGAAATGGCCGACATTGTTGGTGGCGGTATGCGCACTAGCGAGCACACGCTTCCTGGCGTGTTGCACGATGATTGTGCCGCGTTTCACCCAACTGGCGTTGCATCCCCGTTTTTTCAGTCGTTGCCGCTCGCCGATCATGGTCTGACATGGTTGTGGCCAGAAGTTGAACTAGCGCATCCACTTGATGGAGGAAACGCAGCGTTGCTCTACCGCGACGTATCTCGCACGGCCGCTGGATTGGGCGACGACGAACGTCGGTGGTTCCGCGCATTTGGTGGACTCACGAACCGATGTGATGATCTTCTTACCGATGCATTGTCGCCTGTTGTTCGCTGGCCATCGCATCCATTCCTTTTTACACGCTTTGGCATGTCATCGATTCCGCCTGCAACATGGACAGCACGCATGTTTAAAACTGCAGGAGCGCGCGCATTGTTTGGTGGTAGCGCAGCTCATGCGCTGACGTCGCTACGAGGGCCTTTTTCCTCTGCTGTTGGCATGATGTTGACAACGGTGGGGCAGGCTTATGGTTGGCCGGTTGTGCGAGGGGGCACCATTGAGTTGGCACGCGCCCTCTCGTCGTATTTTGCCGCTCAAGGTGGAACAATTCATACCGGCGTGCACGTCCGGTCACTGTCAGAGATTCCTGCTGCAGATATTGTGATGCTCGATACGTCACCCACAGCGGCTATCTCCATTATGGGTGATGCATTGCCGCCAAAAGTTCGACGCGCATATGGCAAATACGTCTATGGTCCCGGTGCGTACAAAGTGGATTTTGCCGTACGTGGTGATGTTCCATGGACTAACAGCGACGTTGCTCGTGCCGGAACCGTGCATTGTGGTGGAACATTCGACGAAATTGTTGAGGCTGAACACGCAACATCACGCGGCAAGATGCCTGTGCGTCCATTTGTGTTGGTAGGGCAGCAATATCTGGCTGATCCTTCACGTTCAAAAGACGGAGTGAATGCCATTTGGGCGTATGCACACGTGCCGCACGGATTCACTGGTGACGCCACAGAAGCGATCATTTCCCAAATCGAAAGATTTGCACCAGGTTTTCGCGAGCGCATTGTTGGGATGTTTGTGCGCAACACGATGGAGATGGCTGCATACAACCCCAATTACATTGGCGGTGATATCGCTGTGGGTGCAAACACGATGAAACAAATGATTATGCGCCCACGAATTGCAGTGAATCCTTACGCAACGGGTGCTCGTGGTGTGTATTTGTGCTCGTCGGCAACGCCACCAGGCGGAGGTGTACACGGGATGTGCGGGTTGAATGCGGCACGTGCTGCAATGCGTTCATTGAAAGGAGGCTGAGATGGACCTCATCGAAGCAATGCGACAGATGCCAGGATGTCGCGAATACGAGTCGAGTCCTGTGTCAGACGAGGTGTTGTATCGGGTGCTCGACAACGCCCGCTTTGCTCCAAGTGGAGGTAATCGTCAGGGCTGGAAAGTTGTCGTTATTCGCAATGAGGCAATGAGGGAAGCTCTTCGTGATCAGTACCGACGCACCTGGGATCGCTACGTAACAGAGATGTACGGACCCGCCGAGACGCACTCTGAGAAAGTGCGAGTAGCCCTCGATGATGCCGCACGCATGGCAGACCAATTGCACACCATTCCGGTTCATCTTGCGATCTGGGTAGACATGGCAGCAATTGCGGTGACCGATCGCGATGCACCGCGACCAAGCGTGGTTGCCGGTGGCTCGATTTTCCCGTTTATACAAAACGTTCAACTGGCCGCCCGTAATGAGGGCTTGGGAACTCGTATCACCACCTTGCTCAGCTACGACGAAGAACCCGTGCGCCAGATGTTGAACGTGCCACATGGTTATGCGCTAGCGGCGGTGTTACTCGTCGGATGGCCTACACATCTTCCTACGAAGTTGCGTCGTCATCCTGTGGAAAAGTTTGCAACATGTGAAACATTCGATGGATTACCGTTGCGCCTCGCGTCACAGTGATCATCGACGTTTAGAAAATGTAAAGCAGTTAATCAAAAGTAAAGGCTTTGTTCCGTTTCTGTATGGAACGTAAAGAAGAACTGGTCGTACTGTCATAGTTAATGCGGGCGTTGGAGTCTCAAGTTCTTCAATTGGCACGAATCTGTCGCAATGCTCTTCCTTCTGTCAACGAAACATTGAATTCGCGACTGCAGTTGCTTGGTTACCGTGGCCTTGGTGTCAGTGCACACGAACTGGTGTATCTCCGCGGTTCTATTAATCATGATGATGTCACGCACATTGTCGATGAACTCATCAACGAGCCCTTTAGTGCAGATGCTGAAGTCGCCATGTGTAGCGACGAAATGTTTGACAGCAATGTTGGAGTTCGCCGAACAGAGTCGCATGTTGCGGGATCAGACACTGTGTGTATTGAAGTGGTACGCCGCGTAGGAGTGACCGACCGTGTCGCAGACCAGATCGTGAGCAGTGCTGCGCAATTGGGCCACGACGTTGAAGCGGTCACAGGAACGTATTACATGCTGACGGGATGTGCGTCGTTAACCAATGACGACATCGCTCGGCTCGCTACTGGCGTATTAAGCAACGCAGTTATCGAAGTGTGGGCAATTGATCGGGTCGCTCCTACTTTTGCCACTGATGTTTCTAGTGAAGACAACGGTGACAGCAACGGGGAATCCACTCGCGTAGAAGTAGTTCGGTTACGCGGTACCACGTCTGATGAACGTCGTCGGATCAATGCAGATCGCGCACTGGCTCTCGATCATGAAGAGATGGAAGTAGTGGCTGCGTGGTATAGCGCCATTGGTCGTGATCCATCTGATGCTGAGCTTGAAACAATCGCCCAAACATGGAGCGATCATTGCTCGCACAAAACATTTCGCGCACGCATCGTGGCTCGCAGCGCAGATGAATCTCAAGAAATTGAAGTGGAACCACTTCTGGCACAGTTACGCCGATGCACAGACGAAATAGACGCTCCGTTTGTGGTGTCTGCCTTTGACGGCAATGCCGGCATCGTGCGTTTTGCTGATGGAGTCGCACTTGCAGTCAAAGCAGAAACTCATAATCACCCGAGCGCAATTGAACCTTTTGGTGGAGCAAACACCGGGGTAGGTGGTGTGATCCGCGATGTCTTGGCTGCACCTGCTCGACCTGTGGCGCTCACCGATATTTTGTGCTTTGGTCCTCGCGATTTGGATCATCGTCTGTTGCCAGACGGAGTGCTGCATCCCGCGATCATCGAAGAAGGTGTTGTCGATGGTGTTGCTGATTACGGCAACAAGATTGGTGTCCCCACCGTTGCTGGCGCGGTGTTGTATGACGCGGGTTACGTGGCAAACCCGCTCGTGTTTTGTGGATGTATCGGCGAGGTATTGCAGGGTGCAGATGCGCTGATCGGACCGCAAGTGTGCGATCACATCGTGGTGGTGGGTGGTGCAACTGGGCGCGACGGTATTCGTGGTGCAACATTTTCCTCGATGACGATGGACGCCACAACCGGTGAGGTTGCAGGTGCGTCGGTGCAGATTGGTGATCCAATCACCGAACGCCTCGTTACAGATTTTCTCATCGAGATTATTGATCGACCAGATCCACTCTGTCATGCACTGACTGATTGTGGTGCAGGTGGTTTGTCATCTGCAGTAGGGGAGATGGGTGAACATCTCGGCGTTGATGTCGATCTCACTCGCGTTGATCGTAAGTATCACGGACTTGCACCGTGGGAAGTGTGGTTGTCTGAGGCACAAGAGCGAATGGTGCTTGCAGTTCCAGCACACAATGTGGAAAACGTAATGCAACGCGCAAAGCACATTGGAATTGTGGCAAACGACATTGGAACATTTACTGGTTCGAAGCAATTAGTGGTGCGACACGGAGATACGGCTGTTGTGGATCTTCCGATGGACTTCTTGCATGACGGACGACCACGACGCAACATGACAGCTGCGTTGCCCGACCCGCGACGCGTGCACACTTTGCTTCCTGAGATCGATGTGCAACGTGTGCTACTTCAGTTGTTGGCCCATCCAACGATTGCATCGAAAGAACCCATTATCCGTCGTTATGACCATGAGATTTTGGGCGCCACTGTTGTGCGTCCCATGTCTGGTGCTTCCCAAGCGGGTCCATCTGACGGTGTCGTTATCGCACGCCCCGAACGAACAAGTGGTTTTGCTATTGGTATTGGTGTCAATCCTCAATACGGCATCTATGACCCAGAACGCATGGCCCATGCAGTGGTCGACGAAGCAATTCGTAACGCCGTTGTTGCCGGTGCGGATCCGTCGCAGATTGCGTTACTCGATAATTTTTCATGGGGAGACCCGCGTCGACCGTCCACCTTGGGTGATCTTGTCGCCACCGTGTCGGGCTGCTGCGATGCGGCGCGGATGTTTTCAGCACCATTTGTGTCTGGAAAGGATTCACTGAACAACGAATACACAGACACCGATGGTCAGAGACATTCCATTCCGCCCACACTCGTCATCACCGCTTTGGGATATGTCCCCGATGCTGATGCTGTCGTCACTACCGATCTGAAATCTGTCGGCAACGAATTGTTTCTTCTCGGTGCCACACGGGACGAATTGCGGGGCAGTCATCTGCATCTTGTTCTCGGCGGTGACTACGGTGGCGAAGTACCGGCACCAGATCACCGCGCACCGCATCGTTATGCAACGTTGCACACGGCGATACGTGCCGGACTTGTTGAAAGCGCCCATGATTGTGGCGAGGGCGGTCTTGCCGTTGCGCTAGCCGAAATGGTGATTGGTAGCGGTAAGGGAATTGAAGCCCATATCGACGGAACACAGGAAATAGCCGGACTTTTTGCTGAGTCGAGTGGGCGAATTGTGATCGAAGTCCACCCCAACAATGCAGATCAGATTCGCTCAATGTTTGACGATGACGCAGTTCGTCTTGGCACTGTGTGTGATCACACCAATCTCACCATCACCACGCTCTCGCAAGTGTATTCGTGGACAGGTAATGACATGGCGGCTGCATGGACATCAACATCGTTTGGTCAAGGGGAAGTGGCCCAATGATCACACCACTCTCAGAACCAATTGCAGTGGTGTTGTCTGCGCCGGGAACCAATCGTCAACACGATGCAGAACTTGCACTCACTCATGCTGGCGCAAAAGTACGCCACGTTGACGTACGAGACATTGCCTCGAAGCACAACGAGGTTGTAGAAGCCCACATCATCGTGGTGGCCGGTGGCTTTTCATATGCAGATGCACTGGGGTCGGCGCGTGTATTTGTCTTGGAATTAGAACAACGCGCTGGCGACATTTTGCAGGACAAAGCGGCGTCAGGTACAGCAATTCTTGGGATCTGCAATGGCTTTCAAATGTTGGTGCGCGCGGGGATACTTCCAGGATCGCCATTCAGTGAAGCCGCACTAGCTCATAACGAACGAGGACATTTTGAATGTCGATGGGTGAATCTTGCACCCGTATCTCAACGTTGCGTGTGGACCCGAGGACTGTCGCACATCTCTTGTCCGGTCGCACACGGTGAGGGTCGTTTCACTTGCGAGAACGCCACGTTGAATGCGCTACGTGAGAACGATTGCATCGCGTTGCGGTACGCGCGCACTGATGGCTCACCAGCACAGGGTGAATATCCGTTAAACCCCAACGGCTCAATAGATGACATCGCTGGCGTGTGCAACGTTGGCGGCAACGTACTCGGCATGATGCCACATCCCGAAAACCATGTCCTTGTTCGTCAAGGCGCATCGCTTGGCATGCACAGACAGACGAACGCTGGTCTTGCGCTGGAGTTATTCCGAAATGGAGTTGAATATGCACGTCACAGCTGACAACAGTATTGATGTTCTCATCGACATCTCTCTAGACCTTCCTCATCGACGTGAAGGCAAGGTGCGTATTAGTTACGACTTGTCAGGTGGAAAGCGTTTGTTTATCACTACCGATCGCCTGTCTGCGTTTGATCAATTGGTGGCAACGGTGCCGTATAAAGGTCAAGTTCTCAATCAATTGTCGATGTGGTGGTTTGACAACACCCGAGACATCATCGCAAACCATGCGATCTCCACGCCTGATCCCAATGTTTTAATCGCTCATGAGGCCACTCCATTACCAGTGGAAGTAATTGTGCGCGGTTACATCACGGGCGTTACCTCAACATCGTTATGGAAGCGTTATGCAGATGGTGCTCGCGTAATTTACGGGTATCGCTTGCCCGATGGGCTCCAAAAAAACTCGCGCTTGCCTGAGCCCATCATTACACCAACCACAAAAGCAGCAGCTGGTCATCATGACGAAGCGCTCACATGTGACGAGGTAGTGGAGCGAGGCCTTGTTTCCCCTGATGTGTGGGAACAGGCAAAGTCAGCTGCAATTGCGTTGTACCTGCGCGGTCAGGACGTGGCTCAAGCAGCGGGTTTGTTGCTAGCCGACACAAAGTATGAGTTTGGTCTTGACGCGAACGGAAAACTCATGTTGATCGACGAGGTTCACACGCCAGATTCATCTCGGTACTGGGTCGCGTCATCGTTTGTCGATCGTTACATGGCGGGCATGGAGCCAGAGAGCACAGATAAAGAGATCATTCGTCGTGCGCTCATCGACGCTGGATATACAGGTGATGGTCCGCCCCCGCAGTTAGATGATTCGGTGTGGGCTGAAACATCGCGACGTTACATAGAGACGTTTCAGATTCTTACTGGCACAACGTTTACGCCGGGTGCCATGCCAATTGCAGATCGTATACGCACAAATCTTGCCGACATCGTCACGCAAAATTCCGCAACTCATCAAAAGGACGGCGTCTCATGACACAAGAAATCGATACGAATGATTTCTTCGACGACGACTCACCGCGTGAAGAATGCGGTGTTGTTGGGGTTTCTTCACCCTCGGGTGAGCAAACAGCTCAGCTTGCATTTTTTGGTCTGTTCGCGTTGCAGCACCGTGGACAAGAGGCGGCCGGTATTGCGGTGTCAGACGGCCAACGCGCGCGATTGCACAAAGACGTGGGTCTGATTTCGCAAATCTTCCACAGCGATTCATTGGCACCGCTGAGTGGTTATCACGCGATAGCACACACTCGTTATTCAACAATGGGCGCTTCCACGGCACGTAACGCTCAACCGTTCATGGTTGAGACAATGCATGGACCGTTGGCCCTCGCACACAACGGATCACTCGTGAATGCAGCAGAGTTGCGTGACGAATTGTTACAGAAGGGTTTTGGTCTCACGGCTGCTAGTGACACGGAAGTAATGGCACTGATGCTGGCTGCTGCCGGTGGCAAAACATGGGCCGATCGCTTGGAACGCACAATGCCCTCGTGGAAGGGCGCATATTCACTTGTTCTCCTCGGCGTTGATTGCTTGGTGGCAGCGCGTGACCCATGGGGATTTCGTCCGTTGTCAGTGGGACGCTTGCCAGAAGGTGGCTACGTGGTGGCGTCAGAAACATGCGCGTTGCACACTCTCGGATGTATCGACATCAGTGAGGTGGAACCGGGTGAGATCATCACGATCACTGGAGATGAGATAGTGCGTCAACGCACGGGCAAATCCGTGTCTGGTTCTGCTCGATGCTCATTTGAGTTTGTGTACTTCTCTCGTCCAGACAGTGAATGGGACGACCGAAGTGTGCATGAAGTGCGCCAACGTCTTGGTGAAGAACTTGCTGCGGAGTCTCCGGTAGATGCTGACGTGGTGGTGCCAGTTCCTGACTCATCTATTCCTGCAGCGATCGGATATGCCCGCGCATCTGGCATTCCGTATAACGACGGTCTCATCAAGAACCGATACATCGGTCGCACATTTATTGAGCCATCACAATCTCTTCGTGAGCGTCGTGTGGCGATGAAATTCAACGCACTTGCAGCAAATCTTCAAGGCAAGAGAGTCATCATTATCGATGACTCGCTGGTGCGGGGCACTACGGCGGGACCACTTGTGAAGTTGGTAAAGGACGCCGGAGCCACAGAAGTGCACTTGCGCATTACGTCGCCGGCTGTGATGAATCCGTGTTTCATGGGCGTCGACATGGGCACTCGCGACGAATTAATTGCATCACGAATGAGTTTGGAACAACTTCGTCAACACGTTGGGTGCGACACACTGTCGTTTTTGTCAGTCGAGGGCATGATGCGAGGTATTGAGCGAGAGAGCGGTTATTGCACTGCTTGTTTCACCGGCAACTACCCAGTGGATGTTGCACAAGTGTCACTGAAGAGTTCTTTTGAGGGAGTGTTGTCGTGAGAACTCTCGTTCTCGGCTCAGGTGGACGCGAACATGCGATGGCATGGTCGCTCGATTGGGCATCACGAAGTAGTGACGACATCGTGTTTGTTGCTCCTGGCAACAGTGGCACGCCAAACACCTTGGCTGTCGACCCCACTGATCCGCAGGCAGTAGTGGCACTATGTCAACGCGAAAATATTGATCTTGTTCTCATCGGTCCTGAGTTAAGTCTTGCTGCAGGAGTGTCAGACGCATTGCAAGATGTCAACATCGCGGTGTTTGGTCCATCGCGGGCTGCTGCGCAATTGGAAACGTCAAAAGGTTTTTGTCGAGAATTCGCAGAACGTTATGGCATTCCGTCACCACACAGCGCTCGTTTCAACGGCGTTACCGCTGCACGGGAAGCTATTGCATGGGCAAATAATCAGGACTTTGACGTGGTGGTGAAAGCCGACGGATTGGCTGCAGGCAAGGGCGTTGTCGTTCCCGATACCACCACAGAGCGTGACGAGGCCATCATGCGTTTATCGGCGGTGGGCGCCATTGTGCTCGAGGAACGCCTGGTCGGCGATGAGGTGTCGCTCCTCGTGTTTACCGATGGCACAACCGTGGTTCCTATGCCGCCAGCACAGGACCACAAGCGCATAGGTGAAGCAGATAGTGGGCCAAACACCGGAGGAATGGGAGTGTTTGCTCCTGCGCAGGTGTGTCCTCCAGACATGGTGACCCACATCGTGGATGTCATCGTGCAGCCCACCATTAATGCGATGGCCAAAGAGGACACGCCGTATGTCGGTGTGTTGTATGCGGGCATCATGTTGACCTCTGATGGTCCGAAGTTGATTGAGTACAACTGCCGTTTCGGAGATCCAGAAGCCCAGACACTCTTGCCGCTGCTTGTCACCGATCTTCGCCGTATTGCTCTGGCGTGTATCAACGGGGAGCTGGCAACGACCACTATCGAATGGCGAAACGACACTGCGTGCACGGTTGTGCTTGCGGCTCACGGGTATCCCGATGCACCACGTTTGGGTGATCCCATTCGCGGACTTGAGACAGTAAAGGGATGCGACAACGTCGAAGTGTTCCATGCAGGTACCGCGCTTGTGAATGGACGTGAGGTCACCTCTGGTGGGCGCGTGTTAGGAGTGTCAGCTATAGGTGCACACCTCACCGAAGCGCGCGAGCGAGCATACAACGCGGTGAAGCACATCACTTTTGACGGAATGCAGTATCGCCGCGACATCGGCTGGCGTGAATTGGCACGTTTCACTGGTGGGTACGCAGCGAGCGGCGTCGACATTGATGAAGGCAACCGTGCGGTTGCGCTCATGAAAAAGAAAGTGGAAGCAACACACACAGATCGTGTCCTTGGGGGCTTGGGATCATTCGGCGGTGTTCTCGATGTTACGGCACTGAAAGACTTTGATCACCCGGTACTTGTTGCATCAACCGATGGTGTCGGCACCAAAGTTATGATCGCTGCTGAATTGAATCGGTATGACACCATTGGCCACGACATCGTGAACCATTGCGTGAACGACGTTCTCGTGCAACGCGCAACACCATTGTTCTTTTTGGATTATGTTGCGTCATCACACATTTCTGCAACCGCCGTGAGTGACATTGTTGGCGGCATGGCCGATGCGTGCGCGGCAAACAATTGTGTGTTGCTTGGTGGGGAAACCGCCGAAATGCCAGGGGTATACGCCGAAGGACATTTTGACGTAGCGGGAACTCTCATCGGCGCGGCAGAAAAGGCGCGATTACTTCCACAGTCAAATATTCGAACGGGAGACGTGCTGCTTGGGTTGTCATCTTCGGGACTGCACACCAACGGATACTCGCTGGCGCGTCGTATTTTCCGTGGATTGCCGTTTGATGTTGTTCCCGAGCCGATGACCATCACACTTGGTGAGGCACTTCTTGCACCGCATCGTTCGTATTTATCGGTGTTGGAACACGTACTTCAAGGTGATGTGGTGAAGGGGCTTATTCATATCACTGGCGGTGGAATGTATGAGAACATTCCGCGCATATTGTCGCGTGATCTTGCTGCGGTGATTCACAAAGATGCATGGCCTCTTCCGCCATTGTTTTCGCTCATTAAGAATGTGAGTGGGCTTCCCGACGAAGAGTTGTATCGCACGTTCAACATGGGCATTGGCATGATCATTGTGTGTGATCCTGCTCACGAAAATGACATTCGATTGTTGGTGAATGAACCTGTGTGGCGGATTGGTGAGATTGTGGATGGCAACGGAGGCGTCACAGTGCAATGATCAAGCTGGCAGTGTTGGCATCAGGGTCGGGGACCAATTTGCAGGCACTCATTGATGCGCGCGCCAATACATTGCTACATGCAGACATCGCGGCTGTTGTTACCGACAACCCACAAGCCGGTGCCATTCACCGCGCGCAAGGTGCCGGCATTCCGGTGCATGTTGTGACAAAAGAGTCAACAGAGACACGCAGCGACTTCGACAGCCGTTTGGCAGACACAGTGGCGGCAACCGGCGCCGAACTTGTGGTGTTAGCCGGCTTTATGCGGTTGTTGTCCATGCAGTTTCTGTCTCGTTTCCCAATGCGAGTCATCAACTTGCATCCTGCGTTGCCCGGGGAATTCCCCGGGGTCAGAGCCATTGAGCGTGCTTTTGCAGAGCGTGACGCGGCGGGGCGCACCGCGAGCGGCGTGATGGTTCATTTTGTGCCAGATGAGGGCGTAGACGACGGACCTGTTATCGCCGTACGAGAAGTACCGATACATGCCAACGACACGCTCGAGGCTTTTTCTGCACGCATGCATCATGCAGAACATGAACTACTGGTATCAGCCGTGCAAAGCGTTGTTGATTCTCTATCTCATTATCCAATTCAGCCCGAGGAGTTGACACCATGACATCACCACCCACTACCACCGACCGTAATCACGAACTTTTTAATACTGCTGAAGCGCTGACGTTTGACGACGTCGTCGTTGTCCCTGGTTATAGCTCTGTTCTCCCTGATTCTGCCGATGTGTCGGCAACGTTTGCGCGAGACATCGTGTTATCAATCCCGATTGTCTCGGCCGCCATGGATAAGGTCACAGAATCAACGATGGCAATTGCTATTGCTCGTGCCGGCGGCATCGGTGTGGTGCACCGCAACATGTCGATAGAAGAGCAAGCCGCTCACGTGAACCGCGTGAAGCGTTCGCAATCAGGTTGGATTACCGATCCCATTACGTTGGAAGTGGACGCATTGTTGAGCGATGCCGAAGACATCATGTCGCGCTATCACATCTCAGGTGTGCCGATTGTTGATTCTGAAAAGCGGTTAGTGGGAATTCTCACCAATCGTGACACGCGATTTTGCACCAACGAGGACTATCGACGCCCCGTTGTCGACTTCATGACTCACGCACCGCTCATTACTGCCGCAGTGGGCACAACACTTCTTGAAGCACAGCATATCTTGCGAACACATCGCATCGAGAAACTGCCGTTAGTCGGAGAAGATGGCATCCTTGCAGGCCTCATCACTGTGAAAGACATTTTGAAAGCAACGGATCATCCCAATGCGTCAAGTGATGATCGCGGTCGACTGCGGTGTGCTGCTGCACTCGGGGTTGGCGCAGACCTTGAAGCACGAGTTGATGCTCTCGTTGGTGTTGGCGTAGATGCCATTGTTCTCGACACCGCACATGGTCATTCCGAAGGAGTGATCACTGCAATTCGACGCATTCGCGCGCAAGCCCCGAATCTTGCAATTGTTGCCGGCAATGTTGTCACTGCCGACGGAGTAGACGCTCTTGTCGATGCAGGTGCCGATGCAGTAAAAGTGGGTGTTGGTGCAGGTTCCATTTGCACAACGCGCGTTATTGCTGGCGCTGGTTTGCCGCAATTGAGTGCAATCTGGGATTGCGCGCGCGCTGGTATTCGTCGCGGTATTCCGATCGTGGGCGATGGCGGCATCACGTATTCGGGAGACATCGTGAAGGCAATTGCAGCTGGTGCAGAAACCGTGATGGTGGGCTCGGTTCTTGCTGGCACAGATGAATCGCCCGGAGAGGTGGAGTTGTTTGAGGGTCGTCGATACAAGAGCTATCGCGGAATGGGATCACTTGGCGCAATGAGTGGATACTCTGCCGATCGATATGCATCGGGTCAAGGCGGTGTGAACACAACAGTTGGTGTGAGTGAACGTTCCACCAAAGTGGCGCCAGAAGGCATTGAGGGTCGTGTACCTGTGACAGGGCCTGTGAGCGAGGTACTGGCCCAGATGATCGGTGGGTTGCGTTCTGGTATGGGGTACGCCGGAGCGGCAACATTGCATGACTTGCGCACCGATGCTCGATTCCGTCGCATTACCTCTGCAGGCCGCATCGAGAGCCATCCCCATGACGTCACAATCACAAAGGAAGCGCCGAATTACCAACGCGCCTCGTACTAGCAAGCGGTACCGTACGGGCGATGAAAGCACGTGTTCTGACATGGAACTTGTGGTGGCAATTTGGCCCGTGGCGTGAGCGTCAACCAGCAATTCTTCATGTCCTGCGCGAGCAAGAAGCCGACATCATCTGTTTACAAGAAGTGTGGGGGCAAGAAGGCGGTCTTGATCAAGCCATGTGGCTGGCCGATGAGTTGAATATGTATGTCGTACGCACGGAAGGCCCGTGGTATGACGGTGTGAGTCAAGGAAATGCCATCTTGTCGCGATGGCCCATCATGCGTTCTTCTATTCATCGTCTCCCCGGACCAGATGGCGGGCCCGGTATGCGCCGTGTCGTGTCAGCACAGATCGATACACCGTTTGGACACTGGTGGGTGTTGTGTACCCACCTTGATTACAAGTTTGATGAATCAGCAACACGCATTGGACAGTGCGAGTCGCTATGTGCACTTGTCGATTCATTGCGCACCGACCCAGATAATGAGCCGCCTGTCATCATGGCGGGTGATTTCAACGCAGTTCCCGACAGTGACGAGATTCGTATGCTCACAGGCCGTAAAGAACCGCCAGTGCAAGGTTTGGTCTTTACTGATTTGTGGGAAGTGGCAGGCGAGGGGCCAGGTTTTACGTGGCGTCGCGACAATCCATACATCGAAGACAGCACGTGGCCTAATCGACGACTTGATTACATCTTTGTGTCATGGCCACGTCCACGCCCCATGGGAAACCCCACGAATGTGTGGCTCGCGGGAGTTGATGCCGTCGACAACGTGCACCCTAGCGATCACGCTGCGGTCGTTTCCGACATACGTATGCTCGCGCTGTAACGATTAGTTATTTGGTGAAATCACCATTCACAACGCATGCGTTTGATGCCGTTGATGAACGAACTTTGTAAGTACGCAGGCTCTGAACTGATGCGCATCGTGGGGATACGGCGACGAAGCTCGTCGAACATCACCATGATCTCGCGTCGTGCAAGATTGGCACCAAGACAAAAATGTGGTCCGCCCGCGCCGAATCCGATTTGGGTGGGAGCAATGGGTCGGGTGACATCAAACTTGTGTGGATTGTCAAATGTGCGCTCGTCGCGGTTGCCTGATGCATAAAACATCACCAACTTCTCACCTTTTTTGATTTCCTGACCACCTAGTTCAGTATCTTCCATAGCAGTGCGACGGAAGTGAATAACAGGTGTTGCGTATCGCACGATTTCTTCAACTGCGGTCTTTGCATGTTCGTCGTAGTTGTTAAACCAAATGTCACGCTGGTCGTGATGATCGGTGAGCAATTTCATGCCGTGGCTAATTGCATTGCGAGTTGTCTCGTTACCTGCAACAACAAGCAAGATGAAAAATGATCCGAACTCTTGTGATGAGAGACGCTCGCCGTCTACAACAGCATGCATCATTACAGATGTGATGTCGTCTTGCGGGTTGTTGAGGCGGTCTTCGCCAAGTTGCTGTGCGTAATTGAAAATCTCTCCGCCTACGCGTACAAGGTCATCAAACGAGGTGACAAATTCGGGATCACCAACACCCAAGATCACATTCGTCCAGTGGAAGATGTCTTTATGATCGGACTCGGGAATGCCGAGCATGTCACAGATGATCTCAAGTGGTAGCGGAGCTGCTACTTCTTCAACAAAATCGCATTCACGTGATGGGAAATCAGACAACAAACGATCAACCACTTTGGCTGCACGCACACGCACTAACTCTTCAACACGACTGATTTCTTTTGGTGTAAAACCACGCGACACGATCGAACGCAGGCGGAAGTGCTTTGGGTCGTCCATGTTGATCATGGATCCAAAAAACTCATTGATCTCTACTGGAAGGTCTGCAATGTTTGAGCCTTGACCTGAACAAAACAATTGCGGGTTACGACTGATGTGCCAGATGTCGTCGTGTCGCGTGACAGCGCGGTATCCGGGGCCAGGTGGAATGGGGGAGTTTTGAATAACGCGCTCGGGAAAGAATTGGAATGGGGATTCATCACGCAAGGTTTTGAACGCCCCTTCGCGCCATGAGCGATCGCGAGTCCAAAATTCGGGATCGGAGAGATCAATTTCAGAGAGGGGGACCTGGGGGATTTCCATGGGGTAGAGACTATTGCACCCGTTACCATTCGGTAGATGGCTGAATTCACCTTCTTTGTTGATGCCGATTTGTACTCGATAAACGGCGGTGAATTGGCCGCTGAAGAACAGGACCTGTTTGATGCGGGGATTCGTAGCATCGACATCCCCAAGGGGTACAACATGGATTTAGGCGACCGCATCCCGGTACGCGTAGTGGGCACTCCGAAATCCTTGCGGTTTTACGCGAAACTCATTGGCCTTCAAGATCCCCTGCAATGGGAAGAACTCGAGCGCGTTATTGCTGCGGCTGAGGCTCGGGGGGAGTTTCTCGATGATCTGGAACTGTGACACCGCGTAGTTGCCACACCACCACCGCGAGCATGATCGCCATCACCACGCCCGCAGAATAAAACGTTCCTTCAGCTCCGTATGCGCCGTAAATCGAGGGTGCAATAAGTGCAACGAGTGTTGCAGTGAGCAAATCTCCCGCACCCAATACTCCTTGAGCTGCGCTCGCACGTCCTTCTGGCGCAGACCTTGCCATCAATGATTGTGCAGCTGGCAATGCGATCGCACCGATGATCCCCTCAACAATCGCAAAACTCACGATAAGCCACGAATTAGTGAATAAGCCGTACACCGCGATAGCGGGAATGGTCATCGCAATACCAATCACGATCATGCGTTGCGGTCCGTGGATGTCGGATAGGCGGCCACCCCAGGCGCCAAAGAACACGAATGGGAGTGTGTACAAAAGGAAAGACAGTCCCACTTGAAAGTTGGTGCCACCTTGGTCAGTGATGAAACGATCCCATAACGCGTCATACACACCAACTGGTAGAAACAGTGTGAGAGATGCAAGAGCACTGACGCGAACGCCACGGTGACGCAACAAACCAAGACTCAACCTATTTGAGGTAGTGGAGCTCGGAAGAGTCGGTAAATCACGGGGAGCCACAAGAAGTGCACTCAGTAACGCGATACCCGCGAACACAAGAAAGGCACCACTGATGCCAAGTGGTCCAACTAACAATGCGCCAAACAACGGCCCGCTGGTAAAGCCTGCAAGTTCGATGCCACGTAAACGCCCAAGACGTTCAGCTGATCGAGATTTGTCGACATTTGCTGCGATGGCGCGTAATGCGGGTGCTGCAATGCCAAGAGAAGCACCCGTTAATCCACGTGCAATGACTAAGACGGTTAACGATCCACCGATTGCAAACAATCCTGATCCTGCAACTGCAATGACAAGTCCCGCAAGCACTAATCGTTTGGGGTGACCTCGGTCTGCATATGGCGCGACAACCAATTGCATCACAAGTGACGCCATGAATCCGGCGGCCGAAATGTAACCAAGACCAGACGAAGAGAATCCGTATTCATCTTGTAAATCGCTCAGAACGGCAAACACCATGCTGTTTGACACTGTGAGCCCAAATGCACACAACAACAAAGTGCCAATGCCCAAGGTGAAGCGATTGTCGTTGCGCGCGTCGGTCGATGTTGTTGTCATAGCTTCTTACCAGTCCCAGCGATTGGGGCGTTCGGCTCGCACACTCACAACATCGGGGACATTGGGATCGGTGTGAACGCGCACGACGTAGGTTTCGCCTTCGAACGTGAACTCTGCGAGTGCCCATGTGTCGCTGCTATCGCGAAGTCCTGCTCCAAGTGGAAACAATGCCGCCACGCGTAATCCGGCAACATCTGCTTCTGCATGCCACATCGCAGCTAAGCCGCTACGTAGGTCGGGGTCTTGTGAGAGATCAATGCCGGTGAGTGTTAACTCCACAGTGGTGGGGGTGACGAGGTCGACTTCAGAAGAGTCGACAATGACTTCGCTCAACATGTCATCAAATTCCACAACGACGGGTCCGTGTGTTGCTGTGTTGCCACTCACAAATCCGTATCGAACTATCGGGAAACCATCATCGTCGACGGTACTAACGCGTACTCGTTCGCCACGTCGAAACCCCGTCATCCCTACATCTTCTCACTTGAGATGTGCTGCCACAGCAATTGTCTCGCGTCGTATTTAGGCGATGCACTCCAGCACTCGTTGATTAAACGGTGCCCAATACTGCGGACCCCAATCATCAAACGGCGTGTTCGATAGCAGTGCCACCGCCACATTTGCAACGGGGTCAATCCACACAAAAGTTCCAGCACTGCCAAAATGTCCGAATGTGCTGGTTGCGCCCTCTGGTGCTGTCCAGTGGGGATCTTTGAGGCCTTTGATCTCTGGTCCTAAACCCCACAGCGACGGATCGCTCTTGCCAAACCCCGGCACCATTCCAGCGAGGTCAGGAAAAGCCGGAGTGACGGCGCGAATGTAGGTATCGCGCGAGATGAGATGTGGGCGTCGTAACTCAGAGACAAATGACATGAGATCGTTGATGTTTGACCAGCCATCTTTTGCTGGTGATCCACGCAATGTTGTTGAAGTCATTCCCAACGGTTCGCAAATTGCTTCGTGCATGTATGTGGCAAAGTCGATGTTGGTGCGTTGTTCGACGTGCTGTGCAAGCAGTTCGTAACCCGTGTTTGAGTAGATACGACGTGCCCCAGGAGAGGCAATTGGCTGATCGCCGTCAAAGGAGTATCCACCAGCATGTGCTAGCAAATGTTCGACGGTGCAATCTTTTTGCCCAACAGCGTCATCAAGGTCAACACTTCCTTCTTCGCATGCGATATGTACAGTCCATGCAGTCAACAATTTGGTGACAGATGCGAGATGAAATACATGTTGTACATCGCCATGTGTTGCCACTTTGTCATCGTGCATGACCGCGATCCCGACATGTTGTGCCGGCCACGAACCAGTGAGATCCCATGCAGGTTGTAGGCGCGCAACAAGGGCGTCAGACTGTTGCACCG
Organism: Ilumatobacteraceae bacterium; assembly: GCA_044345725.1. Lineage (GTDB taxonomy): Bacteria > Actinomycetota > Acidimicrobiia > Acidimicrobiales > Ilumatobacteraceae > UBA2093. Next base: position 9,125 of record JBIJAO010000016.1, on the reverse strand, counting down.
TCGCCACGACGTTGCTCAGTTGCTGTTGCGAACGCGAATGAGTTCTGCGACGCGGAACGCCAAGTCAAGCGATTGACGACCATTCAGACGCGGATCACACACTGTTTCGTAACGATCATCGAGGTCGTCGCTTGTGAGGTCGTCGGTTCCGCCAACACATTCGGTGACGTTTTCGCCGGTGAGTTCAATGTGAATTCCACCTGGCCACGTGCCTTCTGCTTTATGCGCGCGGACGAATCCTGCAATCTCGCTGACGATTGCTTCAAAGTCGCGAGTCTTTCGTCCCGACGCGGCGGTGTATGTGTTGCCATGCATTGGATCACATGCCCATACGACAGGGTGACCGGAATCGCGCACCGCACGAAGAAGTGGGCGCAACGCATCTTCGACCTTGTCTGCTCCCATGCGACTAATCAGTGTCAATCGTCCGGGAACACGCGCGGGGTTCAACATCTGGCACAACTCGAGGACATATTCCGGATCAGTTGTTGGTCCGACCTTGCAGCCAATGGGGTTACCAACACCACGGAGAAATTCAACGTGTGCATGATCGAGCTGACGTGTGCGCTCGCCAATCCACAGCATGTGCGCAGAACAGTCGTACCACACACCAGTTAACGAATCTTGACGAGTGAGTGCTTCTTCGTATCCGAGAATGAGGGCCTCGTGGCTGGTGTACACATCTACTTCGTGCAACGTGGAGTTGTTTTCGGTTTCGATGCCACATGCGCGCATGAAGTTGAGCGCCCGTTCGATTTCATTTGCCAACGATTCGTAACGTTGTCCTTCAGGACTGCTTGTGACAAATTCTTGGTTCCACGCGTGTACACGATTGAGATCAGCAAATCCGCCTTTGGTGAATGCACGCAACAAGTTCAGCGTGCTTGCTGATTGGTGGTATGCCTGCACCAAACGCTCGGGGTCAGGAATGCGCGCAGCACTTGTTGGTGTGGGGTCGTTCACGATGTGTCCACGGAATGACGGAATTTCAAGGTCACCAATTTTTTCGGTGGCAGATGATCGTGGCTTTGCAAACTGCCCAGCCATGCGTCCGACTTTGACAACAGGAACACCCAGTGAGTAGGTGAGCACGACAGCCATCTGCAATATGACGCGCAATTTCTCGCGAATGTTGACAGCTGAGAACTCTTCAAAACTTTCAGCACAGTCGCCGGCCTGCAACAAAAATGCATTGCCTGCCGCTACTTGACCAAGGGCGCTTTGTAACGAACGTGCTTCACCAGCAAATACGAGCGGAGGAAATGAAGCAACTTGTTTCAGTGCGACATCGAGGGCTGCTTGATCGGGCCAGTCGGGCTGTTGCACGACGGGAAAGCTGTGCCAAGAAGAAGGGGTCCAATCGCGTGCCATAGTCCCTAAGCCTTGCGCCTATCCACAGGCAAACGCAACGTGTTTTTCACTTTTCTCACTAAAAATCAGCATGAAAAAAGCCCCCGCCAGTGGCGAGGGCTTCTTTTCGTTCGTGTTCTGCAGTATCAGACGGCGAGAATTCGCTCTGCGTCCTCGCGGAGGCCTTCCACTGCACGACTCACCAGACGACGAGCAGCTTCTGCTGTGACGCCCAAGTCTTCGCCCACTTCGCGGAAACTGCGACGCTCACCATCGATGAGACCAAAACGGGCCTCAACGGCGTAACGTGCACGCTCGTCGAGAGTGCCAAGCAGTTCGTCGAGCAATTCGCTGTCGACCAGTGCCATGACCGCATCTTCTGGGGTGCCTTGGCCGTTATCCATGAGATCGCCCAAGGTGGCATCGCCGTCGTCGCCCACGGTCTTGTCGAGAGACACTGGCGTCGTGAGGCGGTGCAACTCGGCGTTTGTGGTGTCGAGTGTGTCGCCATCGCCTGATGCCTGGCGCAATGCAGCACGGAGGCTTGCAGAGCGGTCACCGGGGATACGAATGAGGCTTGCCTTTTGATCAAGTGCGCGACCAATGGCCTGACGAATCCAGAAGGTTGCATACGTGGAGAACTTGAATCCACGGCGCCAGTCGAACTTGTCGACGGCGTGCTCAAGACCAAGGTTTCCTTCTTGAATGAGATCGAGGAGGTCCATGCCCTGAGGGAGGGGGTAACGACGGGCAATGGAGACCACCAAGCGCAAGTTGGCGCGGATGAAGCGGTCTTTGGCGGCGGCGGCGTTACGAAGGTCGCGACGAAGCGCTGCTCCGCGCTCGCCAGCGTCAATACGCGCTGCTGCGTCGCGGCCCGCTTCGATCGCCTTGGAGAGCTCGCGCTCGTCTTCAGCGGTCAGCAACGGAACCTTGCCGATGTCGTTCAAATAAAGTCCGATTGAGTCGTTCATGATGAATTCTTTAACAGTGATAGTGGGCGGGTTGTTCCCCAGTACGAAGTGACGCTCAGCACACAAGGCGCGAGACACACGTGAACAGGGGGTTTTGGGGGGAATAGAACAGTAACACAGATTTTCGTTGTGATCTAGAGTGAATATTTGTGCCTCTACGTATCGGACTTTTCGGTGGCACATTCGACCCCCCGCACCTTGCACATCTTGTGGTTGCGACCCATGTGCGCCACGCATTAGCCCTAGATGAAGTGGTGATGATGGTGGCCAATGATCCCTATCAAAAAACACGTGGAGAGACGGGACCGGCTCGCAATGTGACGCCTGCTGATGTGCGCCTTGATCTTGTGAAGGCAGCGGTGCATGGCGTGGACGGGCTTCGTGCTGGCGAAGACGAGATTCGACGAGGGGGCGTGACCTACACGATCGACACAGTTGAAAAATGGCGATCAGAGATGGGTGATGCGGAAATATTCGTAGTGATCGGCGAAGACGCTGCACGCAGTTTCAATACGTGGCATCGCTATGAGGAACTAGCTCGCATCTCTAACCTTGTTGTAGTGAATCGCAGTACGTCAAGTGCCGACAAAGTAGTGCCTGCCGGCGCAACACGCTGTGAACATGTCACGATTCCATCCATGGATATCTCAAGTAGCGACATCCGTCGCCGTGTGCGCGAGGGACAGTCGATTGATTTTCTTGTGCGTCGACCAGTGCGGAACGTGATTGAGTCACAACATTTGTACATGGATCATCAATGAGTGCAATTGCCAGTCGTCGTCGACGTCGAGCTGCAATCGCAAGTGTGACCGGGTTGCTTACATTGATCGCATTGCCTGCGGGACTTGTTGTTGGTACAAACTCGATGTTGAACGACAAGGGTGGCAACAACGTTGCTGAAGAACCCACCACCAAGTTGCCGAACACTCCCGTTGGACTTCTTGCGATTACAAGTGGACGTGGTGAGTTAGCAACACTTGCGGTGATTGCACTTGCGCCAGGTGGCGACGGTGGAACGATTGTGTCGATGCCTGTTGGTGCTGCGGCTGCTACACCAGCGGGCGAACCAATGCGACGCATCGGTGATTCGTTTGCAAATGGTGGCCTCTCCGCATTGACAAGTGACGTGGAATCGCTACTTGATGTCACTGTCGCAGAGTCGGTACAGGTGGGCGCAGTGGAACTAGCGCAATTCATCAATCAGGCCGAACCCATCGCAGTCACGTTGTCTGAGCAAGTAGTCGACTCGGACGCATCGGGGGCAGTGTCGGTAGTGCTGAACACGGGCACCCAAGAAGTACCAAGTGATCGCGTCGCAACCGCGCTCGCAAGTATGCAGTCAGGTATTGCTGAATCATTGCGATATGACCAGGTGAAAGAGTTGTGGGAAAGCTATGCAAAAGGTGCCACGCCTGTGCCCGTTGTTGTGGATCCCGCACAAGAAGACGACACGGTTACAGAAGATGAGGTCACAGAAGACTCATTCGTGACGGTGTCGGGCATCGTTGATGCACCAACGCCAGCAGACATGGCTGGCTTTTTCACCGCGCTGCGTGCAGGTGAGATTGCTGTGTGGCAGTTTGTTGAAACACGTGTGACTGACGTGCAGCGCAATCCGACAAGTGCTGATTTGTACGAATTAGATCCTGGCGAAATCATCGTGGTGATGGCAAGTGTTGCTCCTAGCGCACGATTCATTCAGGCCGGAATGATTGGAATTTTGCTTGATTCGGCTATTTCTGATGTATCAGTAGTGAAAGAGGGAGCAATACGAATTGCGTTCATGGGTGGAAACATCATGGTGTTGCGCGACATGTCGAACATGACGGTGACGCAAACGGTGGTTCGCTATAACGACGAGGCTTTATTGCCAGAGTTGCAGGAGTACATCTCATTTATCGGACCCGCGGTGTTTGAAAAGGCCACTGAGCGGATCGAAGGTATCGACGCACAAATTGTGCTGGGCACAGATTTTGAGAAATTCGTGAAAGGCAACACGGCACCTTTGGACAGCAACCAAGGCAATAGCGACGATGAGTGAGAGACTGAGATGGTGAGTAACCCCGCTGACATTTCGTCGCTCGATCTTGCCAAGATCGCGGCACAGGCCTGTGACGACAAGCAAGGTTCCGAGATTGTCGTGTTGCCTGTAGGAGATGTTCTCGCGGTCACGGAATATTTCGTGGTGACTAGTGCGCAAAGTGGGCGACAAGTGCGGGCGATCGCCGACAACGTGTTGGAAAATGTCCGCATCTTGACAGACCGCTCACCGCTTCGTACCGAAGGTGCACGCGAACAGCAGTGGGTACTGATCGACTATGGCGACGTAGTAGTGCATGTTTTTGCCGAAGAGCAACGTCGCTTCTACGAGATCGAACGTCTCTACAAAGATGTCATCCCCGTTGAATGGCGCGAGTCAGTCGCCTAATTAGATAAGCCGAGGATCTTGCGCATCGTTGACTGTGGGTCATCCGTGAGATCAAATGTGTCTCGCGTGGTGCCTGGTTCAAATGTCACCACGCGATGTGCGAGATGAGTGACATCGTCAACATCGTGTGTCACAAGTAGTGCGGTTAGGGAGTGTTCCTGCACAAGTTCGCGTACGAGCTGGCGTAGTGATTCGCGCGTGGTGTAATCGAGTGCTGAAAATGGTTCATCTAACAGCAGGATTCTTGGCGAACTAACAAGAGCACGCGCGAGAGCAACGCGTTGTTGTTCTCCACCAGACAATGTTGTGGTGTTGGCGTGTGCAAGATGTCCCGCCTGTACTCGGTCTAGCCAGTGCTGAGCTATCTCACGTCGGTCCCGACGCTTGTGAGATGTTGCAGTCCGCGCGGCAATTGCAACATTGTCGAGAGGACTTCGGTGTGGCAGTAGTGCTGCATGTTGAAACACCATGCCAATGTTGCGCTGTTGGGTCGGAACATGAACGTTGTGGTCTGGATCCGCGACAACGGTGTCGTTCAGTGTGATTGTGCCAACGTGAGGACGGAAAAGACCAGCAATGGTCGACAACGTGATGCTCTTTCCTGAACCTGATGGACCAAATAAAGCAGTGATTCCCGCACTGACTGAAAACTTGGTGTGCACAGTGAAATGCCCAGCAGTTACTTCACAATCCATCGCTACGGTGGTGATGCCTGCTGTTGTCATATGCGCCTCGCAGACAGTTGAGTCACCGCGAGTAAGACAACAATTGCAATGCCGGCAAGAACGAGAGATCCGGTTCGTGCTGTGCTGTCATCTCCTGCTTGCACCGCGTCATACACAGAGATGGGCAATGTTTGTGTTCGGCCAGGGATGTTGCCAGCAATCATCACAGTTGCTCCGAAATCACCAAGTGCACGAGCAAAGCCCAAAGCAACTCCTGCGAGAAGACCGCGACGCGCGACAGGAAGTGTGACGAGAAACGCCACTTTCCATTCGGGGTACCCGGCAACACGCGTCACTGCTTCATACCGAGCATCGACTTCTTCAATCGCGGCACGTGATGTGCGCACCACAAACGGCAATGCAGATACAGACGCTGCAATCACCGCTGCGGTGGGCGTGAAGACTAGGGGAGAACCAAATATGTTTTCCCATGCACGTCCAATGGGGCTGTTTACTCCGAGAGTGGTGAGAAGGTAGTAGCCAAGAACCGTGGGAGGCAACACGATGGGGATCGTGAGGATTGCTTCCAGAATTCCACGCCCGCGAAACGATGCCTTGGCTAGGACATAACCAAAAGTGATGCCAACAGTTGCTGCGATCAATGTCGCAAGTGTTGCAACACGAAGCGATAGCCATAAGGGAAACCAATCGCTCATGACTGAGAAAATCCGTACTTCGCCATTACTTGGAGGCCAGATGGTGATGTCATGTAATCAATCCACTGTTGAGCCACCGCTGTGTTTGCGCCCGTTGTCGTCACAACAGCTGCTTGGAGCAGTGGGGCATGCAGTGTGTCGGGGATCAACACGTAGGTGCGCCCGTCGGCTATCGCAAGTGACATCGCAATTATGCCGATATCGACGTTTCCGCTATCAATGATTTGTTTGGTGTCAGAAATGTTTTCCCCGTACACCAATTTGTTTTGCACGCTCTTCCAGATGCCTGATGATTCAAATGCTTGTTGGGCAGCGAGGCCGTATGGGGCATGCGTGGGATTGGCAATGGCAATACGTGTGTATTTCGGATTTTGTAATTCTTCGAGGGTGTTTGGAAGGCTCTCTGGTGTTGCGCTCCATAAAACAATGCGACCAACTGCATAGTTGGTTCGAGTCGTTGCAATAGCACGACCAGCCTCGATCACTTCCTCAACAAACTGTGCATTCGCAGAAGCAAATACATCAAATGGTGCACCGTTAATGATTTGTTCGCGTAGTTGCCCCGATGATCCAAATGAGAACGTCACATTGATGCCTGTGTCTTCGGAAAATTGCCACGCGAGTTCTTCAAATGCTGGTCGTAAATCACTGGCCGCTGCGACGACGACGCGCGGAGATTGCGGAGTGGAATGTGATGATCCGCCACACGCTGCGAGGGTCAGTGCGAGCGTTGTGGCGACAGTTGCGAGTGACAACCAGCGGCGAATGCACTTGGCAGGGGACTCACGAGACATACGTAAGAGGCTACGACCACAATTGTAACTACTCAATAGTTCATTGTGTACTATCATTAATCTATGGCGGAAAAAGCATCCGATCTCACTCTTGACAGCGGCTTATGTCTTGTTCTCATTCGTAACGGGAGCGATCACGGCTATGTCATCGCACAACGTTTCTTGCCCGACGCAGACATCGGACAGATCTACACCTTGTCTCGCCCAGCTGTGTATCGAGAGTTGCAGTATCTCGAGCGTGCAGGATGGGTGTTGTCATCTGCGGGTCGTGGTAATCGGGGACAAAAGATGCGGGTGTTGCGACTTTCAAAACGTGGCGCGCAACTTGCTAACGAGTGGTTGGCATCACCCGTGGCACATATTCGCGATGTGCGTACTGAATTCTTGACAAAAACTGTTCTCGCTCAAGAAGCGGGAGGAGATGTGTCGAAGCTGATTCGTCAACAACGTGAATTCTTTCGGCCCACATTTGAAGCATTGTTGCAGGAACGAGATGAGTCGGTTGTTGCCATGTGGAGACGTGAGCAAGTACGTGCGGTCTCGCGATTTCTTGACGAGTTAGAAGGCATTGTTTCTGCTTCGGATGACGACGGTGAAGATGATGACATTGTGGTGAGTGCTCGCAATCAACTTCGTGGCGAGGTGGTGAGCGTGAAACATGGTGGTGTGTTGTCGTCGGTAAAGATGGAGATCGCGCCAGGGCAGATCATGACCGCCACGATCACACGAGAGGCGACTGATCAATTGCGCTTAGCGCCAGGTTCCCCCGTGACTGCTTTATGCAAAGCGACAGACGTGATGTTGGCGGTGGGTCCAGGGACCCGATCTCAAATGAGTCGGCGTGCCTAAGTGGCATCCCGTTGCTATCGTATGAATTCCTTATTGGGGCTGTAGCTCAGTTGGCAGAGCGCTTGCATGGCATGCAAGAGGTCAGGGGTTCAATTCCCCTCAGCTCCACCATTGGTGTCTCATTGTCACACCTGCCAAGTTAGATATCTGGCATGAGTGACTTACCTCCACCGCCCCCGCCGTCGTCTGTTCCGTCGCCACCATTGTCGAAAACGACAGGGTCTCCAGTTGGGGTGGGGAATGCATTGCGTGTGCTGTTCATTTTGCTTGCGGTAGCGCAAGGGCTTTTCGTGTTAACGCTGGGCAATCGCTACGCGTACGTGTCCGACGTACAAAACGGAAAAGACGTGCTTACAGTAGAACGCGCCGATGAAGTCGATGAGTACGTGTCATTGGCTGGCGGTGTCACAGTGTTGTTGAGCATCGCAGTATTTGTGTTGCTGGTGATCTTCTTGTATCGACTTGTTGTTCACACGCGCCAGAAAGGTGGCACCTTGCGCCATTCCAATGGCATGGCGATTGGCGGGTTCTTTATTCCGTTTGCCAACATTTTCATCCCGTACCGTCTATTTACCGACGTGACAAGATTTCTCCGTGAGCGCGCGCCGCATCAACGCTCGGCACATGTGATCTTCAACTGGTGGTGGTGGACGTACATCGCAGGTTTGTTTGTGCTGCAATTCGGCACCACAAGCGACAGCGACGACATTGAGTCGTTATTGGATAGTGACGGCTATTCAATCGTTGCCACTCTCTTGCTGATATCAGCCACAATTTTTGCGGCCATTGCGGTGCGACGAATCACGAACACTGCGCGCAACGTTCTTTCGTGAATGCAAATTGTTATTCGTCTTTGCCCGGAATCATTGGGTGAGGAATTTCAATTCCTTGAGCATCCAATTCATCTTTCACGCGTTTGCGTAATTCACGTCCCACTGCCCATTGTTGTGCCGGCGCAGTGGTCACAACCATGCGGATGATCACAGCTGTTGTGGCGAGCGCTTCAACACCGAGCACTTCGGGAGGACCAATCAACTTGCTATTCCATGATTCATCAGCAGTGAAATTGGCCAACACTGCCTCGAGCGATTCAATGGCACGCGACACGTCAGACTCATAGGCAATGTTCACGTCCAACACAAACCGCGACCAGTTTTGACTCATGTTGCCAACACGGCGAATCTCGCCATTTGGTACATGCCACACGGTGCCGTTTAATGACCGAAGGCGAGTGGTGCGCAGTGACACATTTTCAACAACTCCGCTTGCTTCACCGACATCAATGATGTCACCCACACCGAACTGGTCTTCAACAAGCATCAACATGCCACTGAGATAGTCCTTCACCA
>JBIJAO010000015.1:0-43256 GCA_044345725.1 Ilumatobacteraceae bacterium | reverse complement strand
TACTGAGTAGTTACTTCACGAACACGTTCAGTAATTGTGCAAGCTCTAATGGTGTATCGCCTTGCACGCTGTGGCCAGCATCAGTGATTCGTTCAATCACTGCATGTGGGGCGCGACGGAGTAGTTCATTTTCATCATCGTCGCTCACAACGGATTGTGGTCGCATACCGCGTACCAACATGAGTGGAACTTTTGTGTCCGAGATGGTGTCCCACAGCGACGATGGATCAAGCGTTAATCGTTCGCCATCGATTTCTGGCAATGGAGGGGCATCTTCCCTGCGATGACGCCACACCCAAGTGCCGTCGTCTTGCTGCAGGGCATTGTGCAAGATGCCGCGCCGTAGAGACGACACACTGCGGGTGGGGTTGAATTCAATTGTTCGTTGTAGCAGTTCGTCAAATGAAGGAAATGTCGCTGGGCCGTTCACAAAATCTGTGATTGCTTTTGCTTTCTCGGCATTGACGCCCGGTGTGATGTCGACGAGTACCACTGATCGCACCAGTTGTGGGTGATCTCGCAATACTCCAAGTGTTGTGAGTCCCCCCAGGGACATACCAACTACAACCTTTGCGTTCGGAGCTAGCGCAGACACAACAGACGCAATATCGGCTGCGTTTGCAGCAAGCGGAAGGTCACGAGGCGTTGGTTGAGATCCTGAATCACTGTGTCCATGACCGGGTAAATCAACACAGATACCTGGGCGTTGCAATGCGAGCATGACCGTGTCCCATGTGTGCGCGTTTTGTGCACCACCATGTAAGAAGACGAATTCGGGTTCACTGTTTCCCCATACCAGCGCGGATGTACGTCGGTTATCTGACACAGAAATGAATTCGCGTCGAACACTTGGCGGTGCGTCAAAGGGGAGACCATATTCTTCGGCGTTTTCATGAAACATGCCGAATTCGTCATATGGAATTTTTTCAACCATAGGTCGAGCGTAGTTTTTCCGATAGACATGACTCGTATGGCGCGCGATCACGTGTACATCAACGGTCTGCGCGTAATGGTTCTTATTGGTGTGTTGCCCCATGAACGCCAAGCACCTCAGCCCATCCAGATCGATGTCGATGTGGAAGTAGACCTTGCACAGGCTGGCCGCTCAGATGATCTTCATGACACTGTGAACTATGGTGCCATGTGTGATGCGATCGCAGACGTGGCCCGAGCCTCGTCGGATTTGCTTCTCGAACGACTTGCTCATCGGGTAGCCGAGTGTGCACTTGGTTTTCCTGGTGTCGAGTTGGCACACGTGACCATCACCAAGCTGCACCCTCCAATCGACGAGGAACTTTCTTCTACCGCTGTGCGTATCACGCGTCGTCAATCTGATGTGACGCCCCATGACAATGCCTCTTCTACACATCGCGCTGTCGTTGCTTTAGGAAGCAATTTGGGCGACCGGGTGAGTCATTTACAATTTGCAATGTCACAACTTGAAAACATCGGACACGTAGTTGCTGAGTCTCTCGTGTATGAAACAGATCCCGTGGGTGGCCCCGATGATCAGGGTGCATATCTCAACATGGTCGCAGTCATTGAGACAGATCTCGATCCATACGCATTGTTGCGCTGCCTTAACATGATTGAAGCCGACGCGTTACGGGAACGTGTTGTTCATTGGGGTCCGCGAACCCTCGACCTTGACATTATTTTTTACGACGATATCTCCATCACAGATGACCATCTCACTATTCCACACCCGCGTTGGAATCAGCGCCGCTTTGTTCTTGCTCCGCTTGCAGACGTTGCACCTGATCGTTGTCCATCTGGGTGGGAAGACACTGCACCGACTGGACAGGTGTATCAACGTGGAGCATTGTCGCAACTGACATGAGTCAATCCAAGTTGGAAGTAGCGCTCTTTGTTCCCGCGCGAAACGAAAGCGCGGTGATTGCCCCGACGTTGAAAGTGATGAAAGACGCACTGCATCGAGAAGTCGTGTCGCGTGCATTGGTGTTGGACAGTGGATCTACTGATGGCACCGCTGCTGTCGTCAATGCCGCCAATGTTGAGTGTTGTATTTCATCAAACATTCGTAGTGATGCGGGAGGGGTTCTCGGCAAAGGTGACTCGTTGTGGCGAGGCTTGTGTGAAGTGAAAGCAGACATATACGTCTTTATGGATGCTGATCTTGGCAATGTCACTGCGGATCACCTGTCCTCATTAGTGGAACCACTGCGTCGCGATTCTCGTGTGATGTTCGTGAAATCGGGGTTCGTTCGTGTTGATGAACATGGAGTTCCCCGCGACAAGACAGCAGGTCGAGTCACTGAGGAAGTAGGAAGGCCTCTAGCGGCACGAGAGAGCGCGAGACTCGCGGAGTTATCGCAACCACTGAGTGGTCAAGTTGCCGTGCGGGCGAATGCACTACAGGGCATGTCTATTGCCACTGGGTATGGAATAGAAATTGCAATGTTGATCGACATGTGGCGCGCATTTGGAGATGCAGGAATTGCAGAAGTTGATTGGGGCCCATTGCATAATCGTTGGAAACCCGACGAAGCGTTAACGGAAGTTCGGAACCAAGTTTTGGCGGGTGCGACTCTTCGCGGTGTGACCCTTCCGGATTACGGCGACATTGTTGACGCGCAAGTTATCGACCGCCAGTTGCAGTAAACGCGTCAGGTTGCCCGCCACAGCGATCGATCAAGTAGCGCATTTTTATCAATCTCGCGATGTTCATGTAGAACGTCCCACACATCGATGAAGTTGCGTACCTCAAGAACATCATGGACGCGATAGATCGTTGAACGAGAGATGGTGAGAGCATGTCCGATAGCGGCAAGAGTTCCTGCCAGTCGTTCACGCGGGGGTCTCCCTGTGATTGCACCGATGAAATCTTTCCGTGATACCGGCAACAACATAGGGCGATCAAATGTTGCTAACTCGCCGAGTTCTCGAAGCACCTCCACCGTTTGGGCGGGAGTTTTAGAAAAATCTGGACCTGGGTCGACAATGACTTGGTCACGATTCACCCCGTGTGATTCCAAGGTTGCGAGTCGTTCCGTCATGAACGACATGACGTCAGAAACCACGTTGTCGTACAAATCTGCGTCAGTGAGGCGGACTTTTGGACGGCCACGATTGTGCATCAAGATGTAGCCAGCTCGCGTCGAGGCCACGATGTCGGCAATTTCTGGATACAGCAATCCACTGATGTCATTAATGATGTGCGCGCCCGCATCGAGTGCAGCCTGAGCTACGCGCGGGCGATATGTGTCAACTGATATCAATACGTTGGTGTTTTGTGCAATCCACTGAATCACTGGGCTGATGCGATCAATTTCTTCGTCTTCAGAAATCTCGGGAACTCCCGTGATCGCAGACTGTCCGCCCACGTCGAGAATATCTGCACCAGCTTCTACGACTTCTTGTGCGCGAGACATGCGCGCTTCAAGTGTTGCGTATTGGCCAGCATCACTGAACGAATCGGGGGTTGCATTGATCACTGCCATGATGAGCGGTTGGTTGATCACCATGGTCTTGCCATGAGCAGACAGTACGGGCGAAGAAAGATTTGTCATGACGAGGTGGTGCTAGTTGATAGATCCAGACGTTGTGCGTCGTCGTGGAAATTCATAGGTGTCTTGAGTATCTGGCTGTGACAATGAAGAAGCATCAAACTGCGAAACGGGCTGCGAGGTGATGATCTCTTGCCAGGTTGATGTTGCCTTTGATGACGTCATGAGCGATGTTGATGGAGACAGACGAAGAACAGTGAGCCAGGGTTCTGCTTCAGAGGAGCGCGACGGTGGTCCAAAACGTTCAGATGTGAGAACGAGCGACTGGGAATCGGAGCCGTAACTGATGTCTGACCCTCCGTATGTGGCAACCACGTCGGGCAGACCACCGGGCCCCATCGCCATCACTTGTATGGCAGACCATGTTCTGTCGGTGGCTCGGATGTCGTCACCGGATGATGACCACTCCAAAACAACAATGTCGTCACCGGTCACGGAAAAAGTTGAAGCGCGTACAAGTGAGGAACTGGCAGTGTACGGAGAGGACACATTGCCATCGAGCACACTCATTGCTCGAGCTGGTCCGTTATCAGTGGTGTGTACATACACCATGAGGTTGAGTTCAATATCAGTTGACTCATCTGTAGCAACTTGAGAGTCCCAGAAAGCTTCGGTGGCCGTGACCATAAAATCACCACGTGATGTCTGAGCGACGACACACAATTCCAGTGTGAAGTACTGCTCCATCTCGTCGCAGCTGAGTTCGTCCATCGGGAAATCGAACTGTTCGACTGCGAAAGTATGCGAGAACCACGAGTCTGACGTATCTGCATCCCGGGTCAACCCTGACTTGGGATCTTTCCCGTTGTCGGTGTTGTTAGTTGGTGCGGAGGTAGTGACAGTGGTGTTCGCAACGTCGTCGATCGTGGGTGCGGAAGTGGGCGTACCGAACACTGCCACAACAAGGGTGATGACAAGAAGCAACGCGACGACGATGCCAATTGCAGTATTAGTGCGACGCGCTGAGATCATTGAACCGAGAGTATGTGAAGGAAGTCAGAACCAGTAAAAATGTAAAGACGCGTGCCTACTTGTGCCGGCGATAGGCCATGCCACCAAGCCAGTATCCGATGCCTGTTGTGGCGCCGGACGCGACAGCGAGGGCGAATGCATCTCCACCGGTGATGATTGCGAGAATTGCGGCAACGATCACAGCAGCAGCGGTGACGACGGCATGAAGTCGACGATGGGGTTGCAATGGCATGGCAATACCGTACCGCTTTACGCGTTGAGAATGGTGATGAGATCGTTGTGTAGGAGGCCATTGCTGGAAACAGCACACGTTCCTTGCCATGTTCGAGTGCCGTCTCTATCGCTGAGTATTCCCCCGGCCGCTTCCACAATGGGCATTAACGCTGCGATGTCGTAAGGCTCTAGCCCAATTGCATCAACGGCGAGGTCAATACTGCCTTCTGCCACCAGCATGTGCTGCCAGAAGTCGCCGAATCCGCGTGATCGCTTCACCGTGTTTTGCAGACGATGAATGTTTTGCGATCTACCTGCAACGTTCCATGCGGTATTTGCAGTGATGCTTGCATGCGCATCTAATAATTCATTGACAGTGCTCACATGAATGGGCGTTCCATTTCGAAATGCTCCGCCATCTCGCACACCCCACCAGCGCGTGTGCAGCGATGGTGCACTCACAACGCCAAGGACAGGTCCAATGTCGCGATGCACAAGAGCAATGAGAGTCGCCCATACAGGAACTCCGCGAACAAAATTGGAGGTTCCATCGATGGGGTCGATCACCCAGGTCCATTCGGCCTCATCGGAGCCACCGCTACCGTGTTCTTCGCCATACCAATTGTGGTGTGGGCGTTGTGCATGAATCATGTGCAACAGTTCAGTCTCAACATTGCGGTCTACTTCAGTGACTTCGGTGAGGTTGTCTTTCAGTTCCACAACAAACGCCTGAGCATTGAATTTTGGCAACGTCAACGCATCCGCAACATCTGCTAATTGAAGCGCGAGATCGAGATCAGGTTGAAGGTCGTTGCTCACAGAACAGTTTTAGCGCACCAGGAGTGACGCAACGTGGGAAGTTATGCCGGCTGCGTCAAGACCCAGCTGGGCAAAGATCATGTCGGGCTTTGCGTGGGAGATGAATTTAGTAGGAATGCCGAGAACTGAAACATGAGTCGCGTGGTGTACTTCGTCGATGTGGCTGGCAATACTCATGCCGACGCCACCGTCTCGCAGCCCGTCTTCAACAGTGATCACAAGGTCGTGTCGAACAGCGTCATTAATCATTTCAGGATCAAGATGGGAACAGCAACGCACGTCCCATACCGTCGCATCGATGTTTTGTTCGCGCAACATCTCGGCAGCAGCCAGTGCGTTACCCACCATCTTTCCAACTGCGAGAATGCACACCTTGTCGCCGCCTTGAACGAGCTTGCGCGCATTCAGTCCGGAACCAACATCACCTTCTGAGACTTTGCGGGCGGTGCCTTTTGGATAACGGATGACAACGGGACCGTTATCAGCAAGTGACATTGCATCGGCAAACATTTGTTGCAGCTCTTGTACTGACGAGGGCGCCAACACGCGCATACCGGGAACTTTGGTGAGAAGCGCCATGTCGTAGATGCCATGGTGACTTGGGCCGTCGTCACCAGTAATACCAGCACGATCCAAACAGAACACCACCGGCAGACGATGAAGTGCAACGTCGTACACCACTTGATCCCACGCGCGCGACAAAAATGTTGAATACAGCGCAACGACTGGTCGCAGTCCACCCATTGCCATGCCAGCCGCAGTAGTGACCGCGTGTTGTTCGGCGATACCAACGTCGAGGAACCGCTCGGGGAATCGTTCTTGAAATTCGAGCAAACCTGTTGGGCCTGGCATTGCTGCGGTAATCGCCATCACGCGAGTGTCGGTATCGGCGTGTTTGACAAGTGCATCAGCAAATGCTTGCGTGTAACCGGATGGCCCATTGAGTGCTGGTCCGGTGATGGGGTCGAATGTCGGCGTGTCATGAAGATGTTTTTCGTCGTCATCTTCTGCTGGTGAGTAGCCACGGCCCTTCTGCGTGAGGACATGCACAACAATGGGTCCTTCATCAACACGTGCGATTGCTGCTTCAAACGCATGTTCGAGTGCTTCTATGTCGTGACCATCAACCGGGCCTACGTAACGAACACCGAGAGCTTCAAAAAATGATGGAGGCTGTAAGAACTCTCGAACCGCGGCTTTGAATGCTTCAACGCCTTGTTCTGCTTGTTTGCCGACAACAGGGAGGTCGCGCATAAAGTTTTCGAACTTGCGTTGTCTGCGCACGTACGTGGGATTCAAACGAATGTTGGTGAGTGCGTTTGACAACTTGTCGGTAACGCGATCGGTCAATGATGGATGATCGGGCGAGATCGTGATGGACGATGTATCTCCGGCCGTGAGATTCGAAATGGTGGGTGCATAACTACGTCCGTTGTCGTTCAACACAATGATCACACGGCGCTTACTGTGTCCCAGATTGTTAAGCGCTTCGTACGCCATACCGCCCGTCATTGATCCATCACCGATCACTGCGACAACATGTCGATGATTTGCTGTGCCGTTGTCGCGGGCAACTGCAAGCCCATGTGCGTAGCTCAAGACAGTTGACGCATGACTGTTTTCGATGAAGTCGTGACGACTTTCTTCACGACTCGGGTATCCCGACAGTCCACCTGATTGACGTAACTGAGAAAATCCGCTTTTGCGTCCTGTGAGAATTTTGTGAACGTAGGCCTGATGCCCGGTGTCCCACAAGATTGCGTCACGCGGACTTTCAAAAACACGATGAAGTGCAAGTGTTAACTCAACTGCGCCAAGATTGCTACCGAGATGTCCACCTGTTTCGCTCACAGCATTCACGATGAAGTCGCGAATCTCTCCGGCAAGGGTGTACAACTCTTCTGTCGACAACGGTGACAGGTCTCGCGGTTCGCGGATATTGTCGAGCAGGCTCATTAAGACTTGAGGCTATCTGTGCCTGTTGGCGTGGTAGCGCCGGGCGTTGACTATGGTCGATTTCCATGACTGGCATCTTTGATCTTTCCGGAACAGTGGCGCTCGTCACTGGCGGCAACAGTGGCATTGGTATTGGCATGGCGCGAGGCCTTGCGATGCACGGCGCCGACGTTGTGATTTGGGGGACTAACCCCGACAAGAACACACGTGCCCGTGAAGAGTTGTCTGCTCACGGAACTCGCGTCGTGGACTTCATTTGCGATGTTGGCGATCAGGAACAGGTGGAGAAAACTTTTGCTGCAACCATTGAGGCGCTTGGTCGAGTCGATTCCTGCTTTGTCAATGCCGGTGTGAGTGGCGCAGCCCCCAGTTTTTTGGAAATGTCATATGAAGAGTGGCGCCGCGTGATGCGGGTCAATCTTGATGGCGCATTTTTCACCGCACAAGTGGCAACTCGCCATATGGTCGAATCGGGTCGTGGGGGCTCAATTGTTTTTACATCTTCTGGTTCTGCGTTTTTCGGACAACAAAAGGGGCAGCATTACGGCGCTTCAAAAGCTGGACTTATCTCTATGTCGAAAGCGATAGCCGTTGAACATGCACGTCACGGGGTGCGATCAAATGCGATCATCGCGGGCTGGATCGAAAGTGAAATGACCGCGCCGGTTCTTGGTTGGGACAAATTCGTCGACAAAGTGTTGCCACGAGTTCCGCTACGTCGCTGGGGAACAGGTGATGACTTTGGTGGAATTGCGGTGTACTTCGCAAGTGACGCAAGTCGCTATCACACTGCCGACGTGGTCACAGTTGATGGTGGCTATTACTCGTTTTGATCGTGAACGTGGTGCCGCTCACCGTGTGGCAGGTGCAACTGATGTTGCAGAGCATGTCGACGGTCTAGCCACCGTTGGTTGAGCTCGTGCATTCCCCAACCAATGAGGAAACCAACACCTAGAGCAAGTTGTCCACCTACTCCGTCGATCCAAAAGTGATTGCCAGTCACCACGATGCACAGCAACGTAACTGCCGGATACAAAAGCACCGTGATCTTTAGCCATCTTCGTTTCAGAAGTGGCCATACTCCAAAGGCGCACCACGATGCCCACCCAATATGCAGACTTGGCATTGCCGCATATTGATTTGAGATAGACGCCATGGCGCTCGAGTTGAAATCCCATGGACCGCCATAAACGTCGAGCGTGTCAACGAAACCAAAATTTTCTGCCTCATTGAAGTTGCGTTGTTCATGATCGATGCATACACCGCCGTATGCATCGGGCGGACACGGGGCATCGAGCAGTCGTGGAGGCATGAGCGGGAAGAAAAAGAAGCCAATGATGGCGAGAGCAGTGGTAGCTGCAAGTGCATTACGAAACAGCGCGAACACGTCTTTGCGTTTGCGATACAAAATGACAAACACCGCAATGGTGATAACGAAGTGAGCAGTGCCGTAGTAGGTGTTCATCAATTGAATGAACCAACGATGCGGCAAGAACCATTCTTGAATTGTCTCTTCATGAAACAGACCCACAGCTCGTTCAATTTCGATGATCCTCATCGCGTTGTTGAACGCTTGTTCCGGAATATCGGTGTCGCCAATTTTCGCTGAACCGAAACGATTTCGTGTGGCGCTGTAGACCACGTAGAAGATGATCATGACGGCGGCTTCTTTCCACCATCTCGTCTTGTGCTCGCGGGCGGCGCCAGGAGGTGGAAGGCTGGCGGCTGACGTCATATCGAGTTCAACTCTAAACCTCGCCAATGTCTCTTGGATAGGCTCAACTGCGTGAGTGCTACAAGTTTGTCCACCGAATTTGACCCTGCGGTCCTCGAGCGTGTTCTTGTTGCCGGTCGGTCGACCGGTGCTGGTTTTGCTGAGGTTTTCATTGAAGACAAGCGGTCCATGTCTGCAGCCCTAGATGACGGACGGGTGGAGCAGGTCACGAGCGGTCGTGACCGTGGCGCGGGTATCCGCGTGATCCACGGCGACACCACTGGGTTTGCCCACACCTCAGACTTGAGTGAAGAGGGTTTGCATCGCGCCGCACGCGCCGCAGCCGCAGCCGCATCGCATGGAGGAGGCGGTGTCAACTCAGTGTCATTGGGCGAGATGAAACGTCATCTGGTGAACACAGTGCAGATAGCTCCAAGTGATGTCACAAAGGTTCGAAAGATCGAACTTCTTTCTCAAGCAAATGATGCAGCGCGTGGGTACGACGGAGCAATTGTTCAGGTCTCTGCCGGATACTCCGACAGTACGCGGCGCATCTTGGTGGCGAACTCAGACGGTGTGTTTGCAACCGATGAACAAGTGCGCACATTGTTGCGTGTGAGCGCCGTTGCAAATGGTGATACCGGTATGCAAACCGGCTACGACTCCATGGGGTACACCATCGGATTCGAGATGTTCGATGAGGAAAACATCGACGAACTTGCGCGTAACGCTGCACGTATCGCGGTGACCAAGTTGCATGCACGTCCTGCACCAAGCGGTGCAATGCCTGTCGTCATTCAGCGCGGTTCAGGTGGCGTGTTGTTTCACGAAGCATGTGGACATGGTCTTGAAGCTGATCTTGTGTCGCGTGGTGCGAGTGTGTACCGCGACAAGGTTGGCGAGTTAGTAGCTGCGCCAAATATCACCCTTGTTGATGATGGCACCATGAGTCGCGAATGGGGCGCCATTGGCATCGATGATGAGGGGCATGAAAGTCAACGCAATGTTCTCATCGAAAACGGCGTGCTCACGGATTACATGTGGGATTACATTCGTGCGCGAAATGACAAGCGTCCACAAAGTGGCAATGGTCGTCGTCAGTCCTATGCGGATTTGCCAATGGTGCGAATGACCAACACATTTGTGTTGAACGGAACCGAAGAACCAGACGACATCATTCGTAATACCGAAAAAGGTGTGTACGTCGCAAAGCTCGGCGGTGGAAGTGTCAACACCGCCACAGGCGATTTTGTGTTCGGAATGACAGAGGCGTACCTCATTGAAAATGGCGAGATCACAGCCCCGCTGCGCGAGGGCAACCTCATTGGCAATGGTCCACAGGTGTTGCGCGACATCGACATGTTGGGAAATGACTTTGCGATGGGCAATCCGGGAACGTGTGGCAAAGATGGCCAGGGCGTTCCTGTCGGCGATGGTCAGCCAACACTCCGGGTCACGTCAATGACCATTGGTGGTACGGCTGCGTGAGTACCGACAGCGCGTCATTAGATCAACTACAAGCACTTGCTGACCGCGTCATCGAACAGGCACGTCCTGGTGAGCAAATTGAAGTCAGTGTTTCCCGCGGTGGCCACACAGATGTCCGCGTCTATCAAGGTGAAGTCGAGCACTTCGTGTCTGCGCAAGACCAGGGAATCAGTGTTCGTGTTATTTCGAACGGCCGCACTGGGTCGTCGTATGCGGGCACCCTTCAAGATTCTGCGATTCACGAAGTGTTGGCGGAAGCCCGCGAAAACGCAGAGTTAGGTGGCGTCGACGAGTGGGCCGGGCTCGCTGAAGCAGACGGTGTAGCGGTGACCCCACAACAGCTGTGGGATGAAACGCTTGTCGGTTATTCCACCGAGAAAAAAATCGACATTGCAAAACAATTAGAACGCTTGGCAGTAAGTGCTGACTCCCGCGTACGAATTGATGATGCGAATTACAGCGACGGATATTCAGAAGCAGCGTTTGCCACGACGAATGGCATTCGCGGTACCCATCGCTCCAACTCTTGTTATGCATCCGTCAGCACGCTGGCAGAGGAAAATGGCGAAACCCAAACTGGATGGGCATACGCGATTGGGAAAAATCCAGACGAATTTGATCTCGATAAAGCCGGCAAGGAAGCCTCAGAACGAGCAACCCGGTTGTTAGGAGCGGTGAAGCCACAGAGCAAAAAAACAACCGTTGTGCTTGATCCTTTTGTGACAGCCCAGTTCCTCTCGATTATTGGCAGCACCCTGAACGGTGAAGCGGTGGTGAAAGGTCGCAGCTTGTTCGCCAACCGAGTAGGAGAAGAGGTAGCGCATCCAACAGTTGTCTTGATTGATGACCCCACCGACTCTCGTGCATACACCGCGAGCGAGCGTGATGGAGAAGGATTAGCAACACGACGCAATGTGTTGATTGAAAATGGCGTCTTGCGTGGATATGTACATTCCTCCTACAGCGCGCGACGTGCTGGTACTCGAAGCACTGGTAATGCAATTCGAAGCGGTACCGGCGGTACACCTGGCGTCGGATGTTTGGCTTTGCAAATCGTGCCAGGAAATAAATCGCAAGACGAACTCATTGCAAACGTTGACGACGGTGTGTTGGTGCAAAGCGTGCAGGGTCTTCACAGTGGAGTCAACGCAATTTCTGGAGATTTTTCGACGGGCGCATCTGGGCTACTGATTCGAAATGGAGTCACAGCCGAACCTGTTCGTGAATTCACCATTGCGTCTACCTTGCAGCGTATGTTGCTGGACATCATTGAAATCGGTGGAGATATCGAGTGGTTGCCAATGCGTTCTACTGGCGTCAGTCTTGTTATCTCCGATGTCATGTTGAGCGGGGCATAACAGTTCATGTCGACAGCAACTGCGACCGCGATTGCTCGTCATCCTCATCTTGCCACTTCGTGTCCTACGGGATGGGTGAGAGTCGACATGCACTCACACACGTTGCATAGTGGCGATAGCACAACAACTATTGATGAAGTTGCGGAGGCGGTGAGTGATGCTGGCATCGATGTTCTCTGTGTGACCGACCACAATTCAATTGTTGGTGTTGCACAACTGGCCCAAGTATTAGAACGCGAAGGTATCTGCAGAGTGATTGCCGGAGAAGAAGTGCGTACACACGCTGGCGAGATCATCGGTTTGTTCTTGTCGCAACGCATCCCTTTTGGAGAAAATGCTCTGCATACAGCTCGTGTAATTCGTGATCAAGGCGGACTTGTCTACATTCCACATCCGTTTGATCCGATGCGCCGCAACATTTCAGAACATGCCTTGCACGACTTGACGAAACACGGACTTGTTGATGCGATTGAAGTATTTAATGCAAAAACATCGTTGCAGTCGCTAAACACAAAAGCTCTGCGATTTGCATCGGAACATGATCTTGCGGCAGGTGCGGGCAGTGATGCGCATGTTCCTCTTGCTTTGGGCAGTGCATTTATTGACATGCCTGATTTTGATGGGCCACAAGATTTTCTGGAATCGTTACGCAGTGGCCGTGTTGTGGGTCATCACTGGGATGAACCACGCCCGTGGACACCACGTATTGTGCCGTCTACTCCCATTGATCAATTCAATGGTGACTGAGAACCAAGAATTTGTAAGTACACAAATGACACCAGGGCACAGGTTGTCAAGGTAACCCACAGTTGAATGCGCCGATGACGCATCAGCAGGTGAGGCAAGGTGCGGACAAATTTTCTCGCGGCTATCAAATGACGAATGGCAGGCACTGCAGCTCCTTTATGCATGTGAATCACGCAGATGGTGATCACATGTGTGCCATGTGGTCGTGACAGCGACTCTTACGTTGCTGAAGAATTACTAGATGAAGAACCAGTTGACGAAGAACTGGTTGACGAAGAGCTAGATGATGAAGAACTAGATGATGAACCAGAGTCACCAGACGATGAACTCGATGGCGAACCTGACGATGAACTCGCTGACGAACTTGATTTGTTGTCGGTCTTGTAGAAACCGCCACCTTTAAATGTCACACCAACAGGTGTGAACACCTTTTTCACCTTGCGCATGGTGCCGTCTGATGGGTGGGCACATTCAGTGAGGGATGGCTCATCAAATGACTGCTGTACTTCGATGGTTTCGCCAGTATCAACGAATTTGTAGACGTAGGTTGGCATCGGTCTCTCCGGATTCAGATGGTGAAAGGTCAGATGTTGAGTTGGCACTCTGATAGATCGAGTGCTAACAGGGTATCTGGCTAGCGTGACAATTCGTGAAAGTGCGCACCGCTGTGATTCCCGCCGCCGGGTTAGGGACCCGTTTTCTGCCGGTGACAAAGGCCGTGCCGAAGGAGTTATTGCCGATCGTCGATGTCCCCGCGCTTCAGCTGGTGATGGACGAGGCGGTTGCAGCGGGCGTGGAGCACATTGTCATCGTCTCAAACATTGCTAAGCCCGCCGTGGCTGCATACACAACCCCAGATGCAGCTGTTGTAGAGCGCGTGCGCGATAGTGGTCGCACCGAGTTAGCCGACCGGCTTGCCGCCATTGGTGCCGACGTGAAAGTGACGATCGTGTACCAAGATGCTCCGCGCGGGCTGGGGCACGCGGTGGGGTGTGCGCAATCTGCAGTTGGAGACGAACCATTTGCGGTGATGTTGCCCGACGAAATTATGGGAGATGCCAAACACCTATCGCATCTCGTGTCGTTGGTGGATAAGCGCGGTGTTGGGAGCGTTGGTTTGATGCGAGTACCACGCGAGAACGTCAGCGCATACGGAGTGATCACTCCGTCAGACGACTCACCGGTTGATGGACCATTCTCAATTATCGACGTGGTGGAGAAACCAAAAGTTGAAGACGCACCATCTGACTTAATCATTATCGGTCGCTATGTGTTGACTCCCGATGTATTCGCTGCGCTTGAACGCATATCCCCGCACGCAAATGGCGAGCTGCAGCTCACTGATGCATTGCGACTGCAGACATTGGACTCACCTTTGACCGGTGTGATCAACACCAGTGCGCGTTATGACACGGGAACTCCGTTTGGTTGGTTAACAGCGGTCATTGACATCGCATTGCAGCGACCAGACACAGCAGATGCGCTACACGCCTGGCTGCGCAGTCGACTGCAATAGATCAGCCTTCGATAGATCAGCTGTTAGGCGTTCGCACAAAAGTGTGGGGTTCGTCGATGACGAAGCCAAATTCATCAACATTTACAGTGACGACCTGGCCAGATGACAGCGAATGGTATTGCCACGCATGTTCGCTCACACGGTGATAACGCTGCGGTTCGTTAATAACTGACAGAGTTTCAACATCGATCGTGATGACAGGAATGTCGGTCTGATCGCCAACATGTAACGGGAGTCTGTGAATAACAGCGCTGTTGGTGAACGGTGTGCCAGCAAAGTCAATGTCGACACATCCATCAAGTTCGGTGCGATGTGCACCATTCATTTCGCCCCATCTGCCACGTCCGTCGGTGGCCAACCACAAGTCGGGTTCTGTCATATCGCGAAACAGAAGCATCTGTTGTACTTGCCACTGGGCCGACAGGCGAAAGACCGCAACGGCATCGTCGCGGTGTAGTGCCACTTCAGCGGTCCAGCCTTCGTTTTCCCATCGCAACACCGCTGAACTGGCCAGCTGATTGTCGGGAGAGCACCATTCGAAGCGGTACCCCGATGCTGGCAACGCCTTGTAGTGAGACATACATACGGTTTACACCACATTGTTGCGTTGGCGGTACCGTCATGTGTCATGACGCCGTTAGAGGATGCCCGCAACATTGTGTTGGCACGGTGTTCGGTGCTCGCAACAGTTGAGGTGTTCTTTCGTGACGCGCTCGGGAAGATTCTCGCTACTGATGTCGTTGCTCGAGAGAACGTGCCGCCTTTTGCTAATACTGCGGTCGATGGGTATGCAGTCAGGTCAGTAGATGTGGCACAGACGCCCGTCGAATTGTCCGTGATTGGCGAGCTGGCTGCTGGTGCGCGCCCCACACAAGCTGTCGAACCTGGCACTGCAATTCGCATTATGACTGGTGCGCCGATTCCTGCAGGTTGCGACGCCGTTGTGATGGTGGAAGATACCGAACGTGTGGGTGACCACGCGGTACGCATCAACGCTTCGGTATCTCAAGGTGCATCAATTCGTGATGCCGGAAGTGATGTCTCTGAAGGCACCGTGGTGTTTCGTCATGGAACTCTTGTCACCCCCGCTGTACTTGGCACGCTCGCCAGCATCAACGCTCGAACCGTATCGGTGTATCGCACCGCACGCGTTGGTGTGTTGTCGACGGGCGATGAGTTAGTCGAAGACGGAAGTGATCTGAAGATTGGCCAAATTCGTGAAAGCAATCGGGTCATGATGTTGCGGCTCGTTGAACAAGCCGGACTCGACGCGGTCGATCTTGGCAACGTTGTTGACGACGAGTCTCTTCTCGAGGCCCGACTACGTCAAGCGGTGGGCGAATTGTCCTGCGATGCAATTGTGTCAAGTGGTGGCGTGAGCATGGGCGACTACGACGTGGTGAAAGCGGTGTTATCAAAGATCGCCAACATGTCGTGGATGCAAATTGCAATGAAGCCCGCGAAACCTTTTGCTTTTGGAACCTTGCGAAACGCACACGGTGTCGATGTGCCAATTTTTGGTTTGCCTGGCAACCCAGTGTCGTCACTTGTGAGCTTTGAACTTCTCGCTCGTCCTGCATTGCGGATTATGAGCGGATTTGGCGATGCCGCGTGGCGACCACGAGTACGGGCAGTGCTGGATGAAGAAATTGTGCGTAAACCAGACGGAAAGATGCATTTTGATCGCGGGTTTGCTCGTTTTTCCGATGATGGGCACGTACACGTCACTCGCACGGGCCCACAAGGCAGCCATCAACTTGCGGCTACAGCACTTGCGAACGCCTTAATCGAGGTACCAGACGGCAGCGGATTACAAGCAGGTGACCCGGTGACAGTGACCTTCCTCGGACCCTAGGCTGGAACCGTGGACCTCATTGACCCATTTGGCCGCGTCGTACGAGACCTTCGCATCTCGGTGACCGATAGGTGCAATTTTCGCTGCACGTATTGCATGCCAGAAGAAGGACTCGTGTGGTTGCCTCGATCCGAAATTCTCACGTTTGAGGAAATCGAACGCATTGCGCGCATTTGTGTTGAACGTTTTTGGGTCGACGGCATTCGCCTCACAGGCGGTGAACCCACCATGCGTGCACATCTCAGTCGCCTCATAGAAATGTTGAATGGTCTTCGGGTGCCCAGTGATGCCTCAAGTGATTACGCAGGCAAAGCCCCCGACATCGCGCTCACTACTAATGGCGCAACACTTCGCAACATCGCTCACGACTTGCGCGCGGCTGGTTTACATCGCATCAACATCAGCCTCGATTCACTGAAGAAAAAGCGTTTCTTAGAAATGACACGCCGAGACGAGCTCGACAACGTGTTGGCAGGTATCGCTGCAGCAAAAGAAACGGGTTTTCATCCGATCAAGATCAATGCCGTTATTGAGCGCGGTGTAAACGATGATGAGATTCTTGATCTCGCAACATTTGGTCGCGACGAAGGACTCGAAGTTCGTTTTATCGAATTCATGCCTCTTGATGCATCAAATGAGTGGGAACGCAACAAGGTGGTAAGCCAAGACGAAATCGTGACCATCATCAGCAAGGTGTATCCCTTGGAACAAATGCCAGCACGCGGTGCTGCACCCGCTGATCGCTGGCGTTATCTCGACGGTAAGGGAACTGTTGGGGTTATTCCATCGGTCACCAAACCATTCTGTGGCGACTGTGATCGCGTCCGCATTACAGCAGACGGGCAGTTCCGAACATGTCTATTTGCCACCGACGAATCAGATCTCCGTGAATTGTTGCGCGACGGATCATCTGATGATGTCATTGCCGATTCGATCATTCGCGCGGTTGGCAAAAAATGGGCGGGCCATCAAATTGGTCAAGTGCAGTTTGTGAAGCCACGTCGTTCGATGAGCCAGATCGGCGGCTAGCAGCCCATGACAATCGATGCGCTTCACGTGCACGTGCACGAACATGTTGCCACTCTGACGCTAAATCGGGCCGACAAACGAAATGCAATCACGTTTGACATGTGGCGTGAGATTGCAGAGATTGTCTCTCAATTGTCGGTTAATCCGTCGGCGAAAATTCTCGTGATCACGGGGGAAGGCGCTCACTTTTGTGCCGGCGCCGACATTTCGGGTCTTACGGAAGGAAACGGCGGTCGCTATGGCGAGGCCAATCGTGACGCAGAGGAAGCCATTGCGGCTTTCCCTGGTCCGTCAGTTGCGATGATTCGAGGCAGTTGTGTTGGCGGGGGAGTGCAAATCATCAACGCATGCGACATTCGCATTGCTGACACGACAGCGCAGTTTGGAATTACGCCTGCAAAATTAGGAATTATCTACCCCACATACGCTTTACGACGCGCTGTTCAGAATATTGGTCCCACTGCCACAAAGCATTTGCTGTTTTCTGGCGAGCTCATTGATGCTCAACGCGCTGTGCGAATTGGTCTTGTCGATGAAGTTGTGCAGCCAGAGGAACTGGAACAACGTGTGAAGCAGCTCGTGCATGTGATGGCGATGGAACGCTCTCATCTCACGCAAGTTGCAACGAAGCAGATGGTGAACGAGATCATCACAGATGGCGATGTATCCATGGCCTTGTCACAACAATGGGCTAACGAAGTGACGCGAACGGGCGAAGATAAAGAAGGCGTGACCGCATTTTTGGAAAAGCGAACTCCACATTTTCCGTATCGCCGCGACGTGTGATTGTTGCTACATGTGATTATTGCAATGTGCAGTTCAGTTTTGCGACTGCACCATTGCTTCAAAACCACCGAGCACGTCGGAGACATCTGAAAAGCCCACCGAACGCAACACACTCGCCGCAATCGACGAACGGTATCCACCGGCGCAGTACACAACGGCAGGACGCGATGGGTCAAGTTCCGAGAGACGGGCATTGAGTTGGGAAACAGGAATATTTGTAGCGCCGTCGTAATGGTTGACTTTGTATTCGCCTTCTCCGCGGACGTCGACAATCTGAAGATTGGAAACGCTCGCAGTGCGGTCTGCAAATTGGCGTGGTGTTAATCGTGATGCTTTGTCAACAAGGTCGGGGTGCTCGACCAGTTCGTCAACTGATGCCCACCCGACAACACGGTCATAGCCAATACGTCCCAAACGAATTTTTGCTTCAAGCTCATATCCGGGTTCTGTGATGAGGACAATTTCTTCATCAGGACGAATCACTGAGCCCGCGTATTCGGCGTATCGGCCTTGCAATCCGACGTTGACCGATCCACGTAAGTGGCCGGTGGCAAAAAACTGCGAATCGCGCGTATCGACTAACTGAACACCTCGGCCATGAGCAGCAACTGCATCGGGCACACTCATCTGTGTGGGCGCAGTGTGTTCGTCGAGCAGAGCTCGATCTTGCTTGTTTCGTTGTGCGTCGTAGGCGAAGTACCCCGGTGCCGGGGGCTGACCTTCTGTTACCGCAGCTACAAATGACTCGACGTCGTTGAACTGCAATGCATAGTTGTCGCGACGCTGTTCACCAATTGTTGATTGTGTTTCGGTGGACAAGTTTTTGCCGCATGCAGAGCCCGCACCGTGAGCAGGGAATACCCGTGTTTCATCGGGGAGGGTGAGCAGCTTCGTGCGCAGTGACGAGTACAGGTCTTTAGCCAAATCTTCCGCTGTGCGACCAATCGACACCAACAGATCGGGGCGTCCGACGTCACCGATAAACATCGTGTCGCCGGTGAGAACACCGTATGGAGTTGTCGAGGTTGCGGTTTCAAACACCACGATCGAGATGGACTCTGGAGTGTGCCCAGGAGTATGGCGGATCTCGAGGGTGACATCGCCTAGTGAATAACGCTCGCCGTCGGCAAAAAGACGTGCGGAAAACTCTGGTTGAGCAACCGAGCCGAAACCAACGACGCCACCGGTGGCGTTTGCGAGTTCAAGATGACCGGACAGAAAGTCGGCATGGAAGTGTGTTTCCAGGACCAACTCAATGGTGAGGCCATGTTGTTTTGCGCTGTCGAGGTATTGCTGAACATCGCGGGTGGGGTCAACAACTACCGCACGACCTGACGAGGTATCGCCGATGAGGTAGGAGGCCTGGGAGAGACAATCCAAATAAAACTGCTCAAAAATCATGGTCATGAAATTGAGTATACACAGAAATTTGGATACCCCAAAGGGTATTCGTGATACACTCTGAGGCATGGATCTAGAGCCCGAGCTCACAAAGAATCTCACGACACGTCTTGCACGAATCGAAGGTCAGGTGCGCGCTATTCGCACCATGATCGAAGAAGGGCGCGAATGTCGTGAAGTCATAACGCAATTGTCAGCGGCAAGCACCGCGCTTGACCAAGTTGGTTTCAAGTTGTTGTCATCGGGGATGCAACGTTGTTTACAGGACCCGAAAAAAGCCGGAAAAGAAGGCTTTACGATGGAAGAAGTTGAAAAACTCTTCTTGAAGTTGAAGTAACGCGAATTCGCTACGCTGACGTGCGTGTCAGAGCCCACATTTAGTCACCTCACATCTGAGGGCAACGCTCACATGGTTGATGTGGGAGGCAAGGATGTCAGCAATCGACGTGCAGTTGCGAGATGTCGCGTGTCAATGGATCCGGCCACCGCTGCAGCCATTCGTGATGGTGGCATGAAAAAAGGCGACGTCATTGGTGTGGCGCGAGTGGCAGGGATTCAAGCGGCTAAAAAGACCAGTGACCTCATCCCGCTATGTCATCCGCTCATGATTTCCTCGGTGACGGTGGATTTTGAGATCGGTACCGACGGAATCGATGTCATTGCCACCGTGGGAACCGTGGATCGCACTGGTGTCGAGATGGAAGCCCTGACTGCCTGTTCAATTGCTGCGCTCACCATCTACGACATGTGCAAGAGCGCAGACAAGAACATGACCATTTCGGATTTGGCGTTGTGGGAAAAAGACGGGGGCCGCTCCGGCTCGTACCGTCGCCCATGAGCCGGGCCTGAGACATTCGTCTCAAGGGGCTCAAAATTGACCATGTTTTGGCATTTTTTGCCATGAAATGCCCTCTCTGGGACACATTCCTGCGAATTCAGGGCCCATATCGTGGTCTTGAGAAACCTAGTTCCGTAGAATTATTGAAGTGCCTTTTCGGCAGTAGCTCTATTGCCAATAGAGCTGCGGGTTACGGCCCCAACGTACGAGTAGATCCGTCGTGCCACTTCGTAGTGCGACCCAGTTCATGGTGGGACTGATAGATGAGCAAGTTGATCCTCCTTCTTGTGGGAGCCGCATGGCTGGCAGTGTTGTTGCCGCCATTGTTGCGCGCCCGCTTTGATGTTGGTTCTTCCTCTTCGGTGTCTGATTTCCGACGTCAACTCAACACATTGCAGCGCACTCAAGGTCCTCGCGCTCAAGCGCCGATGCGCGCTATGTCTCGCCCGTTGGTGTCCACTCCACGCGTGCAGCCAGTTCGTCGCCCTGCTCCGGCTCCATACATGGATGATCGGTATTACGGCGCTCCTCGCGAAGATGTCTATTACGGCGACAACACCGTCGCTTCAATGCATGAAGCAGATGGCACCGGACGTCATCGCCGTGCACATCATCAGGATCTCACCCGTTCCCATTACGCGCGCGAAGAAGTGTTTTTGTCACCACGAGAAGTGCTGCGTCGTCGTCGTACCAACGCATTGTTTGGTCTACTAGCCGTGAATGCAGTGACGCTGTTTTTGTCGCTCACAACGGGTAGTACACTCATGATTGTCTTGTTTGCCGTCGCAGTCGTGGTGTTGATGGGGTACTGCTACATGTTGGTGCAGTTGCGCCAACAGCAATACTTGCGCCGCTCATACCACTATCGTCGCGCCGCCTAAGACATCTGTACGTTCTCAGGAACAGTCCACAATCAGGGCTGTGCTTATGCGAGCAAGTGGTGTGACAGCGCCTCAGATTCACGCTGTCGTAGTGCCACGTTCACGCGTTGTCGTTCGAGGATCTGCTCCAATACTTTCACCGCTTGTGGTATCGGATGGCCGGCAAAAAATGCAGGTATGTCGCGCGCCGCTTCGTCTGAGGTGAGCATCTTTATTGAATCAACCATCCGCACAATTGTGTTGACGGGGAATCTGTCGTTTGCATCGCTCCAATTATCGCGAACGGCAGACCATGCAATTTCTCCATGGTTTCTGTTTGCGATACAACGATTGAGCAGAAACGGCGCATTCTGTGTTTTGACGTCGTTTGAAAACGCAAATTGACAAGTGCGTCTCATTAGGTCAGCGTCGTCGAAGTCTGCGAGCGCATACAACATCCGGATCTGTTCTTGTGGCGTGCGTGGGTTCTTCACGCGATCGATAAAGAACTCATAATCATTCTCATCGCCAATTGAGGCAACGACCGATGTAGCAGCCGCGACAAGTTCGGGATGAATGGTGTCAGTGTCTGCGCGGGAAAAGATGTCGCGGCAACGCTGCTGCGCATCGTGGTCTTGCCCCAAGATGGCGAGCGCACCTACCAGCACTCCTCGCAGTTTCGATGTGAGTTCATCTTCGTCCTGACGCGGATCCCATGTGAGATCCGCCAACGCTGGTGCAACAAGTGCTCGGATACGTACGCGTAATTCATCAAGTGGTTCGCCCTCGATGAGACGAGATAATCCACGTAGGCCAATTGTTAATGCCTGCCATACGGCCAGATCACGCTCGTGCGCAAAACCTTCAGCGAATGACAGGAAATCTGAAGCTGGTAATGCTCCTGCAACGACCGCATTCCACGCGTCATCGACAAGGTTGTAGCGCTCGAGCACATTCCGTTCGCGCAAGGTGTCGCCCGTGATTCTCTGTAGCAAGGCGGGCGAGTAGGAAACACGATAGAAGCCATGACCGCCACTATTTACAACGACAACTGCGTCTGGTCGGGGTAGGGGAATGTGCACGGATTCAGAATCAAGGAGCACTTTATGTTCCGTACCATCGATAGTGACATGAATGGGAACTACCCACTTCGTTGAGTCTGATTTGCCATCAAACACAAAACGACGTTGTGTGAGCACCACGTTGGAACTGTCTGTCTCAGCAGTGATGAGCGGATAGCCAGGTTGCCAGATCCAACTGTCCATCAAGCGCCGCACAGGAACCTTGTCACCACCATCGCTATTGACAGTGTCTTCAATTGCATCCCATAGGTCGTTGGTTTCGGTATTGGAGTAACTATGGCGTGTCAGATATGTGCTGACTCCCGCACGGAAGCGCTCGGGTCCGAGATATTGCTCGAGCATTCGCAGTAAGGCGCCACCTTTTTGATATGTGAGGACGTCAAACATTCCTTCACTATCGTTTGGTGAGTTCACCTCGTACTCAACAGCACGTGTGGAATGCAGCGAGTCGGTCTCGAAGGCGACACTGCGTTCTAGACCAAAGGTGGTCCAGCGTTGCCAGTGCGGAGCAAATGCATCACACGCAGCAATTTCCATAAATGTTGCAAATGCTTCGTTGAGCCAAATGCCATTCCACCAACGCATCGTGACCAAATCACCAAACCACATGTGAGCAAGTTCGTGGGCGACCACGTCTGCCACTAACTGCTGTTCGATCTGAGTGGAGGTGGCGGGATCTACAAGAAGTAGTACTTCACGGAAGGTGATGCAGCCCAAGTTCTCCATTGCGCCAGCGGCAAAGTCGGGTAGGGCAATGAGGTCGACCTTTTCGCTTGGATACGGAATGCCGTAATAGGTCTGGAACCAATCCAGCGAATATGCCGCCACGCGTAATCCAAATTCGGTGAGATGTGCTTTCCCGGGAACATGAACCACGCGCACGGGCACACCGTTGACATCTACGGGATCGGTTGCTTCAAGTGGTCCCACGACAAAAGCCACCAGATATGTAGACATCACCATTGTGTCAGCGAATGTGATGCGTACCCGGTTGTCATCTGTTGCGTCGCGGGCAATTTCTGGCCCATTTGAAATAGCCATCAGGCTTGGGTCCACAATAAGGCGAATTCCAAACACTGCTTTCATGTCGGGTTCATCAAAACACGGGAAGGCTTGACGACAGTCGGTGGATTGCATCTGGGTTGTAGCAATGACGCGTTCGACTCCATTGTCGTCGGTGAATGTTGAACGATAAAAGCCACGCAGTTTGTCGTTCAATATCCCGGTGAATTCAATGGTGATAGTGCAGGGTCCTTGTTGAACGTCGGAAGAGATGACGAGTCGCTCGGTGTCTTCATGCAGAGAGAAGGATGAATCCACACCGTTTACCAACACCGATGCCACGGTGAGTTCTTTGGCATTCATCACCACTTCGTGAGTCGGGTTCACGACCTCGGCTTCAATGGTGACTGATCCAGAGAAAGTTGCAGTACTGAGGTTCGGATCAAGTGTGACGTCGTAGCGACGTGGCAAGACGGTACGTGGAAGTCGATAAGGGTTATTGAGATGCGACACGATGCGAAGGCTACTGCTGCATCTGCAGGGGTACTACGGTGGAGAACCGTGGCTCGCACAACACCTTTCACCGCAACAGTTCCCGGACTTGAAAACACCGACGGCATTTCACATGACGTTGTTGGTATCGGCAATGCTCTCGTTGACATCATCGCTCAGGTCGAAAATGACTTTCTTCACGATCAAAATTTGGTGAAGGGGTCAATGGCTCTAATCGACACAGATCGCGCGATTGCCTTATACGAGGTGATAGGCCGACACGGTATGCAGACAAGCGGTGGTTCTGCTGCGAACACCATCGCGGGTCTCGCCTCGCTGGGAGCAGATGTCGCGTTCATCGGCAAGGTATCCGATGATGATTTGGGCCAGGTATTCGCCCATGATCTCGAACGTTTGGGAGTGGAATTTCACAGTGGAGGTCCAGGTGTTGATCTGCCCACTGGTCGTTGCATTATCGCAGTGACACCAGACGCAGAGCGCACAATGAACACATACCTTGGCGTCTCAACTCACCTCGCATTTGATGACGTTGATGCCGAACTAGTGGAAACTGGCGCTGTGTTGTACATGGAGGGTTACCTTTTTGATCGCGATGAAGCGAAATCTGCATTTCGAAGTGCTGCAGAACGCGCACATACAAAGGGACGTGTCGTGTCTCTCACGTTGTCAGACAGTTTTTGTGTTGATCGACATCGCGATGATTTTCGGGCCCTTGTACGGGACGAGATCGATCTTTTGTTCGCAAATGAAGACGAATTGCTTTCTCTCTACCAAACCGACGTGTTTGATGATGCAGTTGCGCAACTACGTAAAGAGTGTCATATAGCGTGCGTCACCAGAAGCGAAAAAGGTTCGGTCATTGTGACGCCGATTGATGTGCATTCGGTTCCAGCAAAGAAAGTTGCACGCGTGGTCGACACCACAGGAGCAGGAGATCTCTTTGCTGCAGGCTTCTTACGGGGTTTCACGCGCGGATTTGATCTCACGCATTGTGCGCAGATGGGCGCCATCGCTGCAGCAGAGGTGATTTCTCATGTGGGGCCACGGCCAGAAGTGTCTCTTGTTAACTTGCTTCCCCCCGAATTGCGCTAACAGATTCAGTTCGTTGTTAGCCGCTCACAACTACGATGGTGGTTATGAGTACGGAACATAACCTCACGATTCTCGGACAGACAGTTCGTCACCCTATTGATCACGTAGAAGTGTTTCCTGCTCCTGCGAATGTGTCTACGGTGCGATTCACCACCGATGAATTGTCGTCAATGTGTCCGGTGACAAAACAGCCCGACATCTCGCATCTCGTTATCGAATTTGAACCAGATCAGTGGTGCATAGAGTCGAAGTCATTGAAATTGTATTTGTGGCGTTTCCGTGATCAAGCCGTATTTGCAGAAGCTCTGTCGGCCGAAATCGCACAGGAAGTGATGACAACAGCATCCCCAAAGTGGGTGAAAGTGACGTTGACGCAACGCCCCCGTGGTGGCATTGATCTGTGTGCGGTCTCAGAACTTCGTAAATAAGCCAGAAATTCTTATTGGCTTCGCGTTATTGCTGACGACCGCGTTCCATGATTTTCGCGCGGCGTTGAGCGACGAGCTCAGGATCAAAGTTGCGCTTGCGCCATTCGCGACTGCTGGCAGACTCATTTTCCCAATTATCTACTTCGGCTGAATTCAATGCGTATGTGTTGCGTAACTCGCGCACACCTTCTTGCACGTTGCCGATGATGTCGAGTGCAATCTTGCGTGTAAAAGACATGAGTTGGTCGTGTGGCACAACATGATTTACCAAACGAAATGCGAGCGCCTCGTGAGCATCCATGAAATTTCCGGTGAAACTCATCTCGCGTGCGCGACGAACACCAACTGCCTGCGGTAGCAAAACCGACAAACCCCAACCGGGCATCACGCCAACACGAGAGTGTGTGTCGCCAAATTTTGCGTTCTCAGAGGCGATCAAGAAGTCGCAGTTCAGCGCCAACTCAATGCCGCCAGTGACTGCGACACCGTTGACGGCACCGATCAGTGGTTTGCTGAGTTTGGGGAATGGTCCACGTATTCCGTCTGCGTTGACCGAACCATCGGCACCAGTGTTTAAAAGTTTTCCGTCTTGGCTTCCGAGCTCTTTGAGATCGAGACCAGCGCAAAACGCCGGATCGGTGCCAGTAAGAATGATGACGTCAACGTTGTCGTCGGCCTCTGCTTGACGCATGCGCTCGGGCAAGAGACGCAACACCTCGCTGCTTAAAGCATTTCGGGCATCGGGACGGTTCAAGGTAATGGTGGCGATTCGCTCGCTCACCTCATACAGCACTACTTCAGAACTCATGTGTCACACCGTAGGCGACGGGCAAAAGCGAGACAGTATTGGTGTGACAAACTGTCGTCTTATGAGTCTTGTTGAAGTATCAATCCGTGACGGCGTCGCCACTCTGACCCTCAATAATCCAGAAGAGCGCAATACCCTGACCTCTCCAATGGTTGACGAGATCGTCGCTGCGATGGACGCAATTGAAGCTGACCGCTCTGTTGGTGCAGTCGTGGTGACCGGAGCAGCTCCGGCATTTTGTGCGGGAGCCAACCTTGGCAATCTCGCTGAAGCGACCGGAGAAAGCCTTAGCAAGGTCTACGAAGGATTCTTGCGCATCGCCCGCAGTCCATTACCAACCTTGGCGGCAGTGAATGGCGCAGCGGTAGGAGCAGGCATGAACCTGGCACTCGGTTGTGATGTGCGCATTGCGGCACAACGTGCTCGTTTTGACACTCGATTTTTGAACATCGGCATTCACCCAGGTGGTGGACATACATGGATGCTTCGTCGTATCACCGGACCACAGACCGCTTTTGCAACAGTGATTTTCGGTGAGATCCTGAATGGGGAAGAAGCAGAACGAGTTGGTCTCGTGTGGAAGTGCGTTCCAGATGATCAACTAATGGAAGAGGCGCAGCGACTTGCTGCACAAGCAGCATCGGTTCCGCGTGAGTTGCTCGAAGCCACGAAGAAGACAATCAATGACATGGCCGACGTGCGCACGCATCCGAATGCCGTGGCGAGAGAACTAGATCCGCAGGTGTGGAGCACCCGTCAGCCATGGTTTGCTGAGCGACTTGCTGCCCTGCAGGCAAAGATTTCTAAGAAGTAGATTTGAATACATGACACTTCGACGATGGCGGACATTTATCGCCGCCGGCGTCGTCGGAGTATTCGCACTAGTTCTTGCCGCTCCGTCGACATCGTCTGGTGTCTCCACAGTGACAGACACGTGGCATCTTGATCGCATCAACCAACGAACATTGCCACTAGACAATGTGCCAACACCGTCTGCCACTTTGAATGGTGCTGGGATCGACGTGTACATCGTTGATACAGGCACAAATTATGCACACGAACAATTCGGTGGACGTGCAGTGTATGGAATCGACATTGCACGCAGTGCAAGTGGATCAATTGTTGATCCACGAGGGAGCGACTGTGACGGACACGGAACACATGTTGCAAGTTTGGCTACTGGTGCAACCACTGGTGTCGCGCCTGGCTCACGTGTATTTTCCGTCCGTGTTCTCGACTGCAATGGTCTAGGTGAAGTAGCCGATGTGGTGAAGGGATTGCGGTGGATTGCGGACCATCACACTGCCGGACGACTTGCGATTGCAAATCTCAGTCTCGGCGTAGATCTCGGTGATGATGGTGGACCGTTAGATAAAGCGGTTCGTCGGTTAGTGGCAGATGGTGTCGTTGTGGTTGTCGCGGCTGGAAACGGAGATAATTCGGGTCGACCAATAGACGCATGTCGCATCTCTCCTGCGGATGAACCCATTGCATTAACAGTTGGTGCTGTCACCGTGGACGATGCGTTGTCGTCTTTTTCTAATTTTGGTCCGTGCGTTGATGTGTTTGCACCGGGTGGAAGCAATCAGCGTCCAATGGTCGGTGCGTGGTACACCTCTCCAACTGCGTATAACAATGAAAAAGGCACGTCAATGGCATCGCCACTTGTTGCCGGTTATGCGGCGCTTCTCGCCCAACAACAACCTCATCTATGTCCATCACAAGTACACGATGCGGTGGTTACACGCGCGACTCCTAACCTGATTAGTGGCCTTGACGCGACCACACCGAACCGTTTGCTCTTTCTTGATACTGCTCCGATTGCGGGAACTGTTGCACCAGGACGAGCAGATGGTCTTGTCGTGTCTGCGCACAACGGAGCATTGAAGGTGTCATGGGATCGCCCTTGTAGTGGTGGATCGATTTTCAAAAGAACAACCATCTCGGTATATCGCGATGGACAGTTGGTGAAATCAGTAACAACACGTCCGGGTGCAATGCAAGCAACAGTGAGCAATCTTCGAAATAATGTGTCGTACGGAGTATCTGTACGTACCGCCACCGAAGTAGCTCGCTCTCGCGGATCGGTGCGGGTGCCCTCGCCGCAGTTACGTTCCTTGCGTGTTGGCAACACAGTACGAGTATCTCAGTTGGTGAAAACACAACAAGGGGATGAACCAAAAGTATCGGTGGTGTCTACATCA
This sequence comes from Ilumatobacteraceae bacterium, assembly GCA_044345725.1. Lineage (GTDB taxonomy): Bacteria > Actinomycetota > Acidimicrobiia > Acidimicrobiales > Ilumatobacteraceae > UBA2093. The sequence goes on along the minus strand of JBIJAO010000015.1, from coordinate 15,048 downwards.
AAATCAGTATGTTCGGTGCTGCGCAATCCACAGCGTCTTGTTGCGAAATCTCGTGGCGTATGCAAAGTAAAAATCACGCCAAAGTACGCTGAAAAGACAGTGACGCATACATTTACTGTTCAGTAATTGCACTTTTCGTTTGTGATTACATACGTATTGTCGACGTTGTAGAAAGTGCTCGCACAATCCTGAAAAAAGGTGTACGGTGCTGAAAAGGACCCAAACAAGGAGTCCGGTACTGGGCTCCGGAAGGGAAAGCCATGAGTGCACGCCATCGAAACAACGATGTTGCGCCACCACCGCGCGCCGATCTGCGAGCTCACGCTCACAATGAACGGCACCGTATCAAGAGCCAATTGCATCTTGTTGTAGAGGCGGTGGATCACGGGACAGAACCACTTGATGTGGAAGAGCCAGGCATTGGATGGAAGCCAATGCATTACAAAGATGCACAACGTGCGATGGAAAAGAGTCGTCGTAAGCCGTTTAAGCACTGGAAGACAAAAGACTGGAAACGTCGCAAAGTGGTGCGCCAGAACCGCGCTAGAGCGTGGGATCAGTTAGCTAGCTAAGACTGCAACCAGTTCGTCGAAAACTCGCTGCGGCGTTCGTCCCATTCTTCAATGGTGATGCCAAAGCGAGCGTGGTCTTCCCACACGCCATTGATCTCAAGGAAACGTTGGGCAATGCCTTCGTTGCGCATGTTCAACTTTTCCATCACGCGCAAACTGTTGTGGTTTCGGGGGATGATGCAAATTTCAAGACGATGTAGATGAAGTTCTTCGAACGCGAATTTCATGAGGACAACAACAGACTCGGCCACGTATGCGTTGCCTGCGCGGGAACGATCAATCCAGTATCCGATTGTTCCAGTCTGAAGTGCTCCGCGCATCACATTATTGAGATTGATCTCGCCGGCCAAAGAGCCATCAACAAAGAACCCAAATGCATAACTGGTGCCGGCATGACGTTCGCGATCTCGTGCAGCACAACGCGCTGCGAAAATGTCGCGATTACTTGCTGGGTCTGGGTGATGAATTGGCCGCAGTGGTTCCCACTGGGTGAGCCACTCGCCATTTCTCTGTCGGACCTCGCTCCACGCGGCAAAATCCTGAGCCACGAGTGGACGAAGCACCACCCGTTTGCCATACAGCCGCAGTCCTACTGAGGTTGAAGAGCCCGGGTGGGTTGCCGTCATGGTTCTATTGTGCCATTTTCCATTGGATCTGGTGCGCGACACCATCAAGGAGTCCGCCCGTGGAAATCACAATTTCGGAGAGATAGAGGCGACGCATAATCGCCACCACAATGCAGCAGCCTGCAACGATGATGTCGGCACGGTCGCGGGGCAGGCCGGGGTTGAGGATGCGCTCTTCAAATGTCTCTGTGGCGAGAGTACGAAAGACGTCTTCTGCAGCTTCACGTGTGAGCAGCATCGAGTGAAGGGCGTCGCGGTCAAACTCCATGAGGCCAAGTTCAACTGCGGCAACCGTGACAAAGGTTCCTGCTGTGCCAACACATCGCGGGGAACCAAGAAGTGCTGGCATTGATCGAGTCAACTCTTCAATGTCGTCGGTGACTGCACCGATGGCATTTGTGAGTTCCTCGGGAAGAGGAGGGTCGGCGGTGAAATCTCGTTGGGTAATCGCAACCGCACCGTGATTGATGCTTGCTACTTGATCTGGTTCATGAACTCCAACGGTGAATTCAGTTGAGCCACCTCCAATATCGACGACAACAGTGAGTCCGTCGTGAGGTGCAAGGCCAATTAGCGCACCTTCAAAGGACAATCGCGCTTCATCGCTTGCTTCTAATACCTGTAATTCGCATTGAGTTGTTTCTTTAATGCGTTGTACCAATTGGTCAGTATTTGAAGCTGCGCGACACGCAGCCGTTCCCACAATGCGAATGTCTGACACGTTGTTCTCGCGACAACGAGACACATAATCGACTACTGTTTGCAATGTTCTGTTTATCGCATCTTCTTGCAGCACTCCGGTCGAAAACACTCCATCTCCGAGTCGGGTTGTGGTGATGACACGATCTATATCGTTTCCGTCGGAATCAACGATCAGCAGATTTGTGGTGTTGCTTCCGATATCGATGACGCCTACCGGATGACGAGTCATGACAGCCTTTCTGCAAATGTGACACCACGCGATCTGAGCTGTTGTGCCGTCCATTCACCAACTGCGTCGGTGCCACCAGCAAGCCACCATGCAAAATGTGCATGCAAACATTTCACGCCAGTGCGTGTTCCTCCCACTCCGCCAAATGGTTTTGGTCCAACATGGTCGGAAGGAAGGTCTGCATCTCGTTCGTGCGCATATCGAGAGTGGATGTCTGCGAGCTGGTCAAGTCCGAGAATTTCTTCTACTTCGTTCACACCACCGTCGGCTTCGATGCGGCTCACTTCACGTACTTCGTGTGGGCCGATGAGCCAATACAGCGTGGGCATGGGAGTTCCGTCATGGAGCAATGGAGCATTCCGTAGCACGACAGGGTCGCCAGTACGGGTGCGAACAACGATTGTGTAATCGCCACGTGGTTCACGACCAATCAACTCGCACACGCGAGCATGGTCTGAAGATGAAGGACTGTCGTAACGGGCCATCGGTGCCCGCGATTTCATCGAGCAATCAGCCAGATGACAACTGCAACGATGACAACAACTGGAATTGCGCGCTTCAAGATCGGAAGTCCGGCTGCACCCACCAAGTTGAGAGGTTGTGCTTCTGGACCGTCAATCTTGCGCACACCTTCAGTTGGTGCAGCAGGTGCTTCGGCTACAACTTCTGGCTGCTGAGCGATTAACTCATTCAAGTTCTCAACGAACTGACCAAGCAACTTGTCACTGATGTCGGCCATGGCACCGCGTCCAAACTGTGCAACTTTGCCAGTGATGGTGAGATCGGTGGTGACATCAACCTTGGTGGACGTTGGTGATACTGCAGTCATTGCAGCGGTGATGTTTGCAGAAGCGTTGCCTTTTCCGCCGGTATCGCGACCTTCGCCCTTCAAGACGGCGCGGTAGTTCGCGTCATCGCGTTCAACGAAACTGGCTTGACCTTTGAAAGCAGCGGAAATAGGACCCACTTTGACCTTCACCATTCCGCGGTAGGTGTCGCCTTCAACTTCTTCAAGCTGTGCACCTGGCAAGCAAGGGGCAATGAGCTCAACGTTCGTGAGGATGTTCCATGCCTCGTCGATTGGCTTTTCCACGGTGAATTCGTGCTTCAGGTCCATCGTTTTAGATCCTCCGTTGTGTCAATGTCTGCTCCAGACCCTTTGCAGGCTACTTCCGAAACCAGTTCGGGACGCAGGTGTATGAGAGAACGTGCTCCAGCGTCGGGGTCACCCTGGATGGCGCGAAAATCGTCCCAGACGCTCTTGTGCAGTCGTACCGGGGTTGCACGCTGGCCGTCGTAGGTGGCAACAGCAATGGGGCTCGGATCTGCGGCCACGGTTTGCCAATCTTCGGGGGAAACAAAGGGTTGGTCACCGGCTGCGATCACAACGACGTCGCATCCCCGACGTTGCGCCTCGTCAATGGCACACAGTACAGAACTGCGCTGACCGGTCTGCCATGCGCTGTTGTGAACAGTGGGGACGGTTGACAATAGGTCATCAAAAGTTTCAGCACCGGTGACAACTACAACATCGCCGATGTCAGATTGTTGGGCGCTCATGACCGCTCGTGTCAAGATCGCCTCACCGTTTACTTGCGCACGCAGTTTGTGAGTGGCGTGGGCAAAGCGAGTGCCCGCACCCGCGGCAAGCACTACGGCTAGCACTGTCATTACGCGTGGATCGGCCCAGATGTCGCACTGAGTGATGCAGCAGCACGTCCTGTGCGCGTGGCGATGATTTCGCCAACAATCGAAATTGCAGTTTCTTCCGGAGTACGACCGCCGAGGTCAAGGCCAATGGGGGAATGAAGTCGTGCGAGATCTTTAGAATCGCTAATACCTACTTCGGCGAGACGCTCTAAACGCTTTGCGTGAGTCTTTCGACTTCCCATGACGCCGATGTAGCCAACGTTTGTGTTGAGTGCTCCTTGAATGGCGGGAACATCAAACTTTGGATCGTGAGTGAGAATGCACACCGCGTCTCGTGCACCAAGCAAATGTCCATCGGCTTCAAAAACAGGCGTCGGCCATGTGACTTTTACTTCGTCTGCCATCGGGAATCGACGGCGTGTTGCGAAGATTTCACGTGCATCACACACAGTGACGTGGTATCCCAAGACTTTGGCCACGCGAGCAAGGGCTGCTGTGAAATCGACCGCACCAAAGATCCACATTCGCGGTGGTGGAGAAAAGCTTTCGATGAAGATGCGAAGTGTTGGCGTGTCGACAAGATCTTCAGGTGTTGTCTGACCAGCTGGACCATAGTTGCGAACAATGGTGCGACCTGCTTCAAGTTCACCGATTGCATCACGAGATACAACGCGATCAAGGTCGGCGTTACCGAGCGAACCTTCCAAGATTCCCTCGGGGGTGACAGCCAATGTGAGACCAACATCTGGTCCGTCAATGATTGTTGCAAGAGCAACAGGAAGATTCTTGCGAACTCGCTCTGAGAAAGATTGATACGTAGCCATGCGTGTTACCAAGTAAGTGGCTGAATGAAAAGATGAATGATGCCACCGCAGGTGAGGCCGACGGCAAAAGCCTCGTCATCGGAATAACCAAAAGTAACGACGCGGCTGGGTTGTTCGCCACTCAATATGGCAAGTGCTTCAGACACAACAGCGCCCTCCACACAACCGCCACTGACAGAGCCGATCACTTCGCCGTCTTCATTGACGGCCATTGCAGCTCCCGCTTCGCGAGGTCCTGATCCTTCGATGTCGACAACGCGCGCAAGCGCAACACGCTTGCCCGCTTTTTGCCAGCGATCAATGTCATCTAATAAGTCACGCATGGTTAATCACCTTTGTGAGTTGTTCGAGGGCATCGAGTGAATGACCCTCTACGAATTCATCAACATAGGGCAGAGCAGCTGCCATTCCTCGGGCGAGAGGCGCATAGCCCGGTGTGACCTTCAGCGGGTTCACCCAAATCAGGCGAAAAGCCGCGCGCTGTAGCCGTTGCATCTGCTCGGCGAGCAACTCTGGCTCTCCGCGGTCCCATCCATCAGACAAAATCACGACAATTGCACCGCGGGCCATTCCGCGAATACCCCATTCGTCATTGAAGAGTCGCAAGGTTTCACCAAGGCGGGTGCCGCCACTCCAGTCCTGAACGCGGTCGCTTGCTGCCCGTAGTGCCTTGTCGGGGTCACGGGATCCGAGTTCGCGTGTGACTCGAGTAAGACGAGTTCCCAATGTGAACGCTTCCACTCGTTGTCGGCCTGCAACTCCTGCGTAGACATACCGCACTAGTGCACGCGCGTATGGCTCCATTGAGCCACTCACGTCTAAGAGAAACACAATGCGTCGTGATCGGTCGCCGGGATGTTGCCAGTGGCGACGCACTGGCTCGCCACCTGCGGCAATCGATGCACGGACGGTGCGACGAACATCTGGTCGTACGCCACGACGGTGTGAGTGGACGGTACGAAATGATCGACGAGGAGGGCCCGCCATGCGCAACATTGACATGAACTTTTGCGACAATCGCATTTCATCGTCGGTGTATGCCGCAAAGTCTTTCGACCCGAGTGTTTCTACGCCAGAAAAGCGCAATGTGATGGTGGGATCATCTGACTTATCTGCCGTTCCATCTGCCTCGCCCTCTTCCTCTTCTGCGTCGGTGACGAGTTGGATGCGCAATAACTCTTCTTCTTCAAGTGGAGGAGATTCACGGTGTTCCCAAAACACTTTGAAGGCTTTGTTGAACTCTGGAATGTCTTCAGGACGGCGCACCAACGTTGCACGAGCAGCCCAATACACGCGGTCACGATCGGTGATACCAACGGCCTCTAAGGAGCTCACAAACGTCAGCACTGAATCGAGCGGGGTTTGTATTTCTAATTTGCGCAAAAGGCGCGCAAAACTCACAGCTAACCGCTCTGGACCAGAGACGTAGGTGAGTTGATTCATTGCGTTGATCCGGTCTTAGCCGTGAAATGCGCCGCGTTCCATCGCGTTCTTTACGATGGCGGCAACACCATGCTCACGCAGGCGATCTTGATCTTCGCGGTATTTCAACACTGTTCCAAGAGTTGACTCAATGACCGACTCGTTCAATTGAGTGACACCAAGACGACCTAATGCTGTTGCCCAGTCGATGGTTTCTGCAACTCCCGGTGGCTTGTACAACTGCAAACCGCGTAGTGCTTCAACCGCACCTGCAACTTGAGATGCCAACTCACGTGACACGTTGGGACAACGTAGGCACACGATCTCGACTTCACGTTCAAATGTTGGATGCTCTACCCAGTGATATAGACAGCGACGCTTTAACGCATCGTGTACGTCACGTGTGCGGTTCGAGGTGAGGATCACAACTGGGGGGACGGCTGCGGTAAAGGTTCCAATTTCAGGAACGGTGATTTGGTAGTCGGAGAGCACTTCAAGCAAGTACGCCTCGAACTCATCGTCGGCGCGGTCGATTTCATCAATGAGCAACACCGGCTGAATAGAAGAAGAGCTATCAATTGCGCGAAGCAGTGCTCGCTTTAACAGGAACTTCTCGTCGTACAACTGCTTTTCCAGGGTGTCGGAGTCGAGCCCAGACGCTTCACCAGTGGCTTCGGTGGCACGAATGTGGAGAAGTTGTCGTGAGTAATCCCAGTCGTACACCGCTTGTGCGGCATCGATGCCCTCATAACACTGCAATCGAATGAGTTCGCTTCCGAGCCACGCAGCAATTGTTTTTGCCAGCGATGTTTTGCCAACGCCAGCCTCTCCCTCGAGGAACAAAGGACGTTGAAGAGCAAGAGACAAGAACACAGCAGTGACAAGTCCGTCATCGGGGAGATACCCATGCTCAGACAGTCCGGCGCGAACCTCGTCGACAGAGGACACAGTAAAAGACATCACATTCAGCCTACGACAGAGAGTTAGCGTTTCAGAAAGGCTGTGTTTTTGGGAAGCAGCTTTAGGAATCGAACCCTAAGCCTGAGCGGTCTAATGCGCGTAACCACAGGTTTCGCTTGCCAGTTTTGTCCTCACGATTGAGCGACCAGCGGGTGGCTTGTATGCCAAGAAAACGAAACGGCTCCGGAGGAAATGGCAGAGGCTTCTTTTTGACGAAATCTGTTGAGACCGCCCGCGTTCGACGCCCGTCGATGAGATCGAGCATCACTTCAGCGCCAAATCGGGACGCTGCAACGCCAAGGCCTGTGTAGCCAAGCGCATACGAGACGCGGCCGCCCATCGAGCGACCCCAAAACACCGAGAATCTGCTGCAGACATCGATGGCTCCACCCCACGCGTGAGAAAAGCGAACGTCTTCTAATTGTGGGAAGGTTTCAAAGAAATGCTTTGACAACAACGCCCATGATTCTGGTCGTGATTCAAGTTCTTGACGCATGCGTCCGCGGAAGAAATACACCGCGTCATACCCTCCCCACAAAATGCGATTGTCTGCTGTGAGACGGTAATAGTGAAATTGATTCGGGATGTCGGATAGACCTTGCCGTCGTTGCCAACCAATAGATGCAAGTTGTTCTGGGGTCAGAGGTTCTGTGACCATGCAGTAGTCATAAACAGGAATCATGTAATTCTGAAGACGACGCAGAACGGGACGAAATGCGCCGCTAGCAAGAGCGACTTTTCCGGCACGAATGCGTCCAAGTGGAGTAGACACCAATACTCCTACACCGTCTCGTTCTATCGATAACGCTTTGGTGTCTTCGTAGATGCGAACGCCAAGTGATTCCGCCGCCGCCTTCAGACCCCATGCAAGACGCGCAGGGTCAACAAGCGCTGCACGGTCTTTGCGCCATAAACCACCCACATATGTGGGGGAGTTCACTTCCTTGCGCATGCCCGACGCATCGAGCCATTCGACGCGTTGGCCAAGATCACGCAATTGGCGGTAGTCCTCACGCAATTCATCAACGTAGTTGCCTGCATGTGATTGTGTTGCGACGTCGATAACGCCAGTGCGTTCATAATCACAGTCGATGTTGTAACGCTTGATCGCGGCTTCAATGTCGTTGAGATTGTTGAGACCAAGCTCTTCCAGTGTTGCAATTTCATCCGGGAAACGTTGCTGGGCGTTTGCAACACCATGTGTGAGAGATGATTCCATGAAACCACCATTACGACCACTTGCAGCCGAGCCCACTTCTCCCGCGTCAATGACGACAACGTCACGCGATGGATCGCGTTCTTTCGCGATGATTGCGGTCCATAGACCGGTGTATCCGCCACCAATAATGCACAGATCGCAACCTTCAGTGCGCACCAATGTGGGGTTTGAATCGGGTGCGTCTGTGTCTTCGTACCAGTACGGATACGGGTCTGCATCAGCAATTGCGTCGAGATGGCGCGTATCGGGCCTCTGCTCGTCCATGATGTTTTCACCACCTTGTAGTGCTTGAGGCTATCGGACACATCGCTACAGTGTCGTTCAATGGATTTTGGTATTCGCGGTAAAACAGCAGCAATTGCAGCGGGAACAGCAGGATTGGGCTTTGCAACGGCGCAAGCGCTTGTGAATGAAGGTGTGCGTGTTGCAATTTGTGGACGTGATGAAACTCGCTTAGGAAATGCAATTTATGAATTGGGCGACAATGCGATCGGCGTTGTGTGCGATGTGTCAACCGCCGATGGTGCCCGTTCTTTTGTGACGAGTGCGCGTCAAGCACTTGGACCTATTGACATTTTGATCACAAATGGCGGAGGGCCACCACCAGGTGATTTCGCACACACGCCTGAACATGAATATGCAGCTGCGGTGGAAAAGAACCTGTTGTCTGTAGTTGCGATGTGTTATGCGGCAGTACCAGAAATGTGTGAACGAAAGTGGGGAAGAGTTGTAGCCATCACATCGGTGGCAGTACGACAACCCATTGCCAATTTGATTTTGTCGAATACAGCGCGCGCAGGCGCAACCGGATTTTTAAAGACTCTTGCTCGTGAAGTTGCAGTACATGGAGTAACTGTGAATTCCGTGCAACCGGGTATCCACCGCACCGATCGCATTACACAGTTGTATGGCGACAACTTGGCTGCGGCGGCTACTGGTGTGCCCGCTGGTGTGATTGGTGAAGCTGCAGACTTTGGCGCAATCACTGCGTTCTTGTGCAGTGATCAGGCAAAGTTTCTTACTGGAGCACAGATTCCGGTTGACGGCGGCGCATACGCGGGGCTTCTTTAGATTCCCACCAGTCTGCAATCTTCCATGCGCCCCACACTGTGAGCCAGCCTGCGAGTGCATCAACGATGTAGTGCTCGCCAAAGTACACAAGGGTGAGAAGCATTGAGATGGGAAACGCCATCGCGAAGATTTTGATCAATGGCCGAGAATTTTGCACGGCCCACAAAGTGACAAGTAGAGCCAGTCCAGCATGAAGCGATGGCATTGCCGCAACAGGATTGAGAACTGCGACTCCACGATCAAATGTTTTCGAGACAGTTTCTAGGTCGAGGTGCACCCAACCACGTCCAGTAATGCGCCACACAGTGTCCATGTGTCCTTGTTTGGCGGCCATCCATGGTGGGGCAGCGGGGTACAAGATAAAACAGGTGACAGCAAGTGCAAACGTGAGTGAGAGTCGCCGCACATACCGCATCCATTGCACACGATTTCGCATGCGCAAGTAGACAAGTGGAATTACTGGTAACACAAAGTGCGACATGTAAATGAGGGATCCGAGAATGTCGTACCAGCGCACTGATGTTGGTTCATAAAAGCGGTCTTGCATCCAGACACTTGCATCGACACCACCTGTGAGGAATCGGTCGAGGTCTCGCAATTCGGTGACGTGCACTGGCATGCCAATTTGATCTGCCATTCCGCGGCTGTAGTCATAAAACAAATAAATAGCAACAAGCAGTAGCCAGTCTTTGGCAAGAAGAGTGGCATCGTGTTTTGGACGGCCGATCATTGCGATGACAAAACCAGCAAGCACCCATGTCAACACTGCCAATCGATCAACGGGAAGACCGTGGGTGTTAGAGCTCCAAATGAAGACAAGAAAATACCCGCCGAGCATTGCCCGGCGGGTATTAAGTAGAGCGGGTGTCTTCTCGAACATGTCGAGGCGACACTACTGAAAGTTTTAGGCTGATGCCTCTTCAAGTGCGCGACGAACGAGCACTTTTGAGAGGTGCTTGCGATAGTCAACGCTTGCGTTTGAGTCTGCCTGTGGGTCGGCGTTGTCGGAGGCGAGCTGAGCTGCATCGGCAACTGACGCGCCACCTGCAATTGCCTGAGCAACAGCTGATGCCAAGATCGGCGTGGATCCCATGTTGACAAGGCCAACACCGGATTCATTGCCACGGCGCCATGCGGCGACGCCAACAATTGCCCAGTCCTGAGCGCGACGGTTGAACTTCAGGAAGCTCCACTTTGCGCCGTTCATCTTGGGAACACGGATCTCTGTGAGAATCTCGTCTGCTGCAAGTGCCGACTCAAGGAAACCGGTGTAGAAGTCGCTTGCCTTGATTTCGCGCGTGCCGTTTGGCCCCTGAGCAACATAGGTTGCACCGAGCGCCAATGTGGTTGCAGGCAAGTCGCTTGCTGGGTCGGCGTGTGCGATGCTGCCGCCGAGTGTTCCGCGGTGGCGAACCTGTGGGTCACCCACGTGGCTTGCTGCCTCTGCAAGAAGTGGAACATGCTGCTTCAAGACGTCTGAGTTCTCCACTTCGGTATGGCGCGTGAGTGCGCCAATTGCGATGTGGTCGCCTGCGTCTTTGATGTAGGACATGTCTTTGATGCGAGCAATGTCAACAAGAACTGCTGGCGCTGCGAGACGCAATTTCATGAGTGGCAACAAACTGTGGCCACCAGCAAGAAACTTTGCATCATCGCCGTACTGGCCAACAAGCGAAATTGCTTCTGCAGTTGAGCCGGCACGCTTGTAATCAAATGGTGAAGGAATCATTGGTGCGCTCCGCTTACTTCTTGCCCGCGCATGCGAGTACTGACTGGACGATGTTGTGATAGCCGGTGCAACGACAGAGATTGCCCTCAAGTCCAATGCGAATCTCATCTTCGCTTGGGTTGGGGTTCTCATCAAGCAGGCCAATTGCTGCCATCACCATTCCTGGAGTGCAGTAACCACACTGCAGACCATGGTTCTCCATGAAAGCCTGCTGCATTGGGTGCATGGTGTCACCCTTTGCGAGACCTTCAATAGTGGTGACGGTGCTGCCGTCTGCTTGAGCTGCGAGCAATGTGCAGCTCTTGACTGACTGACCATCAACGTGAACGGTGCATGCACCGCAGCTTGATGTGTCACAGCCGATGTTTGTACCGGTAAGACCAAGGGTCTCACGGATGTAGTGCACCAACAATGTGCGTGGCTCGACGTCACTTTCGTGCTTCGCGCCGTTAACGGTTACAGAAATTTTCATTGTTTCCCCCTCGGAAAATCGATCGATTGACTTGTTTGACTTACTTCTTGGCGTTCTGGATTGCGGTCCACACACGCTCTGCGGTTGTTGGCATGTTGATGTGGTTCACACCGAGGTGTGACACAGCATCAATCACTGCTGACTGCACTGCAGGTGTTGATCCGATTGTTCCGGATTCGCCGATTCCCTTTGCACCAAGTGCGTTCACGAAGGTTGGTGTCTCCATGTGAACAACTTCGATGCTTGGCAGTTCGGCTGCCGAGATGAATGCATAGTCAGCCAAGTTCGAGGTGATGGGGTTGCCATCGCCGTCGTAGCGAACTTCTTCAAGGAGTGCTTGCGCAGTTCCTTGTGCAACGCCACCGTGAATCTGGCCTTCGAGAAGAAGTGGGTTCAGAACCTTGCCGGCATCGTCACATGCAACGTGGCGCAAGTGACGTACTTTTCCAGTTTCGGTGTCGACTTCGACAACTGCGATGTGAGCACCGAATGGGAAGGTTGGCATTTCAACGGTCAATGTGCCGCCGTGTACCAAACCACCATCTGATTTTGAAGCTACTGCTAACTCAGCCCAGGTCTTTGCTACTGCTGGAGTACCTGCAACGTGGAACGTCGCGCTGTCTTTATCGAGAACGATGTCTGCTTCGTTTGCTTCAAGCAATTTGGCAGCCACTTTCTTTGCCTTCTCAACAAGTTGTGCTGACATCTCATAGACGGCTGCACCACCTTGCTGTAGTGAACGTGAACCCATGGTTCCGCCACCTACAGGAACGAGGTCGGTGTCACCCCAAACAAGATCGATCTTGTCCATTGGAATGCCGGTTTGTTCCGATGCGAGCATTGCCCACGATGTTTCGTGACCCTGACCGTGTGGAGAGGTTCCGGTGTAGACGATCGCACGACCATCTTCCAAGACTTCAACTTTTGCTTCTTCACCCATTGGTGGAACACCACCGGTGATTTCTACATACACACTGACGCCGATGCCAAGCTGTTTGGAGTCGCCACTTGCGCGACGCTTTGCCTGCTCTTCACGCAACTTCTTGTAGTTAGATGCTTCGAGAACTTTGTCGAGTGACTTTTCGTAATCGCCCACGTCATATGTCTGACCAATCACAGTTGTATGTGGCTGATCAAATTTTGGAATGAGATTCTTACGGCGCACCTCTACTGGGTCCATGCCCAACTTGAGCGCGAACAAGTCCATCGCGCGCTCGATGGCGGCGGTTGCTTCCGGACGACCAGCACCACGGTATGCAACCGTTGGTGTTGTGTTCGTAACAATTGATGTGGTGCGACACTCAATTGCTGGAATCGCATACACACCTGATGACATCGGACGGGTCATGAATGGAGCAAGAATTGTTCCGAAGTCAAGCCATCCACCACAGTCCTGCAACACGTGCAGACGGTAGGCGAGTACTTTTCCGTCTTTGGTTCCACCGATGGTGACTGTTTGAACTTGTGCACGACCGTGACCAAGAGCCACCATTGATTCACTGCGCGTTTCGCGCCAGCGCAATGGACGGCCAACTTTCTTTGCCAAGATGCCGAGCAATTGCTCTTCTGGGTAAGTGCCGATCTTTGCACCAAAACCACCACCAACGTCTGGGGTGATGACGCGAAGCTGTCCTGGCTCGAGACCATTGACACCTGCAAGAACGTCACGGCAACCTTGTGCGTGCTGTGTTGACAACCACTGGTACAAGCGACCATCAACCCACGCAACTGCGCTGCCGCGCACTTCGAGTGGACATGGCGCAACGCGCTGGTTGTTGATCTTTTCGCTGACAACAACTTCACAATCTTTGAAGAACTCATCACCAGTCAGGTCTGGTGCACCAAGTGCGGTGGAGTCAAACACTGCGTTGCTGCCGGCTTCTTCGTAAATCAAAGTGCTGCTTGCGAGTGCTTCTTCCATGTCGATTAACGCAGGAAGCACGTCATAGTCAACAATGACGGTTTCCGCGGCATCTTCACCTTGTTCGCGAGTTTCGCTCACGATTGCAACAATTGGCTCACCGACATAGCGCACCTTCGTTGAGGCAAGCATTGTGCGAGCTACTGCAGGGTTAAATCCGTTTGGTGTTGCTTCAAGTCCGAGGTCTGCTGCGGTGTACACCGCGATAACACCGGGCATGTTCTTTGCGTCAGAAACATCGATTGACAAAACTTTTGCGTGAGCAACGGTGCTACGTGCATACGTGACGTGCGCCGATCCTTTCAACAACGGTTCGTCAAGCAAGTCATCGACGTACTTTCCGCCAACGGTCAGAAACCGTGGATCTTCTTTGCGTAGTACGCGGTTGCCTAGAATGCTGCCGCCCATAGTGACCCCCATTAAGTCGTTTGGTAGTACAGACGAGACTACTGCCCAAACTCGGCAGGGCGAAAAGGGGAGACTTAGCGCGACAGCGGGGTGAGGGCGCCAGAACCACTTGGGGTCTGGGTGGCTCGTACTTCAAGGATCTCGGTGACAATGGTGTAGGGCCAACGGTCCGGAAGGTCGGTGGGAAGTGCTGGGGTTGGCACAAATGTCATCCGCTCTTCACCGGGGGCGACATAACCCAGTTGCTCTCGTGCCGCAGCGCGAATACCAGCGGGGGTTTTGAGCCGATCAACCTCGTTTTGTAGTGCTTCCGTGGCATCGGCGAGTAATTCAAAGTCTTGAGTTTTTTGTGCAATTGCGTTGCGCTGATTGAAATAGTCACGAAGTGGCAATACAAAAAGTGAAAGTCCTAACAAGGCAATGATGACGAGTCCTACGCCGTTAACGACCCAGCGAATGGCGGGTCGAGACATGTGTTCGCGCGGTGTTCGGGGAATCGGGCGAGCGGGCACCTCTCTATTGTGGCGGAGAGTTATCCACAAACCGTGACACGCGAACAGACGTTCGCAAATGTGATGATCTCAGAAGTGCGGGTTGCGCGCGTGAGCAGGCGTCAGCGAAGGGGCGCAAGTGCGCTCGCACCGCGATAGCGGGCGGTGTCGCCCAGTAATTCTTCGATACGAAGTAACTGGTTGTACTTGGCAACGCGGTCGCTGCGCGCTGGAGCACCTGTCTTGATCTGTCCGCAGTTGGTGGCAACTGCAAGATCGGCGATGGTTGCATCTTCTGTTTCTCCAGAGCGGTGGCTCATTACAGACGTGTATGAATGTCGCGTCGCCAACTCAACAGTGTCGAGAGTTTCAGACAGTGAGCCAATTTGGTTCACCTTCACAAGGACACTGTTGCCAACTTTTCGATCAATTCCCATTTGTAGGCGACGAGCATTGGTGACAAACAAATCATCGCCAACCAATTGAATGCGTCGACCAAGAGCTTCGGTTAGTGCGGCCCAGCCGTCCCAATCATCTTCTGCCATTCCGTCTTCAATACTGACAATGGGGTAGCGATCAACAATTGAGACCCACCACGCAACCATTTCTTCTCGACTGAGAGTCTCGCCCTCACCGCTGAGGTGGTATTTGCCATCGCGGTATAACTCACTCATTGCAGGGTCGAGCGCGATCGCGATGTCTTTACCAGGAGTGTGTCCGGCGCGTTCAATAGCTTCAACCAATACTGCGAT
>JBIJAO010000014.1:0-44274 GCA_044345725.1 Ilumatobacteraceae bacterium | reverse complement strand
CACTGACGCAAAAGCGTCACGAATACGTTCCGCATCATCACCAATAGCGACAACGCCAGCCATACGCTGTGGCTCGGTCGCCATTGCGGTGAGATCCAGTCCTTTGTTACGTCCCCCAGCTATGAGTACCAGTCTTTCAAAAGAGCGGATTGCCGTGAGGGATGCATGCGGACTTGTTGCTTTTGAATCGTCATACCAGTGTGAGCCTGCAAACTCGCCCACCAACTCGATGCGATGGTGTGCCGGTTCAAAGGTGGCAAGACTCGACGCAATAGAGTCGGGCGTGATTAACCCTGTCTCAAGCACTAACGCGCTCGCAGCAAGGGCATTGGTGATGTCGTGTGGCATTGAGCGCCATAAAGAATTAGTTGTGGCAATCGTTCCCTGAGGCGACACCAAATTGCCATCAGCAACGCGGTAATCGCCATGATCGAGACCAAAAGACACCACCCGTGCTCTGGATTCATGAGCAATCCGTGAGATCTCAGCATGTCCACTGGGCACTACTGCCACATCTGTTGGGCGAACATGTGACCACAAACGAGACTTTGCTTGGAGATAGTGGTTGCGGTCGGGATGCCAATCAAGATGGTCGGGCGCGAAGTTGAGCCATGTCGATGCTTCGCATCGAAATTGCGAAATGTACTGCAAGCGAAAGCTCGAACACTCCACAACAAAAACATCATGATCTTCGTGTAACGCGGCGATCAATGGCACATCGGTATTGCCCACTTCTGCTGCACGAAGACCACCACCTCGCAACAACGCAGCGGTGATCATCGTTGTGGTTGTCTTACCATCGGTACCGGTGACACCAAGCATCGGACGTGGACCGCCCGCGCGTTGTTGTTCCCATTCGTATGCAACATCGATTTCTGTACGGATAGCGATCTTTGCTTTTGTTGCCGCGTCGATAACCCGATGACGTGGCGGCACTCCGGGCGCCGGAATCAATGTGTCGACATTGCGCAACAATTGGCGAATCTGATCATCGCTAGGCGAGTACAAAGGTGCGTCGATGTGATCTGCAAAAGCGGCCATTTCATCTGTGATGACGTCGTCGGCAAGACGAACTCCATACCCGCGATCAGCCAAAGCTTGTGCGGTGGCTCGACCCGCAATGCCCAAGCCAAACACCGCGACCCGGCGCATCAGCGACCTGCCCGCCCCATGTCAACGACATTTGTGAAGTCCGCAAGAAACAGCGCAAGTGCAGCAGCAACGCACAAACCAGAGATGATCCAAAAACGAATAATGACAGTGGTTTCAGGCCAACCAAGAAGTTCAAAGTGGTGATGGATTGGCGACATACGAAACAAACGCTTCTTGCGGCCTGACGCTTTGAACACTCCCATCTGAACAGCAACTGAACCAGCTTCCATTACGTTCAGTGCGCAAATGAGTGGCAACAACAGATGAGTATTAGTGGTGACGGCAAGTAATCCAAGTGCAGCACCTATCCCGAGGGCACCAACGTCGCCCATAAAGATTCGTGCAGGCGCAGCGTTCCACCACAAAAATCCACCACACGCACCCGCCATCGCAGCAGAGAACACAGCGAGATCGAGCGGGTTAACAATTTGGTACAAATTCGGATTACGAAAGCCCCAATACGCGATAAAAGTAAAAGCGAGAAAACCTAGCGTGGCTGAACCTGCTGCAAGTCCGTCAAGACCATCAGTCACATTGACCGCATTCGTCGTTGCCCACACCATGAGCGATGTCCAAATCACCCACAAGGCGGGGGTTAACTTCCACCCCGGCAGGTCAAAACGAGTAAACGACAGCGTCTCGCTCACACCCGTCGACGTGAGTAAAAGAATCATGAGAAGCACCACTAAACCGAATGTGATGTATCCCTTCTTCTTCCAAAGAATGCCACGGTTGTGCGCTTTGCGGACTTTTAAGAAGTCGTCAAGGAAACCCATGAAGCCAAGGGCAAATACCGCAATCCACATGATGACTGCTTGATCGGAAAACGCGAGCCGATCGCGAAGGTGTGCCACTAACCAGCCCGTGAAACCTGCGATCAAAATCGCGATACCACCCATAGTGGCTGTGCCCTGCTTGCCAATGTGATGCACTGGACCACGATCTTCTGTTCCCAGAATGGGCTGACCCTTTCCGAGATTTTCAAAATATGTCACCAACAGTCGCGTACCGATAAGTGACATGATGAGCGCCACGGCACCAGCAATTAACACCGCGATCATTTCGTTACTCCATGCATGTGTTGCAAGACCTCATGTGCAACCTGAACATCATTAAAGGGAGTATGCGCTCCCGCGATCTCTTGTGTTGTCTCATGCCCCTTGCCGGCAATCACCACGATGTCACCCCGAGACGCACTGCGTATTGCTTGTGAGATTGCATCATGACGGTCGATGACAGCGAGAACCTCTGCTCGCCCGTTCTGGGCACCAGCACACACCTCGTGAATGATGCTTAGTGGATCTTCATCGCGAGGATTGTCGGATGTGACAAAGACCTGGTCAGCGATACGCGCAGCGATCGCACCCATCACCGGGCGCTTGTCACGGTCACGGTTTCCACCACAACCAAACACCGCTATCAACCGACCGTGCGTGAGTGCACGTGCTGTACTCAACACTTCTTCCAAACCTTCTGGGGTGTGGGCGTAGTCAACAACAACATCAAAATCACTAGCTCCTGGCACTAATTCAAAACGCCCACGAATCGGCTGTATATCATCGCACGCACGAGCAATGTCAGAAGGTGAATACCCCAAGTTTTGTGTAATTGTCACTGCCGCGAGCAGATTCATCACGGTGAATGCACCACCGATCGGTGCTTGAATCGTGACGTTATGCCACAGAAACGACGTCGCGCGCGCGGTGACTTGCACGTCGCTCGTATCGCTGCGTGTGAATTCCTCACAAGAAATGTCGGTCGTGTCTGAAATCATCAGTCCGTGAGGGTCGTCAATGTTCACTACCGCACGATCGGCGTACACCGTACGAAACAGTGACGCCTTCGCCGCGAAATATTCTTCTTGTGTTTTATGAAAATCGAGATGATCGTGGCCGAGATTTGTAAAGGCCACCACATCAAAATGGGTTCCAAATACACGTCCCTGCACCAGCGCATGTGAGGAAACTTCCATCACTACATGCGTCACTCCATCGGCTACGCATTGGGCCAGGCGCTCTTGCATCGTAATCGCCTCCGGTGTGGTGCGCTCGCCCGTCAATGTCCCGAATACTCGTACGGTGTTTCCCAGTCCACGCAGTAGATCTCCTACCAAAGAGACAGTTGATGTTTTCCCGTTGGTCCCTGTGACACCAACAACGCACAACTGATCTGAGGGTTGATCAAATATTTCTGCTGCGATCCATCCAATGACATCACGTACATGTGAAACACGCACTTGCGTGATGTGTTCTGGCACATCTGAAATGAAGTCCTCAACGAGCAGAGCACGTGCTCCGTTATCGACGGCATCGCGTGCAAATGTATGTCCATCGAAGAGCTCGCCGCGAATGCAACAGTAGAGATTCCCGCCTTGCACCATGCGCGAATCAGATGTGATTCCCGTTATCTCAACAGCATCATTGCCGGCCAGAACAAACGAAATGTGCTGTGGAATAGCGCTAACTAATTCAGCAAGACTGCGAGATCGAGGTACAACAACGGTCATGTGACATTCCCGTCTACTGCCCTGACAGCTGTGCAAGCTTCTTACAACCGGTTCCAGAGCCCACAGGCGCAATTCCCAGTTCGTGCATCACTGTTGGCGTCAAAAGAGCAAACACAGGAGCAGCAGCCGTACCACCGAAACGATCTCGAGATTGAGCGTTGGGTTCGTCAATGCTCACCAACATCGTGACCTTGGGGTCCTCTGCTGGGTAATAGCCAACAAACGATGCAAAGTATGAACGCGTTCCGGCATCGGTGATGTACGTACCGTTGTCTTGCACCTTGTATCCCGTACCCGTCTTGCCAGCAACAGTCATTCCTTTTACCTGAGCCAACTTTGCCGTTCCAGAACACACAACATCTTGCAGCATCGCGGTGGTGGTAGCCGCTGTCTCAGGAGTAATGACAGGACGAGTAATTGACGGTGCTGTCTCCACTAATTTGCCGTTCTTGTCGATAGTGCCGCGCACCAATTTCGGTGCGACATATGTTCCTTTATTTGCAACTGTGTTCACTCCCGCAATCACCTGAAGCGACGTAGCCGCAAAGCCATAACCGTATGCAACCGTCATCTTTTCAGTACCTTGCCAGTCATACACATCACGCAGAATTCCCTTTGATTCTCCTGGGTATTTGAGACCAGTCTCTTGACCAAAACCAAAGGCTTGTAGATACTCGTACTTGCGAACATTTTTCATCGTGTCGGCAATCATCGCGGTGCCTAAGTTGGAACTTTGCGTCATGATCTCGCGCACGCTCATCTTCAATAGCCCATGTGGCCATGCATCTCGGATGACAAAGTCATCAACTTCAATGATCCCAGGAACTTTCAACACCGTCTCAGGGGTGACATTGCCTTCATTAAGAGCAGCACTAACGCTAAAGATCTTCGCGACTGAACCTGGCTCATACGCCTCTACCGCACCAAAGTTGCCAGAAGCGAGGCGCGCTTTACCATCATCGCCTCGGCGCACGTTTGACATCGCATAGATCTCTCCGGTTTTGGAATCCATCAAAATGATGGTTCCACCTTTGGCGCCAAGTTGTTCCACACGTTGTAGCAACGCTTTGTCCGTATGAAATTGCAGAGTCTTATCAACAGTCAACACAAGGTCATCGCCAGGCATTGCTTCTGCGGAAGTGCGGATTGCGCCGGCAATCGAATTACCTCGACGATCAACTTGCCGAACAACTTGACCGTTCTTACCCTGCAAGAGATCATTGAATTGCAACTCAAGACCAGAAGCGCCCACGCCATCTGGATCTGTCTTGCCGATAATTGCTTCCGCAACACCGCCTTCCACCACACGCGCAGGCTCTGTGTATCCATGCACCCCAGGTATTGCCTGATCGAGAATTCCCTGCGCGACAGCCTTGTCCATGCCACGCGACAGGTATACAAACGCTGAACCGGGTTGTTCCAGTTCCTTCAGCAATGCATCATGTCTTTCCAGCGACAACTGCAAGAGAACCGCGAGCGAGGCCGCCGCTGCAACCTTGTCGGGCATTTCGCGTGGATCAGCGAACAATGTCATACGCGGGACAGAGAGAGCGAGCTCTTGCCCGGTCCGATCAAAGATCACTCCTCGAGGCGCACGAACTGTGGTGAGTCGTGTTCGTTGATTGACGGAAGCTTCGAGATAACCATCACGTTGCACTGTCTGCAACATCACTACCCGCACGAGAACAACAACCATGATGAGAACAAAAACCACGACAAGGAACCGCAGACGTTTCATCATTCGTTGGTGAACTTGCTGAGATGATTCCTTCTTTGCCGCTACCGGTGTGAGACTGCGGCGAAATGATGCAGGCAGTCTCTTTGGCATGTCAACAAGACGTAGATGGCGCTGTGGTGACCTTCTCTGCTGTGGTGTTTTCTTTGCCTGCGGTGCTCTTTTTACCTGCGCAGTTGTCTTCGACCGTGTTGTTGATGTACGTGACGATGCGGTCTTGCTTTGCGTTGCACGTGACGATGCAGTCTTGTTTGACGATCTAGATGCAGTACGAGATGTGGATGTAGAACGCCTGCGCGGTGAGTCTGACGACGATCGATGTTGGCGCGTACGCCGCGATGGATGTGACGTTGTTGCGGTCACGGTGCTACGTCCACCTGTGACTTCAGACGCCCAAAGGTGTCAAGTGGTGACTCGACTGGTTTCACAAGATCCATGTCGACTTTGCCTAATGTCTCAGCTACTTCAGCGGCAATAGCTGGTGGTACGTCAACCAGACGCGCTCCCGAAGTTGGCACAAGCCCCATCGACCGCGCCGCATCCACCAATACGTCTGGCGACTGCAGTCGAGCACGTTCGGCACGAAGCTCGTCAAAGTGGTTTCGCGCCCGCGAAAGATCGTAGGTGAGATCGTCAATTACTTGTTGCTGTTGGGCCATGTGTGTCCGCAACGCGACAACCCCAAACAGGGTTCCAAAAAACATCACCATAACGACAACCACAATCGCAACAGGACTGCGGCGTTTGGGCACCAGCGTGAGCGCGGGGCGCTCTTGTCGTTCGATGAGCGGATTAGGAAAACGAAAAGCAACAGCCATGATGTTCAGACCTGTGCTTTCTTTTCAACAACCCGCAAACGCGCAGATGACGACCGCGCATTACTGGCAAGTTCTGACGCTGATGCGGTACGCGGTGCGCGCACTCGTTGTACAAGTGACACTGCCCCACATCCACATGGAAGACCAACCGGACACGTGCATCCACCTGTTTCCGCTTGTCGCAGTACGTCTTTCACAATTCGGTCTTCACCGGAATGAAATGTGAGAACTGCAAGCCGCGCACCCGGTGCTAACAATGCAATGACATCGCGCAATGACGCCTCAAGAATGTCGAGTTCTTGATTCACTTCAATGCGAATCGCCTGGAATGTCCGCTTAGCCGGGTGGCCACCACGGCGACGCGTGGCAGCCGGTATCGCTGTGGTCACCACCTCGGCAAGCTGAAGAGTGGAACGTATAGGACGCGCAGAAACAATGGCTCGCGCGATGCGATCAGCGAATCGCTCATCAGAGTTCGTTGCGATGAGGCGCGCCAGTTGATCTTTGTCGTAGGTATTCACTACAACGTCTGCAGTGAGATCTTGAGTGCGATCCATCCGCATGTCGAGTGGCCCGTCGAGTCGGTATGAAAACCCTCGCTCGGCAACATCAAACTGAGGTGAAGAAACACCGAGATCAAATAGTGCACCCGAGAGTTCGGTGACTCCGAGAGATGCACATACTTCGGCGATGCGATGAAACCGCGCGCGTCGGAGGGTGACACGCGCGGCAAACTCTGAAAGATTTCGAGACGCTGCCTCGAGAGCAGTGTCATCTTGATCAAGACCTAACAGTGAAATGTTGTGATGACGAGAGAGCAGTGCGTGCGAATGGCCTGCCCCGCCAACTGTTGCATCAAGAAACACCCCGTCTGACAGTGCGTCAAACACCGAACAAATCTCTTCAAGCATCACCGATGCATGAATGAAAGGTTGGGTGTTCATGCCGACGTCGGTCCTTGGCAGCCTCCCGGACAGCAAATGCCGTCCGGATTTATCCCCGGTACGTGCGCGATGACAGCGGGCGGAGTTGGAGCTGGCCACCGTGCCATCCGGGAGACTGCCAAGGACCGATAGTCCATGGCGACCATGACGTGAATGTTGTGATTCAAAAAAACCTGTGCTGAGGATGTGTGACAACGTTGCATTGCTCATCACGCGTCCCCTCCGGCAATCTGTTGCGTGCCGGCTGCAGTCACTCGGTCGTGACGAGCGGGATCCCAAATTTCGACGCGATCAAATGAGCCAGCCACAATCACTTTCGTGTTCAACTCAAGACCGGCGTAGGCGCGCAGTTTTTCATCGAGGTTGACCCGACCTTGCGCGTCGACGGCCACTTCGATCGTGTTGGCCGCAAGTGCACGTTGCTGATTGCGATCAATCTCGCCAGAGCGAACCTTGTCGAGCATTTCCTGAGCGACCTGCTCAAAGGCTTCGGCGGTGAGAACGTCAACGCACTTGTCCTGACCAAAGGCCAAGTAACAGCGTGGCTCTAAGCGGGGACGAAAGGCTGCAGGCAGAGCAAGCCGACCCTTTGGGTCTAATTGGCGCTCGTGCACTCCAACAAACACTGTGGTTCTCCGCTCCGTGAGACGCCCGCCGTCCCACGGAGATAACCATAATCCCCACTACCCCCCACTGTCAACCATTTCTCCCCACAAATCCCCACATCTTTCCCCACCAGTCCCACCAGCCCCACCGGACCCGCATGGCCGCCCCACAAAGCCCACGTGGCTCCGGCTGGAATTGGCAAAAGGGGTGCGCAAACACAGAAGTCAGTGAGGGCCTCATCTCGCCGATGTGGTGCGGATTGGCAAACGTGGAAGTCAGTGATTCAACTGCTGGGCAAGAGCCGATGCAATTTGTTCAGGTGATGCGCTAACACCGAGATCTTCGAGACCCCAACCCGATTGAGCTGCATTCATTCTGTCTGCATCCGTGAGGTCATACCCCGTCACAAGATCCATCCACTGCGAGGACCAGCGCGTATATACAACGCATTGAAAGCGAGCTCCGTCGCGAGAACGACGCTGACTAATGCCGACAATCTTTCGTGGACCAATTTTTGTGTTCTCGATACACACTTCACCAGGTGCGCGACCCGCAAAACACACCGCGTCAGACACAACACTTCTCACCATTGCGCCACGGTGCACCGCAACAAGTGTGGTGTTTGCAAAATGTGACAGCACTCTCTCCCACGCCTCACCCAGCCACAACATGCTGGCGCTGACATCATCTGTCCAGTGTCTGTGGCCACGAGGCAATGTCACATCAATCCACACTGCGGTGTCATCGACCAGCACTGCCCCGCCACCTGTACGTCGTACGAACGTGTCAAAACCTGCTTTGTGAGCTGCCACCTCGTCGACAACATTTGTGCGTTGTGATGAACCGAGAACTATTGCCGGAGTACGTGTACGAACGAGCCACAATGCTGTTGCCATCGGCAAGTCGCGAGAATGAAAATCACGCGCACTGCCTTGCCACTCATGCAACTGCCACATCATTGTTTATGCATCTTGTCGTTTTTGCGAATCGGCGCTGTAGGCAATCGTCTGAGATCGACGACTCAACTGGCTTGAGCCAAGTATGGTTTCCACTCTTCTGGAACCCGAGTGACCGAAAAACTAATCCACGCAAGCTCTCGTGGCGCGTGGGGCTTCACTAACAACGCCATACCTGCCTCTTCTGGCGTGCGATCTCGCTTTCGCAAATTGCATGGACGACACGCTGCCGTGACATTTTCCCACACGTTCTTGCCACCGCGTGAACGCGGCAATACATGATCGATGCTGTCGGCATGATCACCGCAATAGGCACAGCGATGATTATCTCGCTGAAACACCGCACGTCGAGACAATGCCGTGTGTCGTCGATATGGAACTTTTACGACGTAACGCAAGCGAATGACCGTGGGTGCGCTCATTGCAAATCGTTCGGCACGAAACTGTTCATCGCTTTCTTCAACGATGTCGGCTTTGTCGGCAAGCACTAAGCACACGGCGCGACGCCATGAGACGACACTGAGCGGTTCGTACGTGGCGTTAAGTACGAGCGCGCTCTTCATCTGATTACCGCCGTCTCTCGCGGGGGCGAGCAGCACCGCTATGCGGGGCGAGTGTTGCGTCAGCAGTCATGACGTACATCATCGCGTGCGATTCCATTCTTTGCACCATCTCAGATAGTCCAGCACATCTTCAACGCGAACGGGAGCCTGTGGTGCTCCGTGTTGTCCGCCGTATTGGGTGACGTAGCGAAAGTCGAGATACTCAGCACTTGGACGGAGCAGAAAGGGCCAGCGTTTCCACCATCCCGTGGGGGCAAGTCGCGCCAGTTGAACAACGGCCGTGCCCCATAGAGACGGCCGACGCACGACTGCCCAGACAACGCCACCCGACATCATGTGGCGCGGGGCTCCTTGGGAAGCCCGAGAACCATTTCACCGACAATGTTTCGTTGGATTTGAGATGAACCGGCATAAATAGTTCCCGCACGGGCGTTCAAAAATGTGCCCACCCAACTGTTGGTGGAGTTTGGTGCTCCTTCAAAGTCTGCGCCAAATGACGTTTGCGGCAATTGACCAGTTGGGGCCATCGCATCAGCACCAATGATGTCGAGACTGAGCTCGGTCACGATCTTGTGATATTCACTCCAGTACAACTTGAACATGCCTGCGTCTGGGCCTGGATGATGTCCAGCGAGATACTTCGTCAATTGACGCATGCCGAGAAAACGCATGATGCGCACTTGCTCGTAACACTTCATCAAACGTTGACGAATCACAGGGTCCTTGTCGGCACCTCGTTCTTTTGCAAGAAGCATTAATCGATCCATTTCAGCTTGATAGCGAATTGGCATTGTTGCTGCAGAGGAGCCGCGTTCAAATCCCAACAATGTCATGGCGACTGCCCACCCATTGTTGATACCTCCAACAACGTTGTCTTTATGTGTCGTTGCATCGGTGTAGAACACTTCGTTGAATTCACTCTCACCCGAAATCATCTTGATGGGCCGTACTTCAATGCCGGGCTGCTGCATTTCAACAAGAAGGAAACTGATTCCTTTGTGGCGAGGTGCATCTGCATCTGTGCGTGCAAGGGTGAAAATGTGGTCCGCCAAATGTCCGGCACTCGTCCAGATCTTTTGACCGTTCAGAATCCATTGATCACCATCAAGCACACCTTTTAAACCAAGATTGCTGAGGTCTGATCCGGCATTGGGCTCGCTGAACCCTTGGCAGTAGACGTCTTCGTTATTCAACAAACGCGGCAGATGATATTTCTTTTGCTCTTCGGAGCCCCATCGCAACAATGTGTTGCCCAGCATGTGAATGTTGAACACGTCGTTTGGTCCACCAGTTGGCACACCTGTGCGCGCGAACTCTTCCGCAATGATTACTTGTTCAAGTTCGGACATGCCACCGCCGCCGTATTCGGCCGGCCAACCAGCAGCGAGATATCCAGACTTTCCTAGCGTGACGCGCCAGTGCGACATGAACTCGCGTACTTCGTCAGGACCAAGGCGACCCATTCCCTTCCAGCCGGCGGGTAGTTCATCTTTCAAAAACTCACGAACGGTAAGTCGGAATGATTCGGCGTCAGGGCTGTATGTGGGGTTCATGCTTCCACACAGTAGTGGGATGTTATGGGCGCGGAAAACGATCGCGAAGACGCGATGATCCGCTAGCGCGTGCTCCGCGCAAAGACTGTGCGATGTCTTGTACACCAGCTTTACCGATGAGACGCACTTGACGTTCGATCACGAGTGCGCATCCAAGCATCCACAAGAAGCCACCGAAGGCGAGCAAAAAATGAACCTGCAAAGCAAGAACCATGACGACTAACCCAGCGAGTACTCCGAGAATCGCCCATCGCATTGTGCGAGCGGAGTGGCGGTACAGACCAGACGGTGAGACCGCCTGAGCAAAACGCTCGTCGGTCTGCAATTGCTCTTCGATCTCGCGAAGGATGCGTTGCTCTTCGTCTGACAATGCCACGTCCACATCTTTCCACCTTCTGGACCAGAACTCAACGCGCGATGTCAACAACTCCGGTCTTTTCCGTCACTCATCTACTGCTTTGGGTCCAAATGGGTTCTCCCCCGCGTCCTCTGAGCCAATTGCACTCGCTGGACGAATCGCACTTCGTCCAAATTTGGCAACGATGGAGTCCACCGCCTGTGATGCCTCACTCCATTGAATCTCTACAGATGCGGCTCTATCTGCTGAGGAGGCATCGGTGCTGTTGCTGTCGGATTCGGATACATCGAACAGTGTTTGTTGCTGTCCGTGACCTGAGGCGTCCACCAACTTGGAGGCATGCACTCCCAGCAATCGAACACCTTGAGATGGGTCAATATCTTCAAGCAATGACGACAACACTTCCACCATCGCTGGAGCAGTAGAAATCCCGTCGCGTGTTGTCACTGACCGCGTAATGGTGTGAAACGTAGAGAACTTCACTTTCAATGTCAACGTCAATGCAGTAAGTCCGCTAGTGCGTACTCGTCGCGCTACTGATTCGCAGAGACGCACGAGATGAGGGCGAAGCTCTCCTGCTGAGTGGAGATCAGATGAAAATGTCTCTTCGTTGCCAATCGACTTTGCACTTCGTTCGGGTTCAACTGGTCGATCATCGATGCCGTGCGACAATGCAAAAAGGTGGCTTCCGTGCGCGTTGCCAAGTGCGTGTTGCAATAGCTGTTCATCGCACTCTGCTAACTGTCCAACGGTGTTAATACCAATGCGTGCAAGTTTCTCTTTTGTTGCGGGTCCAACACCCCACAATGCAGATACAGATAGCGGATGCAGAAATTCCAGTTCGTGACCGTGTTTCACCTCAAACACTTGATGGCCAGGATCAATGCGTTGCGCTGTTGCGCGGGGTTTTGCATGTTCTGATGCGAGCTTGGCCAGGAATTTGTTTGGCGCAATACCAATACTGCATGACAGTTTGCATGTGTCTGCAATGTCTTGTCTGATCTTCCACGCGATGTCAACGGGAGAGCCCAACAAGTTTTGACTTCCCGTGACATCGAGAAATGATTCATCAATAGACAGCTGTTCAACGAGCGGCGTGTACGTGGTGAGCAATTGCACCACCTGTTCTCCTACTGCCGCATAGTGCCCGTGATCTGGCGACAAAAACACAGCGTGAGGACAAAGATTTCGCGCGCGTGACGACGCCATTGCCGAGTGCACTCCAAACTGTCGAGCCTCATACGAGGCCGCAGCCACAACTCCTCTATTTCCGCTGGCCCCCACCACCACGGGTTGGCCAACCAACTCAGGATGTCTCAACAACTCAACGGAGACATAAAACGCGTCCATGTCAACATGCAAGATGAAACGTTGCGAACCCACGATGTGTCTGACGTTAGTGGAGCCCTACGATGGTGGCCGTGACGACTTCGGATAACTCCACGCTCTCGGCGCTTCCCTCCTCGACTGCACGTATTTTGGCTTTTATCGCGATCTGTGTCGGCGGTGCTGCTGGCGGCCTTATCGGTTACGCGCTTGCCGACATCCAATGCACCGGCAGTTGCGGCCTTGCACTCGGGCTCGGGATCTTCATCGGCAGTGTTAGCGCCGCAGCGGGTACTGCAATTGTGTCAGTTCTCGTATTGCGCGCTCTTGGAGAATGGCGCGAGTTGGCATCACGATGATCTCTCTTGATGAAAGACGAGCGCTGTGTGATCTCGCCGAAGCACTTGCTCGCGAAGCCGGAGATCTTGCACTTGCTGGCCGTAAGGCAGGGCTGTCGGAAGTGCGAACAAAATCAACCAGCACTGACATGGTGACTGAGTTTGATCACGTGTGTGAAAACGTCATCACGAATGGTCTACGCAATGCACGCCCACACGATGCAATTGTTGGCGAAGAAGGCGCAAGTGATCAAGGAACATCTGGACTCACGTGGTACATCGACCCCATTGACGGCACCACCAATTTCTATTTTGATCTTCCAAACTGGGCCGTCTCAATTGGTGTGGTTGATAATGAAGGCCCCCTCGCTGGTGCGGTCTATGTGCCAGCACTTGGTGAAATGTTCACAGGCGCGCGTGGTCTTGGGGCATTCGTGAATGGCGAAAAGATTTCCGTACGAGACAATTCATTGTTGACGGATGCATTGGTGTGCACCGGCTTTAGTTATGCACCCGAGCGTCGCCTCCGACAAGCACGTCGAGTGGCCAACATGGTGCACAAAGTTCGAGATGTTCGGCGTTTTGGTGCTGCCGCGATCGACCTGTGTTTTGTGGCGTGTGGCCGACTTGACGCCTACTTCGAAGAGTTCTTACATCCGTGGGACCTCGTGGCCGGCGGAATTATCGCAACAGAAGCCGGGGCAATCATCACGAATTTCTCTGGTGGCGTGATGGAGCCACGCGAAGTTCTTGCATCAACGCCTGGTGTGCACAAAGAACTTGTTGCATTGATTACTGACGCCACTATCGCTTTGGGTGACAGCGAATCGGATTCTTTGTTGTGAGCGTTGTGCTCGCAATCGACGCGGGCACTACCGGTGTTCGCACGCGCGCGGTGTTCGACAACGGCACGCCATCAATTGCCTCATATCGAGAGTTCCCGCAATACTTTCCCCAACCAGGATGGGTAGAGCATGATCCGCAAGATATTTGGGATGCAGTACATGCCACGTTGGTAGATGTCGCACGACACATCAATCAACCAATTGCTGCCATTGGTATTACCAATCAACGTGAAACCGTCGTTGCGTGGAATACGGCAACTGGTGAACCTTATGGGCGAGCAATTGTCTGGCAAGACCGTCGCACAACGAACATGTGTGAGAAATTGTCTCCACATCTTCCACTTGTACGCGCCACTACCGGTCTTGTTCTTGACCCGTACTTTTCAGCAAGCAAGATGGCATGGCTGCTACAGAACACAGACATTCCCCGCGACGACAATTTGGGGTTGGGAACAATCGATTCATGGATTGCATGGAATCTCACTTCTGGCTCATCTTTTGTCACTGATGTTTCAAATGCGAGTCGCACGATGTTGTGCGACATCACCACGTTGCGTTGGAGCGACGACATGTGCGCGTTGTTTGACATTCCGATGTCTGCGCTCCCAGACATCGTTTCATCTTCTGGTCGTGTGGGAACAACACGAGGCGTCACCGGAATTGCAGACGGCATTCCTATTTCCGGCATTGCAGGCGATCAACAAGCAGCACTGTTTGGCCAAGCTTGCACAAGACCGGGCATGGCAAAAAACACATACGGCACTGGAAGCTTTGTGCTGATGAATGTTGGACATGAATGGCCAGGTGTTCATGACGGCATGTTGACCACAGTTGCATGGCTCATAGACGATGAGCCGACGTATGCGTATGAGGGTTCTATTTTTGTCACTGGTGCTGCAGTGCAATGGTTACGTGATGGGCTGGGCATCATTGCGTCTTCATCAGACATAGAAGCACTTGCGTCTACGGTGCCAGATTCCGATGGTGTCTTTTTTGTCCCTGCATTCACCGGACTTGGTAGTCCATGGTGGGATCCACACGCTCGCGGCACAATGTTTGGAATTACCCGTGGCACAACAAAAGCCCATGTGGCGCGCGCAGCGATTGACGCCATGGTGTTTCAGACCAAAGATGTCATCGATGCAATGACCGCAACACGTGGCATCACATTGTCTGAACTTCGTGTCGACGGCGGCGCTGCCATGATGAATTCAATGCTCCAAATGCAAGCCGACATTGTGGGCGTTCGTGTGTTGCGTCCTACTGCACCAGAATCAACCGCAATGGGTGCTGCGTACCTGGCCGGACTCGCCGAAGGCGTGTGGTCACATCTCGATGAGATCACATCTCTGTGGCAACTCGATGTTGCCTTTGAACCTTGCCCCAATGATTCTCTGAAACAACAACACACGCAGTGGTTGCGCGCTGTGGATCGAACACGTCACTGGCTCGACTGAATCCAATCACACGGCCAGCCGCGTACTGGCGGATTAGTAGCCGATGAGTTTGGGCAAGCCACGCTTTAAGTTGGCAATACCTTGTCTGATGCGTTGCTCGTTCTCGATCAACGCAAAGCGCACAAACCCTTCGCCACCGGGGCCAAATCCGACGCCCGGCGACAATGCCACTTCTGCTTCGCGCACCAAATGTGAACAGAACTCAACGGAATTCATGTGTTGGTACGGCTCGGGAATCTGTGCCCACACAAACATCGAACCTTTTGGTTTAGGTATGTCCCAACCAATTCGTTCAAGACCGTCAATGAGTGCATCACGACGCGAGTGATACGCCGCACAAATCTCGTGGGGATAATCAGCCGCTTCATTCATCGTCACTGTTGCAGCAATCTGAATGGGCTGGAACGTTCCATAATCGAGATAGCTCTTTAACTTCACAAGAGCTTGTACTACATCTCTGTTCCCCACCAAGAACGCGACACGCCATCCGGCCATTGAGAAACTCTTTGTCATTGAGTACAACTCAACAGCACACTCTTTTGCACCTTTGGCTTGCAGAATTGACGGAGGCTTGTGACCGTCAAAACCGATGTCGGCATAGGCGAAGTCGTGGACGACAATCATTTCGCGTTCACGACAAAAATCCACAACGCGCTGCATGAAATCGAGATCAACAGTTGCACCGGTGGGGTTGTGTGGAAATGAAATCACTAATACGCGCGGTTTAGGCCAACCCACGTTGTACGCGGTTTCAAGATTGTTGAAAAAATCACCAGCGAAGTCTTCGCGAGCAAGCGGGTCGGACAAACTACGCATTGGCACTTGACGCAAATCGGCGCCGGCAAAAAGTGGTCCGTAGATATGAATGGGGTAACTAGGGCTTGGAACAATGGCGGCGTCACCGCGATCAAGCAGCACCCACATGAGGTGACTAAAGCCTTCTTTTGATCCGATCGTGTTGGTGATCTCCATCTCAACATCGAGGTCGACATCCCAGTTGCGTTTGTACAACGCAGCTACCGCTTCACGAAGTTTCGGAAGTCCGCGCGACACTGAATAGCGATGATTGCGAGCATTGTGCGCCGCTTCTGCAAGTTTCTCCACCGCGATGTCGGGAGATGGCAAATCAGGATTGCCAAATCCAAGGTCGATCACATCGACCCCAGCGCGACGCGCTTCCGTTTTCAGGCCATTGATGATGGTGAAGACGTAAGGGGGCAGATTAGTAATGCGGCGAAATTCCATCGGGGGCAACCTTATTGGAGAGCACCCAGTAGCGCACTGCCAATTGCCCCTGCATGATCACCTAATTGTGCGGGGACAATCGTGGGCAAGTCGCGCGTACGAGCTCCGTATGCGTACTTGGCAAGGTCGCGATCGACGTGATCGAGAAAGAGATCACTTGCTCGCACCACGCCTCCTCCGATGACCACCACCTCGGGATCAAGCACATTGACCAGTCCGGCAAGACCTCGCGCCACCCACTGGGAGAAAGCATGAACAACAGCCATCGCATCTTGGTCTCCGCCAGCAGCACGATTCATCACCTCTTCCCCCTCGAGGCCACCAGACAAGGTGCGAAGCGCACTTCCCGATGCATACAACTCCCAGCAGCCACGCTGACCGCACACGCACTCGTCACCCTCAGCATTGACCACCATGTGGCCAAATTCGCCGGCATGGCCATGTGCGCCGCGTTGCAGTTGTCCACCCGAAATAATTCCGCCGCCAATTCCCGTCCCAAGCGTGACAACAATTGCATCGGTGGCGTTGCGAGCGGCGCCAATTTTCCACTCGGCATACGTGGCTGCAGTGGCGTCATTTTCAACACGCACCGCTGTGTTCAGCTGTGTCGTCATGAGTGTGGCAACAGGAATATCAACAACACCTGCGATATGCGGCGATGCGCGGAACGTGCCGTCAAAAGTCACCAAGCCAGGCACACCAATACCGACCGAAACGTTCTGTGAGAACGACACGTCACCACGTAGTTCATTCACGATGCCACACAACACATCGACCAGGTCGCGTGCCGACGGAGTCGGTCGACGCACAGTAGCTATAACAGTGTGTTCGTTATCAAGGACGACGCCAAGACATTTTGTGCCGCCGACATCGATACCGATTCGCGCGACGTTAACAGTCACGACTCAGCGCGAGCTTTGAGTTCCTTCACACTGTCGAGAATGCGTGCCTCGGCACGGCGCTTCACAAAACCCGGCAGCGGAATAACTAACTCGATGTCGAGTTCATAAAACACCTGCGTACCGCCATCGACTTCCAAGAACGAATACGCACCCTGCAATGAGCGCATGATGTCGCCATCAACAAGATGCCACGACACGCGATTGGGTGCTTCGGAATAGTCGTACTTCAGGGTGTAGTGAGTACTGCGCCCAAGAGCTGATGCGCGGAATTCAACTTCGGTCGCACGTCCCTGATCGTCGCGCTCACGTACTTTGGCAAGCTTCACATCTTTTGCCCATTCGGGATAGGCCTCGAAATCAAGAACCACCGAGACACACTTGTCGAGCGGAGCGTTAATAAGAGTGGTCTGTGCTGCCCTGTCAGTCATACCTATACATCTTGCCCGTTCTCATCACCCACATCGGACACCCTGGACGGTTTGTCGATAATGCGTGGCCGAAAAGTGCCGTGGAGCGCGCCCCACAGACCACTTAACCCAAGACCAAGCATTGGCACCAAGATGCCAAACGCAAGGGTGCTGCCGGGCTTTCCGTCTGTTGATGGTCGCGATAACGCAGCTCCAAGTGCGACCGCGCACTGCACGCCCAGCAACCAGTTCATGATTCGTGATACAGGAAGTGGCGCAACTCCGTCCATCAGGAAATACAAAACGGCAACACCAATCTCGTCTTCGCGACTGCGTTGCACTGCGCTCCAGTAGCCCCATAAAAACGCCACAACACCAACGGTGAAACATAAAAGTGAAACCGCCACGGCGATTGACTTCCATGGCTGATCAAAAACAATTGCCGCAACAGCTGACGTCACAATGAACACCACCGTCAACACCAGGTTTGTTTGCACGATGAGACGTCCCGTGTCGGGAATCTGAAAGAACGGTTCACGCGTGGCCTGCTCAGACATCGACGCCATCATGACACCACACCGAGGGATCGCGCCAAACGTCGCGCCAAAACCTCGTAAGAAAAATCGGCCTCGGCTCGATGACGAGACGCCTGTCCCATCTGTTGCATGCGTGCAGGGTCAGATAGCAAAGTGTCAAGCGAGCGAGCCAACGCCGCGACATCTGTTGGGTCGGACAACACAATTCCTGTCTCGCCATCTTCTACAGCTTCAGCAGCGCCACCGCTGTCTCCCGCAATTTGTGGCACCGCACATGCGGCCGCCTCGAGGAACACAATGCCAAAGCCTTCTTGTTCAAGTCCACCCCACCTGTTGCGACACATCATGGTGAACACATCTGCACATCCGTACAGCCTTGGCAATGCATCATGGTCGACGCGACCAAGAAATCGCACTGGTGCGCGCAACGTTGATGCCAGTTTTTGAAGTCGCTTTTCATCACGACCCGAACTAGCGATAATTACTTGCAGATCTGGTCGACGATGCGACAACTGTGCCGCTGCGCGAATTACCGTGTCGAAACCTTTTCGTGGAACCAATCGACTCACACACAGCACAACTTCACTGGTGTGACTAATGCCAAACTCGTCTCGCGCAGCACGTTGTTCTTCTGCATTCAAAGGGTGAAAACGTTGTATGTCGACCCCAGGTTGCACCACAGTAATGGGCAGTTGTGCGCGTGCCGCGCGCTCTGCTTCTCGAGCGGGATATCCACCGGCTGCAACAATGTGACGCGCATGACGCAATGTACGAGACAACAACGCACGAGATATAGGCAACCGGCCTGGAACTGTTACTTCTGCACCGTGGAGGACCACGTCGTAGGGCACATCGAGATACGGGCCAACAATGCCAAGCGGCACCGCAGGATCAAGCACGACAATGTCGGCACCAACTTCGCGCACCATCTCATTGATGCGCTTCACCATAAACGGATGAGGCAGCAACCATGGCTCGCGCGTGCGGCGAATGAGGAATGGTTGCTCTGCATCAAATTGTTCTGCCCCGTCATATGGCGACGTCAACACCGCAAAGCTCTCTGGTGGTAAGCGGCGCCACCACTCCCACAGCAGCGATTGAATGCCACCTATTTTTGGTGGGAAGTCATTAGTGACCAGCAGATGCTTCATACACCCACCCGTGCATCAGGAAGATGATCTAGTTCGTCTTTCACCATCGGATCAACATCCCCGCGCGCACCCGCGATGACATCTGTATACCCAAGACGCGCTGCTGCCCACACGGCGTGAGACCGCAACATTGCATCGGAGTGTGTCGCGTAACGCGCGATGATGCCATGAACACTTTCACGTGTGGGCTGACCGATGTTTCCCAAAATGATAAGTGCGTTACGACGAATCCAACGTGCATCACGCTGATGCGTGTACCAATGATCACACACGGCCATCACTGCTTCGTCGTCTGCATGTAACAACCATTCCACGTCAATTGTCGCACGTGCCGGCAACGTAGGACGAGACACCGTGGTGGATATCTGAACAGGCACTGAACGTCGAACAGTTTGTGGACACGATGTTTGGCAATCATCACAACCATAAATACGATCGTGCAACGCCACCCGATAGTCACGATCAAATACACCAGGTTTTTGAAGTAGCCACGACAGACAACGATTGCCATCAATAACACCTGGAGAAACAATGGCTGCAGTGGGACATGCAGGAATACATCTCGAACACGCACCACAACCGTCCTCTATGGGTGCTCCAATAGGCAATTCTGCTGTGGTCACCACACAACCGATCACGAAAAAACTGCCCGCAGACGGCAACAACAAATTCGCATTTTTTCCATACCAGCCGATTCCTGCGAGGTACGCAGTTTCGCGATCAACAATTGAATTGTCATCAGCGAACACCACCGCACGATGGCCATCGTCTCGCAGCCGTCGCATAACCGCAAATAATGATTGTTTCAGGCCTTCATTGTGATCTGCCCATGCATATCGCGCGACGCGCGCGGTGCTACTTGTGAACGTCTTGTCAGTATCTCTATCTATGTGCTGCGTTTCCGAATCGACATCGTCGTTATCGAGGTGCAAGTCGACATCGCGCGCGTATGACCGCACCCCAACAATGATGGACCGCGCACCTTCCACTGACATTTGAGGAGTGGTGGAGCGCACGGGATTGCGAAACGTGAACTGCATCTCGTTCACCAAGTGGTTATCTATTCGCTCATTAATTGCTGCGAGTGCGCGCTCCATGTGTGTAGCCGGCGCGACTCCGATCGCATCAAGTCCGCTCGCAACACCGATGGCACGCAATTGCTCCCAATACGAGGCCCCAGCGGGCAAGGGGCCAGAGACCTTGCGGGTGCGTTTACGTGTGGGATTATCCGGCGGCACGGTGCCGAAGCGTAGGCACCAAACCAGCCTGTGCGAGCAATTTCACCTCACGAAGTTCCTGCAAGTCGAGAATTACCGCCCCATCTTCTGGGCGATCACATAAATAGCTCATCATGCAGTCGTTGCAGGCATCGGTGTCTTTCATGACACACGTGTCACACGAGATGACAAACGTTGGTTCGCCAATGAAAAAAGTGGCGGTATCTGTATGGGGATCTGACGGGCTGGGCATGTCCCCAGTATTCACGTGGGGTGTTACACACTTTGAATAGCGCTTAGATGATCCGAGCGCCGTCGTGGTCGATCCGCAATTGTTTTGCACTGCCATCTGAGGGCAATGCTCCACAGATGCCGTCGGCATCTTTCGCCTCACACAGCAAGGCCACCGTTGGCCCAGAACCCGACAACCATCCGCACCACGCACCAGCAGCAAGGCCAGCCGCCAGAGCATCGCGGGAACGTTCGGCCACGGAAAAACGCACGTCTTGATGTAGCCGGTCTTGGGTTGCGGCGGCCAACGTCGCAACATCGCCGGCAGCAAATGCCGCGACCAACAAAGCGGTTCTCCCAATGTTGAAGACGGCATCATCGAATGCGATCACGGGCCCAAGAGTTGTGCGTGACTCATTTGTCGATGTTGTAAACGATGGAACCCATGCAACAAACACCGGGTCGAGGGGCGTAGAGATCTTGACGACACGACCATCTGCCGTCGCCACAATTGAGCCATACAGCGATGCTGCGACATTGTCTGCGTGACCCTCTAGCTCAGTGCCAATGCGAAGAGCCTGTGATGTTTCACGCGACCACGCCTCGGCGCCATGTTGTTGCACTTCGGCTGCTACTACTCCGCCAATTCTCACGGCGCCACTGAAACCAAGACCGCGACCCATCGGAATGTTGGTACGCGTCCACACACGACCAGTGCCACCAGCGAGAAGAAACGCAATTTGTGCCGGATGAGTGTCGTTTGCTTCATGAGCATCGTCTGGCATGTCGTCGACACCAACAACACCGATGTCGGCATACAGCGTGACGGCCATACCAAGAGCATCAAAACCAGGGCCCAAGTTGGCCGATGTTGCGGGAACACGAATCATTGATCTGCCAATCGTGCACCGTGAATCGCGCTGACGGCAATCATCGAGTCGAGCACTTCTTGAGCTGCGCCAGAGTCGATGGACGCGTGTGCGCGTTCGATTCCTTCTGCAACTTCCGATGCAATTCCTGCAATGTACAAAGCGGTACCGGCGTTAAACGACACGATGTCACGCACTGGACCTTTCTCTCCATTCAACAAATTGCGACACGCGTCAGCGTTTGTCTTTGCGTCGCCACCGCGTACAGCATCAAGCCCAGAAGGTGCAATACCGAAATCTTTTGCATTCACCGTAAAAGAACTCAGTTCATTGTCGTGCAGTTGCACCACATTGTTGTCACCGCTCAACGACAACTCGTCAAGACCGCCGTGCCCATGTACCACCCATGCATGTTTCACTCCGCGAGACATAAGAGCCGATGCCATGTTT
Organism: Ilumatobacteraceae bacterium; assembly: GCA_044345725.1. GTDB lineage: Bacteria > Actinomycetota > Acidimicrobiia > Acidimicrobiales > Ilumatobacteraceae > UBA2093. The sequence goes on along the minus strand of JBIJAO010000014.1, from coordinate 22,109 downwards.
GAGAGCATGGCCGGATTAGCAACTCCAACCAACATGTTGGCGATTGGAGCAGGGTTTGCCATAGGGCCTAATAAATTGAATGCTGTTGGCACTCCTATTTCACGTCGCGTCGGACCGGCGTGGCGAAATGCCGGATGAAACCGTGGTGCAAGACAAAACCCCATCCCTGCTTCTGCGATACATGCTTCAACACCTTGCGCATCAAGCTCGATAACAACGCCAAGTTCTTTCAACACATCAGCAGCGCCGCATGCAGATGATGATGCATAATTGCCGTGCTTGCACACGGGCACACCAGCACCTGCAACAACAAGTGATGACATCGTGGACACATTGACCGAATGACTGTGATCGCCACCAGTTCCAACGATGTCCATTGCATGTTGAGCAACATCTAGAGACAGCGATACATGAATAGACGCTTCCCTTACTGCGCGTAACATGCCCTGCAATTCAATTGCAGTTTCGCCTTTGGCGCGCAACGCAATCAAAAACGCTGCGATCTGTGACGGTGTTGCTCGTCCTTCAAGAATTTCTGTTACAGCAGAATGCGCACGCTCGTCGGACAAGTCGTCGCGCTGTAAAAGTTGACCCACTAATGCTGGCCATCCCGCAAATGCCGGGTCAGAATTCATACAACAAGTATCTACTGTGCGCACTCACACACACGAATAGATATGCGCTAGGCGGTACGCCTGCTGTGTATCTGCGCTAGGCGGTACGCCTGCGTTGACGAATCAGGCGGCGTCGCTCTTTTTCAGTCGCTCCACCCCACACCCCATCTTTTTCACGACTCGCTAATGCGTGTTCCAAGCAAGAAATACGCACACTGCAGTCGGTACAGATGGACTTTGCCTCATCAGCGTCTTCTTCTGAATCGGGAAAGAAAATGGCAGGGTCAAGTCCCTGACATGCCCCCCGTATGCGCCATGTCTGCTGTTGTGTAAACATCGGATCCCCCATCGATGTTGTGACCTCAGTCACTTACCCAATAGTAGGTCCAATGTGCACAATTGCGCTAATCGAAAAAAGATTTATCTTTTTCTGCCTCTATTGCGGCCTATACCGAGACCCCGTATCAGGTCGACAAATCTCTGAGTCCAGGGGATGAGGCCGTGACGGCGGCGCATGAGTGTGGCGCGCACCATCAATGCCCAGACATCGAGGGCTTCCTCACTTTGCCCCGCCACATACGGACACCGGGCCGTACACAGCGTGCACTCGTGACAGGCATCGATCAATTGATCCTGTTGAAACGGCGTCATCATCGCCGAATCTCGTGATGGTAATTGATCAATGAGCGAAAACGCAGAGGGAAAAACCTCACACAGATCCACACACATCCGACAGTCCCGACACACATTCAGAGACCGTGCAAGTTCCAATCGCACATCAGCCTCATCGAGATACATCGGATCAGACGAGTCATAGGGAGCGATCATTGCGCTGAAAATACCCGCTACTCGTGGTGACTACGGCCACAAAAGCACAGAAAGTTGGCAGAGACGCCATCTTGGCGACAAAAATGTTCGTTGGTACGTGCGAATTCGCTCGTGGATACCGTCTGCTTCACCGCTGGACTTCTAGTGTTATAGAGGCTGTTACAGCCAAACACAGTGAAGCGCTTGCGACGAAGTGGCGAGATGCACGCTGTGCCAAACATACGAACGATCGCAAAGGATGACCTCGCGTGGACAACCAGCCCGAAGAACTCGCCACGAACGCCACGTCGTCTCGTCGTGCGTTGCTTGCAAGCCTGATTGCTGGAGCCTCGGTCGCAGCAGTTCCTTTCCTTGCAGGGAAAGCATCTGCCGCAACCGATTCAAGCCCAACAACCACTGCTCCGCCTAACCGCGATGACGCAGACAATCCAGTCTTGAACACACTCCTTGCTCGTGAGCGTGCGATGGTTCGCGCATACAAAGTCGCTGTATCAAACACGATGTCAGAAGAAGAAAAGAACGTGTTGCTGTACTTCCACGGCAACCACATCGCATACGTCGACGCGTTGAAGGGATTTCTCGGACCAGCAGCTGGCCCCGACAATTCATCTGCTGCTGCCACGCCCACCGGTTCTTTCAATGACATCGCAAGTCAGCTGATTGCCGCTGAACGCGAAACCGCAAACGCCCACACGGCGGCACTTGCCCAGATCGTGGGAATTAGCGCAGCGTCTCTTGTTGCATCCATCGTGCCGGTTGAGGCACGTCACATCACCGTTTTGTCCATCGCATCCGGCCAGCCGCTTAATGCTGCGCTCACCAACTAAGCACGAGGTACGCCATGACTGAATCACAACGCTCATCACTGTCACGCGTCGATCGTCGCACGCTTCTTCGCACCACTGGTCTTGCAGTCGGTGCGGGTGCGCTTCTTGCAGCGTGTAGTGAATCTGATGGCACCGGACTTGCGCGAGTGGGAACCGTGCCAGAGCGCGCCACTCTTGAAGACAAGGCTGTCACCGACACTGTGCTTCTTCGCACCGCAATGTCACTTGAGTACAGCGCGATTAACACCTACAAGGCAGCTGGCGATGCCGGCTACTTGTCTGGCAACAACGCAGCAATCGAAGCAGTCGGATTGTTCGTCGCCGAACACCAAGCACACGCGCAGGCTCTCGCTGGCCTCATCTCAGCTGCCGGTGGCACCCCGTACAACCAGTCAAATGAGCGCATTGATTCGGTGTACGTCAATCCGGCACTTGCACTTATTGCTGAGAGTGAAGATCCGCAAACCGACACGTTGTTGTTTGCACACGCATTGGAAAACTTGGCAACGTCGACATACCACCACTACGTGTCGCTTCTCAACAATGCACCACTGCGTGCAGAAGCAATTCGCATTGGCGCAGACGAGGCACAACACGCCGCAGCGATCGTGCACTTGCTAAAGCCTGGCCTCACCAACGTGGCACCAAGTCTTGACGAAAACGGTAACGCGCAACCAGCGTCAGTCCCAGGTGCATTCAGTTCGCTCGCGAGCGTCACCGTGGCAGTTGGTCCAACCAATGAAGCTGGTCAAAAGACCACCATCATCATGGATACGCCCAGCCTGAACAGTCTTGCCTACGAATAAATCGGCTTGCGAATAAAACCCCATACACTTCGGTTCTAGACGGTGAGTGTTTCGGGTGATCGCATCGCGGATGGTTTCGACTGTGCACGATGAGGAAAGTCGGGACTTCACAGGACAAAGTGCTGGCGCGAGCCAGGTCGGGGCGACCTGACGGAAGAGTGCAACAGAAAGCAAACCGCCGATGGATCGGAAACGATCACAGGTAAGGGTGAAACGGTGCGGTAAGAGCGCACCAGCATGCGAGGCGACTCGTATGGCTGGGTAAACCCCACTTGAAGCAAGGCCATGCAGAGGGATTGAGTGGTCCGCTCGCCAGTTTCTGGCAGCCCTCGGGTAGGCCGCATAGATGGATGGTCACCGTGGACGCAAGTTCACACAGAATCCCGCTTACAGAAACACTCACCGTCTCGTACTAGCGATAGTTATTTCACGTCAAGATGCGCAGTGTCGTTAAAACCAATCAACGATGGACCACGATTACTCACCGCGATGCGAGTGATTGACGCGCGGTCAAGCATGCAACGCCAAGTCATTGATATGTCGCCATCTAGAGCCCACACGACCGCGCTTTTGATGGGTGAAACATGGCTCACAATGATGATGTGTTCGTCGTGTGCACGCTCTGACCACTCGGCAAGTGCATCGTGGACACGAAGATCTAACTCTGCCAATGTCTCGCCATTAGGCGGTCGGAAATAATGATCAGTACGCCACTTCCCCCACACATCTGCAGGTATGTCGGTCATCGGCACACCGTCATAGTCGCCGTAGTTCAATTCGATGAATCGCTCATCGATCACAACATCATCAGTGACAGCTGAAGCCGTTGCTCGTGCGCGCTGCAGAGGACTGGAAATTACTTTCGCTTCTGGATATAAATCACGCAACACCCGTGCAGTGCGATGCGCCTGTTCGACGCCCACTTCATCAAGAGGTGGATCCATGTGCCCTTGCAATAGCGATTGAGCATTTGCGTGCGTGCGGCCATGGCGCACGAGGATTAACACTCGCCCGCTCCCATGATTGTTCCCTCTCGCAATTGTCCGGTACGCAGAAATTCCCGACGAACACGTGTATCAGACAAGTTGAAACGCCGCCACATCCACACGATTCCAACCAGGCCAACAATTTCAAGCAATGCGTTCAACCCCCACCGCTGCGTCACCGGTAGTTCTTCGTTAAGAGATCCGCCCGTGAATGGCCACCAAAATACTTCTGTTGATGCAAAGGCTCCGTCAAATACCAAATGCAAGAACATACCAATAGGGATAGCAAGCAATCGCCGACGTAATGGTCGTTTGTTTTTTGTGGCCAACATAATGATGAGCATTGCCGTGACACTTGCAATCAGCGTGTGCATGATCCATGAACCACCAGTGAAGACATCGACAATGTCGGGCAGGAACACGCCAAGTATCAAGAAGCGATAATCAAACCGATCATCGCGAAACACAAACCACACAGACAAACATGCAGTGGCGATGAACCAGAAAAACACACCGTCAGCCTACGGCTGCGCAAGAACATCGTCAGCCTAGGGCTGCGCAAGAACATCGTCAGCCTAGGGCTGCGCAGGTGCTGTCACCGTTGTGATGGTGCGCGGTACACCTTTTGCGCAGTCATAGACCAGATAACGCTGAGGATCGACTCCCTGCACCAACACCGTGGGGTCGGTGACATCAGCAGGAATTGTGGTGCCCGGATCTACAACAGAAACGACAGGGCTATTCCCAGGTGGCTGTGCTGGCGTCGTGACGTTTGGATCTATGGTTACAAGCGGCGTGACAGTTGTTGTGGGAATAGTGGGGATAGTGGGAATCACCGTCGACACCGTGCCAGTTTGGTTTTTGGGTAATCGTCCCGACACCAATTCAGCGATGCAGTCGACGCCAGCGAGATACAAACGCACTGGGTTACGACCAGATGGCAACGGCGGTTCCCAATCGAGAACTGGTAAACGATTGTGAGCGGGATCCATAAACGCTTTCCAAATACGCGCAGGGAATGTAGAACCTTGCACACGCGGCACCCCAGCATCAACGAACTCAGGAATGCCGTTCATTGGGGTGTATCCCTTCGGGTCACCCACCCACACTGCGGCCGATAACTGTTTTGTGAAGCCCACAAACCACGCATTGGTGTTCTCGTCCTGTGTACCCGTCTTGCCTGCTGCAGGACGTTCGTCATTCAATGCACTTCGACGTGCCGTGCCACGAGTGAGAACGCCTTTCAAAATGTCGACTTGTTTATTGGCAACATCAGCTGAAATCACTTGCTCGCCGTCTTGTTGAACGTGGGTATAAATGGTGCCGTTTGGCCCTTCGATGCGTTCGATGAAATACGGCTCGTGGTGCACACCGCCATTTGCAATTGTCTGCGCGGCAGATGCCATGTCGAATGCGCTGAGTTCGTTTGCCCCTGTTGCAAAGCTTGGGTATGGATACACCGGATAATCACGCGTGAGATATGGCGATGAACCAAGGCGATACACGGTGTTCACCACACGTTGCAGACCCACAATTTGTGACAGACGCGCATACGCGCAGTTGATTGACAGCCATGTGTGTTCTTCAATAGTCGTTAACGGTTTGCTCACGCCTTGCTTAATTTCAAACGGCTCTTCAGGTTGACCAGGATTAGGCAACGTACACGGCAAGGTGCCATCAATAAGGTCCTTTGCTTCAACACCAGCTTCAAGCGCAGCAGTGAGAATGAAGATTTTGCTCGCAGAGCCCGTTTGACGACGACGCAATGCCAAGTTCACTTCGTCGCGACCTGGTACGAATCCTGGACCACCTACCACCGCACGCACAGCTGCAGTTTCTGTATCAAGAGCTGCCAGCGACGCCGCAATACCTGTGCGGTTTGCGGGCAGTTGTTCTTTCACGGCTTGTTCAGCCAACTCTTGTGCACGCGAATCAAGTGTTGTGTACACCTTCAATCCCCCACGGAACAGCGCATTATATCGCTCCTGATACGTCGCACCAAGAATCGCGCTTCGATTCAACAAGTAATCACGCACCATCTCGGTGAAGTACGTACGTGTGGTGGATTGTTGCGGAACACTTGTGAGACGCTCTGGCAACTGCCATGTGTCATAGGTAGCCACGGCTTCGTCGGTTGTCATCAATTGCGTGTCAACTAAACGGTCGAGCGCTTGTTTGAAACGACGTCGCGATTGTTCGGGACGCCGAATGGGGTCATATGTCGATGGTGCGCGCACAAGTCCCGCCAAAAATGCGCCTTGGACCATCGACAATTCTGCGACTGGAGTGCCGAAATACACCTCTGCTGCTGCTTGTAATCCGTATGCGTTGTTGCCGAAGTACACAGTGTTGAGATAGCGCTCGAGAATCTTTTCCTTCGGCGCCTGTTTCTCTAGCATGGTTGCATAACGCGTTTGCAAAATCTTGTAGCGACCATCGCGTGGCAAACCAGAGAGATACTCGTTTTTCACAACCTGTTGGGTGATCGTGGATGCACCTTGACGACCAGAATCTGCAGAGAAGTTGGCAAGAGATGCGCGCCCAAGTGCTCGCAGGTTCACGCCTTTGTGTTGAAAAAAGCCGGCGTCTTCCACGGCAAGAAACGCATCGATGACTGGCCGTGGCACGTTTTCATACAGAACGGGTTGGCTGTTTTCTAACTCGAATACACCGAGTTGGCGATTCGCCACGTCAAAGATTTGCGAGCGCTGAGCAAGACCTGAGAACAGTGGCAGTTCCACGGGTGTTTGTTCATGCGCATTCACTGCTCGCCACAGATGAGGTGCCGCACCCACGACGACGCCAGTGATCAACATTGCCCCAGCGGTGACCACCACCGCGCATCGAAAGAGCCATTTGGCGTACTTATTCACAGCGCTTCCACGGTAGTTCTCTCGTCTCTGGCTTGACCGTCACCCTTCGTTGCTACCGTTGCCACATGGCTTCACCATTTCCGCAAAAACCGTTTCGATTTGGCGTTCAAGCATCCAAAGCATCGAGTCGTCATGAGTGGGTAGAGATGGCGAAAAAAGCCGAAGCACATGGCTATGACGTGCTCACCATGCCCGACCACTTTGATGATCAACTTGCTCCCGTGCCGGCACTGATGACAGCAGCCGATGCGACCACATCACTTCGAATTGGTGCTCTTGTATGGGACAACGACTACAAGCACCCATTAGTTCTGGCAAAAGAACTCGCCACCATGGACGTGTTATCTGACGGTCGTTTGGAAATAGGTATTGGCGCAGGCTGGATGCGAAGCGACTACGACACCGCGGGTATGCAATACGACTCTCCTGGTGTGCGCATCGATCGGTTCATTGAAGGTGTCGACGTCATACGCGGGCACATGGGTGCCGATGTTTTTTCATACAGCGGCAAGCACTACACCATCGCCAATCTGAATGGGCTTCCAAAGCCAGTGCAACAACCATGTCCGCCCATTTTGGTGGGCGGTGGCGGCAAACGCGTGTTGACATACGCAGCACGCGAAGTGGACATTGTTGGCATTAACGGCACATTGACCGCAGGTGTTGTCGGCCCTGAAGCTATTGCATCGATGACAGCGGAAGCCGTCGATGAAAAAGTAGTAATTGTTGCTGAAGCGGGCGCCCATCGATTGAATGACATCGAGATGAACGTGCGTGCGTTTTTTGTCAATGTCACAGACGATCGTGCACAGGCGGTATCGGGCATGGCGTCACTTATTCGCGTTCCCGAAGAGATGATTGAGAACACACCGTTTGCATTAATCGGTTCACCACAGAGCATTATCGAAGATTTACTCGCGCGACGGGAGCGTTGGGGTTTTAGTTATGTGATCGTGGGAGCACAAGACATCGAGTCGTTTTCACCAGTCGTTGCTGCATTACGAGGAAAGTAAACACTCAATGTGAGTCACTCAAGACCGATGATGTTGCCGTCGTCATCGATATCCATGTTGAAAGCAGCAGGATGTGAGCCAAGCCCAGGCATTGTGGTCATCTGCCCACAGATCGGATAAATAAATCCTGCGCCAATTGACGCACGCACCTCGCGCACAGTCAATGTGTGTCCTGTCGGTGCACCACGCAATGTGGGATCAGCACTTATAGAAAGATGTGTCTTTGCGATACAAATAGGCAGGTGTCCAAATCCGAGACGTTCGAATCGTGCTAATTGTTCTTTTGCAATAGGTGTGTATTCCACCTCGCCTGCACCATAAATACGGGTGGCGATTGTCGAGATCTTGTCTGCAAGTGGCATGTCATCGGGATACAAGAATTGAAAGTCTGTTGGTTCCTCACATGCAGCTAGCACTTCTTGTGCTAAGCCAATTGCTCCTGCACCTCCATCGGTGAAATGCGTGGAGACAGAAACACGGGCACCAGCAGCACACGCCATATCGATAATCGCGTCATGTTCGCTCGCATGATCGGTCGGGAATGCATTAATTGCAACGACTGGCGATACACCGTGAATACGCACATTTTCTATTTGCTGCACCAAATTGGCAGCACCAGCACGAACATCGTCAGGATTTTCCTCTAACAATTCTGGCGGCAACGGTTTTCCGGCCACTACATGGTATTTTCCAGAATGTACTTTGAGTGCTCGAACAGTGACAACGATGACAGCTGCGTCCGGCACAAGCCCCGATGTGCGGCACTTGATGTTGAAAAAACGTTCCGCACCCATGTCAGAACAAAAGGCCGCTTCGGCAAATACATAGTCGGCAGTGTGCAACGCAACGAGATCGGCAACCACCGACGAATTACCGGTGGCGATGTTCCCGAATGGACCTGTATGCACAAGCACTGGGGTGTTCTTGATAACACCGTGATCGCACCAAGTGGAACCACCGAAGTGGGTGACACCATCACATACACCTACACGGTGACCAACACTGGAAACGTGACACTCACAAACGTCACCGTGGTGGACGACAAGATCAGCAACGATGCAGACATTGAGTGCCCAACAGGGACAGGTACCGACAATGTCATCGCTCAACTGCTCCCTGGCTCGAACAATGCTGTCGAATGTGAAGTTGTCTACTCCATCACCACTATCGACGTTCTCGGACAAACAGTCACCAACGTTGCAACAGTTACTGGCACCGCACCGGCTTCAGTGACGAACCCGATCACCACCGCAACTGCCACTGTCGCGATCAACCCAAATCTCACAAACAATACAAACCCATTAGAGGCTGCAAACGACGACGTTGAAGCACCCATGGGTTCAGTCGTAGAGATAGAAGTTCTTGCGAACGACATTGGAGACAACCTGTCACTCGTCTCTGTCGAGGATCCCTCCGCTGGTAGCAATCGCGTGGTGGACAACATGGTGGAGTTCACCCCCGAGTTGACATTTACCGGCACCGTGGAGTTCAACTACACGATGACCGATGGCAGCAATACTCAGAATGGCAAAGTAACCGTCACGATTGTCGACAACTTGCTACGACCGCTTCCAGAAATCTTCCTCGACATCAACTCCAACAGTGTGCGCGATGAAGGTTTTGCATTCATCGATGTACGCAAAAATGGTGAATTCAACGAAGGCAAAGATCTCGTTCTGCGCCGACAAGACCTCGAAATCTATTGGTACGGCGTCGACCAAAAAATGAGAACCGATGACGACGTCACCATCGTGACCCGTACAGACAAAAACGGCAACTACTCAGTCGAGAACTTACCAACCGGCACGTATCAAGTGCTCGGTGTAGACCGAACGATCAACTGCACTCTGTCACAAGCACAACTCAATGACTTCTCCATTACGAAAACGGTGCGCACAAATGTTCCAGTCGATGCGCGTTATGCACAGATTCCCGCTGCTGGAACAGAGTCTGGTCGCAACATCTACTGGGCTATGACACTGCTGCTCGCTGGAGCCTTCCTCGTGGCCACAACTCGTCGTCGTCGCGTTCAGTAACAGCAATCGTTATCAGCAGTCGACAGGTCGCAAAGCACCTGAACGCACGTCATAGATCGCACCACCAACCACCACTCCCTCTCGTAGCAAGGGGTATGAACGTATGCGGGTGACATCAAGCGCAAGAGCTTCTTCTTGGTTTGAGACGGTGCGAAATTCAACACTGCGAGTGTCCACACCAAAATCATCCATGATCTTCTGGTGAATCCCTGCTTCATCGCTGGATGCCATCCGACAATCAGTGTGTGGCATCACCAAAATACGCTCGACGCCGAGTAGATAGGTAGCAAGCATCAACGTACGAAGTACGTCATCTGTGACACGAGCTCCAGCATTACGTAAAATCTTGGCGTCGCCTGGCCGCATCCCGAGGGCAGCCAACGGACTAATTCGTGAATCCATACATGTGACAATTGCCAAACCCTGGCGTGCGGTGCCCGTGAGCGTGGGGAATTCAAACTTTTCGGCGTATTTCTCGTTCGCTGACAGCACGTCTACGAACTGCGCCCGAGGGAATTCCATGTCGCTCATGGTGCAACAATAGAGCCATGTCGAGCACCACCCTTGCACCGAAAACCTCTGATTCTCAGCGTGAACGCGTCGAATCTGCCATTGAGGCCCTCCTGTCTCAATATGACCCAAAAACAGTTGACGACCGCACCTTCCGCGGTGCGCGATATGACATGGGTCTTGCGTGGGTGCACTTCCCCGAAGGTTTCGGAGGGTTGGGTGTGCGACCCGATCTCAACCGACTAGTGGAAGAGCGTGTGCGAGGAGCAGGTGCACAGCCGCAGGATCCCTCCACATTTTTTATTGCGCTTGCGGGTCCCACAATTGTCACCCACGGCAGCGATGAAGTGAAGAAACGATTTTTACGACCAATGTTTACTGGTGAAGAACGCTGGTGTCAGTTATTTAGTGAGCCTGGTGCAGGAAGTGACTTTGCAGGCCTTGGCACGCGTGCCATACGAGATGGTGACGAGTGGATCATCAATGGTCAAAAAGTGTGGAACACACTTGCACACTTAGCCGACTTTGGCATGTTGGTCGCTCGCACCGATCCGCATCAACCCAAACACAAAGGCATGACCTATTTTGCGATCGACATGCACGCACCAGGAGTTGAAGTGCGTCCTCTCCGTCAGATCACAGGTGAAGCCGAGTTCAACGAGGTGTACATGACTGATGCGCGTGTGCCCGACGCATGGCGGATCGGCGAGGTGGGCGAAGGATGGCGCGCCGCTCTCACCACGTTGATGAACGAACGCGTCTCTATTGCGTCAAGTACGGGCGGCAGTGGACGTCGCAAAGGTCCCATTGATTCGGTGATCGATATTTGGAACGAAAAGCGTCCCGAGGATCGTGATCCTGCTCATCGTGATCGCCTTATGCAGTTGTGGTGCAAATCAGAGGTGCTGCGTCTCACTAATAATCGCGCTGCGCAAGCCGCACGTACTGGCAATCCAGGACCAGAGGGGTCCATCGGCAAATTGATGATGGCAGAGTTCAACAAAAAAGTCAGTGAGTTCGCGGTTGATCTGTTGGGTGCTCACGGACTTGTCGGATATGACTTCACATTCCGTCGACCCGACTCTCTCTCAGTTGATGGGTCAGAGGGCGGTATTCGCCATAGTTTCTTACGTTCACGTGCCAACTCCATTGAAGGCGGCACCAGCGAAGTGATGCGCAATATCTTGGGTGAACAAGTACTCGGATTACCAGGTGAACCACGCGTAGACAAAGACCTGCCATGGAGCGACGTGCCTCGTAATTAGTCCTCGTAACTAAAGAGCAATCACGCTGGCTTTGGCGTGCGTACTTGATACACGCGTATCTGCCCTCCATAACAGGCAACCCACACACGCCTGAGAGTTGGCTCGTATGTCACCCCAATGGGTTTAGGTGGCGTTGCAATGCTTTGTTGCACCAACATTGTGGTTGTATTTACCACAGTGAGAGTGTTGGATGCATAGTTCACCACCCACAACGCACTGCCATCAGGAGCAATCTCCATGGTGCGAGGCTCTGTCCCGGTTGCTACTCGTCGTAGAACCTTCCCATTGGTCGCATTATGAGAAGTAACAATTGAAGACAAATTGTGTGAGACATACAAGATCTTGTCGTCGGGGCTTAACACCACGTGACGAGGTGTACTTGCTGCCGACTTCCATGTAGTGACCGCAAACGTAGCCATGTCGATGTAGCCAATTTTGCCCGCCCCCATCACGGTGAAATACACACGTGAGGAATCTTTGGTCGACACCAGCCCGCGAGGATAACGACCTACTTCAATTTCCTTTACTGGTGTGAAAGTTTGCAGGTCGATCACACTGATGGAATACGAGCACCAGTTAGACACAAGCGCGTATTTGTTATTCGCGGTGACCGCAACGTACTTGGGAACCGACCCCACTTGTGCGGCAGCCGCAACCGTGTTCGTTGTCATGTCGATCTTGTAGAGATAACTCTTGTCGTACTCCACCGATCCCGAGCACTTGTCAAAACCCTTTTTATTAAATCCTGCACCAGTCATGTAGTAATTCGACACATACGCGTAACGTCCGTCGGGACTAAATGCGGCCTCAACGGGTGCACCTTCAACTGTTCGTCGACCTTTTAGCCCCAGCAGCTTGCGTGCAACGGTGTCACTAATGCGAGTCACTTCGTTGCCATCAGCGTCAAACACGCTCACACCATGGGTGTAAATCATGTTTTGTGCGATGACCCTGCCCGTTGACGACGCAACAATTGATTTGGGCGACAACTGCGAAGAACCAAGTGATTGCACCAATTTCAGTCGCGCCGCTTTAGGAGGCACACCTTGACGAGGTAATTCCGCGCGAGCGCTGTCGATACCGACAGTGCTTGTGCTCGTGACGGCTGCCATCAGAATCAGACAGATGATCTTTGAACCCCTACGCATCACACCGACAAGCTAATCCCGCACACATCTACGAACGGTGTTGCTGCTTATCCGGTAGTGAGTCCACGGATGCGCGCTTCGAAATCTTCTTCTGTCAGTGTGCCAATCTGCACATCGACTGTGCCATCTTTCGATATGAATGCAAACGCCGGCTGACTCGGCACCCCGAAGTAGGAGAAAACATCGCCACCTGAATCATCGAGATTGTCAAATGTCAGTCCATGTCGCTCGGTAAATGCGTTGTAATCTGCAGAACTGCCCGCCCACGCCACACCAACAATTGTTACGGCATCTGCGTAGGTCACACTTGCCTCTTCGACCGAAGGGGCTTCTCGATTACAACTGCTTCAACCGGGGGCCCAAAACCACAGCACAACAGGCTTTTCGGCTAACGCGTCACTAAGAGAAAAAGATTTACCAGTCAGTGTTGTAGCCACTACATCGTCGGAGGAAGACGAACTGTTTGGTTCGTTGTCATCAACGACCAAAGGTGCTGTCGCATCGACGTCTTCAGCGCTTGAGTCGCTACACGCTGAAATTCCAAAGGCGGCCACGCACATAGCCAACAGACCTATGGCACGCCATTGACCTCTCATTGTGTCAAGTATACATCACACGAAAATCCCATTCATTGCAATCCCCGTGCAAAACTAATGGCGCTATGCACACACTTCGCCGCGCCGTCGCACTCACTCTGTCAGTCACCACCCTCTCTGTGGTCACAATGGCCACACTTACGATTACTCCAAAGGCCAGCGCAGTGGTCATTGCCCCTTTTGCAGCGAGTTACAACACGCAAATAAATGGTGGAGTGGTGTTTGCCCAAAATAATTCGTTGTCGTGTGACGGCACACTTGCAGACGGAACACAAGACCAACGCGGATGCACCAATACAAAAAATGGCGGCAAGACACTTGCAACAAACAATGCGTGGCGAATGAATCATGTCGACATCGACTCTGATCCACTGACATTTAATTCCTCCACCTCCCAACTTGTTCTTCCCAAAAATGCCACAGTTGTATACGCCGCCTTGTACTGGGGTGCGCGCCTCAACGGAACTAACGGCTTGGCAAACGCCGCCCCTACGTACGACAGAGTGAAATTTCGCGCACCTGGATCTACCACGTATGTAGATGTCGTTGCCCAACCAAACAACATCATCGTGTCGCCACCTACGTCTGGCGTTGGCGAGCCGTACCAGGCAAAGGCAGTGGTGACGGACCTAGTAAAAGCAGCCGGCTCAGGTAACTACACCGTCGCAAACATTGCTGCTGGATTAGGTGTTGATCGTTACGCAGGTTGGACTCTTGCCGTCGTGTTCCAAGACCCAAGTAGTCCTCTTCGTGATATCACTTTATTTGACGGACTCGTCAATGTGAGAAGCAATGATCAACCAGAGAAAATCACGGTGTCGGGTTTCACTGTTCCCGTGCAGGGTGCAGTAGACGCCACTGTTGGCCTTGTTGCCTACGACGGTGATCGTGCCAACACCGGCGACTTCGCCGACTTCAACACATCGCGCCTTGCATCTGCGATCAGCCCCGCAAACGACTACTTCAATTCCACTATCGATGCCTTCGGCCAAAATGTGTTGACCCGATCACCCGCTGACCAAAACACTCTCGGATTTGACGTGAAAGTGGCCGACGCGACCGGACTTATTGCAAACAGTGACACCAGTGCATCAATCACTGTTGGCACCAAAGGCGAATCGGTTCTCATTGGCCTCATTTCAACCCGTATTGATTTACGCGCGCCGCGATTTCCATCGGTGAAATCAGTAGTCAATGTCAACGGCAATACTCCCGCACAGATTGGCGACACCCTTCGATACGAATTGTCGTTTACCAATACAGGTGATGACCCCGCCGACAATTTTGTGATGACAGACCCTATTCCCAATGGAACAACGTATGTTCCGGGGAGCTTGACAGTGAATTCCACTGTTGTTACAGATGCGTCGGGAGATGACATTGCAGAACTAGCAGCAGACGGACGCAGCATCATCGCACGTCTCGGTACGGGGGCAACATCTACAACTGGTGGCCGAATGGCGATTGGATCCACTCACACCGTGTCGTTTGACGTCACCGTGGATTCAGGAACTGAAGGCACCGCACTTTACAATAGTGCAACTATTTCCTATCTTGCCGCGACATTGCAGGAACAAATCGTCTCTGGAACCAATGTGGTGTCCACCACGGTGCTGTCACCTAATGCTCCTCCACCGACGAGCACAAGTGGAGCACAACTGGCGACAAACATTGTTATGCCCGAACGGGTGATCCCTGGCTCCACCTCTAGCGGACAATTGGTGGTCACGAACACCGGCAATGCATCGGCTGAATCTGTTGTTGTGGAATACCTCATCCCCGCCGAGATCAGAATCAACAGCACAGATCCACGTTGTTCACAAACCAATGGCGTCATTCGTTGCACAACATCGCTTCTAGATTCAGGCGACTCAGGAGTTTTTAGTTTTGTCTTCACCACAATCGAAAGCCCCACCACAGAGCAATTCACAAGTACTGTCACCGCGTCCGCTCAAGGTGTGACAGCCACAAGTGCCACAGCAAAGACAAACATCTCCGTAGATGCCGATCTTGTTGTTCGCAAAAAGTTGACTGCAATCTCTAGCAACAGAGCGACATTTACGATGACCGCCATCAACAAAGGTCCAGGAACTGCTCGCGAAGTTGTGATTACCGATGCTTTACCCACAGGCATGGATTTTGTGTCCTCAGATGACTGTGTGCCAGACACGGCCAACGATCATGTTCTGAACTGTAACTTGGGCACAATTCGCAACGGTAAACGTGCATCGGTTTCCATCACCGTTGCTCTCACTATCAACGTCCCGATGACAAACGAGACAACCGTGTCGTATGCAGGACTTGACCGTACACCACAGAACAACTCTTCATCGGCATCAACAGGAATCTTGCCTGCGACCGGCTTTTCTACTGGCAACTACGCGATGTACGCGCTGTTGCTGTTGTCTATGGGAGTGGCGTTACTGGAACTACGCCGTCGGAAATTGGATGCGTAGTTCACGCTTCAACGCTTTACCAGAAGGATTACGTGGAATCGCGTCGATAAAGCGCACACCAACGGGCATCTTGTAGCGAGCCAACTTGCCCTCGCACTGCGCAATGACATCAGCTTCTGTGAGAGCTGGATCTTTCTTCACTACCACTGCCAAAGGAGACTCGCCCCACTTCTCTGACGGAATACCGATAACAGCAACATCGGCGACTCCAACATGACCGAGAATGACATTTTCCACTTCGGCCGGATACACATTTTCACCACCGGAGATAATCATGTCTTTCAAGCGATCCTGAATCCAGATGAACTTGTCCTCGTCATAGATAGCAACATCACCAGTGTGCAACCATCCGTTTTTAATGGTCTCTGCTGTTGCATCAGGACGATTCCAATACCCGGTCATGTTGTGGTCTCCGCGTACCACTACTTCCCCCGCTTCACCTACACCACATTCACTGCCGTCGGGACGCAGTAATTTCACTTCCGTATGCATGAAACCTTTCCCGGTTGAACCAGCTTTTCGAATGGCGTCGATTGGCAGTGTCACACATGCTGGTCCACATGTTTCAGTCATTCCATAAATCTGATGAATCTCCACTCCCATGTCCGCGTACTCTTCAATCAACGCTTTAGGAACTGGCGCAGCACCGCTTAAGAACCAGCGCAACGACGAGTGGTCGTGGGTTTTTTTGTCAAAGACAAGACGACACGCGTTCAACATTGCTGGGACCAACAATGCATTATTGATCTTTTCAGTCTTGACAACGTCCCATATCTGATTGGGGTCGAAGGCGCGCAACATCACATGCGTCAATCCACGATGCATTGCACACAATGCCGGAGTGAGCGCTCCAACGTGAAACATCGGTAGTGGGTTGAGATAGCGATCACCATCACGGAAATCCGCGGTGGAGTTAATAGTGATAAGCGCCCACATTTGCGTGTTATGTGTGTGCATCACACCTTTTGGTAATCCCGTCGTTCCCGAGGTGTACATGATGTACAAGAGATCATCGTTACTGCCGCCAAGGACTGGATCATCTGTACTTTTTCCATCATGTATGGAGTGAAACGCCTCAGCAAACGCCGGGCGCTGCGCATCATCGCCTACAAACACCCATTGCTTCACGTCAGTCTTATCTCCACGTGATTGCAGCTCAGTGACGGTCGACAAAAACTCTTCGCCCGCGACAACGAGTGAACAACCCGAATCTTTCAAGATGAACTCAAGTTCATCGGGCACAAGTCGCCAGTTGAGCGGCACTACAACAGCGCCGAGTTTTGCGATTCCAAAAAACGTGGACACGAACTCATGACTGTTCATTAGCAAGATGCCAACACGGTCACCTTTTTTCACCCCGAGAGCGGCGAGTCCGTGTGCGACTTGGTTGCCGTAGTCGTTTAATTGCTTGTAGGTGAATCGCTTCTTTGCGTGGACATCGACCAAAGCCTCGACGTCTGGGTTCATGTAGGCGCGACGGGACAACAAGCCCCCGATGTTGTTCTCCATTGCCATATTGTGTCACGGGGCACACTTGTAGCCCTAATGGTCCCCATCTCGTGGTAAGTGACGTGCTGGGCAATACTTGTCATCGTGACCTACGACGACATCGCCGCGCATTATTTCTCTGACGCTGGGGCCTTGATGCCGGCTCCGGCGCTACCCGACTCCCCCTCACGACGATTACGCGATGCGTTGGAGCCAATCGCGACCCAAGGCTGGTGGTCGCGGCCTGTGGCCGACAACATGGGCGCTCTTCATCTCGACTTTTTCGGCGCGTACGTATGGGGTCGAGCAGCGTCTCTTGGTATGCCATCTGCCTCTTGCGTGGTGTCCGCCTTTGGTGTCTTTGAGCCGACGTTTATCAGCAACATTTATATGGCGACACGCGACCAGGTTTCACGAGACGACATTTTGACTGCACGTGCCGACGGCGCATCACATGCAATGACCCTTGTTTGCTCGGTCGACGAGGCGACAGCAATCACCACAGCGCTGCGCCGGGCAATGGAATCCGTAGATGGATGTGCGCGACCATTGTTTAGCGGTCTACGAGAGCTCGAGATGCCGACAACCCCACAAGGTCAACTGTGGCGACTTGCTGAGATGTTCCGTGAACACAGAGGGGACGGCCATCTTGCTGCATGCATTGCACACGGTTTGTCGGCTATTGAAATGAACATTGTGACCGAGTTGTGGTTGGGTTATGAACTTGGCGAATACAGCACCACGCGTGGATTCTCAAAAGACGCCCTGACGGACGCGATGACATCTCTACAAGAACGCGGCGTTGTGGATGGATCCCACTTGACATCGTTTGGACACTCATTGCGTTCCCAGATTGAAGACGCCACAGACAGAACACAAGATGAAATCATGACCAGTCTTGGAACACTGCTTGAAGACATCATTACTGCAGCGAATGAGATCTCTTTTCGCATTATCAACTATCCAAGCTTCCCTTCTGACCCACGCAAACGTGCCGCGGGCTGAGTCGTCATGATTCGACAGAAGCCATATCGCCTATTGACCGCAATGATCGCTGTGTTATGCATCGTGACTACGACAAATAGTGGTATTCCATCCGTTCACGCAGAAGAGGCAGCACCCGACATCACGCCTACCACAACACAGCCCTTACAACCCGAAGATGTTCAAGTAATCACACGAGTAAAGACAAGGGACAAAGTGGTTTTTATCACTATCGATGACGGCTTTACCCCGACGCCAGAGCTGGCAAGAGTCATTCGTACTCATAAAGTGCCGATTACCACTTTTGCAATGCCTCGTTTAATCAAACGAAATCTCTCGTGGTTCAAGAAACAGACTCGTATGACTTTCGAGAATCACACGATCAACCACAGCAGCTTCACTTTCTTTGGAATCAAACGGCAAAGATATGAGATTTGCGGCGCAAATAATCAAATCAAAAAAATGATGGGAGATCGTCCTCAATTGTTTCGACCACCCGGGGGCAACTGGACACCACGAACGCTAAAAGCGCTTGCTAAATGCGATGTGAAATACCTCGTGATGTGGAGTGGTATTGCCGAGAAGGGCCGCCTTCGAATCCCTGATGGGAAACTTCAGCGTGGCGACATCATCTTGATGCACTACATTCCGTCTGCGGCTCCCACATTGGAGTTGCTGCTGCAACAGATGAAAGCCCAAGGACTCAAACCCGCGCTATTGCGCGACTATCTGAAGTGATACTGCACTATGAGTGAAAACCAATTTGATTGGCGATCAGCAACTTCCGAAGAAGTTGCTCATCAGTACACACCTGCCCAACACTCCAAACGTCCATTACCTGAGTACCTAGTGGAGTATCACGAGATCAGCGCACAGCATGATCCTGCTTCTTTGGTAACACCCAAAGCTCCTCTGCTTATCTACATTCATGGCGGATACTGGCAACGACTATCTGCTGCCGATTCATTGTTTAATGCCGCAGATGCAATTGCTGAACGTGTTTCTCTTCATGCGGTGGAATACACCATCGCGCCTGAAGGAACTATCGAGCAAATGATTGACGAATGCATCACCAACGTATTACAAGTAATCGACGATCTACAACCGTCGCAAGTTGTCTTATCGGGATGTAGTGCAGGTGCGCACCTATCAGCGATCTGTGCTCGTGATCCGCACATTGCATCGAAGCTTTCGGGCGTTGTCTTGCTGAGTGGCATCTATGACATACGTCCACTTGTTGTTACCCCCATCAATGGACCACTCAATCTTGACGAAGCCCGCGCAACCACTCTCAGCCCAATACTGTTGCCCAATGCATCCGCCCCAGCAAATGCATTGCTGGCCGTGGGACGACACGAATCAGATGAATTCATTCGGCAAAACAGCGCGTATGGTGACCACCTGCGTTCACAAGGAACCGAGGTCACAACAGCTGTGGTGGATGGTCGCGATCATTTCGATCTGCCCTACGACCTATTGAAGCGTGGCACTATGGTCGGCGACTGGACGCTTGCTCAGCTCCGGCGGGGATGAAGTGGTGGGCGTTGAGGGACTCGAACCCCCGACCCTCTCCTTGTAAGGGAGATGCTCTAGCCAACTGAGCTAAACGCCCGCGAACGGAATCACCACTCTATCGGATTGTAGGGGGTCTCGTCCTCTCGCTACTCAGCAATTGTCGTGGTGGTCGTCGTAGTACTGCTCGTCGTGGGCGGTGTGGTAGTCGTCGTAGGTGTTGATGTCGTAGTTGTTGTCGATGTTGTCGTTGTAGTTGGTGGCGGAATGATGAATCGTCCACCCCAACCCCATCGAATATCCATTGGGGCACCAAACAACGTTCCTGCAGTTATTGGTATCGCATCAAGCGCATTACGTAATTGAACCCAGCCATCCCACGCAGATACCCCAGTTGTAGGACATCCGCCACGCACTTGTGCACATGCTGCTGTTTGCACCGTGAATGATCCAATACGTAGTGGCTTTCCCATCTCTAATGCACGAGCAGATAGCACTGCCCACTGACGTGCTTGTGATCCGCTTTGTGTATGTATTTGTGGCATTGCAATCACATTTGGCCCGGCATGTGACGACACCCACAACACGTCATCGACTGTCCACCCATTTCCGCATGTCAAACGCCCAACAGATTGTGGACATCCGTCGGCAGAACCAAAGTTCCATAGGCGGATGTTTGTTGCCGACACATATCCATCAACCCACTTACGTGCCTGTGGTGCTGGACCCCATCCGGGTTCGATGTCAACAGAACCTGAAATCGCCACTCGAGGATTTGCTTCTTGCTGCGCGCGTACAACAATCTCGCCCCACACTTTTCCACCATTAAAACCATTGTGCGGAGTTCGACCACCAGAGTTACTTGTTCCGATCGATACTTCCCACGGGCCACGTCCACATGCTGCAAGACCCTCAGACCATGCAGCAACAGTTGCAACGATGGTGTCGGGTGAAATGGGATTACCGAATCCGGTTGTGCCTGTTGCTAACTGTCTGCCAAATGACAACACCACAATTCCTTGGCGCACTTTTTGTGCTTGTTCGCACGCCGCCTCACGAATGATTGGCGCTGCCACATCGATGGGGTTCACATCTTGACCGCGGACATAACTTCCGATCGCGACAGCCCATTGGTCAGAGTTTCGATCAGGAACAGACGTGGGATACCAAATCGCTTCTAAATCAGACGGACTCGGCGGCATGTCTTGTGCAATGACTCGCGGACTACGACGACATCCTTTTGTACAGTTCGCGGGTGATGGAGAAAACGCATCTACATTGACGCGAGTCCCTTTTGATAATGCGTTGCGACTCGATAACGCAATGAGACGCACTTCGTTTTTGTCTTGTGTTCCTGTCAATCGCACTGAACGACGTTGACGCTTTGGCGCATATTGATCAACAATGCGTGCACGTTTCCCGTTCACGTACACCGCTACTCGCCCACCATTTCGACTAGCGACGTACCACATCGAAAACGAGCGACCCTTCACGGTGAAAGTGGCTGCGGCACCGGGGCCAGTCGCAAACAGTGTTGACCCACCCCATGCCTGGCGCATCTTCTGAGGCGACCACGCCGAAGGCGCAGCTTCTGCGTTCAGTGATGATGAACCACTGAACCCAATACCTGCGACACAAATTGCCACACATAAAAGCAGTATTCGACGCACCGAATTTACGCTAGTGCGACACCAGCAAAATGTCCGCTCAGGTATGCGCCCTCTACCTTGGGACCAGCGAATGCATCACCTGCAAGACACAAAGTTTGTGGTTCATTCATCCACAATCGCTCTGGCCATACTGTTTGTGGAGTTGCATATCGCCATTTCTTTATCTGCGACGACACCACAGTGACATCCGCCAACCACCGTTGTGTACCAGCAAGTAACTGTTCGTGAAGCCAATCATCTGATTGTTCAAAATGTTGAGAGCTCCATTGTGGGTTCGCATGAAATGTGATGGCAGGCAGTGGGGAGATTCCCTTGCGCGAATTGTCGCCAATGAAAGAGAACATGTCATCGGGATTTTGCAAACCGCCATATTCACCCAGAGTGTTCGGTGATTCACCGACCACCGCAAGCAAAGCAACCGTTGCGTTGTATGAACAGGTCGCAATTTGGGTAGGTATCTCAACCCCAGAAGACGATAACAATGCAACAGTTTGTGG
>JBIJAO010000041.1:0-10217 GCA_044345725.1 Ilumatobacteraceae bacterium | reverse complement strand
AATCTCACACACGGGTCGAGAGTTGTTGTCACGCCAACGCACACAACACGCAGCAGATGCAGTGGCACTGGCATGGGTGTCACGCGATAGCAATGCTGGCCAGACGGTGGCAAATGCGTACGACGCAATAGTGACACGGGCGAAAGATGAGGGCAGTCGTGTACGTGTATGGGTAACACGAGGTGACCACAAAGCGTCTGCCACCGCGCAATACACTCAATAACGTGAACGACACCAACGGCAAATCTCGCAGACGCGTTCGTCGTGTCACGCGAATCGTGCGTGAGATTGATCCGTGGAGTGTGTTCAAAGTGGGCATCATCTTTCACTTTGTGCTGTACATCGTGGGCATGGTGTCACTCGTGTTGTTGTGGAATGTGGCCAATGCAACCGGCACTATCAACAACGTCGAGAACTTTCTCGAATCATTTGGGTGGGACACCTTCGAATTCAAAGGTGGCGAGCTCTTCCGCAACGTGTGGATCTTGGGATTGTTTTGGGTGGTGCTTAGCACCGGTCTGTGGGTGCTTCTTGCGATTGTTTTCAACCTCATCACCGAATTAGTTGGCGGCGTTCGCGTGTCGGTGCTGGAAGAAGAAGTGGTGGAGCGGGTTGTCGAACCCGACCAATGACCCGTTAGGCTAAAACGCTCTGGGGCTATAGCTCAGTCGGTTAGAGCGCATCCCTGATAAGGATGAGGTCACAAGTTCGATTCTTGTTAGCCCCACCATGAAGTTCATTCGTCGTGTCATTTTTGCCGCATCTGTAGCGGGCATCATCGCTGGCATCTTGCGTGTGCGCGGCAAGGGTGGTGTGCCCCCGCAACAAGGCGGATGGCGCGAGGTCACTCCAAAACAGTGACATACGCAGTTGTTGGTTCCGGAGTTGTTGGCACGCGTGTAGTGCAACATCTCACATCGCTTGGTCTTGCACCCGCGTTGTATTCCCATAAACAGCGCTCCGAGTTGTTATCGAAATCTGTTGTGGTTCTTGCGTGTGCGCGACCTCACACGCAACTTGCCACCATGCTCATTGATGAAGGCATCTCTGTTGTGTCGGTGAGTGACAACGTGTCCGACATTATGGATCTGCTCGCACTGCATGATCGTGCGGTCTCACACAACGCCCGGTTAGTGCCAGGCGCCGCGTGTGTTCCTGGCATGAGCGGACTATTGGTGTCACATGTTGCAAAAGCATTCGATGTAATGGACGAAGTACATGTTGCAGTGCACGGCACAGGTGGTCCTTCGTGTGCGCGTGAACATCACGATTCATTGTCGGGACGCGCATTTGGCTGGCACGACGGTGAATGGATCGAACGTCCCTCTGGTAGCGGTCGCGAGTTGTGTTGGTTTCCTGATCCCATCGATGCAAAAGATTGCTACCGCTATGCGAGCGCTGAACCAATGTTGCTGCAACGCATTGCTCCATCACTGCAACGCATTACCGCGCGTGTGTCTGCAACTAGACGTGATCGTCTCACCGCGCACTTACCCATGTTGTCGCCACCACATGCTGAAGGTGGCGTGGGTGGTTTGCGCGTAGAAGCACGTGGCTCACGTAACGGAGTGCGCCACAACGAGATTGTTGGCATGGCAGAAAAGGTGGCATCAGTTGCCGCCGCTGTTGCAGCACACACCGCTGTTCGCGTGGGCGATTGTGCACCGGGGGTACATGTGCTGGGCGAAGCGACATTGCCAAACGCCGACATCTTGACCGCAGTCTTGGCCTCTGGCCTGACCTTGCATCAATTCGTCGGTCATGAGTGACCGCAATCGGCACGGGACACGAATAGACATTCTCACTAGTTCTCATTACTAGTGATTCTCGCTAGCCTTGAGGCGTGCACAACCACAACCATCACAACGATGCTCTCTACAAAGACATCGCCGCGCGTTTGATGGCTGCGGGACAGCGTTTCACCACTAACCGTCGCACCATTGTCGATGCCTTGTGCGGTGGCGACCGACCTCTGTCGATTCCCGAGATCTTGAAGGCCACGTCGTTGGCTCAGTCGTCGTTGTATCGCAACCTCACCGTGCTGGAAGCAGCGGGGGTCGTTACTCGGGTGATCACCACCGATGAGTGGGGACGGTTCGAGTTGAGCGAAGAACTCACCGGCCACCATCACCATTTGGTGTGCAGTCAATGCGGAGCGGTCACCGACGTGACTATTCCCGACGACGTCGAGAGCGACCTCGATGTTGCGTTAGCGAAACTCGCCACACGTGCAGGCTTTGAACTCAGTCACCACCGACTTGATTTAGTCGGCTTGTGTTCTAGTTGTCAGTGAGTTTTTCCACTTTTTCCGATAACACATGAACAGCTTCGGTGAGTTTCTTCACCTGTTCTTCTAAGTCATCGCTTGTTGCAACATCGGCCAACGCCATACGGACACCGGCTAGCTCGCGAGCCAAATACTCGGCGTCTTCTTGCGTGCGAATTGCCACGTTGCGATCACGTTGTGATTGTTTGTGTTCACGATCTTCTTGACGGTTTTGGGCAAGCAAAATAAGAGGCGCTGCATATGAAGCCTGCAATGACAACACGAGCGTCAACAAGATGAACGGGTATTCGTCCCATTGCATAAATTCAAATGTTGCGTTCAGCGCAATCCAAATAAGCACGATGATCGACTGGATCACCAGATATTGCGCGGTGCCAAGAAAACGTGCGATGTATTCACTGAACTGACCAAACGCTTCACCGTCGTAGCGCATGGAAAAGCGCCGACGCCGACGTGGCGTTGCAAGATCTTCGCGGCGCCTCATGATGTCACTCCTTCCACAGAGCGACGACGTTGACGCCAGTCGGCCGGCAACATTTGGTCGAGCACATCGTCGACTGTGATGGCACCAAGGAGACGCCCCGCCTCATCACACACACCAACGGTCATCAACTTGTATGCAGCAAGACGTTCTGCCACTTCACGGTCTGATGCTGTTGGCAAAATGGTGGGCTCTTGCACAACACAACGCGACAACTCGGTGCTTGGTGGTTCGCGCAACAAACGTTGAAAATGCACCACGCCAAGGTATGTACCAGTGGGCGCTTTAAATGGTGGTTGCGTGACAAACACTGTTGATGCAATCGACACCAACCAGTCGGGGTCACGCACTTGTGCAAGTGCTTCGGCAACTGTATTGGTAGGACCCATCACGATGATGTCGGGCGTCATCAAAGAACCAGCAGTACCTTCTTGATACTGCAGCAACGTACGCACAACTTCGGCATCGTCTTCGTCCATTGCATCGAGAATCGCAGAGCGTTGTTGCGCAGGCATTTCTGCAAGCAAGTCGGCGAGGTCGTCGTATTCCATTTCATCTAACACGTCGATGAGACGCTCAAGATCAAGAGTCGCGATGATGTTGAGCTGTTCGCTTTCTGGCAATTCTTCAAGAAGGTCAGCAAGACGATCGTCGTCCATTTCTTTTGCAAGCATTTGGCGTTGCACTAATGGCAATGCACGTACCACTGCAGCAACATCGCTTGGGTGCATGTCACGCAGTCGCGCAGCTTCAGCTGCCATCTCTGTTGCAGCAGCAAACAATCCTGTTGCTTCATGCCAATCAACAAGTCGATATGTTGCACGACGCCCCAGCATTCCCGCGCGCGAGAGTCGAATTTTTGTTACTTCCCAACCGTGCTCGCGATCGGTCACAGTGGGTCGTAGTGCCACATCGCTGACGCGTTCAGCGCCGACGCGCTGATCAATAACATCGGCACCGAGAAGTCGTTCGCCTGATCGTGATTTGAAGGGGTGAAGGTCGACGTCCCAGGAGCGCAGCCGTACACCGGCAGAATCGAGCCCTCCCACACGGGCTGCGTTCACGAAAATACGTCGGCGCTGGCTGGTGGCCACAAAACCGGTGACACGCGGAGGCGCACCGCGGCGGCCAGGGACCACCACGATGTCGTCAATGCGCCCAATGGCCGAGCCACCCACGTCTAATAGCGGCAGGCGCATGATTCGAAATGCATAAATAAGCTCGCCTGCCATACGGGCAAGGGTACTCTCGCGCGTTGTTCAGATGGTGGTGGGTTTTGTACGGGGTTCGTCCGATAACCTAAATCGCTCTGGGGACGTAGCTCAATTGGTAGAGCGCCTGCTTTGCAAGCAGGAGGTCGTGGGTTCGATTCCCATCGTCTCCACCAGATCGCTTCACTTTCATCATGTCGACTCACACCGCTGTCCTTCTCATCTCGTGCCCCGATCGTGCCGGCATAGTTGCTGCTGTTGCTGCATGGGTCACCGATGCTGGCGGCAACATCGTGCACGCCGAGCAACACACCGATCCTCAAGATGCGATGTTTTTCCAACGTGTGGAGTTCACCCACGATGGGTCGCAGTCACTTGATCAGTTGTCGCTACAGTTCAATTCCGCTGTTGCGCAACGTTTTGGCATGACCTATTCGTTACGTGCGTTGCCATGGCGCCCGCGCACCGCGATCTTGTCGTCCAAGGCCGTGCATTGTTTGGCAGACATGTTGACCCGTTCGAAATACGGAGATCTTGGTCTTGATATACAAGCGGTGATTTCCAATCATGATGATCATCGCAGTCTGGTGGAAGCCTTTGATTACCGCTTCGTGCACATCCCGGTGGTGGGTAACGAGGCAACTGCGCGCATCGAACAAGAAAAAAGCATTGATGCGCTGTTAGAACAACTCGATGTTGACGTAGTGATCCTTGCGCGATACATGTTGATTTTGCCGCAGTGGTTTGCAGAAAAATGGAGTGGTCGCATGATCAACATCCATCATTCGTTCTTGCCGGCGTTCATTGGTGCAAATCCCTATCGACAAGCACATGATCGCGGTGTGAAAATCATCGGTGCGACGGCCCATTACGTCACGTCGGACCTTGACGAGGGTCCAATCATCGAACAAGACGTGGCGCGGGTGTCTCACCGTGACGATGTGAGTGATCTCACCAGTCGCGGGCGTGACCTTGAAACAGTCGTGTTGGCCCGTGCGGTACGAGCTCATGTTGAGCACCGCGTGTTGGTGTGGAACAACCGCACCGTCGTATTTGGCTGATCTGTGCGTTCGCCGCATTAACTGCGCTGGGAGCACTTGTATCAAGGGTTTTCAGAGCCCTCTCTGACTTCGGGAAACTGCGAAAAATGGCACTAACCTTCACCTACGACCTACCCCCCGGTAGATCCCCGAACTAAGGAGTTCCCATGCAGTCAGCAGTCATCGTTGACGTCATCCGTACGCCACTTGGAAAGCGCAATGGACGTTTGAAGGAATGGCACCCCGTTGATCTCGCCGGTGTCACGTTGAAGGCTCTCGTCGAGCGCAACAATTTTGATCCCGCTCTCATCGACGACGTCATCATGGGATGCGTCATGCAAGTAGGCGAGCAGTCAGTAAACGTTGCTCGTAATGCAGTTCTCGCAGCTGGTCTCCCTGAAACCATTCCTGGCACCACAGTGGACCGCCAGTGTGGTTCCAGCCAGCAAGCAGCACACTTTGCTGCACAAGGTGTTATGGCCGGTGCATACGACATTGTTATTGCATCCGGTGTTGAGTTGATGACACGCGTGCCAATGGGTTCATCAGTTGCCGACGGCAAGTTTGGTTTCCCATTTGGTCCAATGGTGGGTGCACGTTATGCATCTGTTGGCGGACTCGTCCCACAGGGCATCTCTGCAGAGTTGATCGCCGACAAGTGGGGCCTTACTCGTGACGACATGGATGCATTTGGTGTGCGTTCACAAACACTTGCTCAGCAGGCAACCAAAGAAGGACGCTTCGAGGGCGAAATCCTTCCAGTGCTTGATGCTGAAGGAAAGTTGATGACAACAGATGAGGGACTTCGTGAAACAACCACCGAGTCACTTGGCAAGTTGAAGCCATCATTCCGTCCAGAAGAAGAAGGTGGCCGCGTGACTGCTGGTAACTCCAGTCAAATCACCGACGGTGCGTCAGCAGCTCTCATCATGAGTGAAGAAATGGCAAACAAGTTGGGCCTGAAGCCACGCGCTCGTTTTGTTAACTTCTCACTTGCTGGTGATGACCCACGCCTCATGCTCACCGCTCCAATTCCAGCAACGCACAAGGTTCTTGAGCGCGCCGGTATGAAGATCGACGACATGGATGTTGTAGAGATCAATGAAGCATTTGCATCTGTTGTTCTTGCATGGGAGAAGGAACTTCGCCCCGACATGAGCCGCGTTAACCGCAACGGTGGTGCAATTGCACTCGGTCACCCACTTGGCGCATCAGGCACACGCCTTCTTGCAACATTGGTGAACGAACTTGAGCGCACCGGTGGTCGCTTTGGTCTCCAGACAATGTGCGAAGGTGGCGGCATGGCCAATGCAACCATCATCGAGCGTCTTGGCTGATCTGTTTCGCTTCGCGAGACACGTTTAGCGTTTTTACAAGAGCACCATGCCAGCGTTTTCCACCATCATTTGGGTGGGCGTTGGTGTGGTGCTTTTGCTATTTATTTGGAAAACAGGCATCGCGCTGTTGCGCAGTATGACCAATTCATTGCCGCCACCTCCGCCAGCAGGTGAGATGCGCAAAATTAACGTGCGGTATCGCTGCAACATTTGCGGTGTTGAACTGCGCGTGGTGATGGCACCCGACGAAGATCCTCCACCGCCCAAGCATTGCTTGGAAGACATGGACGAGATCGCACCGCTGTACGAATAGAGCATTTGCTTTGCGCGCTGTTTGTGTAGGCGCGTGTAACTATTTCGTCACAACCGGGCTTCGCGCGTTACCAGCCACCACGCGATAGTTCTGCACCCATTTGGTAAATGTTGTGGCGGTAAACCTGCCATTTTTCTTCACTTCTATTGGTGTCACTGTGCGCCAAGCACCGTACTTGAACACTTGCAACTCAACATTCTTGTTTCGCAACTCTGGCGAGACACGACCTGTGAACGACACCACCAATCCGTCACGCTTTGCACTGAGTCGTGGTTGAATTCGTTTCACGTTCATGGTGAATTGCTGGCTCATTGATCCAGCCGAATTGGTTGCGGTGATCGTGAAGGTGAACGCACCTTGTTTGCGTGGTTTTCCGGTGATGGCACCAGTGGCGGAGTCGAGCTTCAATCCTCGTGGTAAAGCACCACTTGTTATCGCGTACGTCGCAACAGGAGTGCCGTTTGCTTTCACGCCGTCGGAGTAGTTGCGACCAACACGTGCTGGCGACATCGTTTTGTCGGTCCATGCGAATGGAATACGTGTGAGTGATTTGAGTTGCACAGGTGCAGATTGCGCGCCGAAATCAAGCGATGACGACACCAAGCCCATAGGGATGTCATATGCATATAACTGCATCACATATAACTGAAGTGTGAAAATCAGCGACAAGTAAACAATGTATTCGTTGATACTGCTGAAGCCATCTGAGCCATCGAAATCAAGTAGACACACATCGATTTCTGGCCACGTATTGACGTTTGGGTCAGAAAGTGCGTCGGCCATACCCCTGCCTATAGAGGTCAGGTGAAATACAGGTGGTTGGTCGACGTCAGGTTCCACAACAGGCAATAGCGCCATGAGTCGACTGACATAACAATAATCACTAAGAGGGTCAGGAACATTTGTGCGTACTTCTTCATCAAGTGTTTGAAGATTGACGCTATTTTCGATGAGTTGCGACATCGCTGAGGTCGCTGCTGACAGTGTCGGCGTTGCTGAAGTTGATGTGGGAACAAAGATCCCTGGGAATGGAAAGAACCAATCGACCCCGTCTTCTGTGCAACCGATGTTGTAATAGCACTGATAAGCGAAGATCGCTGGTATCAGTGTGGCGACATATGCAAGTGATGGATGTAATCGGCGACCTGT
Organism: Ilumatobacteraceae bacterium; assembly: GCA_044345725.1. Lineage (GTDB taxonomy): Bacteria > Actinomycetota > Acidimicrobiia > Acidimicrobiales > Ilumatobacteraceae > UBA2093. The sequence continues at coordinate 2,399 of JBIJAO010000041.1, read as the reverse complement.
TGCATTTACTAGTGTTCCGTATACATCGGTGAAAAAAGAACATGGAAGCAGTCCGTTGGTAGATCTAACCGCGCCAACGTTGATAAAACAATTCTGATTGTCAAGCTCGATGCCTTCCAAAAGATCATTAAGCGGAGATTCATCAAGAGTGCCTCCGCGACCACTCATGTCGGCTGTCGCAATTGCAACACCGTTTCTCTTGGCAGTCAGCGTTGTTCCAGATGGGAAGGGTTGATCGTCGTAAATGGGGCTCTGATTTTCGTCATACGTGATCGTGCCCGCACCGCACGACATAGCCATGAGGCCTGGCGCTTTGATGGGGTCAAAATATGTTGAGAGCGGTGCGTCAAGAAGATCATTAATTGGCACTGCTTGTGTGATGTCGAGAGCATCTTCAACAGCAACGACAAAATCGGTGATGTCAACTGTTGTTGCACCGTTTGTCAGTTCAAATGTAAGACCGGTGATATCCGTAATTGATTGCCCGTCAACTCCTTCAATGGTGAATGAGGAGACCCCTCCGATCTTTCCATTGCCAAAATCTGGTGAGCACAACTCGAATGTTGATTCACCGTTTGCGGCGTTCACGGAGTCGTTGTCGTCGTTGGTATTGGAGGTTGTTGCTCCCACCTGATCTTGTGACGTTGCAACGGTTGCGGTAGCGGCAACGAGCGGGGCGACCATGATGCTCAGCCGTTTTTTCCAAGTAATTCTTGATGTTTTCATTGACGAGACACTCACAATACGTAAAAATAAATTCAGTTTCAATCTATAAGGTAGCCGAGAATTGAGCAACAGTAAAGATGACCGCGGTGTAAATGCGTGGTACGTGCGTTTGGGTGCCGATGTGCGACCTGGTCGATACCTCACCCGTTGTTACATCGGCGATCAACATTCTGATGCAACGCTTCACCTCACACCTGACGCTGCTGGAGATGTCTCTGATGCGATTTTGTTATGGGAATCATCATTTGATGACAAAGGGCGTGTATGCGTGCATGTGAACAAGGACTTTGCACCTAATTGTCCACCATTGTGGTTCGTGTCTGTGCCGGGTCGATCCTCAGAGTCAGTGCCCATTCACAACTTGGTCGCATTTGAAACGTCTCATGTCCCGCCAAACACCATCATTGATGACCCCGAGTTTTTGTTTTTGAAGGTCAGTAACAAAGAACAGGTTGCTGCTATTCAGTGGGGCCGTGATACCGGGATCGTGCATCAGCTGTATGTGCAAAAAGATCGACGACGTAGCGATGTGGGAACACACCTTATTTATCTGGCGAGCGCGTATCACCAAACACATGGGTGGCCCGGGCGATTACATAGCGATGGCAAACGAACAGTGTTGGGACAAGAGTTTGCGATCAGTTTGTTGCATGGACAGCGAATTGACAGATTGAGTGAATTAGCGCCGCCAATGGACCCTGCGCCATAGCTGAGCTACCGGTCGGTTTCACAATTTGTATTTCCGGTATCACAATGACACCAAGTTCGGTATCAACCAGCCACCAATTTCGGTATCACACTGGTATCAAATTTGGTTTCGCTTCGATACCGAATTGTCGGAATCGAGGATGGGTAGACCGAACCCAGCTCACTCAATGATATTTCGTGGCGGTGTACAGCCCGCCGAGCAATGTGACCAGTCCCACAAACAAATACCAGTTATCGCGGCCACCAGGAACTGCGCCTAGGTAATACAACAAGATGATGAGCGCGCCTACGCCCATCAACGCAAACATGAGCACCGGCACCCACGGCGGGCTGTGCTTTTTGAACTCGGGCACCGGCGGGGTGTAGCGGGTGCTCGCTCCCACCTCGGTCGTGCCGTGCATGTGGGTGGGGTCGTGATGAAGTTCGTCTTCCAAACCACCCTTGTAGTCATTGCGCCGGCGTGATTCGGGGCGTGTTCCCTTTGGGGTGACGCGTCCGCCTGATTTTTTTCCTCGTGAAGCCACGTTTTTAGCCTAATCGGTTTCGTTTCTGACCACTCGGGCAGGCAGGCTGTATGCGTGGCACGGATACTCGTCATCGACTCATATGACAGCTTCGTCTACAACCTCGTGCAGTACCTGGGTGAGTTGGGCGCCGATCCCATCGTGAAGCGAAACGATGCGATCACCATTGCGCAAGCAAAAGACCTCATGCCCGATGGCATCTTGCTATCACCAGGGCCTGGTCGACCCGAACAAGCAGGGATTATCTGTGACGCCATCACCGCATTCGCAGGAGAGGTGCCCGTATTTGGTGTCTGTCTTGGCCACCAAGCAATTGGTCATGTGTATGGGGGAGACGTTGTGCGCGCACCCGAGTTGTTGCACGGTAAAACATCAGAGATCACCCATCACAACATCGGTGTGTTTGAAGGTCTACCAAATCCCTTAACTGCAACGCGCTAT
>JBIJAO010000051.1:0-6368 GCA_044345725.1 Ilumatobacteraceae bacterium | reverse complement strand
GTCATTGACCGTGCATCAATGCCCAAAGAATTAGAGATCACTGCTGAAACAGATGGACTAGTGATGGGTGTGCGTCATCGCGACGTTGACGTCGAAGGTGTGCAGTTTCACCCAGAGAGCATTCTCACCGCTTCTGGACACGACTTATTGCGCAACTTCCTAAAACGCTGCGCAAACTAGCAAAACAACAATTTATGATTAGATAGAGGGCGTTATGGAGCCACACGACCAACCTCGCGAATCCACTAAGGATGAAAAATACGCTGATCGATTAGTCACACTGAACAGTGTTTGGTACAAACGGATAATCGAACCGGTTAATCCATATCGGTGGCACATACGACGTACCTGCAAGACCCCTGTATTAGATGTTGGTTGTGGAATTGGACGAAATTTGGGATATCTCAAAGACCCTAAGTCGGTTGGTGTGGATCACAATGATCATTCAGTACAGTTCGCAAATGACAAGGGTTTTTCTGCTTTCGTGCCCGATGCGTTTCGTCAAAAGTTCACATCTGATGTCGGACAGTTTCAGTCAATGTTGTTGTCGCATGTAATCGAACACATGACTTTGTCAGAGGCTCGCTCATTGATCTCTGAGTATTTACCGTACGTAAAATCAGGCGGTGAAGTGATCGTCATTTGCCCACAAGAGCGTGGTTATGCAAGCGATGCGACTCATGTAACGTTCTTTGATAAACAAGATATCGAGGAATTGCTCACCGATCTCGGACTAATTCCAAAGAAGTCATACAGTTATCCATTACCACGAAAATTTGGCAAGGCGTTTATCTACAACGAAATCGTCGTACGCGCAGTTAAGAAATAAAGAGTTAACCCGCAGGAGGCGGGGCAGTAGTTGGTGCGGCACTTGCACGACCCACTGTTAACACCACTTTGGTGTTTGGCACTACTTGCGTGTCAGCCGGTGTGCCCTGTGAGATCACTTTGCCGGCATTCGGGCTATCGAATGCAACATCGACATACCGCACATCGGGAACAAGCTTTGCTGCACGAATCGCGTTGAGCGCATCTGTTTCTAGAAGACCTTCAACATTTGGCACTGTCACAGGTGCTTGCCCTGTCGACACGTACAACACAATGCTGGAACCAGCATCGGTGGGTGTACCAAAGGCTGGATCGGTGCGCGTTGCAGAACCCTTTGGAACGGTTTCACTAGGTTCATCCACCGTTGTCACTTTGAAGTTATACGGTGCGTTTTGCAGCAGTTTTTGCGCCGCGGCAGATGTTGACTTCGACACATCTGGCACAATCACCTGACCTGCACCACCAGATACCACCACTTTCACTGAACTTCCTGCAGGAATTTCGGCATTGGCAAGTGGGTCTTGACTGATGATTTGCCCAATCGCCAGCGTGGGATCTTCGCGCGTTTCCACAACTGTCATCGACAAGCCCAATTCAGCAAGTCGTCTCGTTGCTTCTTGGAACGACAAACCTTGAATTGGCGGCACTACAACGGGTGCGCGTGCAGGGTTGTAGGTGAGAGTGATCAAATCCCCATCTTTTGCAGGAGTATCGGGTGCAGGGTTTTGCTCATACACAATGTTGTCGCCCAGACCTTCTTTGGGAACAGCGTTTGGTACCGCAACAAGTCCGTCTTCGGCTAAGAGTTGCGCGGCCTGTTCATAGGTGAGGTCCACTAAGTTCGGAACAGTCAATTCATCATTGCCACCGGTGGAGGAGAAAATAAGGAACACCGTTCCTGCAATCAGCACTGCGATTGCAGCAAGTGCTGCGTAGATGTATTTGCGATTTGCTAACGGGCCCTGGTCGTCATCGTCAAAACCCGTGCCATCACCGCCTGCTCCGCCAGCACCACCTGCACCCCCAGTGGGCGGAAGTACTTGCGTGCGCCCGCCATCAATGGTGGGAATGACCGCGGTGGCGTTGGGATCATTAGGCAATGCGCCCATCGTGGTGGTGGGCGCATCAGCAGACATTCCACGCACTTCGGCCAATGCCATCACCGTGAGTCCTTCGCGGAAACGACGTAGATCATCGCGCAACGCTTCGGCGGTGTCATAGCGACGATCAGGATCTTTCGCCATGCACTTAGCAACAATTGCCGAAAAATCCATCGAAATGTCGGGCACCAATTGTTTGATGGGGCGCGGACCTTCATACACCTGCTTGTATGCGGTGGCCACTGCACTTTCACCGACAAACGGAGGTGTTCCTGTCACCATTTCATATAAGACAATGCCGAGTGAGTAAATGTCAGAGCGTGGATCTGGCTGTTCACCTTTTGCCTGCTCGGGCGAGAAGTATGTGGCGGTGCCCATGACGGCGCCGTCTTGAGTGAGACCTTCAGCATGTGATGCGTCGATGGCACGCGCAATACCAAAGTCAGCAACTTTGATTGCACCATTTGAACCAATGAGGATGTTGGCCGGTTTTACATCGCGGTGCACCACACCATTGCGATGTGCAAACGCAAGAGCGGCTGCAACTTCTACTGCAACATCGGCTGCTTGTTTTGCGGTGAGTTGGGTTTGCTTGCGCAAGATGTCGGCAAGGGTGTTGCCCTTCACGTATTCCATCGCCATGAAATAGGTATTGCCAGTGGCACCCCAGTCATAGACCCCCACGATGTTGGGGTGGTTTAAGTTGGCCGCCGATTGGGCTTCGCGACGGAAGCGCTCGACAAAGTTGGGGTCCGTGGCAAATTCGGGAAACAGCACCTTGATCGCCACGGGTCGGTCGAGCAAGAGGTCGCGGGCGAGGAATACATCGGCCATGCCACCACGGCCCACTCGCTTTTCGATCTCATAGCGGTCGTTGATGACCGTTTTTTGCTCGTCTGACATGCTCGATACAGGCTAGTCCCGTTGCCCAAAGAGATGGGGTCTAGGGGGTAGTGGTCGAGGGTGTTGACGGATCTGTAGGTGTTGCGGGTACCACTTTCAATGCCGCATCAAGAATTTTTTTCGCAATCGGACCAGCAAGACGACCACCTGTTCCAGCGCTGATCTCATCATCAACACCTTTCAACATCACCGCTACTGCGATGCGAGGTGCTTGCGCGGGCGCAAATGCGGTGATCCATGCATGTGATCGCTCCTCTTCACCTTCTGCGTTTAACTGTGCTGTTCCCGTCTTTGCAGCAGCTTGAATTCCACCTGCAAGTTGTAAACAACACGACGCTGTTCCGGATCGCACCACCTCTTGCATGAACGTGTTCAATGTGGCGGCGGTGGTGGGTTGCATCACTTGTCTCCAGGCATTTTGTGCTGCGCGCGACAACACACGACCATCGTTATACCGAGTCTCTGCAACAACATATGGTCGCATCATCACACCATTGTTTGCCACTGCACCAGAGATCAGTGCCATGTGCAATGGCACCATCTGCACACTTCCTTGTCCGAATCCGTGAATGGCTAATAGTGCAAGAGAATCTGTAAATGTCTCCGCGGTGCCACCAAATGTGCTCGCTGCTGCAGCAGGTAATTCAAAGGGAATTTTTTCTTCCAGTCCAAATGCGCGAACACCATTCACCATCGCATTGGGCCCTACATTTACTGCCGTTTGTGCAAAGGGAATATTGCATGACCGTGCAAACACGGTGATCATGTCTCCACCACACGGTTTACCGCCATAGTTTTGAATGGGGTTGTCGGTGTTGGGCGGTGTCCATTCTGTTTCCACGGGAAATTCAGACGCTTCGGTAATGACGCCAGTTTCTAAACCAATACTGGTGGTGAGAATCTTGAAAGTGGAACCAGGCATGTAACGCTCTTGATATGTATGTGCCAGCAAGGGTTTTTCAGGGTCTTCTTGTAGCGCAATCAGCACATCACCAGTGGAATTGTTGTGTGCTGCCACTTGATTGGGATCAAAGCTGGGGTTGGAATACATCGCTAATACGGCACCCGTGCGCGTATCGATAGCCACCACGCTGCCAATGCGTCCCGCTAATTCACGTTGTGCCACACGTTGTAGATCAGCGCGCACTGTTGTGACAACAGAGCCCGAGGTGTCTGTGCGGGTGAAGATGTCGCCGGCCCCCGCAAGTTGTTGTGCAGGAGTTTTACCCGCCAACACATCGCTATACACACGCTCAAGTTGCGTCGACCCGTAATTCAATGTGTAGTAGCCGGTGACATGTGCAAAGAGGTCACCTTCGGGGTATTCACGTTGATACTTGTATTCATCTATTTCATCTGTCACAGGAACAGATTGAGCAATCACCACACCGTCTGCTGTGATGATTTGTCCGCGTGGTGAATTGAACTCACGCAATGTCAAACGGTTATTACGCGGATTTGCTTCTAACTCACTGCGATCAAACACTTGCCAACGTTGCATCTGAATAAACAACACACCAAATAACGCAATAAGCGCAAGTGATAAGTGACGAATACGCAAGTTCACGACATCACCTTGGCAGCCACTCGTGCACGGGCTTGGCGCTGTGCGATGCGTTCAGCAACAGATGGTGCATCGGGAACTTCATGAAGACTGCGCGCGGTGGAATCGGAAATGCGCAATAACAATGCGAGCAACACATAGTTAGCAACAAGTGACGATCCGCCGTAGCTCATAAAGGGCAAAGTGACACCGGTGAGGGGTACCACGCGCAACACACCACCCACGATGATGAAGGTTTGCACCGCCAAGATGGTGGTGAGTCCCACAGCGAGCAGCTTTTCAAAATCACGTTGTGCACGAATTGCGGTGCGCAGTCCTGCTCCCACGATCAACACAAATCCGGCAAGCACTGCGGTGCCTCCAAGTAATCCCAATTCTTCTGCGATCGCGGCAAAGATGAAGTCGTTGTGTGCAGCGGGAATGCTCGAGGGATTACCAAGGCCCAGCCCACTTCCTGTCATGCCACCGTTTGCCATGGCGAACAATGCTTGGATCGGCTGGTATCCGCGCTCGGTGTATTGACTCCACGGGTCTATCCATATAGATACGCGTGTTTGCACATGATCAAACAGGTTGTATGCCACCACGGCGCCGGCGGCGAAAAGGCCCAGTCCCACCAATAAATACGAGGTCTTTTCTGTTGCTACCCACAGCAACACCACAAACAAGGTGAAGAACATCAGCGATGAACCGAGATCTCGTTGACCCACCATCACCACTACTGATGCTCCCCATGCCACAAGAATGGGCATGAGATGTCGTAATTCGGGGAAGGTGAACGGTCCGATGCGTAGGTGACCCTCACGGATCAGTTCGCGACGGTCTGCCAAATACGCAGCAAAGAATATTGCCAACAAGATCTTTGCAAACTCACCAGGTTGGAAGTTGATGGGGCCAATGCTCACCCAGATGCGCGCACCGCCGCTAGCAAAACCCACACCTGGTACCAGTGGTAGCAACAGCAATCCCACACCAAGTGCAAGTGCGGTGTATTGGTAGCGCACAAGGTCGCCCACTCGTTCCACCACCAACAACGTGATGATGAACGCTGCAATAGCAACAAACGTCCACGTTGCTTGCAGCCCTGCGAGTCGATCAGATAATCGCGCAATCATCACATAGCCAATGCCGTGTAATAGCGCGGCAACAGGCAACATCACAGCGTCTGCACCGCGCGCCAGATAACGCACGGCAACATGTGCGATGACCAGTAGCGACATGACGAACAACAAAAACGGCACCATGCGCGCAGGAATAGAGGAGTTTTCACCAAGTGAGGCGAGGGTGTAAGCACCGGAGGTGATGATGCCCGCAAGCAGCACCAACCCAAGTTCGGCGCGTCGACGCAGTGTTCCGAGTGTTTTATCCACCAGTGGTTGTTGTGGTTGGCACGGTACTGGTGTCGGTGGGCGGCACCGTTGTTGTTGTGGTGGTCACCGCCGCAGTCACAAATTCGAGGTATTGCTGTGCGTCAGACAACGAGTCAAACGTGATGTTGTTGCGCACATCACGCACAATTCCCGTTGGCACTTCGGTGAGTTTCAACTCTGATTCCAACTCAACAGTGGGGTGAAACCACCATACGCCACCAGCGCGACCTCTGTATACAGTGATCACATTGTCGTCGTTCGTGCTGATGAAATAGCCACTTCGTGCATACACACCAACAATGGTGGTGACGGACAAGATCGCAACAAGAGCAAACACTGCAACAAGACTGCTGATCAATACTCGTCGACGTCGCTTCTTTGTTGGTTGTTGTTCTGGTTGCGCGGTGGTGATCACCGGCGCGGTGGGAGTAAACGATGTGTCGTCGGCAGTCAAAATGTCGACCACCACAACAGTGGTGTTATCTCGCCCACCTGCATCATTTGCAGCAGTTACTAAGGCATTTGCAGCATCTGCTGCATTGGCATTGTTGCTGAGGATGCTGGTGATTTCTATGTCAGTCACTTCATCAACAAGACCATCAC
>JBIJAO010000058.1:0-4687 GCA_044345725.1 Ilumatobacteraceae bacterium | reverse complement strand
GTAAAAACTTCGACAAGGGATTCGAAGTAGGCGCAAGTGTTGCTATCGCAATCGACGGCGAACTCGTGGTCGACATGTGGGGTGGCCACACCGACATGGAACGCACAACACCATGGCAGGAGAACACTCTCACCAACGTGTGGTCGTCCACGAAGACGATGATGTTTTTGACTCTCGTGTATCTCGCAGATAAAGGTGAGTTGTCGTTATATGACAAGGTGGCAAAGTTCTGGCCAGAGTTTGCACAAAACGGCAAAGAAAACATTGAGATTCGTCACCTCATGGCGCATACATCTGGCTTGTCAGGCTTTGACGCGCCGATGACACATGCTGACTACGAAGACTTCGAAAAGTGCGCATCTCTTCTTGCCGGGCAAGCACCCTGGTGGGAACCGGGCACCGCTTCTGGGTACCACGCGATTAATCAGGGTTTCCCCATTGGTGAAGTGGTACGTCGCGTGACTGGCGAAACAATGGGAACGTTTTTCCGTAAGAACATCGCGGAACCATTGAACGCAGATTTCCACATTGGCACTGGCCCGGAACACGATGATCGATCATGCTTTGTGATCTTGCCAACTGATGTGCCAGCTGCCGAGATTGAGCCAGGTTCAGTTGCATTTAAGACATTCACGAATCCTTTAATGGATCCGTCAATGGCACTTACGATTGGGTGGCGTCGCGCAGAAATTGGCGCAGCTAACGGTCATGGCAACGCACGTTCAATGGCAAAGATTCAATCGCTCATGTCAAACCGTGGCGTATCGGGCGGGGTACGACTCATGTCGGAAAAAGCACCCGAGATGGTGTTTGACGAGCAGTCCAATGGTGTCGACTTGGTCATTGGTGTTCCCGTGCGATTCGGCATGGGATATGCGTTGAACGACAATCCACCCATCACCCCCAGTCCGAATACCTGTTTCTGGGGCGGATGGGGTGGCTCCATGGTGATCAACGACCTTGATCGTCGTATGACCTTTTGTTATGCGATGAACCGCATGTTCGTGGGTGGCGACAGCACCATTGGTGATGACCGCGGGCAATCACTGCTGACAGCGGCCTACGAGTCGCTGTAGGGCCTCTCCGGCCATCAAATTAGGCAACAGGGTGGTGACACGCTACGTAGTGCCCAGGAGACACTTCTTGTAGTTGTGGCTCTTCTGCTGCGCAACGGTCGGTAGCGGCCGGGCAGCGGGTGCGGAAACGACAACCAGATGGTGGGTTCAGCGGCGATGGAGGTTCACCTTCGAGAAGAGCTCGCGATACCCGGTGCTTGGGGTCTGGAATCGGCACTGCTTGCACCAACGCTGAGGTGTAATGGTGGCGAGGCTTTTCATACAGCGACTCTGGCGTTGCCACTTCGCACACTTTGCCGAGATACATCACCATCACGCGCGTGCTCACCGTCTTTACCACTGCGAGGTCGTGCGACACGAAAATCAATGTGAGGCCGTAGCGATCCTTCATGTCTTGCAACAAGTTAAGAATCTGTGCCTGCACACTCACGTCAAGTGCCGACACTGGTTCATCACAGATGATGAGAGTGGGGTCGAGAGCCAGCGAGCGCGCAATGCTGATGCGTTGGCACTGTCCGCCAGAGAACTCATACGCACGACGATCACGTACAACGGCAGGATCAAGATTCACCGATTCCAATAACGCGTTTACTTGCGTGTCAATCTCAGCAGCGGTTCCTTTGTTCCATACCTTTAGTGGTTCGGCAACAACGTCTTTAACCGGTAGACGAGGATCAAGAGAGCTGATGGGATCTTGAAAAATCATCTGCATCTTTGGACGAATCTCTCGAAGGTCATTGCCCTTCAATTTTGTGAGCTCGGTTCCCATGAATTCCACCGAGCCGCTAGTGGGGCGGGGAAGTTGCAAGATTGCTTTGCCAGTAGTTGATTTACCGCAACCAGATTCGCCCACGATGGCAAGTGTCTCGCCACGCAACACATCGAAGCTAATGCCCGACACTGCCTTCACAATCTTGTCGCGCGCAATTTTGAATTCGACCGTGAGATCTTCAACATTCAGAATCTTGTCGGCGCCGTCTGGGCGCATGTGTGCTCTACCGCTGCCAGCCATTACTGCGCACCTCCTAGTGGGAACCAGCATCGATAGAAGTGGCCTGGTGTGCCTTCCACAAATGGTGGTGCTTCGGCGCGACACTTGTCTGTTGCATATGGACAACGACTCGCAAACGGACAACCAGGTTCATCCTTTGTGGGGTCGGGCATGCGTCCTTCAATAACAGGAAGACGAGAGCCAGTCGGCGTCTCAAGACGTGGGATGGACTTCAGCAATGCCTCGGTGTAGGGCATCTTCATGTTGGCAAACAATTCGGTTGTTGGAGCGAGTTCCACCAATTGACCCGCGTACATCACGCCAATGCGGTCTGTATGTCCTGCTACAACGCCAAGGTCGTGGGTAACAAGAATCATCGTCATGTTTAAGTCTTGGCGTAATTCGTCGATGATGTTTAACACCTGCGCTTGTACTGTCACGTCGAGTGCTGTTGTTGGTTCGTCGGCAAACAACATCTTTGGATTACAAGAGATGGCAATAGCGATCATGATGCGTTGACGCATGCCACCAGACAACTGGTAGGGGTATTTGCGCAAAGTCTGCTTTGCGTCGGGAATGCGCACCAACTCGAGCAACTCCTGCGCGCGCGCACGAGCAGCCTTTTTGTCCATGCCAAGTCGCACGCGAAGGCTTTCTTCCACCTGTGCTCCAATGCGACGCACGGGGTTCAGCGCAGTCATTGGATCTTGGAAGATCATCGACATGCCCGTGCCCCATAGCTCGCGCAGTTCTTTGGTGGGTTTGCCAACGAGTTCTTGACCGTCGTATTCCACGCTGCCTGTGCGTGTTGCGGTGCGGGGGAGAAGTCCCATAATGGCGCGCGACATGACGGTCTTTCCAGAACCAGATTCACCCACGATGCCAAGGCTTTCACCCGCATTAAGTGACAGCGACACATTGCGGACAGCTTTTAGTTGGCCACGCTCGGTCGCAAACGACACAGATAGATCAGAAACTTTGACGAGGCTCATATCTTTGACTCTCGACGGTCGAGGCTACGGCGCACATAATCTCCGAAATAGTTGACAGCGATAACGGTGGCAGCAATGAACAGTGCTGGCACGTACACCGATTGCGGAAAGAACTCAATGTCGATAATCGAGTTCGCCAACTGAGATCCCCAGCTCTTGCCATTGGGCACACCCACACCAAGAACGGCCAGTGAACCTTCTGCAATGATCACCACGCCAACAGCAAGGAATGCGATCGCAAGAATGGCTGGTGCAACATTTGGCAACAAATGCTCACGCACAATTCGCAGGTTGCGCGTGCCCATCGACTTGGAGGCGGTCACAAATTCACGGTTTGCCCACTGCAGAGCAGTAGCACGAGCGATACGCCCGAGAATCGGAATAATCACAATGGTGAGTGACAGGATGAGCACAATGATTCGCCGGGTATCGGTGGTGGGGTTGTCTTCATCGGAGTAAGCAAGGATCGACACAAGCGATAGCGATAACACCAAGTTGGGGATCGACAACACCACGCTGAACACAATGTTCATGAACGCGTCGAACTTGCCTCGGAAATACGCAGCGGTGATGCCAAGTGCCGAGCCGATAATGCCACCGAGCAAGACGGACACAATGGCGATCAGCATGGTGACACGCGCACCTTGCACAAGACCAGAAAAGATGTCCATGCCATTGCCGTCAGTGCCAAGCGGATGCTTCCACGACGTGAGTGGAGTCTGGCCAACATTGTCATAGTCGGGCTCTTCCCAATCCCACAATGGCAGCCACTGACCAAAGATGGCCAAGAAGGCCACAAAAGCCAACCACGCGGCAGAGATCCAGTAGCCGATCGTTTTCTTCATGGTCAGTTCCGTCGCTCTCTTGTGCGCGGATCAACAAATGTGGTGATGATGTCGGTCACGGTGTTGAACAACACGTATGCAATGGCGATGAGAGCAACAAGTGTTTGTAGAGCCACCACCTGACGAGCGCCAATCGCGTATGCCAGTTCGGAACCAAGTCCGGGAATGACGAAGATCGTCTCGATGATGACAGTGCCGCCAATGAGTGCACCCATGTTGAGAGCTGCCGAGGTGAGGAGCGTGCTGCTTGAGGGGCGAAGCACATGGCGCCACAAAATGCGCGAGTTGGAGATGCCTTTCGATGCCGCCATGGTGACGAAGTCTTCTTTGAGAGTCCCGATCACATCGGCGCGTAACAGGCGAGTGTAGGTAGCGGTGAGGCCAGCGGTGAGGGTGATAACGGGAAGAGCGATGTAGCGAAAGTGCTCCGACACACTCTCGCCAAGTGGCACATAGCCAACTGGCGGTAACCAGCCAAGATTGACGCCCACAATGAGAATGAGAATGAGACCAAGAGCAAAGCCAGGGAAAGAAGCAAGGGTGAAGACGGTTGAGTTGATGATCTTGTCGAGACGTGAATTTTCGCGATACGCGGCGATCATGCCAAGTGGAATTGCAATGAGTAAGGAAAGAATTTGCGTGTAGATGATCAGTTGCAACGATGCTGGGATCGCATCTACAACACGATCCGCAACAGGTGTTTCAGATGACCCGAGGTAATAACTACCAAGATCACCTTGGAGCAAGTTGCCAAGCCAATTGAAGTAATAGCCAATCGGGCCT
>JBIJAO010000057.1:0-4811 GCA_044345725.1 Ilumatobacteraceae bacterium | reverse complement strand
GATGGTGAGTTCGTTTGTCATATCGGGATACTTCGCGTATTCCTCACGCCATACGCGATCGTGTGCACGAGTCAGTCCCGCACCGCCGTATTCCTTCGGATACACAATGCCCGCGAGTCCTGCCTCTGCGAGTGCCTTTTGAAACTTCTTTGCACCGTCCATCGCGGTCTTACCGCGGTCTGTGGGATCACCGGGCTTAATACCTGTGGCGTGCTTGTCGAGGAACGCAACAACTTTTGCGCGGAACTCTTCAAGTTCTTCTTTGCTGACCTGACGGTTTGCGTCGTGGGTGACTGCTTGTGTGGTGGACATGTGATCCTGCCTTCCGCTACACGAGGGGGAATGGCTATGAGACTACTGGCGGAACGGGAGGGATTCGAACCCCCGGGCCTTGTGAGCCTCCCGCTTTCAAGGCGGGTGCATTTGTCCGCTCTGCCACCGTTCCGTCCGACACGTTATCGCTGGATACGCGAACGCAACGCAGTGACCCAATCATCTGCTTCTTTCCAGCGCGCATCGGCATGTTCACGTGCTGAATGTGCCTGTTCACCCGCTGCTGGGTATGAGCCAAGAAATTTCACGCCACCTTGTTTGGCGCGCAAATCACGAAGTGCATCCGCTAGAAGTTCATCATCGACATGTCCATCTACATACATGATGAAGCAATAATCACCAAGACCACCAGCTTTTGTGGGACGCGATGACAAATGCGTGATGTTGATGCGCCGCGCAGCAAACTCTTGCAAAATTGAAATGAGACTGCCTGGTTCATCTGCACGTTGAAACACAACGATGCCGGTGCGATCATGTCCTGTTGCAGCAGGGATTCCCTCTCGACCAATTAACACGAAACGCGTTTGATTGCCTTCGTGATCTGCAATGTTTTCTGCGATCACGTCAAGGTTGTACAACTCTGCAGCGGTGCGAGGTGCAAGTGCTGCGAGTCCCTTTTCGCCACTCGCGCTTCGCTCACCTACTTGACGTGCGGCATCAGCGGTGCTGTTTGCAGTAACGATGTCGGCCTTTGGCAATGTTTTGCGCAAATACGCCGCACATTGTGCGGTCGCAACAGGGATTGACAACACTGCAACAACATCTTTGAGTGTTGTTCCTTTGGGCGCGAGCAGACAATGTTCGATGTCGAGTACTACTTCGCGCTGGATGAGGAGGTCGTAGTCGAACACGAGTGCGTCTTGAGTGAAGTTGACCATGCCTTCAATGGAGTTCTCGATGGGAACAAATCCTCTATCGACGTCGCCATTGGCCACTGCATCAAGAACATCGGGCACGCTGCGATATGGCACAAGTTCACCCGCGACAAGATCTGTCTGGGTGCGCAAGGCCTGTTCGGTGAAAGTGCCGAATGGTCCAAAGAATCCGATGCGAGAGGTGGTACTCACAATCGGCAAGGCTACGCCCCAGTCTGCGAAGCCCGAGACTCATTTTTACTGCCGGAGGATCTTGAACGCTTCGCCCAAAGTGAGGTACCTCACTTTGCAAGTTCATCAAGAATTTCTACGTCGCGTTCAACGAGTTCTTTCAATCGAGTCATAAACGCTTCGTCAGAACGAGCTCGATCAATCTCAATAACCAGAGAATCAATAATGAGTTGATTCATACTTTTTCCCTGCGCGCGCGCTACCACTTCTGCCTTGTTTGCCAAATCGTCTGGAAGTCGGACTGTCGTCTGCTTATTCATGACATCATGATACCATGAAATCATCTGCGGGCGCGGAATAAAGCCGTTCGGCGATTGTTCTGAGGACATCAGCGATCTGGTGGGCGCTCGGGTCAGCGGTAGAAATCTTGCGCACTATTTCGTAGATCTGATCGCTTGACGCGTGAGAGACACTGAACCCGTTGACCTCAAGGAGAACGGCTGCGAGAAGCCACGCAATACGTATGTCAGATTTGTTGGTGAGGCAGTAGTGCGTGAGATGCCGCAGCAACATCGCAGCCTGTACGTACACCGACACATACGTTCCGTCTTTGTAGATGTCCTCAATCCGGCGTTGCACTTTTGATACTTCGCTGTTAATCCGCACGGCGTGCGTGAGGGATGGATCAACACCAGTGAGGCGACGCAGAACAAACATGACGTCTTCAAAGTCAATGGTGTGCACCAGAGTTGGTCGTGGTCTGGGCATCATGTGGCGTCATTTCCGAGACGATCAAGAGCTTCTGCGTGACTCGCGAGAATCTTGTCGGTGGCTTCTGCGACTTTGTCTTGATGACTAATGAAGTCAAGGTGCGCGCGTAATGCGCGGCGGACAACGTGCTGCATTGATAGTCGCTCGGCTCTGGCGCGGTCACGTAAAGCTTCGTATTCGCCCGCTGTGAGACGCAATGTCATTGCTTTTCGGGTGGCCTGGGCGTATCGAGAAGTCATGGCATTGACTCTCATCTCGCGACTCCGATGTCTAGTTTGAAAAAGTTGGTATCAAACTGACACCAATTTCGGTATCTAGGTGATACCAAAATTGGTATTGGTGTGGTGTCAAATTTGGTATCAGGGTGATACCGAATATTGTGAATCATCTTTCCCCCGAGCCGCGACAATATTCATGCGGCGGAAATGTGTGCGACAAAACCGCACATCAGGTGGAGGGAAAGAACGTCCCCACAATCAGTTCAATTTCTTCCAATGTCTTTTCGCCATCAGCGCGATACAGCACCTTGCCACCCTCATCAATCAATGCAAACGAAGGAAACCCTGTCACGCCATAGGCGACAGCACCATCGCTGGTCGCAGAGTCGGCCAGCACCGGCCATGGGAACTTCTTGTCGCGAATCCACTCAGACGGCGGGTAATTATCGCGATCATCAAACACGGCGGTCGACACACCAATCACATCCAAATTGGACGGCACACCACCTGACTCATTCCACTCAATCAACACGGGTATTTCAGCGTTGCAATGCGGACACCAGTGTGCAAGAAACACCACCATCATCGGGCGTCCCGTCGCACCCGGTGCAATCGACATTGCCGACCCATCAAATGTGAACCCCTCAAGGGTTGGCGCAACAGAGCCAATCGACGTGTCATTTTCAGGTGCATCAAACTCTGGCAGCACATCACCCACGATTGTCACGGGCTGTGTTTCCCCAGCACCGCCACCACCACCGCCATCAACTGACGTGGTGTCAGACGAAGAACCATTGTCATCATCTCCACCACCAGATGCAACAAGCGCGATCACTGCAGCAATCACCACCACTGCTGCAACAACAACAGCGATGATGACGTTTTTATTACGTGACGAGCTCATGAGTGATCTCCTGTGGTGGGGTGAGAAGTAATTCTAGATGTGGTGGCTAACACTGCGATCACAAACACAAACGCACTCGCAGCCATGAGCGGTAGTGAAATGAAACCAAACTCACGGAACCAAATAGTTGTGCACGGCACAGTAAGGCTGCACACATCGGTTTCAATTTGTGGAAACCATTCCACGAAATAGTGATACACAGAAATCACAAGTCCTAGCAATGCAATGGGTATCGCATACCAACGCACCGCGGCGTCTCGTCGCACAGCCGCAATCAACAACACCAACGCCAACGGATACATCGCGATGCGTTGATACCAACATAAATTGCACGGCGTGTAGTTGGCCACCTCGCTCATGTACAAGCTGCCAATCACCGCTCCGGCCGGGACCACAAACGACAGCCACAGCGCTGCGCCGCTCACCGACTCAAGCACCGTGCGCGCAACACCCACTCGCGCGCGCAACACCCACGCCAACACCACTACAACGGTGCTGATCCATGTCACCACCGTGAGAAGCGCAGCAAACAACTGCACTGCATCGGTGTCCATCTCTCCATTCTGCCCATCGATTTGGGTTCTCAAGGTGGCAGGATGACACACGTGACATCGCCCGACATCTCCCCTTCCATTGGCGAAGAGGCCATGTTTGCGATGCGACGCACCCGCAGGCGCCATCGCATCCAAGACATGGAATGGTTCGAGGCGCTGTATCGCGTGTACATCACCGCCCTCATCGTGGGTGGGGTCATCTTGTTCCTGTCGGGGTTCGTGAAAGACGCCGACCTCACCGCCAGCGAACTGGCGAACGTCTCGCGCCACGGCCCCAATGCCCTCGGACTTGTCACTGCCCTCATCGTGTTCTTGGGACTTCGCTCGGGTGCAAACGGGGGCCCAGTCGCAGTGGAAGACGCAGATGTTCGCCATGTGCTTCTTGCCCCCATCTCACGAGGCGTTGCCCTCAGACATCCGAGCATCGCTCGTCTGCGATCAGCGGCCTTCTCAGGCGCTGTGGCGGGCGCTATCGCCGGACAATTGGCCTCTCGCCGCATGCCCACGGGCACTCTGGGAAGTTGGGCCCTATGGGGCGCAGCGTATGGCGCCATCAGTTGCGCCCTGTTTGTGATCGCGGCCCTCATTGTCCATGGCCTTGGCATTCACCGCTCCATCGTCACGGTTGTCGCCACCGCACTTGTCGTCTGGCAAGCCGCAGTCACCTTCATCGACACACCAATACCTGGACCATTTGACGCCATTGGCAGTCTCGCCCTCACCCCACTTCGCACCGAATGGGTCGACTTCATCGCAGTGGCAGTAGCGCTCGTTCTCGCAGTGCTCAGCATCACACTTATTTCGCGTTTGTCACTAGAAGCACTTGCGCGCAGATCATCGTTGGTGTCGCAACTAAAATTTGCTGTGACGTTGCAAGACATTCGCACCGTCATTTTGTTACGTCGTCAACTCAGCCAAGAACACATGCGTGAGCGTCCATGGTTCACATCAAAAGGTATGTCACGTTACGACGTGGTCATCGCCC
>JBIJAO010000050.1:0-7007 GCA_044345725.1 Ilumatobacteraceae bacterium | reverse complement strand
AACAGTGTGAAAGTTGTGGTCGACGCATATACGGGAGACGTCAACTTTTACATTGTCGACTCAAATGATCCCATCGCCCGTGCATGGGCTGCAACTTTCCCAAGCATGTTCTCAAAAATTAGTGATCTTGATCCAGCTATTCGTGATCACTTTCGCTATCCCGAAGATCTGTTCCGAGTCCAAACCAACATGTACGGTCGCTACCAGTTTGACGATGCCACGTTGTTCTTCAATCGGGACGCGGCTTGGAGCATTTCCCAGGCACCACCACTAGAACCACAAGGAACAACTTCAGCTCCTATTCAATCGGTGACAACCACCGGACAAGAAGTTGACTCAATTAACGTAAATGATGCAAACGTTGTTCGCTTTAGTCCCTACTACACAATCTTCCATGCACCGGGTACTACCGGTAATGGCGTGTTTTCCATGCTGCGGCCATTTGTTCCGTTCTCACCAGATGGAAGCCGAAAAGAACTCCGATCGTTTATGGTGGTCAGTAGCGATCCCAGTTCATACGGGAAGATAACCGTCTACGACGTGCGGACTCCACTTCCAGCTGGTCCAGCAACGGTTGCTGCGGAGTTTGAAAGTGATCCTGTAATTGCAGAAATCATTACTCCACTTGACCTTCGTGGTTCGCGCGTGACATACGGTGACTTGCAGATCGTTCCCGTTGGCAAAGGCATCATGTATTTGCGACCCATGTATGTGCAGCCAGACAGCTCGGATTCAAAGCAGGTGTTTGTCCGTAAGTTCTTGGGTCACTATGACGGACGATCAGTTATTGGCGACAACATCACACAAACTGTGAAATTGTTATTCCCAGGTTTCAATGTTGATCTGGGTGATCGAGTAACGACGCCGGGTTCACGTCCCTCGACCACAACCACTGTTCCGGGTTCTCCTGGCGCACCGAGTAGCACCTCCACAACTCTTGCACCGCCACCGAGTGGCTCTTCTACACAAGATCTATTGGCTCGTGCAGAGAGACTATTTGCAGAGGCTGATGCTGCTCTCGCTAAGACCCCACCAGACTTTGCGACCTACCAACAGAAACAGGCAGAGGCTCGCGAGTTGCTGAGTCGTGCAGTTTCAGAACTTGAGTAGATCAGTTTTTGCGCCGCAGCATTTCAGCGAGTGTTGCGAGGTCTTGACGAAAAGCAATTTCATAACGCGCTTGCTCTGTTGCCAGTCGCGCTTGAGAAGTTCGCAATGCAGCGATTGCATTGTCGGCTTCATTTGTGTGTGTTGCATTCGTGAGTTGTTCGATTTCATCCGACAGCTCATGCATTTGTCGTGACAGCTCAGCACCCATGCCAGATACACGACCTTCTAGGAGCGTGAGACGGTCTGCAATGTCGTTGCGCAACGTCTGTTCGGCCACCAGTTGTTCGACGTGAGTATTCAATTCACCGCGCAATGAGGCAATGTCTGCCGTCAGTGCAGCGATTGCTTCATGAGTTTTCTTTGAGCGTGAGAACATAGTGGTCGAGAGGTTGTGACGGGGGTTAGCGATTGCTACCGTACTGTGCCTACTACGACGCGGGGTGGAGCAGCCCGGTAGCTCGTCGGGCTCATAACCCGAAGGTCGCAGGTTCAAATCCTGCCCCCGCCACCAAGTAGGCCAACTTTGGCCTCAGATGTCCCCGGGTTAGATACTCAAACTCTTTAGGCCGGCCCAGAAACCACGTGACGAGGTGCTCCTGCGCCTGAGCAGGGTCGCCTACGACGCTTGTAAGAACTCCACGAGGTTTCCGTCCGGGTCTTCCACGATTGAGATCGTGACACCCGGGCGGACCTCAACGGGGGCGACTACTACTTTGTGTCCAGCGTTAGAGCACGCGTCTGTCATTTCTGCGAGATTGCTCACGCTGATGGTGAAATATCGATAGCCGTACGCATCCATGATGTTTCCGGGAGTAGGGGACTTTGTCTCTTTCGCTGGATGAACGATTTTGACGTGAGAAGTTCCGCACACGAGTCGATACATAGTGCCACCACCTGGCATTGCCATTTCGCCAAGAGGCTTGAAGCCAAGGAGATCACGATAAAATGCAAGTGCCGTGTCGGCATCACGCACCACTATGCCGAAATCAATTGAATCTTTGGTGAGTTGCACTTCTGTCATAGAGAGCACACTAACCACAATCTCTAACCGAAGAAGACGTCGCTGATTTCTCCGTAGCGATCAAGGTTGACACATCGCGGTGTTCCGGCAACGTCTGAGAGGGGAACATTCACCATGGAGCCATGCTGTAGACCAACCATCGTGCCGAAAAAGCCATCGGCGATTGACTCAACTGCAGCTAATCCAAATCGTGTTGCGAGAATGCGATCTGTTGCATTGGGTGAGCCACCGCGTTGTACTTGGCCAAGTGTGGTGAGGCGTGTTTCGATCTGTGTCCGTTCTTCAAGTGCATGTGCGATTGCCGCGCCAACACCACCAAGGCGTTCTCGACCATATGCGTCGCGGGCGTAGGTGGGCATGTCCATGCAGCCGTCGACAGGTCGTGCACCCTCAGCCACAACAACGATGGAGGCATAGCGTCCACGTCGGTGACGACTAGCGACGTGTTCGGCGACTTCATCGATGTGGAACTGGCGCTCGGGAATGAGAATGCTGGTTGCACCACCTGCGATGCCGGCATGGAATGCAATCCAACCGGCTTCGCGTCCCATCACTTCAACCACGGCGGCTCTGTTGTGACTTTCAGCGGTGGTGTACAGGCGATCAATGGAATCAGTTGCGACTTGCACAGCGGTATTGAAACCAATGGTGACATCAGTGAGCATTACATCGTTATCAATGGTCTTGGGGATGCCAATTACAGGCAAACCGATCTGTTCGTGCAGTAGGGATGCAACGGTGAGTGATCCATCACCACCAATGACAATTAGGCCATCAAGTCCGAGATCGCCAATAGCGTTAGCCACTAACTCTGGTCCTTGTGCATGATCAAGTGGGCTGCCACGACGTGTACCCAAAATAGTGCCACCCATCGGAAGAATGCCCCGTACTGCATCGAGTTCAAGGTCGACGAAACGTCGTTCCATGACTCCGTCCCATGCATCGAGAAATCCGATGACGATGGCGTTATGACGGGTCTTTGCCGTGCGCACAATGGAGCGAATAGTGGCATTGAGACCGGGACAGTCTCCACCACCAGTCAAGATTCCGATTCTCATTACTACAGGGTACAAACATGGCAAGTAGGGTCGACCTCTGTATGACGAATTGGCCGAAAAATGACGATGCCTTTGTGGGCGTGAACACCACACGACTGACCGAGAATCTCAACGAGTTTTTACGCGACATGTTTATGGTGGGTCATGAATTTGCCAACATTCATCACTTCAATAGCATGTTGGTGTTTCGTGAGCGTTCTGAATATGCAGTGCCTTTCGCCGTGTCAGATGTGACGTGTTTTGTGGATGCAACTCTCAGCGTGCAGAAGGTGAATCCGTACATCATCGGCGGTCTTACTTTGGCGATTCGTACCATGCTGACCGAAATGGCCGAATTGGATGCATCGTTTGATTCGCTTAAGTACTGGTGCAAATCTGCCGCCGACGAGTCCTTTACGGCGATGGCTGGCGATATTGAAACGTTTCTGAACAAACCATCGCACACCCTGAAATCTGCACTGATGACCGATCACGCAGGTGCTCAATATGGCTTGCCGCCCATCGCCACTGCGGCGTACCAACACGGAACAGTTGTCATGTATAACGCAATTGAGAAATTGGGACTCTTTAATGTTGACACGATTGAAAATACACAATTGAAATGCGACATTCTTGCGTTGCCATACATCTGTTGGGAAAAAACGAGAGTGCTTCCGGAGATTTCTCAATTTGGCGATGCGATAGAGGACGTCTTTGTTCACATCGCAGATCAAAGCGACATTGCAGCATCTGTTCAGTTCATGCACGAGCGGTCAGATGATCCACCGATTGAAGAACTACTTACTATGTTTAACGAAGTTCAGTGAACTTCAATTAGGTTTAACGAAGTTCAGTGAACTTCAATTAGGTTTAACGAAGTTCAATAAGGCGTAATGCCTCGTCACGAGCAGCATCTACATTGCTCGCAGTGACAGTGAGATGGCCCATCTTGCGTCCGGGACGTGCTTCTTTTTTTCCGTATAAATACAGATGAGCATGACCATGCGGAGTCATTGACGCCCAATCTGGCTCCCCATGGGTCCACAGGTTGCCAAGGATGTTCACCATTGCAACAGCAGGTTGTGTCATTGACGGATCCCCGAGTTCAAGTCCACATACCGCACGTACCTGCTGCTCAAATTGGCTCGTGTGAGATGCATCCATGGTCCAATGACCACTGTTGTGCGGGCGTGGTGCAATTTCATTGACAAGAATCATGTCGTTCACAACAAACATCTCGACGCCGAGTACCCCAACGTATTCCAGTGCGTGCGCAATGTCTGTTGCGATCTGTGTGGCGTTGACGGCTGTGTCACCAATGCAAGGAGCGGTACTGATATGCAGAATGCCATCAACATGAACATTGTCAGTGGCGGCAAAACATGCCACGTCACCGTGTATTCCACGTGCGACAACAATTGATATCTCTCGCTGCAGAGGAAGCAGTTGTTCCAATACGCACGGAACTCCTCCAAGGTGAGACCACGCAGAGAGAAGATCGTCAACAGAGTCAACACGTTCTTGTCCTTTGCCGTCATAACCAAGCCGAGCAGTTTTTAAGATGGCGGGGAACTTGACGTCGGACTGCTCAGGCAATACTCCATCAGATACAACTGCAAATGGGGCAGTGGGGAAACCGTTGCCGTTCAAGAATCTCTTTTCGAGTCGTCGGTCTTGGGCGATTTCAATCGCACGAGGAGATGGCCGGACAATCGTTCGGTCGGAGAGAAATGTCAGCGCATGCGCAGGAGGATTTTCGAATTCAGTTGTGATGACATCACAGTCGTTTGCGAATCGTTCGAGGGCTTCAACGTCGTCATAACCGGCCACAATGTGGGCATCTGCGCAGTTACTCGCTGGACAATCTGGATCTGGTTCCAAGACAATGGTGTGATAACCCAAGTCTCTCGCGGCCATGACGAAATACATTCCAAGTTGTCCGCCGCCGAGTACTCCAACAGTTGCAGGAGGAAGAATGGGCTCTGTTGTATGCGTGTGTGAGCTCACCGCGGTGGAAGTTGGCTTTGTGTGGCATCGCGATGACGTGATGCACGGTAATTGGTGAGCGCATTGCGTATTTGCTCGTTGTGGAGGCCGATCATTGCCACAGCGAAAAGAGCGGCGTTCGTGGCACCCGCCGTTCCTATTGCAAAAGTCGCAACCGGAACACCGGCTGGCATCTGCACGATGGAGTACAACGAATCGTGTCCTGCAAGGTGAGTGGTTGGGACAGGAACGCCAAGAATTGGAACTGTGGTCTTTGCGGCCAACATGCCGGGCAGGTGTGCAGCACCTCCAGCACCGGCAATGATTGCCATTAGCCCTGCTGATTCGGAAAGCTCTGCAAATTGAAATAGCTCGTCTGGCATGCGATGGGCCGAGAGTACTTGTGTGTGATGTGGGATGTTGAAGTGCTGCAGTATCTCAACTGCCGGTGACATGGTGTCCCAGTCAGAGGTGGATCCCATCACGACTGCAACCTGTGTGCCATGCGTGATGTGGACCTGTGTGCTCATGTACCCACTTTATGACCCGCGCCGACGGTACCGTTTGGTGTGATGGCGTCTGACATCAGATTTCTCGAGGGTCCGCGCTCACGCAGCCGCGAGTTTGGCACTATTCATCGCGTTCTAGTGGAACTACTGCGTGGTTTTCGCTCTCTTCATTTTGTGGGGCCTTGCGTGACGATTTTTGGATCTGCTCGGGTCGGAGAAGATCGCGCGGAATATCAACTCACACGCACACTGGCCAACGATCTTGCCCAACGCGGCTTCACCATCATGACTGGTGGTGGCCCCGGAATCATGGAAGCCGCAAATCGCGGAGCGCGCGATGCTGGTGGCACAAGTGTTGGATGCAACATTGTGCTACCTCATGAACAAGAACCCAATTCTTACTTAGACGTGAGCATTAATTTCAGATACTTTTTTGTGCGCAAGTTGATGCTCATTAAATACTCCTACGCATTCGTGGCAATGCCAGGTGGGTTTGGCACGCTCGACGAATTATTTGAAGCATTAACTCTTATTCAAACGGGGAAAATCCACAACTTTCCTGTGGTGTTAATGGGGACGTCATATTGGCAACCACTCATCACTCAACTAGACGAAATGGTTGACAAGGAAATGATCGATTCGGAAGATCTTGACTTGCTTCTCGTGACTGATGACGTCACGACTGCCCTTGACCATATTGAAAAGCTGGCAGTGCATCGATTTCGGCTGCATCAGCGTCTTCAACCAATCCGCGTGCTGGGCGAGTCAGCTGCATAGCAGCGTTCTCATATCATGAAAAAGATTGGCGAGATTGAAGGCCTACGCGCCATCGCGGTGATAGCAGTGATTTTGTATCACGCGAAGTTCGGGTTTTCTGGTGGCTACGTCGGAGTCGATGTTTTCTTCGTGATTTCAGGCTTTCTTATTACATCACTGTTATTGAATGAACGACGTGATCGAGGTCGAGTACGACTGCTTCATTTTTATGCTCGACGTGCGAGACGACTCCTTCCCGCAGCCACTGTCACCATCGTTGCGACACTGCTTTTATCGTGGTGGGTTTTTGATGCGCTACGAGCACGAGAGATTGCAAAGGATGGTCTCTTTTCTGGTGTATTTGTGTCAAACATTCGCTTTGTCACTAACGACTCTGACTATTTTGCTACCGACTTAATTGCGTCACCATTTCAACATTTTTGGTCATTGTCAGTAGAAGAACAGTTTTATTTGATATGGCCAGTGCTGTTGTTGTCGGTGTGGCTTGGTGCACGAAACATACAACGCCGTTTGTTGTTAACGGGTGGAGTGATCGCAGTAGCAAGTTTTATCTGGTCGGTGTTGCTT
>JBIJAO010000038.1:0-10706 GCA_044345725.1 Ilumatobacteraceae bacterium | reverse complement strand
CATCGCCGTCATGGACTTTTTTCATGTTGCCCACTCGTGCGTGGGAACTTGTCGCTGGCGGGCTACTAGCTGTCGCTGTGCCGTATACGCGTGGTCGTGTCAATACGTTGCGGGCTACTGGCGGATGGTTGGGCCTCATCGTCGTTGTAGGAACAATGCTGTTGTACAACGACACCACAACATTTCCTGGGGTAGCTGCTGTTCCCGTGGTTGTGGGTACTGCACTTTTGATTATCGCAATCGAATCGTCGTCAGTCTTGCAAAACGTTTTGTCATGTCGGCCCATGCAGTGGGTGGGAGCAAGGTCATACTCGTTGTATCTATGGCATTGGCCATTCCTGATCTTGTGGGAGCGAGCCCATCCTGATCCGTCGTGGGGTGAGCGCCTCGGTGTTGTGGCTGCGAGCGTGGTTGTCGCGGCACTGACGTATGCGCTCATCGAAGATCCGATTAGACGGCGTGATTTCTTTGTTCGTCATGATGTTCGATCACTTGGGTTTGGTGCGGGTTTGGTTGGCTTCTCCACTGTTATTGCGTTGGTTATGAGCGCATCGTTGTCTCTTCCCACTACGGATTTTGTTGCCCCATCGGCATCGGTCACCACGACGACCGCCGTCACTGCCACCACTATTCCTCGCGATCCATTCGATGAGTACAACGAACGTGTGAATGAAGCACTTCGTCCGTTAATTGATGCATCTGGGAAGTCGACGTTATTGCCTGCAAATGTTCGGCCCAGTCTTGATGCTGCCCGTGATGACCGTGCGGAAGTATTTCGAAATGGCTGTACAGCCGGTCACGGTGATGTTGAAAATCCTGTGTGTGAATTTGGAGATCTCACGTCTGATGTGTCGATTGTGTTGTTCGGCGACAGCCACATGGCTCATTGGTTTCCCGCATTCGAGGAAGCCGGTCGACAAAATGGTTGGAAGATCACGGTTCTCACCAAACTTGGTTGTCCACCTGCCACGGTCTCGGTGCGTTTAGACGACAAAAGAGTGCATGAGAAGTGCAACACGTGGCGCCAGAACTCGATTGATCGAATAGTTGCAAGCGATGCCGACATAGTGGTGATGGCGAGTTATTCGTATCGGGCGCCCGGCAAGAACTCCTCGTCGATTCCATTGTCGACAATGTCCGCCGGATTAGAGACAACTGCGAGTGCTTTTACTGCTGCGGGTAAGCAGGTAGTGATGTTTACCGATACGCCAGTGCCACGCGTTGACGTGGTCGACTGCATTGCAGGAAACTCAAAGTCACTGAACCGATGTCATTATCCTCGCAATAACGTCACCAATAGTGGTCGATCGCAGATAGAGCAGAAAACAATTGAAGCACTCGGTGGTCGCTACTTCGATGTGGTGGATTTATTTTGTACGGATGTGTGTCCGTCGGTGATTGGTGATGCAATTGTTTATTTTGATGACGATCATGTCACCCAAACATATGCAAAGACATTGTCACCGTATGTGAGCTTGTTGATGCAATCCGTATTGTCTTAGCGTCGCAAGTTTTTCAATTCAAGATTTTGGGGCAACATCCGACGACGTCGCCACCAACGTCTGATGGGTCGCAGCGCAACCGACGACGTCAGACCAAGAATTAACGACGTCACAAGGACACGCTGCCAAATAGCCATTTTGGCAAGGTGGGGGGCAAGAAGAACAGCTGATGCAAGCGCAATGGGGTAGACCCATAACAAGTCGGAGACGAATTTGCGCACTTTCCCTTTGCTTTTTTCTACGTCACTTTGCGCCTGAAAAAACTCCTCCGCCCCTGCAGTAACAGTGACGCGTTCAGAAGTGATCATGTGATTCGCTCGCGCAAGCATTTGGCGACGTTCGATTGACTTATCCCATCGACGTAATGAGACAGCATCTTCAAATCGAAACACGATATGGTATGCGTTTTCTCCTTCGCTAGGAAAGAAGACGGTTGCACCGAGACAGCCTGGGTGCTGACGAACGAGAGCCACCATTTCTTCACACCATGCGTCAAATTCCAGTCGAAATTCGGGGGCAATTGTTCGAGCGATTATGACGGTGACTGCACCTGGAGCAATACGCGGCAATTTCCCTGTCGTAAACGGTCCGGTGAGATGAGGCATATCTCTACGGTATTACGTTTTGGGCATTCACTGGTGTCGGTTTTTGCACGCTGAATAGACCAAGAATTGTTACAAGTGACACAACTCGTATAGCAACCGCGATGCTTATTGCATGACGTGGGTGTTCGATTCCTGATGTCAGCACAACACCTGCGTACCACAACAACTCGAGCGTACATGTGGAAGCAAATAGTTGAGCAAAATACCGTTGACCAAAACGAAGGTGGAAGATAGTTGCGAACGCACCGGCGATGGCCCACCATTGCCACGGAAGAAAGAACATTCGCGGAATAAGTGTGCGATTTTCCAAGGGCAACAAGTCACGGTCAAGAGGGTTGAGCGTGGGAGTCGACAGATCAACTAGTCGCGACCATGTATCACTCGGATGAGTGACGACATAACGGATGTATGTCGACCAACCGTCTTCTCGTACCCATTCCGCCAGTGGTAGCCCACCTAAACGAATGAGTGATGGTGGGAGTTGAGCGATGGGCAATTTCACGTAATCAAGCAATTCCCCTGGCAGGTCGGATACCTGGTCGTACAGCAACGGGCCTCGCATGTCATCGGTGACAGGCATGCCTTCACTAGTGAACCATTCAAATCGCGCGTCGTCTGGGATAACGCGATCTTGGAGAACCGTGTAGAGATTGAGCTCTGACATCGAACGGTTATTGCGTAATTGCACACCCGCCCACATGGAAAGAACCACAAGTACCGTGGCAAATGTTATGCGACGTACAGAGCGACGTTGAATAAGAGATACCACTGCCACAAACGTGATGGCAAACAACACCACAAGTTGACTGGCGCGAACCATAGAAAATGCCGCAAGGTTGGCGACCCACAACCACAGGGTCATGGCGGAAGGTGTTTGAAGATATTGAACTGTTGTCGCAATCAACATAATGAGCAGCGATATTCCGAGTGACTCAGAGAGGATGGCGAGATCAAACCTGATTATTTGGGGGGTGAGCCCAAATAGCAAAATGATGACTGAAACAGTGCGTGGGAACCGAGAATGTCGAGCGACGACGTGGGCGAGAAAAGCCCAAGCGACAGTACCGATGAGAATGTGGAGCGCCACGCGGATGGTGTCGTTTGTGACGATCGAGTACAACAGGGGCACTGGCCATAAGCGTGATTCACGACCGAGGTAATCGACGCTAAAGAAGCCTGCGGTATCGGCAAATCGGGAACTCGATCGACCCAGAGAGGCCAGTGTGCGCAGAGTGAAATAGGCGCCAATGAGCATCCACCACTGACGCGATTTATGTGGCAATTCCACGAATATCACGCTAGTCGGTGAAGTTCTGCTTGTGAGGTCTGCACTACCGTCATGTCATGCGTTCACTAGTTATCGATGAACTTGGTCCATTGGAAAATCTGCATTTCGTAGAGCGAAATGTTGAAGTGAAACGAGGAAGCGTTCGAATTGACGTGCGTGCATGTGGTGTGAATTACGTCGATGCGATCATCATTGAAGGGAAATATCAGATCAAACCACCCGCACCGTATTTCCCTGGTGGCGAAGTAGTTGGTGTGGTGAGCGAAGTAGCAAATGACGTGTCATCGTTAACAGTGGGTGATCGTGTGTTCGCTGCAGTCGGAGTGGGCGGATTTTCAGATGAAGTCGTAGTTCCTGCTCAGCGCGCTATTCGATTGACGAATACGTTGACCGACGGTCAAGCTGCAACATTTATGCAGAGTTACATGACCGGATGGTTCGCACTCACGAGACGAGCACACGTCGAATCGGGCAAAACAATGCTTGTTCTTGGGGCTGGCGGTGGTGTGGGACTGGCAGCAGTGGATATCGGAACTGCAATGGGACTACGTGTCATTGCCGCAGCCTCGACGAAAGACAAGCTAGATCTTGCTGAATCGCGCGGCGCAGTAGCAACGATCAATTCTTCTACTGAGGATGTCAAAGAACGGGCAAAAGAATTGAGTGGTGGCGGTGTTGATTACTTGTATGACCCTGTGGGTGGCGAGCTCGGCGAAACGTGCCTGCGCGCCCTGGGGGAAGACGGTCAATACATCGTGATTGGTTTTGTGGGCGGTATCCCTCGGTTGCCTGCCAACCAGATTTTGTTGCGTAATCGTCGAGTGACTGGAGTTGATTGGGGAGCATGGGTCTCGACACATCAAGAAGACAATCAATTGATGATGTCAGAAGTATTTAGCGCGATTGAAAGTGGAAAAATTCATCCGGTAGAGCCGACGACATTTCCATTAGACAACGCTGTGGATGCTTTACGAGCACTCCAGTCTCGTTCCATCGCAGGAAAAATTGCTTTAATTCCTTAAATCCGGTGTGCCGGGAGACATGCAAAAATACCTATGCATGTTCTAATTCATACAGCGGCAGATTGTGAGAACGACGTAGCCATAGCCCGGCACCAATCTGCTGAAAATGTGGTGTCAATTGCGTTTTATACCAGCGCGCTGAACGTTGGTGCACTTCAAAATCTGTTGCGTCGCGATCAACGATGTGCTCTAAATCATGCGCAGTAGGGACTTCTAAGTACAGCAATGCGCGAGAGGCGTGAGCAATGTTGGCGATGGCAGCTTGTGCATCGCTATTTGACAGATAATGCAACACTCCATGGCAGATCACCAAATCACTTTTTGATCGTGGTTTCCATACGGTGATGTCGCGGAGTTCATGTCCGTACGTGGTGCAGGCGTAGTCGCTGACATCAATCGATGTGACGTGAACAGAGGGATGGTTCTCGCGATACCAGTCGCGCCAATAGCCCGGTCCCGCGCCGATGTCGAGAACTTTTTCAACTGCGATATCCCACCAAATAGCGAGAGAGTGCACTGCATTGGCAAGCGCACTGATCGTGTGGCGCGTATGTACAGGATCATCGTTATAGAAACGGCGGTAATAATCCTTGTCAAAAGTAGAGCGAACCACGACGTCACACTAAGAGTGGGATTTATGAAAGTCCAAATGGGCTATAGCCCGGAGCCACGTGCACCCATGGTTGAATACGTTCAACATGTTGGGCAAGTCCTAGTGCAAGGTCATCGTGGAAGCGTCCAGCAATAATTTGCATTCCGATAGGTACACCATTGATGTCATGGCCGATTGGAACACTGACTCCTGGGTGTCCAGTGACGTTCAGTTCAGGTGTGTTGAGCGCTATCGACGGGTCATCAACTATCTTTCCCGCAGCAGTAGGCAGTGGCCCTTCTGCCTTCCACGCACGTGCGTTCGTGGTGGGAACGAGAAGAACAGTGTGTTCGTCGAGCAAGGCATCAAATCGTGCCGTGAGTTCATGACGTGAGCGTTGTGCGGCGATGTAATCGTCAATGGTCACGTGTTCAGCAAACCTCAATTGCACTTGTACGTAGTCGTTGAGTTCATCCCAGCGGTCCTCATACGGACGCAAGCTTTGTAATAGTTCTGCAGCCGAAATAGTGAGCCACAAATAACCCGTCGATTTGTCAGACGGTGCCACAACTCTTTCGATAGATACATCGCTCTTTGAGAGATTATGAAGTGTGCGTTCAAATGCTTCTTCAATTTCCGGGTCGACATCATCACGAAATGAACGACACACAAGAACTCGCGCGGGCATGCGTGGCGTTAATGACACTGCTGAAGTCGGTGCCGACATGTAATCACCAGGTGCATCGCCCATTACGACTGATGCTTCGAGCACTACGTCGTCAACAGTTGCTGCCGTGCAACCTTGCATGGAAAAACCAATCCAACGTGCGGGAAAATTGCGACCAATTAATCCCATGGTGGGTTTATATCCGATAAGTCCCACTGCTGCAGCGGGGCCGCGCACACTGCCGCCACCGTCTGACGTTGTCGCCAGTGGAGTTAAGCCAGCAGCGAGCGCAGCACTTGATCCACCAGAGGATCCACCAGGGCTGAAGTCCTTGTTCCATGGATTACGTGTTGTTCCAAACACCTTGTTGTGTGTAAATGCGGTAGCGCCAAATTCCGGAGTATTTGTTCGCCCGACAACAATCGCACCAGCGTTCATTAATCGAGTAACAATGATGTCGGTTTGGGTCTCTGGTGCAGCGTTTGCAAATAACTGTGACCCCATTGTTGTGACGTGACCTTGTACGCGCACCATGTCTTTCACAAGCAATGGCAAGCCAGCTAGCGGGCCTTGTCGTGAGTGAGTGAGTGCGGCTTCGCGAGCCGCATCTGCATGCACCACAGTGACGGCGTTGAGGTCGGGAGCACCTTCGATACGCCGTATCGCTTCTTCGACGAGGTCAATTGGGGCGACCTCGCCTGCGCGGACGGACTGAGCGAGGGATGCACGCATTAAATAAATTGTATTAGAAACTTTTCAGTCGAGCAGAGTTGGAACCCGGCCATTTGTCGAATGAGGAATACTCGCTGTGATGTGGCTGTTTTAGGCGTCATGAGTGTGTATTCCATTGAGTTGTCGTCATTAAGCGGAACACCGCATGTGTTATCACAGGTGGCCGGAAAAGTGACCTTGATGGTCAATGTGGCGAGCAAATGTGGTCTCACTCCGCAGTACGAGCAGCTACAACAACTGCAAGAGACCTACGCGGATCGAGGCTTCTCCGTTGTGGGGTTTCCGTGTAATCAGTTTCTCGGACAAGAGCCTGGAACTGCAGATGAAATTCAACAGTTCTGTAGCGCTAATTATGGGGTGACGTTTCCATTATCGGAAAAGATTGAAGTGAATGGACCGGGACGACATCCTTTGTACGCCGAGCTTGCTGAGATCGCAGATGCCGAGGGAACAAGCGGAGATATTCGTTGGAACTTTGAGAAATTTCTTGTGAATCGCCAAGGCGAAGTGGTGGCTCGTTTCGGACCACGCATGACTCCAGATGATCCCGAGATCATCTCCGCGATTGAACATCAACTGTGATGTTCTTGTGACGTCTGCTGACGCATAGTCCATAGAGTGGGGACGTGAATCTCACAGTCGCAGCAGTTCAGATGTCGATGTCAGACGACGTCACGCACAACATTGCTACAGCCGAGCGGTTAGTGCGAGATGCTGTATTTCGCGGCGCACAGATTGTGCTGATCCCAGAACTATTCGAAGGCGTGTATTTCTGCAAAGACCAAACCGCAGCAGACTTAATGCGGGCAACACCAATTTCAGACAACACCACCGTTGCACATTTTCAAAAAGTTGCTGCCGAATTAGATGTTGTATTGCCCATCAGTGTCTATGAACGCGCAGGTAACGCACTTTTTAATTCCGTTGTTGTAGTGGATGCCGACGGATCACAACTTGGTGTGTATCGGAAAAGCCACATTCCAGACGGACCAGGATATTCCGAGAAGTTTTACTTCAGCCCCGGTGACACAGGATTTCATGTGTGGAAAACACGTCACGCAACAATTGGCGTGGGCATTTGTTGGGATCAATGGTTTCCTGAAGCAGCGCGTGTGATGGCGTTGCAGGGTGCCGAAGTGTTGTTGTACCCAACCGCAATTGGATCAGAACCACAAGACCCCACGTGGGACTCCAGCGGCCACTGGCAACGAGTGATGCAGGGTCATGCAGCGGCAAATTTGATTCCGGTTGTAGCAGCAAACCGTTACGGCATTGAACAGGGAGTACATACAGACGTCACGTTTTATGGTTCATCCTTTATTTGCGACAATACCGGTGCGATGGTGGCCATTGCAGCTCGCGATGCAGAAGATGTGTTGCTTGCACAATTTGATAGATCAGCACTTGCGGCTGCACGCTTGTCGTGGGGTCTCTTCCGGGATCGTCGCCCAGACCTATATGGCTCGTTGCTCACTCTTGACGGAGACACTGCGTGACCAACGTTTCCGGAGTGATGCCAGCCGAGTTTTCACCACACGAGGAAACACTGATGTGTTGGCCAGTAAACACCGATGTGTATGGCGACCAATTAGCTGATGCCGAGTATGCCCATGCTGACGTTGCCACGGTGATTGCGCAGTATGAGCCGGTGCGAATGATCGCAACAGCGGCCGTGGCAGAGCGCGCGCGATCATTATGTGGTCACTCAGTACATGTTGATGTGGTTGACATTGATGATTCGTGGTGTCGTGATATAGGTCCCACGTACGTCTTTAATGCAAATGATGAACGTATTGCAATCGATTGGATCTTTAACGGTTGGGGTCAACGGTTCACTCCATTTCATAAAGATGATGCACTTGCAGGCAACATTGCTCGCATACGTGGCGATCAATCAGTGCGGATGAAGATGGTGTTCGAGGGGGGATCGCTACATGTCGATGGACGCGGTCTCGGTATCACCACCATGCAATGCACACTGAACCCAAATCGCAATCCGCAGATGTCCCAATTAGAAATTGAAGACACGCTCTCGGACGTATTGGGAGTGTCTCATCTGGTGTGGTTGCCATTTGGATTGTCGTTAGATGCCGACACAGATGGCCACGTCGACAACGTTGCAGCGTGTACGGCAACAGGCCATGTTTTGTTGCAGGGTTGTTCGCCCGAAGATGAAGAAGATTTCATCCGTATGTCTGTGAATGAGAAAGTTGCTCGCAGTGAAGTGAATGCAAGTGGCCAATCACTGAAAGTTGAAGTGTTGCCGGTGCTGCCCTTTGTTGAAACACCACGGGGAAGAAAGTGCGCGCCCTATGTCAATTATTACGTGGCTAATGGTTGCGTTATCGTTCCCACGACCGGCCATGATGCCGACCACGACATGCTGCAAATGATTGAGTCGATGTATCCAGGTCGCGATGTTGTGGGTGTTCCCGTCGGAGCGATACTGGCGCGAGGTGGCGGTGGTATTCATTGCATTACACAGCAAGTACCCGCCTCAATTCACACAGGTGCTTCGCACTGACGCCGTGGACTTGTTGGCTCTGGAAGATGTGCCCACAAGTCGTCGCATAAGTCGTTTCGTATAGACGTATACGCAGGGTCGTCCCACAAATTGACGTGTTGCAGCGGATCGTTATTGACGTTGTATAGCTCACCTTCGGTTCCGTCGTGCAAAGTTCCTGGAGCATATGCAGTACATGTCCAACCGTTTCGATGAATGGTGCGCGATGACACGATCTTTCCAAATAGGGAACTATCCCATTCGGTGAGCACTCGTTCATGGCCGCGTATGTGAGCATCATCGTTCGATATGGGCAACGCTGACGCTTCAACATATTCAGGTTCGGGAAGTCCTGCGATGGAAGCAAATGTGGCAGCCAACGAGACCAACCCAACAGGTGCACTAACTGTCGCCGGGGCGACGTGGGCCGATGGGGCCGGACGCCAAATGAGGGGCAATCTCATGAGTGAGTCAACGTGATACGGACCTTTGAACAACAAGCCGTAATCTCCTTGAAATTCGCCGTGGTCAGTTGTGTAGATGACGTCGAGGTCATCTGCCCATCCGCGTTGTGAAATTGATGCAAGAACTCGTCCGATTGCTTCATCAATCAATTCGTTCTCGATGTGCGCCATTGCGTTTACTTCGCGTACTTGATCGGCTGTGAGAGTTGAGGGCACCCATCGCGCGGGTGCTTCGTAGTTAGACACGAATGTTCCGTCGTACCATCGCATCCAATGTTGCGGTTTTGTTGACAACACGCGTTCGCGTTCCTCGGCATCAGCGATGTACCCCTCTGGCACATCAAGATCGCGCCAATTCACGCGGTGTAGTTCACTGGCCGGTGGATCCCATGGATGATGTGGATCGGGAAATGACATCCAGCAAAACCAATCGTCGTTGGCTTCAAGTGAGTTCAGCCAGGAGATTGTTCTGTCTGCGACCCAGTCCGTGTGGTACAGGTCGCGTGGTGTTTCATTGTGTTTTACCTGTGGGGCACCCGTATCGCCTCCACCGGCGGCATTTACTTCCAACTCACCATCGAGCACGGCATAGAAGTTGCGTGCGAGTTCAGGGTGATTTTCGCGTACCCACCGTGCGTAGTGAAGTGGACCGACCACACCGTGAGTGGCAAATTCGAGATGGTCAAAGCCACGGTGCAGGCCTTCAGTACCGTCGATGTTCAAAGTGCGTGTGTTGGTCTTGCCATCAAACGACAGACGATTTTCTGCAAAACGCAGGAATGGGTCAAGAACGGGTTCGAAGTGTGCTTTGCCAATTAATGATGTCTTGTAGCCCGCGTCATGCAAGGTGGCGGCGATACTTGGCGCAGTGGTCGGCAATGGAACGCCATTCATCCACACTCCGTGAGTGGAGACGTACTGGCCTGTGATGATGGTGGAACGCGACGGCATGCACACGACATTTTGTGGATGAGCTCGCTGGTAGTTGATGCCACTTGCCGCCAGTTGGTCAATAACCGGAGTACGTGCCACGGTTCCACCGTTGCATCCCAACGCGTCAAAACGTTGTTGATCCGTGGTGATAAATAAAATACGACGACCCATAACTACACACCTTCCAAAATACGACGAGCATTCTCAAGTGCTTCACCTGCAGCACCGCCAATTACTAACGCGAATACGTCGGGCTTGACATCTGTGCTGTAGATGATGATGCAGTGTCCGTGTCCATCATTCACAACATCCAACGTGCTGAGGTGTTCGGTAATCAAAAAGTTGTTGACAATTTTGTATTGGAATCGGCGCAAGTCGTGATCGTGCAACACGATGTC
>JBIJAO010000034.1:0-17732 GCA_044345725.1 Ilumatobacteraceae bacterium | reverse complement strand
CGACCGGAGACCACGAGATAGATGAAGTCAGGTGAATCTCCCACTTCAAATAACACGTCTCCACGCACGAGATCCCGCTCTGTCGCAACCGCGGCAAGGCTTTCAAGGACATCTTTTGGAGCGTCGGCAAAAAACTCTGTGGCGGCGAGGGAGGTTGTGTAGTTCATACCAAGTATGACGGTACTACCTTTAATGCTATGTCCCTACCAGCGAACGAAATCGTGTGGACGATCATCGTCGCAGCAGGTTCAGGCCTGCGATTTGGTAGTGCAAAACAGTTTGAAACCCTAGGTGATCGTCGCGTCGTTGATTGGGCTGTTGACGAAGCGCGTCAACATTCCATGGGTGTTGTCGTTGTTGTTCCTGAAGGGCAAGTGCACGAGGCCCACGAGGTTGCCGGTGGGCAAACACGTAGTGAATCAGTGCGGCGTGGACTTACGGCCGTGCCAGATGAGGCAACCATTATTTGTGTGCACGATGCAGCCCGCCCTTTCGCCTCGCCTGTTGTGTATCAGCGAGTGATCGGCGCTGTCGTGGATGGAAATGATGGCGCAGTGCCAGGTGTGCCAGTTACTGACACCATCAAACAGGTGAATTCTTCTGACGTTGTTGTGGCTACGCCTCAGCGGGCCACTTTGCGTGCGATCCAAACTCCGCAGGCTTTTCGTGCGTCCACCTTGCGTCGTGCTCACGAACATCACGCCGAAGGAACAGATGATGCAGCGTTGGTGGAAGCGGTTGGTGGCACAGTATTAGTTGTGCCCGGTGACGATATGAATCGCAAGATCACAACGCGCGACGATCTCGACTGGGCGCGAGCGCACGCACATAGCCAGCTGTTTGGAGAAGTGTGATGCAGATCCGCGTTGGTAATGGGTTTGACATTCACCGCTTCGAAGAACAGTCGTCAGATCGCGTTCTTGTTCTCGGCGGAGTCACCTTTCCTGGCGAACGTGCTCTTGTTGGGCACAGTGATGCTGATGTCGTCGCACATGCCATTGCCGATGCGCTGTTGGGTGCAGTAGCGCTCGGCGACATTGGCATGCATTATCCCGACACTGATCCTGCATGGAAAGGTGCCAACTCACTTGCGTTGTTGTCTGATGTCGTACAGAAAGTTAATGCTGCTGGTTGGCAGGTGAGCAATGTTGATTGCAGTGTTGTGTGTGAATCACCAAAGATTTCTCCACATCGCGATGCGATGATGACAGCGTTGTCGGACATAGTGGGCGCACCCGTGAGTGTGAAGGGCCGTCGCAGTGAGCAATTAGGTGCGATTGGTCGCGGCGAGGGCATTATGTGCTTTGCATCGGCTCTTGTCATTCAACAATAAGAATCAATAACAAAAAGTAGTAACAAAGGGATCTTTATGGCAGCCAAACGCGGTGCACGACCATCACAACGAAAGCCAGCGCGACCAAGTTCTCGCGGCACTTCGGGCGGCGCATCACGCAGTGGTGGAGCACGCGGTAATTCACGCGGCGGGGCACGAAAGCCCTCTCGTGATTCAGCGCCGACCGCCTCGCGCAATGTGTCACGCGATAAGGGATTAGGTGGCGAGCAAGTAGAAGGTCGTCAAGCAGTTCGTGAATTATTAATTGCACGCTCACGAAAAATTCGTGAGGTGTGGATCTCAAACGATATTGATCAGTCAGAAATTATTGATGACATCGTGGAACTCGCTCACGCATCAAACGTGCAAGTTCTTGACGTGCCACGTCGTAAACTGGAAGATCAAGCGCGAAGCGAAGCACCCCAAGGTGTTCTTGCTTTTGCAGCGCCTTTACGAGAAGCAGACTTTGATCAACTCATCTCCGCTCGTGATGGAAATATTCCATTTCTTGTTGCCGTTGACGGAGTTACTGACCCAGGCAACTTGGGAGCGTTGTTGCGTTGCTGCGATGGAGCAGGTGTCAACGGGGTGATCTTGCCGAAGCATCGTGCGGTACACGTAACGCCAACGGTGGCAAAGACATCGGCAGGTGCAGTGGAGTACGTGCCAATGGCTGTGGTGTCGGGATTGCCCAATGCAATCACTCAGATGCGATCAAAAGGCGTCTGGGTGGTCGGGCTTGACGACGCCTCCGATAAAACATTGTTTGACCTTGGAAATCTTGCATCCGAACCAATTTGCATGGTGCTCGGTGCAGAAGGTGCAGGATTATCGCGTCTGGTGCGTGAGCGTTGCGACATGGTGGTGAGCATCCCGATGGCCGGTCAGGTGTCATCTTTGAATGTGTCGGCCGCTGCCGCGCTTGCGGTGTATGAAGTTGCGCGTGTGCGTGCCCATTTGGGCTCGTAGGCTCTATCTCTCACGCCGGGTTAGCTCAGTGGTAGAGCAACCGCCTTGTAAGCGGTAGGTCGTGGGTTCAAGTCCCACACTCGGCTCCATTTCAGCCTTTCGGTGAGGTGCGCCCTACGAGTACAACGTGGGCACTACCGTTGGGGCTGTCTGCGATCTATCCGTGGAGGAACATCACATGAGCCAGCAACGACCACGCGGTCCGCGAACATCAATAGCAGCGCCAAACAATGCAACCCTCGGCGCTGTCGTGGCTGTTGTCGCATTGTTGCTCGGATTCCTTATTCTCCGCGATGTAAACGCTGACAGTACGCCGTCAGGTGGCGGTGGTGGAAATGTCACCGACAGCATCCCCACCAGCGATTCAGTTGATCCTGCAACGTCAACAACCATCGAATTTTCAGTGAGCGGTTTCAAGATTCAGATTGCAAATGCGTCGGGTGTTGCTCGAAGCGCAGCAAAGATGACCACCGACTTACAAGGTCTTGGCTACGTTGTGCAGCCACCACTAAACACCGCACCCGGTACGCCACGTCGCTCAACAACTGGAGTCTTCTACCTTGCAGGTTGCGAAGCAGGCGCGGAAAATGTGAAGCAAGTTCTTGGTGGCAATGTTGAAGTGGGTGCGATGCCGTCACCAGTGCCACTTGAAACTGGCGATCTCGATGACGCGTGCGTCCTTATCTTGGTGGGTACCGACTTGGCAGGTAAACCACTTCCGAGTATTGGTGCTGGTAGTGGTGATGCCTCAACAGCAACCACAACTACTGTTCCGCAGCAGTAATTTTCTGCAAGATCATTGTTGCAACTTCTTCAATGAGTTGCAATGGTCGTGACATCGCGTCGTCTTCTCCAAACAAAGTTGTAAGGCTGTGTGCATTGGCGCGTTGACGGTTGTCATCAGATAATTCGTCGTCAATGTCTCCGCAGATAGTGGCCATTGCTATTCCTGCGTCTTCGGCAAGATCACACATACTGCCTACAACCTTGCCATCGAAACTTTGTTCGTCGACAAATCCTTCGCCAGTGATGACATAGTCCACCGTTTTCACAAGGTCGTACAACCCAACTTCTTCTGCGACGAGATCGAAACCGTTCACCAATGTTGCGCCAAGAGCAGCAAGCCCACCTGCTAATCCACCAGCGGCACCAGCACCGTTGAGCTCACTCACATCCACGCCATAGTCATGTTCATACATCTGTTGCAGACGTTCCAATCGCTTGCGTAGCAATTCGATTTGTGCGGGCGTGGCACCTTTTTGAGGGGCGAATACTTCTGCTGCATCAACAAACTCGGTGTCGACATCGCACGCAACAAGAAACTCCACAGCCTTTAAACGTGCTGGCGCGTGAATTGCACGTACCGCACCGAGACCGCCGTCGGTTGTTGCAGATCCACCGAGACATACGATGATTTTTCTTGCGCCAGCATCGAGTGCCGTATCAATGAGTTCACCAGTTCCTTGTGTTGTGGCAGCCATGGCATCATTTCCTGTTGCGCCGCCGACCAATGTGAGCCCCGATGCACGCGCCATCTCGATGACGGCTACGCCTTTGTGCAGACGCCATTGGGCGTCCACTGGATCGCCGAGAGGCCCGGTCACGGTGGTCACGCGATTGGGGCCACCGAGAGCATCAAGAGTTCCCTCGCCACCGTCTGCCATTGGTCGTTCGATGCAATCAATGCCAAGTTCCCAACACGCATGACCAATGGCCGCACAGACCTGTGCAGCAGTTGCTGTTCCTTTGAACTTGTCTGCTGCCGCAAGGACGATCACCGCATCACCTTAGAGGCGAAATAGTGTGCGTTCATGAGCGGCAATACGTATCGACACATGGATGCAACGGAACAAGCACAACACGTGGCAGCAGGTGAGGTGTCGCCAGCGGAGTTGGTGGCAGAGGCAGTGGCGCATGCCGAGTCGGTGAACCCGATACTCAATGCAATTATTCACCCACGGTTTGAACGCGCACTTGAAGACGCTCATGCAGGAGTATCAGGACCATTTGCTGGTGTACCAATGGTGGTGAAAGATCTCAATTGCGCGATGGCGGGGGAGCCGCATCACATGGGTGCGCGGTTTTTGAAAGCGGAACAATTCATTGCTCCGCGTGATAGTTACTTGGCAAAGAAATTTCGGGACGCAGGTTTCATACCAATTGGTCGTACAAACACGCCAGAGTTTGGAAGCACCATCACCACAGAGCCACTCGCTTACGGGCCAACGCGCAATCCGTGGAACACGGAGCATTCGACTGGTGGATCATCTGGTGGATCAGCTGCATGTGTTGCAGCACACGTTGTGGCAATTGGGCATGCCAATGACGGTGGAGGTTCTATTCGTATTCCCGCGAGTGAGTGTGGACTCGTCGGGTTAAAACCTTCTCGTGGGCGCGTGAGCAATGGCCCCGATTCTGCAGAGGCGTGGATGGGGTTAAGTATCGAAGGAGTTGTTACACGCAGCGTTCGAGATGCTGCAGCTGTCCTTGACTGCATTGCGGGATATGAA
Organism: Ilumatobacteraceae bacterium; assembly: GCA_044345725.1. Taxonomy (GTDB): domain Bacteria; phylum Actinomycetota; class Acidimicrobiia; order Acidimicrobiales; family Ilumatobacteraceae; genus UBA2093. Next base: position 12,920 of record JBIJAO010000034.1, on the reverse strand, counting down.
CCAGGTGATCCATACACTGCGCCGCCGTTTGCACGTTCGTTACGAGAAGAAGTGGGGTCGCACGTTGGGTCGTTACGTGTCGGAGTGTTGGATCATCCGCTTTTTGATTACCAGTTTGATCATCCAGAAAACCGTGCAGCAATTGCAGCAGTAGCACGTGACATGGAACGGCTCGGTCATCGTGTTGAAGAGGCATGGCCATCGACATTGTCGGAGATCGCATACACCGAAAATTTTGTGAAGATGGTGGCAACGTATACGCATTCAGACATTTCAATGTTTGAACGTGAGTTGGGGCGAACGATTGCTGATGAAGAACTTGAATTTGATAACGCTTTTTTACGTTCGATGGCAAAACAGATTTCTGCTGAAGAGTACGTGTCGTCACGAAAGCATTTGCAGAACTGGGCGCGACGTACGGTGCAGTGGTGGACACCAGATGGTGACGCAGAAGGTTTCGATGTGTTGCTGTGCCCAACACTTGGTGGACCACCACCAAAAATTGGAGAGTTGTCAGGTCGCGGTGGCGGAAAGTTGTTGAGTGGTCTTCTGGCGTTTACCTCGCAGTTCAACATCACGGGTCAACCTGCGATTAGCTTGCCGCTTCATTGGAGCGCAGACGGATTACCGATGGGCGTGCAGTTGGTTGCGGCACCGTTTCGTGAAGATGTGTTGGTGAGGGTCGCATCACAACTTGAAGAGTCAATGCCGTGGCGCGATCGTGTGGCACCACTTGCCTGACGCCACGCGAGTGCAGATTCCCTAGTGACTCGATAGGGTTTTGCCTCTATGGCAGTCACCGTTCGCATCCCCACCACCATGCGCCCTTTGTCGGGCGGCGCTAACACCGTCTCGGTTGAAGGCGCCACTTTGCGCGAGGTTCTCACCAATCTCGAGGCCGCCCACACTGGCTTTGGCGAGCGCTTGTTTGACGCCAACGGTGATTTGCACAAGTTCGTGAACATCTTCGTCTCAGACGATGACGTGCGCTATCTCCAAGGCCTCGACACCCCGGTGAAAGATGGCGACACCGTCTCCATTATTCCGGCGGTCGCAGGCGGCTGTTAAGGCGTCAAGACTCGAGTTCGGCTGTGGCCGAACGGTAAGAGCATGGTCGCAGGAGGCTTCTGAGCCCTAGCAACTCGAGTTCGGCTGTGGCCGAACGGTAAGAGCATGGTCGGAGTGGCGGTTAGCAGTCTCGGCTGTAGAGTGCTAGCACTCAGTCGTCCCGAGTGCCATATGGCTGTCTTGGGAGAGACACGAAGTACCCCCTGACTTGGAGGAACAACCATGGCAAAACTGATTGCGTTTGATGAAGAAGCCCGTCGCGGACTTGAAGCGGGAATGAACAAGTTGGCCGATGCCGTGCGTGTCACGCTCGGACCAAAGGGCCGCAACGTTGTGTTGGAAAGGAAGTGGGGCGCTCCCACGATCACCAACGACGGCGTGTCCATCGCAAAAGACATCGAGCTTGAAGACCCATACGAGCGCATTGGCGCAGAGTTGGTGAAAGAAGTTGCAAAAAAGACAGACGATGTCGCTGGTGACGGAACCACAACGGCAACCGTTCTTGCATGGAGCATGGTGCGCGAAGGATTGCGCAATGTCGCTGCCGGTGCAAACCCAATGACCCTAAAAAAGGGTATTGAGGCGGCGGTTGCAGCTGCAGTCGAGAGCATTCGTTCGCTCGCAAAGGAAGTTGATTCGAAGGAACAGATTGCCCAGGTCGCGTCTATTTCCGCCGCCGATCAAGAAATCGGCAAGATGATTTCTGAAGCAATCGACAAGGTTGGCAAAGACGGTGTTATCACCGTTGAAGAGAGCCAGACCTTCGGTATGGAGATGGATCTTGTGGAAGGTATGCGCTTCGACAAGGGCTACATCTCGCCGTACTTTGTTACTGACTCAGAGCGCATGGAAGCAGTACTCGAAGACGCGTACATCTTGTTCGTAGCGAACAAGATCACCGCTGTCCGTGACATGCTCCCCGTACTTGAAAAAGTGATGCAAAGCGGTAAGCCACTCGTGATCATCGCCGAAGACATTGAAGGCGAAGCACTCGCAACTTTGGTTGTGAACAAGATCCGTGGAACCTTCCGTAGCGCATCTGTCAAGGCTCCTGGTTTCGGCGATCGTCGCAAAGCAATGTTGCAAGACATGGCAATTCTCACTGGTGGCCAGGTCATCAGCGAAGAGGTTGGTCTTAAGTTGGAAAACACCACACTTGATCTTCTTGGTCGTGCAAAGAAAGTCATCATCACCAAAGATGAAACAACAATCATCGAGGGTGCTGGCGCAGAGACCGACATCACGGGTCGCATCAACCAAATCAAGACTGAGATCGACAACACCGATTCTGATTACGACCGTGAGAAGCTCCAAGAGCGTCTCGCCAAGTTGTCTGGTGGCGTTGCAGTGCTCAAAGTTGGTGCAGCAACCGAAGTTGAATTGAAGGAAAAGAAGCACCGCATCGAAGATGCTGTGAGCACTACCAAAGCTGCTATCGAAGAAGGCGTTGTGCCTGGCGGTGGCGTTGCTTTGTTGCGCGCACAGGCTGCAGTATTGACCGCAGCTGAGAAGTTAGATGGTGACGAAGCAACCGGCGCTCGTATGGTTGCGCGTTCACTTGAAGCACCGATTAAGCAAATTGCAGAAAACGCTGGTCTTGAAGGTGGCGTAGTTGTGCAGAAGGTCAAGAGCATGAAGGGCGCTGAGGGCCTCAATGCCGCAACCGGCGAATACGAAGACCTCGTGAAGTTGGGTGTTATCGACGCTGCAAAGGTGACTCGTTCTGCATTGCAGAACGCAGCATCAATTGCTGCACTGTTCCTTACCACAGAAGCGGTTATCGCCGACAAGCCACAGCCTGCTGCTGGCGGCCATGACCACGGTGACATGGGAATGGGCGACTTCTAAGTCGTTCAACCTCTATACATCGTGACCATCGCGCTCATCACAGCTAGTGAGGCGCGCGACCACGACAAAGACCTTCAACCTGCTTTCGACGCACTTGTTGCGCGCGGGGTAGACGTTGAAATTCACAATTGGGACGACGCCGCGGTGGACTGGAAACGGTTCGCTGCGGCGATTGTTCGTTCTCCGTGGGACTACCACCGTCGTTTTGATGAGTTCTCAACGTGGTTAGAAGAAGTATCTCGAGTCACCGCATTGCATAACTCGGCGGATGTCATCGCGTGGAGTCTCGACAAGACGTATCTGTCTGAATGTGTCGCGGCGAACATTCCGACGATTCCTACGTTGTTTGTGGGATCACCAGAAGATCTCACAGATGATGTGGAGGAATTGTTACGACGTGATGTAGTGGTGAAACCCACTGTGAGTGCGGGATCAAACAACACCGAACGTTTTCGTAGTGACTACAACTCGGCTCTGTCGTTTGTTCATGAGGTATTAAAACTCGGCAAAGTAGCAATGGTGCAGCCGTATCAAAGTGCCATTGATGAAGAGCATGAAACCGCGCTCAATTACTTCAACGGAACATTCAGTCATGCGTTTCGCAAAGGTGCCATTTTGTCAACAGGAGTCAATGTAAAAAATGGCTTGTTTGTGGTGGAAGACATTGCTGCACGCGAGCCCACTGAAGCTCAACGCGCGTTAGGTGCCGAAGTGATGTCATTTCTCACGGGACGATGGGGGAAGGCTCCGTTGTATGCGCGCATCGACTTGGTGCCTGATAACGACGGTCATCCGATTGTCATTGAAATCGAGATGGCAGAACCGTCATTCTTTTTTCATGTGGCACCACATTCGGCCGATCGCTTTGCCGAGGCGGTCATTTCATGTCTCCACTGACACTTCTTTACTTTCGACGCTGAGCGGTAACCTGACCATATGAGCGAACCAATGTCCCCCTCGGTCGGTCTTGCCGTCATTCACCTATTTTGTTCACCCGGTGCAAACTTTGATGGTGAAGCGGTGATCGGTACGGTGAAAAATGCTGAAGCGTCAGGCGTGACTGTCATCGGAGTATCGATGCTTGGGCACAAAGCGGATTGCGCTTTTATGGCAATGTCATCTGACATGCGCGAGTTGAAGTCGCTACAAACTGGTTTGCAGCATGCAGGTTTGAACATCATCGATAGTTACGTGTCTCTCACCGAAGTCAGTGAATACGCAGACGGTGTACCTGAGGAAATGAAGAATGCGCGCCTGTATCCGCAACTTCCACCTGCTGGAAAAAACGCGTGGTGTTTCTATCCCATGTCGAAGCGTCGTGACAATGGCCAGAACTGGTTCACGCTTCCGTTCGATGAACGCCGTGAATTGATGCACGAACATGGTGTGAGTGGTCGTAAGTTCGCAGGGCGAGTCATTCAAGTTGTGACGGGCTCTGCGGGTCTCGACAAATACGAATGGGGTGTCACGTTGTTTGCAGTGCATCCCGATGATCTCAAAGAGGTGGTGTACACGATGCGTTTTGATGCAGCGTCAGCGGTGTATGCAGACTTTGGCGATTTTTACGTCGGCATGGTGACGCCAGTCGATGAACTTGTTCATCAGATTTAAGGCCCTTTTCTCGCTGTAGTGCGCTACGTGCACATGTTTCCCGACGGTTCTTATACGTCGTGTCTCGTCACTGTGACAAGAGTGTTAAATGACCATGTGACCCCTAGAGGGACTCGAATTACGCCATTACCCTGACGCATGTGACTTCGCCCAGTGATGACATGTCGCCATATGCACAGCGACTGCTAGATGCGGTAGTTGCAGCCGTTCCCCAATGGGTCGATGCGAATGTGCGCAAGTTAGTTCGACGTCATGTGGGCGTGGTGAACGATGATGTTGCTGCTGCCATAGTTGTTGCTGGTAAAGAAGCACAAGAGTATGTCTCGATGCATTTGTTGACATTGCTATCAACTGATGTTGACGAGCAGACTTCTAATCCGTTGCAGATATTGCGTCACTCTGCACGATTTCCTACGCAAGTGTTGCTGGAAGCAAGCGTTCCCACTCTCCAACGTGATCATTTTGATGAACAAATCAATCCAGATGATGTCTATGGACTAGGTCCCTACACATGGCGTGATCTTGGTGAAGAAGTCCATGATGCTGGCATTGAGTGGGGAGCGTGGAAGGCAGCGACCGTGCTGTCGCGACGACGTGCGGAAGGAAAGCTCCCGTGACTCCAGCACGTGAATTGGTTGCGATGGAAGCTTCGCTTCAAGGAACGCAACTGTGCCATGCGATTAGCGACCACACTGATGACTGGTTGCGTGGCGTTTTTACTGAAGCAACTGCAAGTCTGACACCTCGTGACCGCTGTGTATTGCTAGCAGTTGGTGGATACGGCCGGCGTGAATTAGCTCCGTTTAGCGATCTTGATGTGGTGTTAATCCACGACAAAGTGAAATGTATTGACGAGGTTGCCTCAAAGTTGTGGTATCCGATCTGGGATACGGGCATGAAATTGGGTCATGCTGTACGTACGCCCAAAGAAACTCTCACTATGTGTCAGTCAGATCTTGATACTGCGACAGCGCATGTCACCGCGCGGTTTATAGCCGGTGATGAGTCGTTAGCAAATGAAGTGTTATCGGCGGTTCGAGACAATTGGGCTCGTAAAGGAAAAGATTGGTTACGTGTTCTGCACAAGCGTGTATTGGAACGTCATGAAGCTGCGGGAGAAGTTGCGTTCTTATTAGAGCCGAACCTCAAAGAAGGTGTTGGCGGTCTGCGTGACATTCATATGCTGTGGTGGGCTATCGAAGCTGGGTTGGATCTTGGCGATGACGATGTTGTTTCACTTGCTCGATGTAACGAAGTTCTTTTAAGCGCGCGAACAGCCCTTCACCAGCATGCAAAGAAAGCTGGTGACGTCTTACGTCTCGAACAACAACAAGCAGTGGCATCTTTATTGAGATATGACAACGATGATGCGTTGATGAAGGCTATTTCTTCAGCCGCGTTGCGGGTCGCCTGGATTGCAGATGAAGCATGGGCGCGTCTCGCTCCCCCTCAAAATGCGCGATCCACGCCGCAAGCGCTTGCATCGGGTATCGAATTGATCAACGGCGAAGTTCGTCTCGCTGATGATGTTGATCCGGCAGATGACCCAACCTTGGTCTTGCGTGTGGCAGCAGCAGCTGCGCGTCAACGGGCGCGTATCGAACGCGCAACGTTAGATCGCTTGGGAGAAAGGTGTGCAGAGTTTCCCGATCCATGGCCAACTGGCGCAAGTGATGGTCTCGTCGCATTGTTATTGGAAGGTGATGCAGCAATTCCAGTATTTGAAGCCTTAGACCAGCGCAATTTGATTTCGCGCATCCTTCCTGAATGGGAATCTGTTCGCTGTAAACCGCAACGAAACCAGTTTCATAGGTACACGGTTGATCGTCACTTATGGCAGGCTGCCGCAAACGCTGCACGGCTGGCGGATATGGTTCCACGGCCAGACTTATTAGTGCTCGGCGCGTTATTTCATGACATCGGCAAAGGATATCCGGGGGATCACACCGACGTTGGTGTTGAGATGCTTCAACGCATCGGGCCACGAATGGGTCTCAGCGCACATGACACCGAGATCGTGGTGTTAATGATTCGACACCATCTGTTGCTTCCCGACATCGCAACTCGACGAGATATCAGTGACGATGCAACTATCACCATGGTTGCTAAGAATGTCCAAACACCGTTGAACCTCGGTTTGTTACATGCGCTTACCCAAGCAGATTCAAAAGCGACCGGACCATCTGCATGGAGTGAATGGAAGGAAAGTCTTGTTAGTGATCTCGTACGGAGAGTCCATCACGTATTAGGTGGAGGAGACATCAACGAGGTGACATGGCGATTGTTCCCTAATGCTGACGTGTTGGAACTGATGGCTCAACGTGAGGTCGCCGTTGTCACTGCCGACGATCGGATAACGGTAGTGAGCCCAGACCGACCTGGAACCTTTAGTCGAGTGGCGGCTGTTCTTGCATTGTCGAACTTAGATGTCTTAACAGGTGAAGCACATTCAGATGAGCAAGGCATGGCTGCATCAGAGTTCCGAGTGGTCGCGTTGTATGACTCCCACATTGAGTGGGACCCGATTGTGGCCAATATTCATAAAGCGTTGCGCGGTGAGCTGGCTCTCGAAGCGCGGCTTGCCGAAAGAGCTCGTGCTGGATCGTCAAAAAAATACTTGTCGGCAAAGAAACCAGATCCGCCATCGGTGCGCTTTATTGATAATGCGTCATCGAATGCGACGGTGTTGGAATTGCGCGCCCCCGACAGCATCGGATTGCTCCATCGTGTTGCAAAAACTCTTGCGGAATTGTCTCTTGACATCAGACATGCACGTGTCCACACGCTTGGGAACGAAGTAGTTGACACGTTTTACGTCCGAACCCAGATGGGGGACAAGGTCACTAATTCGGAGCATCAGCGAGAAATCGAACGCGCACTGCTGCATGCTGTTTCCTAAGTAGGCTTGCAAAGGTGACAAGTTCTCCCGATGATTTCACTCGCCATCTGATCCGCTGGAGTGAGACACTGTCGGCAATCGCTCGTACAGGTATGGGATTCACACAAAGTCTGTATGAAAAAGAACGTTACGAAGAAGTTCTTAAAGTCGCAGCAGATATCAAGGCGTCCACACAAGAATCAATTGAGGTTCGACGGGAACAAGATCATTTTGTTCAAGAGTGGATGCAAGCAATAGGTGAGGGAGTACCGGGCTACATCACACCAAAGATTGCCATCGGTTGCATCGTCGGTAACGATGATGGTGAATTGTTGTTGGTACAACGTCCAGAGCATCGCATCTGGCTGTATCCCACCGGATGGGCCGATGTCGGATATTCGGCGTCGGAAGTGGCAGTAAAAGAAGTAGAAGAAGAGACGGGCATTGTGGCTGAGCCTGTTCAACTTCTCGGAGTTGTCGATGGAATGCGAATGGGCTTTTCTCGCTTTGGGATGTACATGCTCATCTTCCATATGCGCGCAGTAGGTGGTTCGTTGCAAGGACACCCACTAGAGACAGCAGATGTGGGTTGGTTCGCTGAAAACTCTCTGCCCGAGGCGACTGCCGGATTTGAATGGTGGGGCTCCATGGCCTTTGCTGCTATCCGAGGTGAACGACAACCCGCAACATTTGATGTGCCACGTCCTGAGATGTGGCGTACTACTGACCAATAACCAGCTGATGAGTAGTTAGGCGAACACTACTTAGTGACCGTCTTGTTCTCGTAAGAACTGTTCCACTTCATCAGCAAGAGAACTACCGTCGTCATCTTCGGTATCAAATAGCGATAGTTGTTGTTCTTCGGTGTCGTCATCAAAAACGTTGTCACCCATCGAATCGAGTCGTTCAACGTATGCGGCAAGATCTTCGTCTTCAGACACAAGATCATCAACGCGATCTTCGTAGGACACAATCGCATTGTGCAATGCCCCGATAGGTGCAGGAGTTCCGATGATCTCGCCCGCGCGTTGAATAAGTGCCGACGAAGCCTTGGGCGAGGGTATTTGCGAGGCGTACGCCGGCACGGCAGCCCACAACGATGCTGATGGAATCTCAGCTTCGCTGCAAGCGTCGTGCAAGACACCAACAATCCCTGTTGGTCCTTCATATCGTGAACGCTGCAGATCGAAACGTTCGATCATGTTTGAGTCAGTTGCAGTACCAATGAGTTGTACTGGTCGATTATGTGGCACATCTGCCAACAAAGCACCTAACGAAATCACCATGGCTGCATCAAAGTGCACGGCAATGCTGATGATTTGCTCGGTAAACAAACGCCATTTCAGACTTGGTTCAGGCCCGAGCAACAAAATGACGTCGGTTCCCGGAGTGGATGCATGCCACAAGGAGACTTTTGGCCACACAATCTTGCGTATGGTGCCGCGTTCAAGGGTGACTGATGGTCGCACTGTTGCGAAATCGGTGAACTCCTCGGGATCAATTTCCGCTAGCGGTTCGGCTCCCCATGCATCGACGAGAGTGCGTACTGCGGTACTTGCCGCATCAGCAGCGTCATTCCATCCGCTGAATGCAGAGATGATGACAGGGCGACGAAGTTCGGGCTGTGAGAGCCATCGAACGTGATCAAACGACGCCATTGCTTATACGTTATCGCTACGACCGGGCAGATTCAGCCAGATCGTGCGGACCTGACATGGGATAACCCTTGGCATCGCGAATCGCGGCGCCCCATGGGCCAAGAATTGCAATCAACTCATGTACGTCATCTGACAGCGCATGGAGAACCGGCATCATCTGATCATCCGTGTGGATTTCGATTTCTTCGCGCACTTCACGTCCTGCGCTGGTGAGTTCTCCATCGGTGGTGATGAAAGATTGTTCAACAAGGGAATCGATGGCTTCTGCGTAATCGGCATCGGACCAACCGCGCGTGCGACTGTATGACTTGAGTGGTAATCCCCAATACAGTTCCGACAACACACCGATTTCCGTCGCGGTGATTCCTTTACTCACCCACGCTGCAGTGTGGCTATCACCGCGATACTCCCGCAACATATCGCCGAGGCGCCACACATCACCCATCACTGAACCCGGCAGCGGAAGTGACCGCAAACCGGCATACAACGGTCGACCTTCAGGGCGAAGTGGAGTGACGGCGCGTAACAACAACTCGCGTACTCGTTCAGCACCGGTGGGCAATACACCCACTATGCGATGAAGGGCGGCGATTGCACCGTCATCGCGTGCATGGCAGATGGTGGCTGCATCAGTTAGTGACCATCCCTTTGTCACGGCAGGAACAACTATCGCGGGGTTGAATACTGCAAATGCTGCTGCAACGACTTCGCCGGGCACTTGTCCCATCACTGAGCCGCGACTGGTGAAGTACGCAGTGAAATCTGGTCCGGGAACGCCGTTGATGTCGCGTGGACTCGGACCAAAACCAAGCCTGACGTAATTGTCGTGACATTCACGCGCGAAATACACCTGACCCGTGACGGGCTCAAGGACTGACGCTAAGCGACGTGCAAGAACATGCGACGATGACGGGACTGTAACCATGACCACACCGTAGTGTGTATGGCTATGGCAACAACAGTGGCGAGTGCAGTTGAAGTAACAGACGAACTACTTGATGCATGCAAGCGGCTCATCCCTCAATTGTCATCGTCCAACCCCGCACCGACGCGAGAAGAACTTGCAGAGATCATTTCTTCACCTTCCACGGTGTTGCTTGTCGCTCGTGTTGACGGTCAGATTGCAGGTATTTTGACGTTGGCGACCTTTCGCATTCCAACAGGAATTCGTGCCTGGATCGAAGATGTCGTTGTTGACGAATCAACACGCGGCCATGGTGTTGGTCAGGCACTAAATCTGACGGCTATTGAAGAAGCGCGGAAACGCGGAGCGATCACTGTTGACCTCACGTCTCGTCCATCTCGGGAAGCAGCGAATCGTTTATATCAGCGCATTGGTTTTGAAGCACGCAGCACCAATGTGTATCGCTACACAATTAAGTGACGTGTATCGCTACACGATTAAGTGACGATCAGGCGAAGTAACTAATCCTCACAGAAAGCACTGTTTCAGAAACTCGTGCAGTCGTGTCGTGTCTGTGTGAATCGTAAGACCTGTAGCGGGTTCTCTTGTCATTTGCAGCGAGGGGCAAAAAGTTCCGACGGTGCCATAAAAAAAGTGTGGGGAGCCAACGACACCGCGCTGTTTTCCTTCTTCCCAATCTGCAAGTACCGCAGTGTGTGCGGGGTCGAAATAGTCGGTGATCTCCATCTCTTTTGCAAGGTCGTCTAACACCAAACGGTCACTAATGTCACGGCCTTCTTCAAAGAGGGCTTCGCGTACTCGAAAAGCGGCTCTTTCGCCGAGATCGGCATTGATTGTGTACGCGTGCGAGATCAACGTGAGAGCGTCAAGAGTAGATGCGGGGAAGGTTTCGGTATTTACGCAAGAAAATGCATCGTGGTCTACTTGGTCACGCAGGGCATCGCAATTGCCCTTTGCCTTTGCGGGATCCATTGGTGCATTGTTCACTAGCTCTAAGGGCCATGATCGCACGACGATCACTGGGTCTGATTTTCCGAGCTTGTTGCGATAGTCGCGGATCATTCGCAGACCTACGTAAGCAAAAGGACACCAAACGTCTGCGAAAACTTCGATGGAGTTGCGTTCCGTCACAACTCCATTCTAAGAGAGAGAAGTTGATTCCGTTTTCTTGTGTTCTGGTAGTGCAAATGAAGCAAGCCAAGTGACGATGACAAAAATTGTGGAACCCCATAAGGCAAGAGTTAGTCCGCCCCACACATAGAAAATGCCCGACAGAAGCGTCCCGATGAATCGACCTGCTGCATTAGATGAGTAATAGAAACCGACATCCATTGCCACATTGTCTTCGTCAGAGTACGCGAGAATGAGATACGAATGGATTGAAGAATTTACTGCAAAGATAATTCCAAAAATCACAAGACCGATGATGATGCCTGCAGTGCGAACATCATCGAATGCGCTAATAATTGCAAGTGTTGCGGTGACTATGGCAAGAAGTAGTGCCCACAGACGACTTGCGGCAACTTCGCTTACTGATCGAGGTTGATACATGCGAATCACTCGCGGGGCAAATGACTGCACGATTCCGTATCCGATTACCCATGCGGCTAGGAACCCCCCAACTCCTTGGTGAGACCAGCCCAACTCAGTAGAGAGGAACACGGGCAGAGCAACCACAAACCAAATATCACGAGATCCAAATAAGAAGAAACGCGCAAACGAGAGTCTGTTGACCGCGGTCGACTTCGAGAAAATTGAGCGAAGTGGTGCTTTCTTTTTTGCCTTCCCAATGTCCTCATCAAGCAAGATGACAAGCGCAACGACTACTGCCGCTAATACTACTGCCATTACGAAAAGTGAAGTGTCGTAGCCAAGCCACGCTAGTAGTGCAGAGCCAAGGAAGAACCCGACTCCCTTCAGCGCATTCTTTGATCCCGTCAGAATCGCAACGAGTCTGAACAGCGCTCCCTCAGTTTCACCAGCGACAGTTTTTACCGCGCTCTTGGAACTCATTTTTGTGAGGTCTTTTGCAACCCCCGACAACGCTTGCGCAGCCATGACATACGTGACTGATAGCCATGTTTCCCAACTTGCATCTTGAAGTGTCAGAGCGAGCAGCGCAATGATTTGAAGACCCAAACCAGAAATAAGTGTTTTGTTGAGGCCACGACGCGACCCAATCCAGCCACCCACCAGGTTTGTAAGAATGCCCATGAACTCATAGGCGAGAAACAGAAATGCGATCGCGACAGCGGAATATCCAAGATCGTTGAAGTGAAGTAACACCAACATACGTAACGCACCGTCGGTCAGAGTGAAGGCCCAATACCCGGACGTGACGAGTATGTAGTTACGAAGTTTCACTTGCGAATTCTCATGACAGTTGTTGGGCCACTAATGCAGCAAGTTCAGCCATTCGGTGTACGTATCCATACTCATTGTCGTACCACACCAAAACTTTGACCATTTCATTATCAATCACCATTGTGGAGGGTGCATCGACAATTCCTGAACGCGTGTCGTTGACATAGTCGGCAGACACCAGTGGTCGTGTTTCAAATCCCAGAATTCCCTTTAGGTCGCCCGCGGCGGCCTCAGACAGCAAGTCATTGATTTCTTCAAGGGTGACAGAGCGATTCATAGTGAATACCGCATCGGTGAGGGAAGCATTCAACAGTGGTACTCGAACAGCAAGACCGTTGAGCTTGCCTCGTAGTTCGGGATAGATCATCGTGATCGCTGTTGCAGAGCCCGTTGATGTGGGAATGAGTGAGTTCAGTGCTGAACGTGCACGACGCAAGTCTTTGTGTGGAGCGTCCACAATTACTTGAGTATTCGTCACGTCATGAATTGTTGTGAGAACACCGCGTGCGATACCAATTTTTTGGTGTAGTACTTTCACTACAGGTGCGATGCTGTTAGTTGTACAGGA
>JBIJAO010000033.1:0-18088 GCA_044345725.1 Ilumatobacteraceae bacterium | reverse complement strand
CAGCGGGGCAACTGGGAGATGGAACACTTCTATCGAAAACCGCTCCTACTGATGCAGATATCTCTGGAGTAGTAGATGTTGCGCTTGGAGATGATTTCACGTGCGCTTTGATGGCGGGTGGCGAAGTGCGGTGTTGGGGCACAAATACTTTGGGGCAACTCGGGCGAGTAAGTACATCGTCGTCGGTTCCAGTCACAGTGTCTGTAGATCCGGATCATTCGGTGATGTCTATTGCAAGTAGTGCATCACGGACATGCGCAGTATTAAGCAATGCAACAGTGAAATGTTGGGGAAAGGGAATACAAGGCGTGGCATCTCCCGGCCAGTTCTCAGCATCGGTAGACGGGGTATCGGTTGCAGATAATCACGCATGTGCTGTGCTACACAACGGATCCATTCAATGTTGGGGTGATGACTCAAGTGGTCAGTTAGGTGATGGTGACTCTGATTCATCTGATCAACTCACAACAGCAACTTTGACGACAGGAGAACGCGCTATTGCGGTCAACGTCGACTCTGACGCATCCTGTGCTCTGCTTATTAACGGTGCGGTGAAATGTTGGGGAGAAGGCGCAGTGGGAGTCACTGCATTTGGCGCCACTATTGATGTCGACACACCGACATTCGTACCCGAACTTACTTCTGTTACTCAGTTGTCACTTTCTGAGTTGCATGGCTGTGCATTGGTCGGACAAGGAGAACTCTGGTGTTGGGGTTCAAATGCCCGACAACAACGTGGCACAGGCGGTGCGTCGATATCGGTGCCAACACAATTGTCGTCGTTTGTACATGCGTCTGTGTCCACCGACCTATCAGGCTTAGAAGATGATGAGTCGTACTTCTATCGCATTGTTACGACAAGTCTTGGACAAACAACGCACGGGGCCATACAGACGTTTAACACCATCGAACTTCCAGCATCGACACCAATAGATGACGCACCAATTGTTGATCCGCCAACAAATGTTCCAGAGTCAGATGATCCTCCGGTGGTGTCACCTCCACCACGAGACACGCCGATAAGCGACTCGCCGTCTGATCACGAGACCGGGGCCATTGATGAAAGAGATACCCAGGTTCCGAGCGCTGATTTCTCGGCGACCAACGCTCTCACTGGGGACGTCAAAAAGGCGCGACCCAGTGTGAAAGTGGGCTCATTGACGCGAGTGCGGGTGGTGCTGCGAAAGCTTGATATTGCTTCGCCAAAAGCGACTTCACAAGCCAAGATGTGGCTAACTGTGCTCAATAAACGGGTTTGTCGCGTGTACGGCGGGCAACTGTGGGCCATCCGTGCCGGCACATGCCAGTTGATGGTGTTGAAGATGAGCCCGAGTCGTCGACTCACCATGAGCCGCACACAAATAAGGGTCGTTCGATGACAGGACAAGGTCTTAGTATCGCTCCGTGGAAGTAGAGATGGTCGTTGAGATCCCCCAGGGCTCACGCAACAAATATGAAATGGATCATGAGACCGGAGAAATCTGGCTTGATCGCAACTTGTTCACTGCAATGCAGTATCCGCTTGATTACGGGTTCTTTCCCAATTCTCTTGGCGAAGACGGGGATCCACTCGATGCGCTAGTGATTTTGCCTCAATCAACATTCCCCGGATGTCACATGTGGGTGCGCCCTATTGCAGTGTTCTGGATGGAAGATGAAAAAGGCGGAGACGCAAAGGTGCTGTGTGTTCCATCGCGCGATGAGCGATACAACACGTATCAGGATCTTGCAAATGTTCCGCAACATCTTTTGGCTGAGATCAGCAACTTCTTTGAGGTCTATAAGTTGCTCGAGCCTAATAAAGAGACCAATGTGAAAAATTGGGAAGGTCGTGATGCAGCAGAGAAAGAAATAGCTGCATCACTTGAGCGCTTCAAAGAAACGCATCCTGATCACTAGCGAATACGCACTGATACAGGTGGTGTTGCACGTGCAGCACCCATTGTATTGAACGCTCGTACGCGAACTGTATAGCGACCAGGATCGAGGCCTGCCACCGTCACGCCTTGCCAGTCAGAAACAACGAGGCGAGCTGCTACGCCGTCTTCATCACGAATCAGCACGATGAAGTTGGTGTTGTGCTCAAGATCTTGTTTGGCGTAGCGCCATGAAGTGATAAGACGCGAGCCTGATGTAGTCACCCGCAATGCGCGTGGAACACCGGCTTTTTCATCAGGAGCAGAAACTTGGCGTACCTTTGGCGCTTTATTGCCAACAATGCGCACGGGTGTTGCTTCATTCGATAGCGCCGAGAATGCACTGCGACCGACACCGTTGATTGTGGCAACACGGAATGTATACACAGTGCCAACTTTGAGGCCGCTTATGGTGATGTCTGTACGTGCGTTGACAGATAATTCACTTATCAAATTGCTATTTGCAAAAACGCGTACGGAGTGACCGATAATGGCGCTACCGCCATCAGCATTATTCGTCCATTGCAGACGAACGCTACGGTCGCCTGCGAGAGCAACAGGAGTATTGGGTGTTTCGGGTGCAGACGCTTGTGTGCCATCACCGGGAGTAGTACCACCGCCATCTGTTGGTGGTGGGGTAACAGTTGTGGCATCTGCATCGGCAAACAGAAGCAGGTTGCTAGTTGATCGCGAGTCGAGCACAACGTTGGGTGTAGCGCTTGACTTGATGATCGCAGCTACTTGCCCGGGGGAAAAGGTGGGGTTTGCCGACAAAATTCGAGCTGCAACACCAGCAACATGTGGTGACGCCATGGATGTACCCGAAATAGTGTTGGTGGCAGTGGTGGAAGTGTGCCACGCAGACTTAATGGCGGATCCTGGCGCGAACACGTCGACGCATTCACCAAAGTTAGAAAACAATGAGCGCGTATCGCTCGTGGTAGTTGAACCTACGGTGATTGCGTTGGGAGCAGCAGCCGGAGAGAATCCGCATGCATCCTGAGTGCTATTGCCAGCTGCAACTACAACACTGATTCCATCATCCACAGCGCGTTGTACTGCAGCATCCAAGATTCCACTCAGTCCACCACCCAAACTCATGTTCAATACGGCTGGGGTGGTGGTGTGATCTTGAATCGCCCAGTCAATACCTGCGATAACGCCCGACAATGTTCCTGAACCGTTGCAGTCAAGAACGCGTACAGGGACAACAGTGGCCGCGGGTGCAATACCGTACGTAGCTCCTGCAGCTGTGCCGGCAACGTGTGTGCCATGACCGTTGCAGTCTTCAGTGCCGGTGAGTCCGGTGGCGGCGAAACCCGAACGAATACGGCCAGTGAATTCGCTGTGAGTTGACAAAACTCCGGTGTCAACCACGTACACATCGACGCCGCTACCGGTAGTTGCATACGAATAACTGTTGTTTAACGGAAGCGCTCTTTGATCGGTGCGATCGAGGCCCCATGAACTTGCCGGAGATTGTGTTCCTGCGCTACTGACAGCATCTCGAGGGTCTGTCTTGACTACTTGATCGTCCTCGCAACGTTGAATGAGATTGCCGAGTTGGGCGAGTGCCTTGCGCGCATCAGATTGGCCGCGTGATCCGAATTTGATAGTGCCGACCCCAGCATTTTCAAGACGCTTTCCATTTCCACCAATTGCACCCAATGCTGTGTCGATAGCAACTTGCGTGACGCCTTGTTTGAATTCCACAATGAATGACGCACCACCCGTTGATGGCGCATTTCCACGTTGAACGCAGTTCACAGATTCATTTGCTGTGTTTGAAGAGTTCCCTGGGTTGGTAGCAGGTTTGCCTTTATCCGCATTGTGGTTTTTGGCATCTACAGGACCGGCAACAAGCGCTAGGGCGACAATTGATCCAAGGGAACACGAAATAAAGCAGAGGGGAAACGCATGACCCCGATTCTATTTCAGAAACGTATTATTTGTGCTCTGCAGGTACAACAACGACGGGAACGTCACTGTGGCGTGCGTAATAGTCGGCAACAGAACCAAGCAATGCGCCTAAGAAAGCACCGTGTCCACGAGCACCGACAACAAGGAGGTCAGCCTTTTCATTCTTCAGAGCTGTCCGAGCATCGGCTTGCACGAGAACCTTTTCAAGAATCAACTTCCGCTCGGCCGCGCGTGGTGCAAACGCCGCAAAATCAGCCTCAAGGATCTTGCCCGCTTCCACATCATCGATGGTGTAGGCCATTGCGAGCTCGGACCCATAGACAAACGGTTGCCATGCATGAACGATCACAACAGTGTCTCCTTCGTGGGCATTGTCAACGGCCCACGAAATTGCACGATGTGCGTTTGGTGATCCGTCGGTGCCGACGACGATGCGTTGTGAACTGCGAGTGGTCATAGGTTCACTCTAGACCTATTACACACTGTGATGATCCCCGGGACGAAACAACCACTCAGTAGCGAGAAGTTACGCGTTTTGGGCTTGCAAGATGTCAGCAATTTTTGCGGTGATCTCTTCCACAGTGGCACCTGGGGTGAGAACCGCTGTCACACCGGCTTCTTGCAGCTTTGGAATGTCACGATCGGGGACAATGCCGCCGACAACAACAGGTATGTGGAGATCTTTCTCACGCAACTTCTGGACCACTTTTGGTGCAAGTGTCATGTGAGCGCCTGACAACATCGACAATCCGACCATGTCGACGTCTTCTTGTTCGGCAGCTGCAGCAACGGTGTCTGGTGTTTGAAACAGACCGGTGTAGATCACTTCGTATCCGGCATCGCGCAAGATACGCGCAATCACCTTCACTCCGCGGTCATGGCCATCGAGACCTACTTTTGCGACGAGAATGCGCGCCGGAGTCGTGCTCATATTGTTGGTACCTCAATGTGGCGACCAAATACACTGCCCATAGCAGCCATCATCTCGCCAACAGTTACGTACGCGTGAGATGCTTCGATGAGAGTTGGCATGAGGTTGACGTTTGGATCAGCTGCTTCTTGCTCGAGGCGAGCTAATACTTCAGCGACCTTTGACGAATCGCGATCAGCCCGCACCATGTTGAGGCGCTTCAATTGGCGCTGTTCATCTTCGTTGGTGATTTCGAGAAGGTCGATTTGATCTTCGTCGTTGCCCTCGGTGAAACGGTTCACACCAACAACAATTTTCTCTCCAGAGTTCAACTTCTTCTCAAGCTGATACGCAGAATCTGCGATACGTCCCTGGAAGTAGTTTTCTTCGATTCCGGCAATGCAACCTTCGAGCATTGATCCGTGACCAAGTTCGGCGATTTGAGCAAAGATTTCCTCTGCTTGGCGCTCAACTTCGTTGGTGAGCTCTTCGACAAAGTACGAACCACCAAGTGGATCGGCAACATGTGCAACGTTTGTTTCGTACGCGATCACTTGTTGTGTGCGTAATGCGATACGCGCAGCTTTTTCCGTGGGTAGTGCGAGAGCTTCATCCATTGAGTTGGTGTGCAGGCTTTGCGTGCCACCAAGAACGCCAGCGAGTGCTTCGATGGCCGTGCGGACGATGTTGACTTCTGGTTGCTGTGCAGTAAGTGACACGCCAGCAGTCTGGGTGTGGAAACGTAACTGCATTGAGCGATCGCTTGTTGCGCCGTAGCGGTCTTTCAGCCAGCGGGCCCAAATGCGTCGTGCGGCGCGGTACTTTGCGATTTCTTCGAAGAAGTCGATGTGAGCATTAAAGAAGAATGACAAGCGTGGTGCAAATGCATCAACGGGCAATCCCGCCTGCATTGCCAGTTCAACGTAGGCAAAACCATTTGCCAAAGTAAACGCGAGTTCTTCTACGGCGGTGGAACCCGCTTCGCGAATGTGATATCCGGAAATCGAAACCGAGTGCCACTTTGGCATTTCGGCGGATGTAAACGCGATGGTGTCGCGTACAAGTCGCATACCTTGACGCGGTGGATACACAAATTCTTTTTGTGCTTGGTATTCCTTCAGGATGTCGTTTTGCAGTGTGCCGCCAAGTAGTTGACGTGAAATGCCACGCTTTTCTGCCCCGGCAATAAACATGGCAAAGATGACAGCTGCAGGCGAGTTGATCGTCATTGACGTGGTAATTGATGAAAGATCAATGCCGGCGTAGAGATCTTCCATGTCGGCGAGAGTGTCAATTGCGGTTCCGCAACGTCCTACTTCACCTTCAGACATTGGATCGTCGGAATCAAGCCCGAGAAGTGTTGGCATGTCAAACGCGGTGGACAGACCATCTCCTCCTGCTTTGAGAATTTCTTTAAACCGCCAGTTGGTGTCTTCTGCGGTGCCGAAACCGGCGAACATACGCATGGTCCACAACTTGGAGCGATACATCGACGCGTATGGACCGCGTGTGTATGGGTACTGACCAGGGAATTCCCCCTCAGTTGGTCCGTAGACAGGTTCGAGGGGGATGCCCGACATCGTTGCGTAGTCGGCCTCGCGAAGACGTGACGCGCCGAACTCGCTTTCCCAAATTTCACGGTTTGTTGCCATAACCCAACAGGGTACAGCGGGAGCACTCAGTCGCCTAGAGCCGACTCTTGTAACCAGAAGGTGAGAGAGCTGGCGAATTGGCCATTGAGCGCAACGGAGACATCAACTTCGCCGGGGTGTGGAAATACGATCTCGCGCAGGGGCAACGCAAAAGGGACGTACAGGCCTTCACCGGGAAAGCGTGCGGCGTTGGCATTAAACGTGAAATCGATTTGTGCGATTTTCTCGGTGGTCTCGGGATACTTGACGGTAACCCTCGCTTCGTGGGTGTTGTCGATGCGATCGGGATGTACATAGGCCATCATCGCGAGAAATACATCGGGGTGAAACGGGTACTCACCGCGAGGCGCGACTCGGGTGATCCCAGCGCTCACGACATTCAGTAGCCCTTCGCGCACGTTTGCATAGTCAGCCAAGAGCAGTGAGACGAGGCTCACTCCCGGGTCATCAATTGGCATAGGCGAGAACGCTATAGACGTTCCGCGTGATTGCCGACGACAACGGCAACAAGTCAACGTTTTCTGGGTGATTGATGTAGGACTCGAGGATGGAGAAGCCAACAGGCTGCATCTGTCCCGCACGGGCGATGGTGCGCACAAAATCTGCGCTGAATCGCGGGTCTGGACCGAAGATTTTTTCGTATTCTTTGATCCGCTGCCGGAAACTCGCACGCAACAAGGAACGAATGTCAGCATCGGTTCGCGCCGACATCATCACTTCCATACGAAAACGGCGGAAGTTGCGCCTGCTTGGCTCGAACGCAAGCGAGTACACCTGCATTGTGGACGTGAAGGAGTCTTCAACAATTTTGGCTTCCTGCACAATAGAAGTGGTGTCGCTACGCGCTGCCGACATCAGCACTTTTAAGGCATCTGCGATGAGTTCGTCCTTTGTGGTGTACAGCGTGTACACAGCGCCACTAGTCATGCGTGCGCGACGGGAAATACGCGCCAAAGTTGCCCCATCCAGACCAGAACGTGCAATGACATCGGCAGTTGCGTTGATCAAGGTGTCGCGAAGATCATCACCAGTTGACGCTGTAACGGGCATTGGTCCGTATGCCGCTTGTTTCAATCTTGGTGTAGAAACCAGATCAGTAATTGCGCGGCGATGAGTTTCGAATATGAACTTCCAATCACTAACACTTTTGTCGATGAACGAATTAAATGCACATGCGAATACAAGTGACAACACAGTGATTACTTTGATGCCATCGATGTCGCTGCCGGAAAACTGAGGTGTCAGTCCAATGCCTTCGAGATAATCAACAACATCTTCTGTGACCACTTCATCAAGTTCAGGAATTCGGTGCGCGATCATGACTGCTTCAATTGCAGCCCATTCTGGTTTTGAAAGTTTGTGCAAGCGATCAGCCAACTTGTGCACCGCTTGAGAATTGTCTGACTCGAAGGCTGCCATCGCGTCGCTCATGAGTTGCACGAATGGCTCACGTAGACGGTCAATCCATAACGTGGCGAGTAAATCGTTGTGGTCAGCAAAGCGTGAATACAGCGCGCCGGTTGTTAAGCCAGTGTGTTCAACAATATGACCAAAACGAAGGTGCTGCAGTCCTATTTGGTGTGCGACGTCAATTGCTGCATCCCGAATCTTGTTGTCGTTTGCAAGCGCAGAAGCACTTTTTGCTCGGGGTGACAATGGCACGTGCCAAGTTTATGTACATACTTGGGCATGCGCATTTATAGGAAGGCCACTTTGGCCATTGCCCTACTGTCCATTTCTGCCCTTACTGCGTGTGGTGGAGACTCAAGTACAAGTGAAAAAAATTTAGACACTCAACCCGCAGTGACTGATGTTGTCGATAACGGGTCTTCAAACGATTCTGTTGTTGATGAATCAGTACAAGAGGTCGTTCTCATTGATGTCCGTACCAGTGAAGAATTTGCAGAGGGTCACCTTGTGGGTGCACTTAACTTGAACGTTGAAGACGGCACATTAGAAGCGGCTCTTGCGGGGCTTGATCCAAGCGACACGTACCAGGTGTATTGCCGCACGGGTCGACGTTCTGCGATTGCGTATGACCTGATGGCGGCAAATGGTTTCACGGACGTGACGGACTTGGGCTCAGTAGAAGAAGCCGCAGCGGCCACTGGCTTGCCAATTATTTCGTAACAACAACTGAATAAAACTTTTTGAGGTCGCAGTTTTGTTACGTTAGGCGCATGATCAAGGGACTCTTCGCTCTCATTTCCGTATTCCTTATTGCCACATTCCCCGCAACGTGGCTACTGATGTTGTTCTTGGGCAACGTCGGACTCCAGTTGTCGTACTGGGGCACATTGCCACTTGGCATCTTGGTGTCGAGCCTCTTGGCGGGCGCAAGTCGTCCGTCCGTTGCTGTTGTCAAATAGCAACGCACTAATTCAAGACACAATTAGAAGGCCGTGATTCATTTCTGCGCTAGCTGAGAAGCCAGCGCAGAGATGAATTCTTTTTGAGAACCTGCTTCTGGTCCGGCCATTGGTCGGTGTGAGCGCACGTGCGATGCTGCAGCGTGTGCATCCATGCCAAGCATCATGAGTACTCCTACTGCTGTTGTACCTGCTCGCCCAATTCCTGCTGCGCAATGAACAATGAATCGTTCATTGTTTCGCAGCCCGTTGACAAGACGTTCCAACAGAATGAGTCCATCGTTTAGAGCTGGTGCATTGAGATCATGAATCGGGAACCAGACGGCGTCACTGTCACGATGTGATTCAAGCCAGTCGATGTATCCGTCGTAGCGGTGTTCTAACTCATGGCGATGGGTAAGACAGACCACCGTTGGTTCTCCGAGTTCATGACGTACTTCGTTAATACGCGGTGCGATGTAGTGCTTGCCACATAGCCACAATGCACCTGTATTGATTGGCAGTGGGATTTGATGGATTCCCCCATCTGTCGTCCATGGTGCAGTCATCGCTGCCTAGTCTGTCATCATGACCTTTAGCCGACGCACATTCGCTATATGTCTTGCGGTGTGTGTTGTGAGTACCACATCGTGTGCAGATTCCGAAAGTGCTGATGTTTCAGTGTCTGGAAATTCTGTTGTAACTACCGAATCAATGCCCACAGAAGACACAGTGGTCAGCGCAATTGACGAGAAGTCTGATTGTGCAACGGCGCTTGCGGCGTTTTCTGCGGTGTCAAACATCTTGATGTCGGGACTTGCCAAGCCGCAATCATTTGAAACCGATCGATACGAAGCCAATCTTGCGCTCACACGTGTTGGTATAACTCCTGAGATTGAAAATGATTATTCGGTTTTTCTCGCTGGCTACGGCGCTGCCGGTGAGGCTCTTACATCTGCAAGAACCATTGGTGCTGGGACCGTGAAGGGGATTGAGGCTGTCGACCAGGCCACTGCAATCTTGAATGATGCTGCGGTAATACAAGCAGCACAGCTGGTGGCCGCATTTCTTGTAAATGACTGCACAGTGAACAAATAGCGACCACGTTCAAGCCCTTACGCCGTGAATAGTACGGTTCACTATGAACAGCTCTCGCTGATTGGTGAGTGCGCCAGTGGGAGGGATAGCCCGACATGGATATTGAAGTGCGTAATGGACCGGCATTTGGGGTAGCTCGACTGTCATTAGGTGGTGGCGAGAGAGTTCGTGCTGAGTCTGGTTCGATGATGGCAACAAGTGATGGTGTTGTTGTTGAAGCAAAGGCCGAGGGCGGTGTGATGAAGTCGCTAAAGCGAGCAGCGCTTGGTGGTGAATCGTTCTTCCTCACCACTTTCACTGCACCGTCACATGGCGGTTTCGTAGACGTTGCGGCACTGATGCCGGGTGATCTTGTAGTGGTTGATCTCCCAAGTGACGGTCTCATTGTGCAGCGTGGTTCGTGGTTGGCATCAGAAATGTCCGTCGAGCTAAACACCAAGTGGGGTGGTTTTAAGAACCTATTTGGCAGCGAAGGTGGTTTCATTGTTCATGCAGAAGGATCAGGCAAGATCGTGTTGTCGTGCTACGGCGCGCTGGAAACCTGGACACTCGCCGCGGGCGAGAAAATCACTCTCGACACTGGCCACATGGTGGCGTATGACTCGAGTCTCACAATGAATTTGCGCAAGGCAACAGGTGGAATTGTGCAGATGGCAAAGTCCGGTGAGGGCTTGGTCTTTGATTTCACTGGTCCCGGCCGCTTGCTTGTGCAAACGCGTAACCCCAACGAGTTCCTCGGCTTTCTCGGGGCCGCTCTCGGCGGCAACAACAATGCAGGGGGTCGACCAAGCGTTGCAGGCTTGTTCACACGCGACTAATCCCTACACTTAAGCGGTCGGGGAGGTCATGAACAATGGCAAACACATGGTTTGAAACGGTCGCAGAGGCACAGCGTCGGGCAAAGAAACGATTGCCAAAATCTGTCTACAGCGCACTACTTGCTGGATCTGAAAAAGGGTTGTCGTATAACGACAACTTGAATGCGTTTGACCTTCTTGGTTTTGCACCACACATTGCTGATCTTCCAACCGAACGTCGCATGGAGACCTCAGTGATGGGTCAGAACTTGTCGATGCCCGTCATTATTTCTCCCACGGGTGTTCAGGCAGTTCATCCTGAAGGTGAAGTTGCTATTGCGCGTGCAGCGGCAAATCGCGGCATTGCCATGGGTCTTAGTTCATTTGCAAGCAAGTCGATTGAGGAAGTGGCAGCGGTCAACGATTCCGTTTTCTTGCAGGTCTACTGGTCTGGTGATCGTGACCTCATGTTGCATCGTCTTGAGCGCGCGAAGAATGCGGGCGCCAAAGGAATCATCATCACGCTCGACTGGTCATTTTCAAATGGTCGCGACTGGGGTAGCCCATGGATCCCTGAAAAGATTGATTTGAAAGCAATGATCAAGCTTGCACCCGAGGCAATTTCTCGACCCAAGTGGCTTTGGATGTTTGCAAAGTCGGGCAAGTTGCCTGATCTCTCCGCGCCAAACATGACCCCTCCAGGTGGATCTGCTCCAACATTCTTCGGCGCCTATTACGAATGGATGCAAACCCCGTTACCAACGTGGAGTGATGTTGCATGGATCCGTTCGCAGTGGGATGGTCCGTTCATGGTGAAAGGCATTTGTCGTGTTGACGACGCAAAGCGCGTCGTTGATCTCGGTGCAACAACTTTGTCGGTGTCAAACCATGGTGGCAACAACCTCGACGGAACGCCAGCGCCGATTCGCAATCTCGCGGCGGTCGCTGAAGCAGTAGGAAGCCAGATTGAAGTTATTCTCGATGGTGGAGTGCGTCGCGGCAGTGATGTCGTGAAAGCACTTGCAATGGGTGCAAAGGCCGTAATGATTGGTCGTGCGTATCTGTGGGGTCTCGCAGCAAATGGTCAAGCTGGTGTCGAAAACGTGCTCGATGTTCTTCGCGGCGGAATGGACTCAGCAATGATGGGCATCGGCAAATCAGACATCAAGGATCTCACTCGTGATGACTTGGTGATTCCGCCAGATTTCCTGCGCACACTCGGCACAAAATAACGCTCATTGTTTCTGTGTTGGCAGAAACTAGTGAGGGTGAATGGCTCGACGCACCGGACGGTCCCAACCCGGTTGACCAGTTGACTTCGGGCTTGGCCACAAACCTGGTCCCATTTCTAATTGACCGTGGTGTGTTCCGTATTCGCCCAACAAGTTGAGAAATGGAACTGCATCGAAATGTTCAGGCCCGTGCACACCGGTTGCCTTCCATGCGCCATTTGACAACAACTCAAGTGCAACTACTGGGCACACAGCTGTTTGCCACAACACTGCTTGCGAACCCCATTCGCGCATGGTGATTTCGTTGTCGGCAACGTGATACAGGTATATCTCGCGCGGTGCACCGTCATACATTCCCCGTACCCACGTACCTGCACATGTTTTGCCATGCATAAGGTGACCCAGTTGAGATGGATTCGGTAGTACTGCAGCTAGAACATCACGCGGAGCAACTGCAACATTGCCAACATTAATTTTTTCCTTACTGTCAAGACCAAGGTATGCAAACGTCTTCAACCAGTCGATGAATTCTGCACCTAGGCCATACTTAAAAGTCACACGGTGACAATCAATTTCGCGAGGAATAAGAAGAACTTCTTCATGTTCAACGTTGACGCACTCAACCGGACCAATACCGGCAGGGAAGTGGAAAATCTCTGGCTCACTGAAGCAATCGGTGGTGAATAATCCGCGCTCTTTTTCCCACACAATCGGCGGGTTCAAACATTCCTCAATAGTTGTCCAGATCGAAAATGTGGGCGCAAAATCAAAACCATCAATGGACAAATTAGAACCATCACGCACGCCTATTTCATGCACTTCATCAAAAAGATGATCTTTTGCATATCGGGCGAAAATGTCGCTGAGACCTGGTTCAACACCCATGCCGACAAGACCAAGTATCCCGCGGTCGATCCATTGTTCGTGCGCCTCTAACTGCGCTTTACCAAGCGGTTCACCCACTTCTTCGTAAGGACGAGTGGGATGAGGCTTTGACAAGTTCATTGCCATATCGAGATAGTTACATCTCGCACGAAATGCTGCTTCAAAAATAACTTCATTGAGACGCGGATCACCTGCATTGACAATGATGTCTGCTTTTGTCCTCTCGATCAGCTCCACTACATTTTCCACCGAACCGGCGTCAACGTGCATGGCTTCAAATCGACGAGGGTCGTCTAGATCTGCGACCGCTTGTTTTGCGCGTCGTTCATCAATATCTGCAAGGACAAAAGAATCAAAAAATTCCCTCGTCTCAGCGATTGACGCCATTGATGCGCCTACTCCGCCTGCTCCTACAACGAGGATTTTCATAAAAGAATCACACTCCCCACACACCGGTGGCTTGTTGACGATTGCTACAGACTAGCAGGCGAATGACGTATTTATTTCAACACGATTCCCACATTTTCATCAGTAAATTCACCAATGATTGTCCATTCTGATGTTGCAGATAATTGCGATGCAGTACGTGGATCAACAGCAGCGAGTAATCCGCCGGATGTTTGTGGGTCCATAGTTAGTGCAACATATGTGTCATCACATGTAGATGAAAACGACGACGACACATATGTGCGATTACGCGGATCTCCACCTGTGCGAATTCCACTCCGTGCAAGGTCTAGTGCGCCATCGTATGTAGGAATGAGATCGTGTTGTATTGAAAGACGCACTCCAGAACGATCTGCAATTTCCCAACCGTGACCTGCGAGTCCATATCCAGTTACGTCAGTCACCGCATGCACTGCATCGCCCAATTCACGTAATTCTTCTGCTGCGCGTCGATTTGTTGTGCGCATACCGTTGATTACATGTTGTTGATGCGCGTCAGTTCCCGCCGCCATCACAAGACCAGTACCGATTGGTTTTGAGATCAATGCAACGTCGCCTGGCTTTGCACCAGATTTACGAAAGATGCGATCTGGATGCACAGTGCCTTGTACCGCGAGACCAAAGATTGGTTCTGGATTACGAATTGTGTGACCACCTGCGATGGTGCCTCCTGATTCAGCAACAACCTGTGCTGCGGCATCAAAAATTTGTGTGATCCATTCGCGAGGAAACTCTTCAGGAAATGCTGCAATGTTTACTGCAAGGACAACGCTTCCTCCCATTGCGAATACATCGCTGCACGCATTTGCGGCGGCAATAGCACCAAAGTCAGACGGATTGTCTACAAGTGGGGGAAAGAAATCAGTGGTGCTGACAAGAGCAATGTCGTCTGTTAGTCGATACACCGCTGCGTCATCAAAGGGCGCGAGGCCTACAAGCAACGATTGGTCAGTTGACTCAGGAAGTTCCCGAACGAGATCTGCGAGAAGAGATGCCCCCCATTTCGCAGCACAGCCACCACATGATGTCCATTCAGTGAGGCGTGGAGACAATGGCTGTGCGGTCATGGTGGCGAGCCTATTAGTTTCAATGCCGTGACGGCAGTGGAAGAACAGCAGGCAGGCAGGCCACCATCGGTGGACGCCCTTGCCCGAGCGCTGTCACGACACTCAGACCTACCGCACGCGTTGTTGGTGCAGTGCGCGCGACGCGCAATCGAGGCATATCGCATTGGTGAGTCAGGCGACATCGAGGTAGACGCAATACGTGTTGTGCGAAACATGGAAGAGATGTTGATGCGCGACGCGGTAAATGCAACCGGAGTGTTGCTTCACACAAATCTTGGCCGTGCACCAATTGCAACGGGTGGATCACATCGTTCTGTCACCGTTGAATTTGATCTTCGCACCGGAAAAAGAGGATCACGTCACACGGCAGTCAGTGAGTTATTGGCAACCCTCATCGGGTCTGAATCGGCTGTGGTAGTGAACAACAACGCGGCCGCCGTGTTGTTGGTGTTAGCAGCCGTAGCCAACGGTCGTGATGTTGCCGTGTCACGCGGTGAAAGCGTGGAAATTGGTGGTGGATTTCGCATTCCAGATGTGATGGAACAGTCCGGTGCACGTCTTGTAGATGTGGGTACCACAAACAAAACGCGTCTTCGCGACTACGAGAAGGCGTGTGCAAATACAAAGAACGATGTTGCATTGGTGATGAAGATTCATCCCTCTAATTTTGCGATGCGTGGTTTTGTAGAAGAAACGTCGGTTCGTGAACTAGCAATGCTGCCGGTCCCCGTTGTTGTCGACATTGGGTCAGGATTATTGGACAACACAACGCCGTGGGTCCCATCGTCGTCACGCGATCTCATTGGTTGGGTACATGGTGAGCCGGCCGCGAAGCAGTGTCTGACAGACGGTGCATCCCTCGTGTTGTTTAGTGGCGACAAGTTATTGGGTGGGCCACAGTGCGGCGTGATCGCGGGATCACAAGAATTGGTCGCTGCGTGCGCATCGCATCCGCTGATGAGAGCACTTCGACCTGGATCTCACACCCTGTTAGGTCTGCAAAATGTTTTGCTGAGTTATTTGTCGGGCACCGTGTGTGATGACATTCCTTTCTGGTCAATGGCCACCGGGCCAATAGAAAAATTGCAGGCTCGCGCCGACAATATTGTGCGTCAGTTGCCGTCTTCTCATTTTTCAATGATCCATGTGATCGACACGGAGTCTTTGCCCGGCGCTGGGTCAGCTCCCGGATCTGTTATTCCATCGGTCGCACTTGCTTTGTCAGGTGATCACAGCGAGCAACTTCGCCGTTATTCCACCCCCGTGATTGCACGGGTAGACGGCAATACAACCATCATCGACTTACGATCCTGCAGTGTCGACGATGATCACGTACTGGTGAACGCAATTTCTGAAATATCAATATGACAGTCATTGCTACCGCAGGTCATGTTGATCACGGTAAATCATTCTTGGTACGCGCACTAACAGGGACAGATCCCGATCGTTTGTCCGAGGAAAAACAGCGTGGGATGACGATTGATCTCGGTTTTGCACATACCACAACGTCCGACGGCGTCACGCTGAGTTTCATAGATGTTCCAGGTCATGTTGATTTCATTCGGAACATGATTGCCGGCGTATCACACGTAGGGGTAGTGCTTCTTGTTGTTGACGCCGCCGAAGGGTGGATGCCACAGACAACCGAGCATTGTGATGTGGTGTCGTTGCTTGGTTCGAGAATGTTTGTTGTAGCGATTACAAAAAGTGACCGAGTCGACGTAGCACGAATTCATGAAGTCGAAAAAGATGTGCGCGCACGACTAACGCATCGTGGTATAGATCTCGTAGACGTTATTTCAACATCCGTCAACTCGAGTCATGGCATCGAACAATTACGGAATCTTCTCGCAGTAACTGTTTCCAATGCCCCACTAAACACAGAAAAACAACGCACTCGTCTCTTTATCGACCGTGTCTTTTCTATGACTGGTTCTGGCACTGTGATTACCGGAACGCTGCAAGGTCACATAGACGTCGATGATCGCATGTCGATTGTGGGCAACGGTGTGGAAGTACGTGTTCGCGGAATCCAAACACATGGTCAGGCCGTCGACAGCGTAGATGGCCCGGCGCGGGTAGCACTCAATGTGACTGGAGTTGGAAGTAATGAGATTTCTCGCGGTGACGCGTTGGTGAGGTCTGAGGAGTGGAATCCCACAACGTCATTTGACGCGTCACTTGAGGTGTTGTCGTCTCTTGGTCACAACGTAAGCAAACGCGGTCAGTACATCTTGCATGTGGGAACCTCTGATCAAGAAGTGCAGTTGCGTGTTCTCGGTGCTGACTTGATCACGCCTGGTAACAACGGTCTAATACGACTGACGTTTCAACACGCCTTGCCACTGCTTCCCGGCGATCGATTCGTATTGCGCGAGACCGGACGCAGCGAAACCGTGGGTGGAGGAGCAGTGCTTGATGTTCATCCTGTAGCGCCAGTGACAAAGGCTCGTCCTGATGGCACCGTTCAGACGTACTTGTCTGAGCGAGGTTGGGTGTTGGTGAGCACAGTGTGGCGTGACACTGGCCAGCACGTAGGCGCAGTGGTAGGTGAGTGGGTGGCAAGTGATGCGGTTGTTGCTGATACTCGTCATCGTTTACAAGTGATGCTGGATGAATCACCTGAAGGCGTTGACGTATCGATCTTGCAATCCTGGGAGAAATTGCTGATCGACAACATCGATGGGGTCATTATTTCTCATGGCGTGGTGCGTCGTGGTCAGTTGCTGTCTCCAGATGAACAACGAATTGCCATACTGATTCGAAACGGCGGTCGCACTGGCGTTGATGCCACTACGTTGACCCGTGACGTCATGCGTCGCTTAGTACAGATGGGAACTGTGTACGAACACGATCGCATTGCATTTCACGTAGATGTCTTGGAAGACCTGCGCGACGTTCTGGCCGAGTTGTGGCGTCAGTTTCCTGCTGGATTTACCATGGCCGCCTTACGCGACATCACTGGTCTCACGCGCAAACACGCTGTGCCGTTAGGGACCGTGCTCGACAAATACGGATTGACAAAACGCGTGGGCGATGTGCGCCTGCCGGCATCGCGTTACGAGCGTTGAAGTATCACGCACGTGCAGTTCTGTTGGCGGAGGTGGACGGGAATCGAACCCGCCAGACGAGGTTCACTCGTCTCAACCGTTTTGAAGACGGCGAAGCCCACCAGGCGCTCGGACACCTCCGTTGCCGAGGCTAACGCCATAAAAAGATCACGTTGTGCCGAGGCGGAAAAGCACCCATTCCATCATTGATTCAAATTCGCCGCCGTATGTCTGGTAATCCGAATCAGAAGAAGATGTCAACACAACTGTTAAGCCATTGTTGGGGGCGACATAGAGATGTTGCCCATGTCGACCAACGGCGTGCAAGTGGTCAGCACGTGGCGGGATAAACCAGAAGTTGTGGAATCCGTACTGTGAAATTGCTTGTCCCCACTCGCTGTTTGCGATGTGTTGATGAGTGCTGTAGTCCATCTCAATTCGTAAATCATGAATGGGCTTTGGACTGATAATGCGAACGCCTTTAAGTGATCCTCCGAGACGCATCATTTCGCCAATTCGCGCAAGGTCACGGGTGGTGGCGGCTAGTCCCACCGATGCGACTTCAAGGCCATCTGCATCGACAGACCACGACGCATCTTCCTCGGCTCCAATCTTCATCCATAACACTTGCGATAACAGTTCAGACAGATTGTGTTTGTACAACTTGGCGAGAATGAGGCCGATTATTTCCACGTTGGTGTCTTCGTATTGAAAGCGCAACCCTGTTTCACCAGCAATCTTGGTGTTCTTTAACGCTTCACGTATA
>JBIJAO010000013.1:0-48121 GCA_044345725.1 Ilumatobacteraceae bacterium | reverse complement strand
TGCAAAACGCCAAAGCGTAAATACGGAGACAGCATCGAGGTGCCATCAATATCGGGTCGATTGCGTTCTTCTTTATATGCCTGCAACCCGACTGTGCTCCATGACTCCCAACGTGCCCACGCGCCTTTTTCGCCTGGTTCTGGCACGACACATTCTGTGTCTGGCGATGCAGGTAGTCCGACATTGTGATGTGCAGCATCAGCAAAAACTGGTTGTGCTGTGGGAGCACTGCTCCATTCAACGTTGACCCATCGTTTGTAAAACGGTGTGAACACTTGCAACGGATTGCCGTCGTCTTTACGCACCACACCAGGGTTCACCGCATACGGGGAATCATCTTCATGCAATGAAATGTTGTGTGCGTTGAGTGCTTCTCGTACCGCAGCATCACGTCGTCGACCATACGGTGCAAAATCGGCGGTGATGTGCACGTGTTGTGCCGCTACTTCTTGCGCCACGTGTAGAACTTCAACGACGGGATCACCGTGACGCACCACCAGTGCACCCTTCATGTCGTTATTCAACGCGGCCAAATTTTCAAACATGAACTTCACGCGCGCCGCCCCAGATGTGGCAATCAATGTTGGATCCACAACAAACAGCGGAACCACGTCTCCATGTGCTGCGGCAGCCACCAAGGCCTTGTTATCGGCAAGGCGCATGTCACGACGAATCCACCAAATTGCATTTGTCATTTCGCCCACCTCATCATCGGAACACACAACAACGTGATGACACCACCATATGCAAGCGACCACTCCAAACTCACATTGTCTCCGACCCACCCCGTGATCGGGCCACCGATGGGCGTAGAACCAAGGAATGCGACTGCAACAAGGGCCAACATGCGACTGCGCATCTCATCGGGCGTGCGCTGCTGGCTAATACTGTTCATCGCGGCAACCATCGCAGTACTAGCGGCACCAAGTGGCAGGCACACAAGATATGCAATCCAAATGTTTGGCGCCCATGCCAATGCAATTGCAGATGTTCCTGTAGCCACAATGACACCCGTAAACCATCCAGTGGTGACTTCACGCAGGCGCGCAGTAGCGAGTGACCCGGCGACACTTCCGATACTGATGACAGTCAGCAACAAGCCAAAGGCATTGGCGTGCCCCCATTGTTCATCGGCCATTTTTGGGAGCACCACGCCGTAATTGAAAGCAAACGTGCTGACAATGAAAAATACGAGAAACGTGTAACGGAGAACATTGTCGCGATACACAAATTGCATTGCATCGCGCACGGGCGTACCGCCCATAGGAGCAGAGCGCACCGGAAACAATGCCGAGGTGTCAATGGCATACACAGCAAAGATGATCGCCAAAAACGACAGACCATTGACAACAAACAACCACCCAGCGCCAAGTGGGCCGATCAGTGCTGCAGCAACCGCTGGACCAATAATGCGAGACCCCGTCATTACCGTGGTGTTGAGGGCCATTGCATTGCTGATCTCATCGGGAGCAACTAGTTCAAGCACCAATCCTCGACGTGACGGGTTGTCAATTGCGCTCGCGACACCAAGCGCCAATGAGGTGAGATACACAAGCCACAACGACACCGCATCTGCCAACACGGCAACGCCCAAAGAGATTGCAAGTAATCCCATTACAGATTGCGTCCACATTGTGACCACACGACGGTTGCGTTGGTCAGCAAAACCCCCCGCCCACACACCAAGTACGAGCATTGGTAAAAACTGAAACATGGCATTCAGACCAAGATCGGTGGCGGCACCAGTGAGGTCGTAAATGAGATACGAGGTAGCAGTGAACTGCAGCCAAGTGCCTACATTCGACACCAATAGACCGATGAAAAAAACACGTGCATTGCGATGACGCAATGACCGAAACATGCCGCCAGTTTTTGTGGTACTCACGGCGGATGTCATGTCAGTCGTCCAGTTTCAAGGCGCTGATGAAAACGTCGCCCGGCACTTCGACGCGACCAATCGCTTTCATCTTCTTCTTTCCTTCTTTTTGTTTCTCAAGAAGTTTGCGCTTACGGGTGATGTCACCGCCATAACACTTCGCCAACACGTCCTTGCGCTTGGCTTTTACGGTCTCTCTCGCGATGACCTTGCCACCGATAGCTGCCTGGATAGGCACATCAAACATTTGTCGTGGGATCAGTTCGCGTAATTTCTCGCACATACGTCGGCCATAGTCGAAAGATTTGTCGCGATGCACAATGGTGCTGAATGCATCAGCTGGAATGCCATTCAACAACAAATCAACGCGTACCAAATTTGATTCGCGGTAACCCTCAAGTTCGTAGTCGAGACTTGCGTACCCCTGTGTGCGACTCTTCATCTGATCAAAAAAGTCAACCACTACTTCTCCGAGTGGAATGGCGTAATGCAGTTCCACACGCTCAGGCGACAAGTATTCAAGCTTGACCATCTCACCACGTCGTGACTGACACAATTCCATCAATGTGCCGGTGTATTCCTTTGGCGTGATGATATTGACTTTGAAATACGGTTCTTCAATGCCGGCAATGTTTTGTGTAGATGGCAAATCGGCAGGGTTGTCGATCACCATCACTTCGCCGTCTGTTCGTGTCACGCGATACGCAACTGACGGCGCAGTGGCAATGAGCGCCAAATTGAATTCACGCTCGAGACGTTCCTTCACAATTTCCATGTGCAACAGGCCAAGGAAGCCACAACGGAAACCAAAACCCAGTGCACCAGAGGACTCAGGCTCATAGGTGACCGAGGCGTCGTTGAGTTTTAACTTCTCCAAACTCTCACGCAGGTTTTCAAACTCATCACCGTCGATGGGATATAAACCACAAAAGACCATGGGCTTCGGGTCGCGATATCCGGGTAGTGCTTCTGACGCCGGTTGGGCAACCGTGGTGACTGTTTCACCACTTCGAGCTTGTGCCACATCTTTAATACCGGCGATGAGATAACCCACTTCGCCAGGACCAAGTTCGGCAATGGGAGTGTTCTCTGGTCGGCGCACGCCAATTTCGATTGCTTCGTGCACCGTGCGTGCGTTCATGAACTGAAGACGACTGCCCGCCGACATACGACCATTCATCACACGCACGCTCGACACCACTCCGCGGTATTGGTCGTATTGAGAATCAAAAATGAGAGCCTGCAATGGTTCGTCAGGATCACCTTTTGGTGGTGGGATACGATCAACAATTGCATCCAACAATTCGGCGATACCGGCACCCGTCTTTGCGGAAATGCGCAAGATCTCTTCTGCAGGGAGACCCAACACGGTTTCAATCTCCATCGCATATCGATCGGGATCAGCAGCTGGTAGGTCGATCTTGTTGAGCGCTGCAACAATTTCTAGATCATGTTCGAGCGCGAGATAGCAGTTCGCGAGTGTCTGGGCCTCGATGCCTTGCGCTGCGTCCACCACCAACACCACGCCCTCACATGCAGCAAGTGATCGGCTGACTTCGTATCCAAAGTCAACGTGGCCAGGAGTGTCGATGAGATGAAATGTGAAGCCCTTCCATTCGACGCGCACGTTCTGGGCTTTGATCGTGATGCCTCGCTCACGCTCAAGATCCATCGAGTCGAGGTATTGTTCGCGCATCTCGCGCGCATCGACGGCGCCGGTCATCTCCAAGATGCGGTCAGACAGTGTCGATTTCCCATGGTCGATGTGGGCGATGATCGAAAAATTACGGATTTTTGCAAGGTCCATGGGCGGTTTCACTCTACTGCCCCACAGTTAGGGGCACCCTCGTAGTTGGGGACAGCGAATAACACCGCTAGCCTTGACCAACGTGGCAAACATCAAGAGCCAAAAGAAGCGCATCATTACAAACGCCAAGCGTGAAGAACGCAATAAGGCGGTTAAGAGCGAACTGCGTACCCGCGTAAAGAACGCCGTCACGACTGGTTCAGACGACGATCTTCGTCTTGCAGTGAAGCGCATCGACAAGGCTGCCACCAAGGGAATCATTCATCCCAACACGGCCGCTCGTCGCAAGAGCCGCCTCATGAAAAAAATCAACGCCGCCGCGAAGTAGTCGCAGCAGTCGTCGAACGACCAAGACGCGCCAGTCGCGCAACCAAGACTTCCATCACGAGAACGTCGTCCCATTCTTTTCCGCCACGTAGGTCAACGTCTGCTTGTGCAATCAGCGATATGGCCTGCGAGACGCCACTGCTACCGAGTCGCTGGTACTGCTCTAATACCTTGCGCGCTGTGAATTCCTTCCCGCCAAGAATGGCCACAACATCGGCAACAGTTCGTACGGCGGGACCATCAAGTTTCATCATGTTCGCGTAGCGATTAGCGAGTAGCGCTAACACTTGAAGTGGATGAGAATCGATCATGATGCGATGCAACATGACAAGTGATTTGTTGACATCTCCCGCATCGATTGCATCGGTGAGATCCCATGGTGCAATGCTGCCGGCTTCACCGAGAAACACTTCGATGTCGGCACGCGACAACTTGGTGCCCTCGTCATAGGTTGCGCGCAGGGTTTGAATTAATCCAGATAGGCGTCCTTGATCATTGCCGAACCACAATGCAATGAGACGCGCTGCATCGGGGGTGTAAGAAATGCCTGCTTCAACGAGATGTGACTCGATCCATGACAAGCGGTCTTTTGCTCCTGTTGGCACGGTGGCGCCAATTGCACGTGCGGAGGCCTTCTTGAACGCATCTGACAACGCCTTGGGCTGGCGACCAGTGATAGTGACAACAAGATCAGTGGTGTCATTCATTGTCTCAATGGATTGGGCAAAATGAGCAACCACATCTGAGGGCATGTCGTGGGCATTACGAACAAGAACTACTCGTCGCTCGGTAAACATCGGCGGCGTGTGAAGCGCGTCGGCGATACCAGTAGCAGTTGTTTGTGAATCAGATGCATCGATATCTTCAAGCATCATGGAGCGGTCTTCGTCACCAATCAACTGTTGCAAGACGTTCGACAGCTCGAGGCTGATCAACGACGCATCTCCAGAAATGACATAGACCGACATGCCACCACTTTTTCACATGGGTGTTGTCGATGGCGCTATTCGCGAATCAGACAGACACGCCGTGTGCAGGTGAACGGCGTCGATATCGCCAGACACCCCACATGATTAGTGCACACCAGCACACAGTGTTCAGCACTGCCGGGGGCGAGATCGCATCGCACACCACTGCGATCCACCACAAAAGTCGCACCGGAATTTCCAGCAGATAGACAAGGCCTACGTGTAGTGGGCCTGGCAACAGCGGCAATACCAGCGACATGGGCAACCCAATCAACATCACAGCACCAGCGATGGGAACCGCAAATGGATTGGCAAGGATCGACACGATTGGCAGATGATGAAAAAAGAACAACGACAAAGGCGCAGTGCCCACGGTTGCAGCCAACGTTGCTGCAACCACATCGCGGACATGACCCTTCCCCACTATCTGTGATGTAAATGGCAGCAACCATGCCAAACCGGCCGTTGCTCCTGTCGACAACAAGAACCCAACACTGCGTGACATCATCGGGTCAATGCAGAGCAACCCGATTGCCGTGATGCACAGCACCTGTTTGGTACGTATTCCGCGACCAATGGCAAATGCCGTGGCAACAATGCCGGCCATCACAGCAGCTCGCACCACCGATGGTTCGGCACGAGTGAGCACAACAAACCATGCGAGCAACGCACTTGTCAATACGAGTCGCATCGCTAGTTTTCGTGACCGCAAAAACGGACCGACGGCTGCTAAAACGTACGCCACATTTTGACCACTCACGGCACACAAGTGCGACAGCCCGCTTGCCCGGAAACTGTTAATCATTGATTGTGGTTGTTCCCGGTCATCTCCCATTACGAGTCCGGTAAACAACGCCCGGTCTGCCACGTGCATCGGTTGCATGCCATCTGTGATGTGACGCCGTAATCGATTCGCAGATCGATACAACGGGCTCCCTGCTGAATACTCTTCTCGAACAGTCTCAATTGACAAACGTCCCACGATGTGGCGTTGACGATCCCAGTCCGCAAAACGCCCCGACAGTGCACTACACATTCCTGTCACATACACCTGCTCCCCCATCAACCGCGATGACAATTTGCGAGAAGCCATTCCGTATGCGTTTGCCCGATAGCGACGTCCGTCGATCTTTATCACTACCGAGATATTGTGTGGACGCACGTCAGGGTCGTCGACAAGTGTCGCAAGACCAGCACATGGCCCAACTGTGGGTGTATCAAATAACCACCACGCACTTGCACCGTTGACACAACCAACCACGCATCCGATAACAAGAACTCGCCACACACAGCGATGCCACACAAACACCCCCACCGCAGCAATGGCAATCATCCACCACCGATACGACGTTGCCATGTGAGGAACGCCCTTTCCGATGATCGTGAAAATCCACAGACCAAGAGCCCACACGACAAAACGATGTTGTGATGCGATCTGTGTGAGATGCCACGATTGGCGCTGTCGTGGCTCGTACCATCGAGATATGAGCCAACGCGCAAAAGGGGTGCTGATTCCGGGTGGAGTTGTGCTCACGCGACGTCATGTGCGCCGACGCGGAGGCCTGATGGGTATCGGGGTTGCTGTCGGATTGTTTTGTGTTGGCTGGCTCGTCAAAACATTGCTGAGCGGAACAATGAGCAACGTGGTGTGGTTTGTGTTCACGATGGTCGCCTTCCCCATCATGCCCATCCTTGGCATCCCCGCAACGGGAGGCTCGGGACGCATCCTTGCAGCAGTTGCGGTGAGTTTGCTGCTGTGGTGGTTTCTTGGTCAGTTGTCGTCAGCAAAAGTGTCGTCACGCCCGGTTGTTGGATGGCGCGAATGGTTTCGTGAATTCGTTTTCTTTGCCGCCAGCATCATCGCTGGCACAATCGGCGCAGTAGTCCTCAGCGCTTATTTTCTAGGTTTGCTGTAAGCAATCAGCACAGTTTGCTGTAAGCAATAGACACAGTTTGCTGTAACCATCACACCGCAATGTAGGCACGCATCGCTTCTAATTTTGCAGGACCAATACCGTTTACCTGCAGCAAATCGTCAATAGATGAAAATGGTGCAACCGTGGTGCGATGCGTGATGATTGCTTTCGCTGTTGATGGCCCCACCCCCGGCAAAGTTTCTAATTCTGTGACACTTGCGGTGTTGATGTTGATCAACGAGTTCTGGCCATCATTTTTTTGTGAAGGTTCTTTTGTTGATGAACCCGGTGCGGGTCGTGATGATGAGTTGGGACGTATTACTTTTTCTCCACGTCGCGGAACAATGATTTGCTCGCTGTCAACCAGAGGAGATGCGAGGTTTATTGCATTCACATCTGCCGATCGTGTTGGTCCCCCCGCCGCCGCAACAGCATCAATAACCCGAGCCTTAGGAGACAACACGTACACCCCTGGTTTTTCCACTGCCCCTGCAACATGAACGGTGATCGACGTGGGAATGGTGGTTGACGTGAGCAACGTATTTGCTGTTGGTTGTGTTGTTGACACGCGCGGTATCGACAATTCCACCGGGGGCGCGGGTGAACGAAGCAACCACCAACCAACGCACAACACCACAGCACACGAGACGCCAGTGCCAACGAGACGGCGCAGGCCCATAAACGCCACCCAATGTTGGAGTGCTGTAGTAGCTACACGAGCTTGTTGTTGTAACCATGCCATCGATGCCCATGTGGAGACATCGCGCCACACGTGGCATATGGCGCCCGCTTAGTAGAGCTGAGCTGTCAATTTCTTACGAAACTTCGCGGTGCGCGGATCGTGTGGTCCCATTGCTTCGAGAATGTCGAGAAATTCCTGACGCGCAGTCTCATCTATCTTGACGCGAGCAAGGAGCGAAGTGAGTTCGGCGTCGTAGTTATCAATTGGGTTTTGCGCAAGACGAGCCATCGCAGCGATGTGGCGCACGCGATCAGTCTCTGGCAAGCGAGCGAGCAACTGCAGCGCTTCTTCGCTCTCGCCTTTTTGCACCAAAAACTCAGCAAGCGAACACAACGCATCTTCATTTCCTGGTGCCAGCGCCACAGCGTCGCGGAGAGACTCTTCGGTGCCAACTGACAACAATTCCTGAATACGCACATCGGTGGGATTTGGAAGAAGAGCTGCCACCATCTGCTGAATTTCGTGCTCACCGCGGGCGCCCATGAAGGCATCGATGGGTTGTCCGTCTTTGAAAACCACGACCGTGGGAATTGACTGAATCTGAAATGCGGCGGCAAGACGCTGATTTTCATCAACATTCACCTTCGCCAGCACCACTTGGCCACCCGTTGCATCGGTGACACGTTCAAGAATTGGGGTCAATGTCTTGCAGGGACCACACCAATCTGCCCAAAAGTCCAAAATAACTGGGCTTTTCATTGACCGTTCAACGACTTCTGTTTGGAAAGTTTCCTCAGTTACGTTGATCGCCATGTGTTCAAGATAGCGGTAACTTGCAACTCGTGGGACTTCCTTTCGTTGTTCATGGACAACTACCTCCACTTCAAGACCCAACCCTTGTTGTCATGCTGAGCGGGTGGATTGACGCCAGCGGTGCCGCGAATGCAGCAATGGAACATCTTGTCTCTTCCACTGAATCTGATGTCTTGATCTCTTTCGATGCCGACACATTCATCGACTATCGCGCGCGCCGACCAATCATGGAAGTGCGCTCTGGTATCAATAAACGACTCGTATGGATCACCCCCGAGTTGCGCGTCGGCAAAGACCACAAAGGCAAAGACATTCTCCTTCTGTCTGGTCCCGAACCAGATACCTCATGGCAATTGTTTGCAAACACCGTTGGCGATCTTGCAATTCAACTTGGAGTGCGTCGCATGTACGGATTTGGTGCGTACCCGTATGGTGCGCCACACACCCGCGCGGTTGGTCTCACCTTTACCACCCCTGATCCAAACGTTGCAGCGCGACTCAAT
Organism: Ilumatobacteraceae bacterium; assembly: GCA_044345725.1. Classification (GTDB taxonomy): domain Bacteria; phylum Actinomycetota; class Acidimicrobiia; order Acidimicrobiales; family Ilumatobacteraceae; genus UBA2093. The sequence goes on along the minus strand of JBIJAO010000013.1, from coordinate 39,229 downwards.
TACGCGCGCAACACAGTTGATGTTCCAGCTGGCGTCGAAGCGCTACTCGAACACGCATTGTTTGACCGCGGCATGGAAGTGCTCGGGTTATGGGCGCAAGTTCCCCACTACATCTCCAACATGGCTTACCCTGCTGCGAGCGCGGCACTCATCGACAATTTGTGTTCGATGGCAGATCTCGAGATAGACACCGCGCCCCTACGTCGTGAAGCCGGCGTACAACGAGAGCGCCTCGATCAACTAGTACGAAGCAACGATGAGCATCTCACCATGTTGCGTCGCCTGGAAGACGCTTATGACGCGATAACCAATCTCGACTCACATGACCCAACTCATTCGCTTGAGGCTGACTTGCCTACGATGGACGAGCTGGCCGAAGAAGTCGAGCAGTTTTTACGTAATCAACGAGACGGGGAATCAAATGAAAGTTGACGGTGGCATTTCCAACGACTTACGACAGGCCGCACAAAGCGCCAAAGACGTTGAAGCAGCCGGGTACTCGGGCGCATGGACCGCAGAGACCAATCATGATCCCTTCCTTCCGCTACTTCTAGCTGCCGAACACACCAAGAGCATGGAGATCGGCACATCAATCGCAGTTGCATTCGCGCGTAACCCGATGACACTTGCAAACATCGGTTGGGACTTGCAGTATTACTCACAGGGCCGTTTCATGCTTGGCCTCGGAAGCCAGATCAAGCCCCACATCACAAAACGCTTCAGCATGGAATGGAGCCATCCTGCTCCCCGTATGCGCGAAATGATCTTGGCAATCCGCGCTATTTGGGATTGTTGGCTGAACGGTACACCACTGAATTTCCGCGGAGACTTCTATACCCACACTTTGATGACTCCATTTTTCACTCCAGATGCCAAAGACATCTCTGACTACGGAACACCAAAGATCTACCTCGCTGGCGTGGGCGAGTTAATGACAGAAGTTGCCGGTGAAGTATGTGATGGCTTCCTGTGTCACGGATTCACCACCGAGAAGTATCTGCGTGAAGTGACCATTCCTGCTCTCGCACGTGGTCGTGCAAAAGCGGGCAAGACCATGGAAGGTTTCGAAATTGTGGGACCAAGTTTTGTGGTCACCGGCAATAACGAAGACGAGATGACACAAGCAGCTGCTGGCACACGCCAACAGATCGCTTTCTACGGCTCAACACCCGCCTACCGTGGCGTCCTCGATATTCACGGTTGGGGTGGTCTGCAAGACGAACTCAACACGCTCTCGAAGCAGGGCAAGTGGGTAGAGATGGGCAATCTCATCGATGATGAGATCTTGAACACTTTTGCTGTAGTCGGTGAACCAGAACGCGTTGCACCAGAGTTGCACTCACGCTATGGCGACGTCATCAGTCGTATCAGCTTCTATGCACCGTACAAGTCGGACCCAGCGCGTTGGAGCAAAGTCCTCGACGCACTCAAAGCGTCATAACTGTCGTTAATCGAATTTTGGATACTCGCGAATAGAACGTTTGATCTCGGCCATACCTGAGGTGGTGGCTATCACTTCTATCGCATCCCACAAACGTGTTGCTTCTTCTCCACGTGGAATCACACTGATCACGGGACCAAAGAAGCTGCCTTCACGCGACGATCCAGGGTTGAACGTGATAATCGGAGTTCCCACATCTTTCCCAGTGCGTTCAAGAGCTTCAGTTGTTTCCGCGCGAATGATGTCGTCGTAGGTGGTGCTATCGATGGCATCAGCCCATGTAGGATTTAACCCAGCCTTTGCCAACAACGCCGACACGTGACCATGCGTATCGTTTTGCAGTGCTTCTCGTTCTTGCCGATTATGAATCGCTAAACCGAGCTCGGTGTACACACGCGCGACAGCGTCGTTGCCGCCGTCGGCGCGCGCTGCAGCAGCAACACGAATGCCATTGAGGCCAGCACCGTGAATCTCTGTGTAACCCGCGGGGAAATCGGTCTCGTAGTTCTTGTGTTCGTTCACGAACCTGAGCGCAATGAACTTCCACGACACGTCGTATGAACGTTGCTGTTGTACTTCAACGACCCAACGAGACGTAATCCATGCCCATGGGCAAATGGGGTCAAAATAAAAGTCGAGGTCAGCCATGTGCTCTCCCCTTTTCTTGTTGTGTACGTTTTCCAGTTGTGCATGCAGATGATGCACGAGACTTATACGCGAGCGATTTCTCGTTCTTCAAACGTTTCAATGATGTCACCGGGCTTCAAATCTTGGAAGTCCGACAAGCCGATACCGCATTCGAAACCTTCACGCACTTCACGCACGTCATCTTTGAAGCGACGCAACGAGTTGATGCTGCCTTTCCAAATGATGGTGCCTTCGCGCAAGAAGCGAACCTTGGTGCCGCGAGTGATGACACCTGACCGCACGAAACATCCGGCAATGGCGCCGATCTTTGGCACACGGAAAATCTCGCGCACCTCTGCTTCGCCAGTGACAACTTCCTCGAACTCTGGTGCCAGCAAGCCAAGCATTGCTCGTTCCATGTCTTCGAGAAGTTTGTAGATGATTTCGTACGTACGAATCTCCACTTTTTCGGATTCAGCAAAATCACGTGCCTTACGATCCGGACGAACGTTGAATCCGATAATTGTGGCATTCGTAGCTGACGCAAGCGTGATGTCGTTTTCGGTGATGCCACCGACTCCGCGATGCACGAATGCAACACGAACATCGTCGCGTTCCAACTTACGAAGGCTCTCTGTGACTGCTTCCAACGAACCGTGAACGTCGGCCTTAATGACCAAGTTCAATGTTGCTACTTCGCCAGCTTGGATTTGGCTAAAGATATCTTCGAGTTTTACTCCACGCTGTACACGAGCATCTCCGCGTTGGTTCAGGACACGGAAACGTTGTTCACGCGCTTCACCAACGAGACGAGCTGTCTTTTCATCTGGTGCAGAACGGAATTCGTCACCAGCCAATGGAACACTCGACAGACCCAACACCTGTACAGGAGCAGATGGACCAGCTTCTTTCACTTGTTCGCCGCGATCATTAATGAGCGCACGAACACGGCCCCACGCTGCGCCAGCAACGATTGGATCGCCCACTTTCAACGTTCCCTTATCAACAAGAACTGTTGCAACTGGTCCACGACCAATGTCGAGGTTTGCTTCCAACACAATGCCCTTTGCGCGACCAGTGGGATTTGCAGTGAGTTCTTCCAACTCTGAAACAACATGAAGTTGTTCGAGCAATTCATCAACACCAATTCCCTGCTGGGCAGCCATTTCAACGACAATCGTGTCTCCACCCCATGCCTCTGGCACAAGGTTTTGCTCAGCGAGTTGCGTCAACACGCGTTGTGGATCGGCGTTTTCTTTGTCGATCTTGTTCATCGCCACCACGATTGGCACATCGGCCGCACGTGCGTGATTGATCGCTTCGATTGTTTGCGGCATGACTCCGTCGTCAGCGGCAACCATCAACACAACAATGTCGGTGACTTGAGCACCGCGTGCACGCATCTTGGTGAACGCCGCGTGACCAGGTGTGTCGATGAAAGTGATGGGATTGCCATCTTTCACCACCTGATATGCACCGATGTGTTGGGTGATTCCACCAGCCTCGCCAGAGACGACGTTTGCGGAACGAATACGGTCAAGAAGTGTTGTCTTACCGTGGTCAACGTGGCCCATAACAGTGATCACTGGTGGGCGCAACATCTGCGCTTCTTCGTCGTCGTCGTCACTGTCATCAAACAGTGCCTGCAATTCCATTTCTTCTTGCTGACCTGGATCAACAAGCAAAATTTCGGCGCCGACTTCTAATGCGAACAATTCCATTTGATCATCGCCAAGCGTCATGGTTGCCGTGACCATTTCGCCGTGCTCTAACAGGAAACGAACTACATCAGCTGCTGTGCGATTTAACTTCGGTGCAAACTCTTGAGCAGATGAACCACGTTCGATAATGATCGTGCCTTCTGGCACGGGTGCATTCGACGCCGTGTACGACGTGAACTGCGGCTGCAACTCTTCGAACTCGCGCCGACGACGTGCACGTGATTTCTTTCGTGGCGCACGACGTTGACCGCTCGGACGTGGGCCGCCACCACCGGGTCCGCCACCACCGGGTCCGCCACCGCCAGGACGAGGACCACCACCGGGACCGCCACCAGGGCCACCACCAGGACGAGGACCGCCACCGGGGCCGCCACCAGGACGAGGACCAAAACTAGGACGACCGCCACCAGGGCCACCACCAGGACGAGGACCGCCAGGACCACCGGGGCGAGGACCACCAGGGCCAGGACGCATACCAGGGCGCTGACCTGGACCACCCGAACGTTGGCCACCTGGGCCAGGACGCATACCAGGGCGAGTGCCCGGACCACCAGGGCCACTTGGTCGACCACTGCCAGGCGGCGGTGGGATCGGGCGACCAGACGGCGACAAAGGACGTGGCGGAGGTGGGATCGGGCGACCAGACGGCGATGCGGGTCGCTGCGGTGGGGCTGTGCGCGCAACTGGTGCCGGCGCAGGACGCTGTGGCGGTGCAGACGGTGCAGTTGGCGCTCCACCAGTTGGTCGACCACTTGAGATCACGCGAGATGTATCACGAGACGATGTGACAGGAGGTGCTGTAGCAGAAGGTGCTGCAGGAGCTGGCGATTCCTCAGGTGCAGGCTCACGAGGAGTCTCAACTTCACGGGCAACAGCGGTCACAGGTTCTTCACGTACGGGAACATCTTCAACACGCGGTGCAGTAGTGTCGACTACTTCTTGTACCGGTACTGGTGGCACGTCAACAACGGGAGCTGGTGCTTCGATAACAGGAGCAGGCGCTTCAACCGGAGCTGGTGGCACTTCAACAACGTCAGCCTGAACGACGTCGGCAACTGTTACCTCACCGTCGCTTTCATCTGGTTTCTTCGTCGCTGCAGCTTTTTTCGCTGGTGCTTTTTTCGCGGCGGGCTTTTTCTCGGCTGCGGCTTTCGGCGTCGCAGCTTTCTTTGCTGCGGCTTTCTTAACGGGCTTTGGTTCTTCTGGCTGAACGTCGCGTTTCAGTCCTTCACGTTCCGCACGACGACGAACGCGATCGGCCTGTGCGTCTTCAATGGACGACGACGAGCTCTTCACGTCGATACCCAAATCGGTACACAGACTGACTGTTTCTTTGTTCGTCATGCCGAGCTCTTTGGCGAGCTCAGTGATGCGGATCTTCTTTGCTGGCAAGGTTTATGCCTCCGTATTTTCGACGTCGCTGCCCGACCATTCGTCGGCGGTGGTTACTGATCCATCTACTGCATGAAATTCGAGTGCGCCAGTGTCGTCGTTTGTACGCCACTCGCCTTCTTCAAAAATTTCATCAGTTGGTGAAGCAACAATTCCGGCTGCTTCATTTGCTGCTTGTGTCTCGGACTTGATGTCGATGCGCACACCCGTTAAACGAGCTGCAAGACGCGCGTTTTGTCCTTCTTTGCCAATTGCGAGCGACAACTGGAAATCAGGAACAATGACATCGGCTTGCGTGCTGTCTTCACTCAAACGAACTTCGGTGACTTTTGCTGGCGACAATGCCTTCGACACAAACTCATGCAAATCTTCACTGTAGGACACAATGTCGATCTTTTCGCCACGAAGCTCGTTCACGACCATACGCACGCGTCCACCGCGAGCACCCACGCATGCACCTACTGGATCAACGTTGTGATCATTTGATGCAACAGCGATCTTGGTGCGATGACCCGGTTCGCGGGCACATGATTTGATCTCGACAATGCCATCGGCAATTTCTGGTACTTCTAGTTCAAACAAACGCTTGATCAAACCTGGGTGCGTACGGCTCACCACAATTTGTGGGCCTTTTGCAGTACGACGAACTTCCACGATGTATGCCTTTAAGCGTGCACCTGCTTCGGGACGCTCATATGGCACTTGCTCAGCCTGAGGAAGCAGTGCTTCGACTTTTCCGAGATCGAGCAATGCATAACGACCATCTGACTGCTGCAAAATACCGGTGACGATGTCGCCCTCACGGTTTGCATATTCCTCGAACTTACGATCGCGTTCAACTTCGCGAATGCGCTGGCTCATTACCTGGCGGAATGTCACGGCTGCGATGCGACCGAGTTCGTTTTTGCTCGGCGTATCGTCGCGCTCGTTCACCCAGTTACCGTCTTCATCGACGTCGTACGCGATGAACTTCATGTCGAGTGTCTCGGGGTTGATCTCAACGATGACCTCATCGGCTGCGCCGGGGCGCTTCTTGTATGCGGTTGCGAGTGCTTCAACGAGCACCTGCAACAACGCGTCAACAGAAATGCCGTGGTGATCGGCAAGCATGCGTACGGCTTCAGACATGTCCATGTTGCTCATGTGGCATTGACCTCCGAGTTAGAACTAGACGCGCCGCGACGTGCCGCGCGCGCTTCAGGTGAGTTTGGTTTTGGCTGTGGGCCCCACACGAAAACCGTGCGAGCCTTATCGATCAGGTGAAGTGGAATATCAACAACTTCATTGGTGTCGTCGCGACGAAGTGACGCATGGGTATCGGTTGCCGACATCAACAAACCCTGAAAGCGACGCTGGTCTTCAACGGGCTGAGTCAGGCGCACCGAAATGACCTTGCCAGCCTCGCGCTGGAAATGCGACGGAGTGCGAAGTGTGCGCTCGAGCCCAGGACTTGTGACCTCGAGGGTGTACTTGCCTGGGATGATCACATCATTGTCGTCGTGGTCGAGTTCGCGGCCAAGAAGACGGGTGACCAGAGCCAACTGCTCTAGGTCGACACCGGCGCTGGAGCCAGCTGGGGTATCGATCGTGACCTTCAACACGCCGCCGGCGTATTCACAGTCGTACAACTCGAGGGAGAGATCGCTGAGAATCGGAGAAACAAGTGCGGTGATTGCCGTGACTACTGCGTTATCGGCCATATCTCACCACCTCTCTGCTCGCATATGCGAGCCTTACTCTTGTAGCCCACCAAGGCGGGCCTTCTCTTGTAGCCCACCGGGGTGGGCCTTCTCTTGTAGAAAACAAAAGGCACGGGGCTAGCCCGTGCCTCTCGGTTCTGCGAACTTCAAAGGACGGGAACAATCATACCAAGGCAAACTAAGGTTCCCAGCCGATGCTTCGTCTCTCTCGTCTCTTTGTTCGCACCCTGCGCGATGACCCTTCTGATGCAGAAGTGCCCAGTCACCGGCTCTTAGTACGCGCCGGCTACATCCGCCGTGCCGCCCCTGGTGGCTACACCTGGCTCCCACTTGGCTGGCGTGTATTACAAAATGTCGAGCGCATCGTTCGCGAAGAAATGGACGCCATTGGCGCCCAAGAAGTGCACTTCCCTGCTCTCTTGCCCCGCGATGTCTACGAAGCAACCAACAGATGGACTGAATACGGTCCCAATTTGTTTCGTCTCGTTGACCGCAAAGGCGCCGATTATCTTCTCGGACCTACACACGAAGAGATGTTTACTCTTTTAGTGAAGGACCTCTACAGCAGCTACAAAGACTTGCCCGTATCGCTGTATCAAATTCAAACGAAGTATCGCGACGAGGCACGACCACGCGCAGGTTTATTGCGTGGACGCGAATTTTTAATGAAGGACTCGTATTCATTCGACATTGATGCAAACGGTCTACAAGTGTCATACGACGAACACCGCGGTGCGTACCAACGCATCTTTGATCGTCTCGGACTGCCGTATGTGATTGTGAAAGCAACGAGCGGCGCAATGGGTGGCTCACAGTCAGAAGAGTTCTTATCGCCCATCGATGTTGGTGAAGACACGTTCGTGCGATGCAGTGCATGTGACTATGCAGCAAACACCGAAGCAGTCACAACAGGATCATTGCCCGCAAACACTGACACACATCCTTCACTGCAAGTTGTTGCAACCCCGAATTGCCCAACTATCGAGTCACTTGTGGTATTCCTCAATGAGAATCATCCACGCGATGATCGCGCTTGGTCCGCTGCCGACACATTGAAAAACATCGTGCTGTCGGTCCGTCACCCTGACGACAGCACCGAAACTGTTGTGATCGGAATACCCGGTAATCGCGACATTGACATAAAACGTGTGGAAGCACAATTGTCGCCTGCCGAAGTTGACGTTTTAGACGATGCAGGGTTTGCCAAGCATCCCGAACTGGTACGCGGCTACATCGGACCACAAGTTCTTGGTTCAAATTCACCGTCAGGTATTAGATACCTCGTTGATCCAAGTGTTGTTGCAAATAGTTCGTGGGTCACCGGTGCAAACACAAAAGACGCCCACGTACTTCACCTAGTAAATGGTCGCGACTTCACCGCCGATGGAACCATCGAAGCAGTAGAGGTTCACGATGGAGATCCGTGCCCAACGTGTGGTGCAGCGCTACGAATTGCGCGTGGTATTGAGATTGGTCACGTGTTCCAACTGGGCACAAAGTACGCACAAACACTGGGGCTTGAAGTGCTTGACCAAAATGGAAAACGTGTTGTGGTCACGATGGGGTCTTATGGCATCGGCGTGTCCCGAGCAGTAGCCGCAATTGCTGAAGTGTTCCATGACGATCTTGGACTGAAGTGGCCACGCGTTGTAGCGCCAGCAGATGTTCATATTGTGAGCACCGGCAAACCCAATGACGACATCACAGCCCACGCCGAGCAATTGGCCGCCACGCTCGAACAACGTGGTGTTGAGGTTGTGTTTGATGATCGCCAAGGTGTATCACCTGGCGTGAAGTTCAAAGACGCTGAATTGCTTGGTATCCCCACAATCGTGATTGTTGGGAAAGGGCTCGCCCAAGGTGAAATCGAAGTGCGCGATCGCCACGCAGGGACCGCTACAAACGTGCCTATCGATGACGTCGTCGAGGCCGTGCTTGCAACAACGCGCCAATAGGACTAAGACACTTTCATGCATCGTCTTGTCGGATCAGTCCAAAAGTATGACTGGGGCGACGTCTCGTTTATTCCCTCACTTCTCAATGAGCAAGGCGATAACACTCCGTGGGCGGAATTGTGGTTTGGAACCCATCATGTTGCGCCGTCACAAGTTGAGACTTCTTCTGGCAATGTCTTGCTCTCCACCATCACCGGCGACCTCGACATCTTGGTAAAGATTTTGGCAGCAGCCACACCGTTATCTCTACAAACACATCCAACGCGCGAACAGGCAGTCGAAGGATTCACAAGAGAAAACGAACGTGGCATTCCACTTGATTCACCACTGCGCACATACCGCGACAACGCCGACAAACCAGAGCTCATTATTGCTCTTACCCCATTTCACGCTTTGTGTGGCTTTGCCCCCATCGATACCTCGCTTGCGTTGTTACATGCGATGGAGTGGCGACATGAAGCCGACTATTTAGAGCGTCACGGCATTCATGCGTACCTGCAATGGGTGTACGCGAACGACATCACTGCATCTTTTGATAACGCCCCACAATGGCTGAGCGATCTCGCCACGTTGTATCCAAATGATCACAGCTTGTGCGTGGCACCACTGCTTCACTATGTGGAACTCGCTCCTGGAGAAGCGCTGTCGCTTCCTGCTGGAAATGTGCATGCGTACTTACGTGGAGCAGGTCTTGAAGTGATGACTGCATCCGACAATGTCATTCGTGCTGGGTTCACCAGCAAACACGTTGATGTTTCAGAATTGCTTCGTGTTGTCGACACGCGACCACTCGATGAACCAGTGGTGCGTCCACTCATTGATGGCAACGTCGGTACATACCCAGGCCCCACCGATGCGTTCTCCGTACAACGCATCGAACTGCGCGGCTCGCACACACTTGATGCCGCATCCGTACATCGCATCATCGTTGTCACAGACGGAACAACCGATTCCCTCTCCAGCGGGCACGCAGCAGTGATGATGCCTCAGGAAACACTGGAACTACGCGGCAACGCGACTGTGTGGATATGTACAGGGCGCAAATAACAGCGCGCCCACAAACATTTGGATCTAGTGAGAGATCTTTCGAATCTCGATGATCTTTTCCTCAGAGTTATTGGCGTCTTCGCCTTGTGATTCAAGAAGCGCTGAACGATCGCGCTGTGCCTCGCGTTCGGCACGCGCTGTGTCGGCACGGGCAATGGCGGCATCGGTTCCGTGTTCGTTAATGAACTCTGCCCATTCAACGAGTGCTTCGACCATTTCGTCTTCTGGCACTACAGCGACGTTGCGGCCTTTCACAAACAAGTGACCTCGTTTATTACCTGCGGCAATTCCGAGATCTGCTTCGCGCGCTTCACCAGGACCATTTACCACGCATCCCATGACGGCAATCTGAAGTGGAAGCTTGCGGTCGCTAAACGCTTGCATCGCTTTATTTGCTACCGCGATCACATCTATTTCTGCACGACCACAACTTGGGCATGCAATGAGGTCAACATTTTTCCGTTCGCGCAATCCGAGTGCTTCGAGAAGTTGACGACCGGCGCGTGCTTCTTCTACCGGATCAGCCGTGAGGCTGTAGCGAATGGTGTCCCCTATACCTTCAAGCAACAAAGTGGCAATACCTGCTGTTGATTTGATCAAACCTGCTGGCGGTGGTCCTGCTTCTGTCACTCCAAGATGCAACGGTATGTCGGTGGCATCAGCAAGTTTGCGATACGCCTCAACCATTAGTGGCACACTGCTTGCCTTCACAGAAATCTTCACCAAGTGAAAATCAACATCGCTGAAGTACGCAAGCTCCTGCATCGCAGATTCCACCATTGCATCAGCAGTGAGACCGCCGTATTTGTCGTACAACTCAGGGTCAAGAGATCCACCGTTTACGCCAATACGAATGGGCAAGTTGCGATCACGCGCTTCTGATGCAACAGCTTTGATGTGTTCGGGTTTGCGGATGTTGCCGGGATTGAGGCGAAGACCGTGCACTCCTGCTTCCATCGCAGCAAGTGCCATGCGGTACTGGTGGTGAATGTCGGCAATGATCGGAATAGGAGAACGCGGAACAATTTGCGCAAGACCAACGGCAGCTTCTGGTTCATTGCATGTACAACGCACGATGTCGCAACCCGCAGCAGCAAGTGCGTAAATCTGTTGCAATGTGCCTTCAACATCGGCGGTTTTGGTGGTGGTCATTGACTGCACCGATACGGGCGCACCCCCACCAACGGGAACCTTGCCAACTGTGATTTGCCGTGTAGGACGACGCTCAATCATTGGTCTCTAGTGTGGCAGGAAAACTCAACAAACGTGTTGGACTGGAAAACACACAGATGCCTGCGCCATCGCGACTTACAGGGGTTGGGTGATGTCGAGGTACAGACCAGTGAACAACAACAGCAACATGAGCCCCACCACGGTTGTGGCAACGGGCACCATCTTTGAGATATCGGCGCGATAGATACGGCCTTTGCGCGAGCGGAGGCGCTCATACGTTGCAATTGCCGCGTGACCGCCGTCGAATGGCAATAGGGGGAACATATTGAAGATTCCCACGAACACGTTGACACTCGCCAAGAGCAACAACACGCCTTTCATGCCGTCTGAACGTCCGATGTCACCACCCACCTGACTGACACCCACCAACGTTGTTGGCCGCGTCTCAAGTGATGTGTCTTCACCCGTGAGATGGCGAATGGAATTCATTGGATTCAATACTGTGACGACGCCCTTGACCGACCCCGTGATGGTGTCGCCAATGTCTTGCACTCCGCGCCACACAGACTCATACAACGGAATCGACACATAATCGACACTGTCGGAGGCAACGCCAAGATAGGCAATGGTCGGATCACCGGGATTAGCGGCAAAGGTGACTGTGGTTGTTTGCTGCACATCGTCGCGCACGTACACAATGTCGGCCTGATCACCAGGTTCATACGATGTCACTGTGGTGACTACATCATCACGTGATGTAACAGGAGTACCGCCAATTGACACAATGGTGTCACCTTGTTGCAGACCGGCTTGTGACGCCGGTGTGTCTCCGGCACCAAGTGCAGCAATGGTGACTGTTCCTGTTTCTTGAATGCGTCCTGCCGTTGCGTACACGCCAGTGAATAGCAATAACGCAATGATCATGTGCATTAACGATCCGGCAGTGATCACCAACATGCGGCGCGGGTATGACTTTGACCGATACGCCATCGGTTCGTCTTCGGGCTCGACCTCATCGAGGTTGTTCATGCCGATAATGCGCACGAATGCCCCGGCAGGAATTGCACGCACGCCATACTCAACGCCATTTCGATGCGTGCTCCACACCCGCGGACCGAAGCCCATGAAGAACTGTGTGGACTTCATGCCGGTCCAACGCGCTGTGACAAAGTGTCCGATTTCGTGCAGGAAGACCGACACGATCAAACCGACAACGAAGATGAATGTCCAAATACTTTGAATAGCAAGCCACGCCAATAGCGCGAGCATGATCACTCCAACAAATACCGACTGCCGCTTTGTCTCTGGTGTTACGTCTTCAGCGGCACCGCCGGCTGCTATTTCACTACGGAACTTTTCATACAGCGAGGTCATGACACCAAAACTCTACGCATCGCATCACGCCCATTGGCATCGACCTCGAGAACATCGTCCACTGTGGTGGGTGTCACGTCGACATAGGCATCCATTGCCGACTCAATACTTGCGGCAATGTCTATCCACGTGATGCGACCATCGAGAAATGCATCGACAGCAACCTCATTTGCGGCCGACAAAAACGCCGGAGCCCCACCGCCCCGACGACCAGCCTCATAGGCCAGTGCCAGACATCGAAAAGTGGACGTGTCGGGAACCGAGAAATCAAGTTGTGACACTGTGGTCCAATCGATGCCACCAAAGGCAGTGCGAATGCGATGCGGGTATCCGAGCGCGTACCCAATGGGCAGGCGCATGTCGGGCATCGATAACTGCGCAATTGTTGAGCCGTCGGTGAATTCAACCATCGAATGCACGATGGACTGAGGATGCACCACAACATCAATGTGATCGAAGTCGATACCAAATAATTCGTGTGCTTCGATCACTTCGAGTCCTTTATTCATGAGTGTCGATGAATCGACGGTGACTTTGGGACCCATTTTCCACGTGGGGTGTGCCAGGGCATCATCCACTGTCACACTGCGCAATGACTCTGCACTGCGTCCTCGAAAGGGACCGCCACTTGCCGTGAGAACCAGTCGCGACACTTCGTCAATACCAAAACGCGATGATCGTAAGCACTGATGAATCGCGCAATGCTCACTATCAACCGGAACAATCTCGGCACCTTTAACGTTTCGAAGAGGCTGCACAATCGGACCAGCAGCGATCAAACTTTCTTTATTTGCAAGTCCGAGAGTCTTTCCTTGGCGCAATGTTTCAAGAGTGACGGGCAGTCCCGCAAAGCCAACGACACCATTAATCACCACATCTGCAACATCAACAATTGCCACGAGGTCCTTTTCCACTCGTACATCGGGTAGTGCACTGGCAACGTGAGCACGTGCGGCATCGTCGGTTACCACTACTACCTCAGGTCGCCATGTGCGTGCCTGCTCAATGACTACGTCTACTGCAGAGTGCACCGCAAGAGCGGTGACGAGACAGTGATGTGATTCTGCCGCAGCAACGTCAAGCGTTTGGGTTCCGATAGAACCCGACGAACCAGCGATCGCTACGCGCACGAGATGATCTGTGATGAGATCAGGACACCCAAGGTTCGAACACGAGCAACGCGTAATACGCCGCTGGCAATACAAACAGGTACGAGTCGAATCGATCGAGCACGCCTCCGTGTCCGGGTACCACTGTTCCGAAATCTTTGATGTCGAGGTTGCGCTTAAACATGGATTCGACAAGATCACCGAGCGGGCCCATCACCGAAATGATCACTCCCAACATGAGCCACTCGCCAAACGAATTCCAAGTATCGCTTTGTGTTCCAAGGACCATCACAACAACAATCGATGCAATTGCTCCGCCAACAAATCCTTCCACGGTCTTTCCCGGGCTCACCCATTCACGAAGTGGTCGCCGACCAGCAGAACTACCCACGAGAAGTGCACCGACATCGTTTGCAATGACGCCAGCGACAACAAGGAACAAGGTGTCGGTTCCGATGTTTTCGGGCAGTCCGCTGCTTGTTGAAAAACGCAGGATGAGTGCTGCGTACGAGCCCAGAAGACCAATCCATACCACCGCCATTGACGTAATGGCCACATTTGGCATCGGCCCACTTTGCACACTGGACGCACCGAGAAATCCCACTGATGTTGCAAGGAAAGCAAAAGTAATAACAAGTGGCAGTGCTGCGTCACCAATCCAGTACGCAGCAAGTGGCGCAGCAACACATGCTGCGATACCGGCCAATGTGGCTGGACGATATCCACGTTCGGTGACCTTGCTGAAGAACTCAACAGATGCCATTGCGAGAGCCGCAATGACAAGCACCATCACGGCTGCAGGACGCCACATGATCGTTCCCACAAACACCGCACCCAGAATGAGTCCGGTTGCGACAGCTGTTGGCATGTCACGTCCAACAGCACTTCGCCCAGCTCGTTGTGGTGCACGACGTACTTGTTGTGAACGCGGATCAGGTCCTCGTGATGGTCGTGGTTGACCGCCAGTGATATCTGCGTATTCGCGTGAGTATTCACCTGACACATCGCGCATTTGACGACGTGGCTCACCGGTTGGATCTGTCCCTATCGACAGACGTTCCGGACGACGAGTGGGAGTACTTGGCTGTTGAAATGTTGCCCATACGTCGGTGTCGTCGTCGGTGGGTTCATTGAAACGAGGAATCTCACCCGTGGGCGGCTCGGTCCAATGCGGCAGATCACCAGTGTCACTGTTTGCAAAACTTAATGACGGCTCCGACGTGGGGTCGTCAGCAAATTGCACCTTGCCGAAGTCGGACCCAAAATCGGTGCCATAGTCCTTGCCAAAATCATTCTCGGCATCGCCAGTGTCATCGTCACGTCGGCGCCAGATGTCGTCACTCATTGGTTCCCCCTTTGCGGGATCAGTATCGCACACCTACGAAGCATTAGACCTCGAGTAGTTCTTGTTCCTTGCGTGCGAACGCTTTATCGATGGTCTCCACGTGATCATGGGTGACCTTTTCGAGCTCTTTTTCTGCGCGCTCCAATTCATCTTTGGAGATGTCGCCGTTTTTCTCGGCGGTCTCCAATGTCTTGCGCGCGTCACGACGAATGTTGCGAATAGCGACACGACCATCTTCGGCCATGTTCTTGACAACCTTCACGTATTCTTTGCGGCGCTCTTCGGTGAGAGCCGGAAAGTTAATGCGAATGACGGTTCCATCATTTGATGGTGATAGGCCAAGGTCGCTGTCGCGAATTGCCTTTTCGATGTCTGCCAACGATCCGCGATCATGTGGCTTCACCACAAGAGTGCGAGCTTCTGGCACTTGAAACGACGCCAACTGCTGAATCGGACACTTTGATCCGTAGTACTCCACTTGCAGTTTCTCGACGAGAGCCGGGTTTGCTCGTCCGGTACGCACAGTGGTGAACTGCCCTTGCACGTGCTCAATTGCCTTTTCCATCTTCTCGATGGTTTCTAGCAAGGTTTCGTCGGTCACCCGACCAGCGTACCTACTGGCTCACCACGAAGGATGGACTTCACGTTTCCACGTTCCAATAGGTCGAACACCACAATTGGCAGGTTCTTTTCCATGCAGAACGTGATGGCTGTTGCGTCCATCACTTTGAGGCCCTTTGTAATCACGTCCATGTGAGAGATCTGCTCAAAACGCACGGCGGTTTTATCAAGTTTGGGATCGGCGTTGTACACACCGTCGACTCCCGAGTGGGTGCCTTTCAAAATTGCCTGTGCATCGATTTCAGCTGCGCGCAACGCTGCTGCTGTGTCGGTCGTGAAAAATGGGTTACCCGTTCCGCCCGCCAAAATCACCACGCGACCTTTTTCTAAATGGCGTTGGGCACGACGACGAATGTAGGGCTCTGCAACTTTGGGCATCTCTACTGCGGTCAATACTCGCGACTGCTGCCCTACACGCTCTAATGCGTCTTGCAATGCAAGACCGTTCATCACGGTTGCGAGCATTCCCATGTAGTCCGCTTGCGCTTGATCCATACCTTGACCGGCACCTTTGATGCCACGCCAGAAGTTTCCACCACCCACAACAATTGCGATGTCCACGCCAAGTTCGCTTCGTGCATCACGTACTTCTTCCGCTACTTGGGAAAGCACCGCACTATCAAGACCAAAACCCGTTGGCTCGGCGAGTGCTTCACCGGAAAGTTTGAGCACTATTCGAGACCAAGCGGGTCGCTTCGACATGTCAGCCGATCTCCACCTGTGCGAATCGCACAATTGATGCAGATCCGATGAGTTGAGAAATGCTCACCTTGTCGTCTTTTGCATATGGCTGTTCAAGAAGACAGATGTCTTTGAAGAATCCACCGATACGTCCTTCAACGATCTTTGCAATTGCTTGCTCTGGTTTTCCTTCATTGCGAGTCAATGTTTCAAGAGTTGCGCGCTCCGCTTCGATGACATCGGCGGGAACATCTTCACGACGCAAGTAACGAGGACGAGCAAACGCGATGTGTACTGCGATGTCATGGGCGAGCTCTGGAGTTGCACCTGACATCTCAACAAGAACACCGTTTACACCGCGACCACCTTGGATGTGGGTGTAGGAATCGATGATGTTGCCAGAGGCTGCTTCCATACGAACAACTTCACCCAATTCGATCTTTTCTTTCAACAAGATCTTCAAGTCTTCCAGTTGTTGCTGGCGCTCTGAGATCGCAGCTTCACCTTTAGCAGCGACCAATTTTGCCAACTCAGTAGCTTCTTCAATAAAGCCGTCACTGGACGCAACGAAGTCGGTTTCCGACTTCAGCTTGACCATGACACCTACAGTGCCTTCAACAAGAAGCGCAACAACACCTTGTGTGTTTTCACGATCATCTCGCTTGGCGCTTGCTGCAAGACCTTTTTCGCGCAACCACTGCTTGGCTTTTTCGACGTCTCCGCCGTTTTCTTCAAGCGCTTTTTTGCAGTCCATCATTCCGGCGCCAGTTGTCTGGCGAAGGCTCTGAACATCTTTTGCTGTGTACGACATTGTGTTGATTACTCCGCGGGGGTCGAGGGGGTTGCGTCTGATGAATCTGGACCGTCTGTTTTTGCAGCAGCAAGACGTGCTTCGCGATCGGCCTGCTGTGCAGCAGCTTGACGACGTGCTTCAGCTTGCTGAGCTTCAAACGCTGCTTCTTGCTCGACAGAACGTGCTGGCGCAGCGGCTGCTGCAGCAGGTGTGCGCTTTTGATTAATGAATCGTCCTTCAATGACTGCTTCAGCAATAACACGTGCCATGAGGTCGTTTGCGCGGATGGCGTCGTCGTTTCCTGGGATTGGATACGTGATGAGATCCGGGTCAACGTTTGAGTCAACAACAGCAACCACTGGAATCTTCAGTTTGTTTGCCTCGGTCACAGCAATGTGTTCCTTCATTGTGTCGAGAATGAACACGGCATCTGGACGGCGTGACAAAACGGAGATACCAGCAAGATCTTTTTGCAACTTCTCGAGCTTGCGACTCAACATGAGCGCTTCTTTTTTCGGCATTGCTTCAAATTCACCAGATTCGCGCATGCGCTGGTATTCCTGCATCTTGCCGACACTCTTTGAGATGGTGCCAAAGTTGGTGAGCATTCCACCGAGCCAACGTTCGTTGACGTACGGCATGCCGCATTTTTCGGCATACGAACGAACGGGGTCTTGTGCTTGCTTCTTAGTGCCAACAAACAAGATGGTTCCACCGTTAGCAACAAGGTCGCGCACAAATGAATACGCGGTCTCAACACGCTCGAGTGTTTGATCGAGATTGAGAATGTGAATGCCATTGCGTTCACCAAAGATGAACTGTTTCATCTTGGGATTCCAACGGCGGGTCTGGTGTCCAAAGTGCACACCAGCTTCGAGCATTTGTCGCATCGTGACGACAGCCATGATATTTCTCCTTTACTGCGGTTGATCACACACCGAGCCGACGCCGAAGCGACCGCAGAAGGTCGATGTGCATGAATTACGGCTGATACCCGCTTGACCCTGTGTCAAGTCGTGCAAAAGCCATAGGTGAGGCTAGCGAGATGACCCCCTATCGACACCCTGGGGCGTTCGGCGCCACAAGGCGAGCACGCTTTGGCCCGACATAGGGCAACGGGCTGACGGGGAGATGACCTCGCCTCACGCCGAGATACACCCGTTGGCCACTGTGGCCAACCACACTGCCACGGACCACCACCTGCCCCGTTTCCATCTCATTGCCGCGCTCATCGATCATGTCGCGCAGATAGCCGTAGGTCAGTCGCAGGTCGGGGGCAAACTGCAGCACCACGAACAGATGTCCTCCCACTTCACCAGCAAATGAAATGGTGCCGTTGGCAATGGCTCGCACCGGGGCCCCGTCTGCAACTGCCACCGATACTCCACGATGCCCAGCACAATAGACACAACTCGGGGCTTCAAAAGATCGCACCACTACCCCGTTCACAGGAGCAACAAAGACACTGGCGCACACCGTCAACAACGCAAGCAACATGTCAGTGCATGTGTACCGATGATGGTTGCTGACTGCTTACCCAAGTCCGGCAGCCGACAGTCGCGAACGCAACTGCAAGACCGCCTTTGAGTGAATCTGCGACACGCGACTTTCGGTGACCCCGAGTGCTTCACCAATTTCAGCCAGCGTCAAACCGTCGTCGTAATACAACACGAGCACTGATTGCTCACGTAGTGGAAGTTTTTGAATCTCTTCGCGCATCACATCGGATAACTCATTTGATTCCATGACACGATCCGGTTGCGATGTTGCGTCATTCGATGCCACTGTCGCATCAAACACCACATGATCCAATGGTCCGACGTTTGCCGATGCGACATCTGACAACCAGGTGTTCAGCTCCTCCACTGTTATCTGTAACTCTGTGGCAATTTCATCTTCAGTGGGAGCACGATGTAACGAATGTTCAAGTGATGTGATGGCTTCTTGAATGGATCGAGAGCGAGAACGCACTGAACGAGGGACCCAATCAATCCCGCGCAATCCGTCCAAGATCGCCCCGCGAATTCGCGGCACGGCGTATGTTTCAAACTTGAAGCCACGGTCGGGTTCAAATCGGTCAATCGCGTTCATCAATCCAAATACACCCGCACTTACCAAGTCACCCGTGTCGACACTTCGTGGCAAACCCGCTGCGAGACGACCCGCAACAAACTTCACGAGTGAGGCGTAGTGCACCACCAGCCATTCACGTGCAAGTGGATCTTGCGAATCGCGCCACGCTTGCCATGCCGACTCAATTGTGTAGCGAACCGGACGAGCGTTCATGCGCGCGGATGAGATGTTGCGTACGCCGCTTTGAGGCGCTCTTTACTGACGTGGGTGTATCGCTGTGTTGTGGAGGCATCACTGTGACCCAACAACTCTTGAATGGAACGCGTATCTGCGCCGTTATCCATGAGATGAGTGGCAAATGAATGTCGTAGTGCATGCGGATGGGTTCCTGCTGGAAGTCCCACACGCTTACCCGCTGCGTCTAACAAGCGAGCGACATCACGGCGCGCCAATGCGGTTCCACGAGCCGATACAAACAGTGCGTTTCCTGATTGCGATGCCGTCACTTCGTGTCGTGTTTGCAGCCAGCGTCGCAACGCGTCTTTGGTGTGATCATTGATTGGGACAAGTCGTTCTTTTGAACCTTTACCGATCACCCGTAACTGACTCCGCGATGTATCCACACTGTCGACCGATAATCCGCACACCTCGGACACACGCAAACCACTGCCATACAAAATCTCAAGTACTGCGCGGTCGCGCGCGCGTTGCCATTCGGGGGCATCATCATCTTCTGTCGACACCAGCGCAATAGCTGTCTTTTCATCTAGTGGACGCGGCAATCTGCCTCGCACCTTCGGTGTGTGCACACCCGAAGTGGGGTCATCGTCTCGCAATCCTTCACGAATACACCACGTAAAAAAACGACGCAATGATGCAACTCGTCGCGCGATAGTGCGCGAAGTTGCACCGCGATCATGGAGCACCGATAAATAATCGCGAATCTGGGTCTTGGAAACCGATGAGATCACATCACGTGCGGTGCGCGTACTAGCCGACACACTATTTTCGGCATCCATCATCCATTCGGCGAAAAGCTCGATATCTCGACGGTATGCCGCACGCGTGTTTGCCGCCGACGCGGTAAGCGACAACTCAAAATCAATTACTGACCACTGCGACAAACGAGAATCACGCTCGACACAATGACCTTTCAGATTGCTTCCAGGGTCGCGATGAGCAACTTGCTGAGAGGCGCATTCAGCACACGACGCCACGTGTCGTAGTTCAATGTTTTTGGCAGGGTGTTGACGCGGAGGTTGTCCTCGACCAGCCGGATGCTGACGTACGTGCCACGTAAAGAAAGCAGAGATGGTATGGCCGCGCTGTTCACATGTTTCTACGCTGTATCCAGATGCCTCGAGGTGAGCGATGTATGCGGCCACGTCGTCGTGGGTGACACGCTGAGCATCGACCACTCCGTGATCAACAACAAATGCGGCAAAATGTTCGAGGTCTGCAAGCCGCGTGGCCCGAGTGGCTTGGACAAGGCGTACAGATTTGCCATATCGATTGATGTCAAAAGACTCAATGCTTCGCGCCGTTATCGACGTTCCAACCTTGCCCACGCTTCAACGGTAGTTGCACACCTTGCCCTCGTAGAGGCATGACGCCAGAAACTAGGAAATCGTGTGCGGTATCGACCTGCCTGATGCGCTGTAGGTATGCGACCCCGTCAATGCTTCCCACCAACCGCGCTCGTGTGCCACCCACCCTTTGTGTTCAAGCCGCCCGAGACACAGAGCCACCATGACAACATCAGCAGCAAGACGAAATGTCAACATATCAATCGTTGCTGCACCATCTTGCAATGCAAGCAACACTCGTTGTTCTTCTTCTGTTGGCAACTCGCGTGCGTCGCTAAAGGAAAGTTCATTGCGGTGATCGATGCTTAACTCAATTAAAACGTCTGACGCATCTGTGACTGGTGCACAACCATCTCGCAGTAATGCATTGGTTCCTACTGATGCTTCATCACCTGGCGCACCCGGAACAGCCATCACAGTGCGACCGCGTTTCTCTGCTTCGCGCACTGTGATCATTGATCCACCTGCAACACCTGATTCAACCACCACCACAACTTCACTGATACACGCGAGTATGCGATTGCGTAGCGGAAACAAGTGCGCCTCGGGCCGTGTGCCAGGAGGAGCTTCTGACATCACTAATCCGGCGTCACTCACCCACCGCCAAATGGCGGCATGTTCTCGCGGATAGATCACATCAACACCCGATGCCACCACAGCAATTGGTGACACAGCACCACCAGCATGTTCTCGCACTCCCGCGTGTGCAGCCACATCAATTCCACGTGCCAACCCAGACACCACCGCAACGCCGTGATCTGATAATTGTGCCGCTAGTTGAGACGCGAAATGCCGACCCCGACGCGTTGCATGTCGGGTGCCGATGATTGCAACGCGACGTTGGTCGAGGTGTGTCAACGAGCCTTTGTAAAACAACACCGCTGGTGCACTGGGGTCACCATTGAATACCCGGGGATACTCCGCATTAGACTGCGTCACAACATTGATGCCATACTCACCGCATTGTGTGTACATGCGCTGTGGCAGATCCCTGTCTGCTTCACACCACGCAGTCCTCACACGTTGTGGCAACCGTTCATCGCCGTATGTACCTTTCTGTACCGCATCCCACGCAGACTGTGCGTCTGTATGCGTGAGTAACCGACGTAAACGCGTGTGTGTTTGTAGCGGCAGAGCCGCCAACGCAGCTGCATGTGCCCACATTGGGAGATCGACGTGAGAATGTGGCATTACACAGCCACCGTTTTTGCCATCACATCGTGTCGCAGTTGCAATGCCAGCTCAACGTGTTCGATGCCTATTACTTCGGGTGCACCTCTAATGTCGGCAATGGTGCGGGCCACTCGTCGTACTCGGTGATACCCGCGTCCCGACAACCTGGCGCACGACAGCGCCTGATGCAAACAATTTCTTGCACCCTCAGATAGCGGCGCAACGTCCTCGAGAATCTCAGACGGAATGTCTGCGTTTAAACATCCTTGTCGTGCAAGAGCGACATCGCGTGCATGGGAAACGCGTTGTGCCATCACGGCGCTTGGCTCGGCTGGTTGTTCATCAACAAGATCTTTTGCAGACGGACGATTCATCATGATGCGAATATCAAAACGATCAAGCAGTGGACCACTAAATCTGCGGACGTATCGCTGAGTCATCTGCGGCGAACAGGTACACAATCGCGGATTTACTTCACCGCATGGACATGGGTTTGACGCACCAATCAAGATGAAGCGCGCCGGCATCTCCACGCTGCCTCGTGCACGGGACAATCGGATAACGCCATCTTCCAATGGCTGACGCAACGCATCGAGAACAGACGGGGCAAACTCTCCCATCTCATCGAGAAACAACACTCCACCGGAAGCAAGACTGATTTCTCCTGGGCGCATGTGCGCACTGCCTCCACCCACCATTGCCACCATCGACACGCTGTGATGCGGTGCGCGAAATGGAGGCACATCAGACACGAGATCATCGCGACCTACCCCCGCAGCGCTGCGCACAATCGCTGCTTGTAATGCTTCGTGATGAGACAAGGCTGGCAACAAACCCGGCATACGTTTTGCCAGCATCGATTTACCGGAACCGGGCGAACCCACCATCAACATGTGGTGATGACCAGCGGCCGCCACTTCTAGAGCTTGTCGCGCAAAACTTTGTCCGCGCACATCAGACATGTCTGCAATTGCACGTACGGGAAATTGCAACACACCCGTGGGCACAACTGGCCACGGAATATTTCCCAGTAGACACTCCACCACCTCACGCAATGTGGGCACTGCACGCAAAATATGCGGTTGTATTAGCGCTGCTTCTTCGGCGTCAGCATGTGCCACCACCACTTCTCGTGATGCGACAGACATCACCAACGGCGCAACGCCCATGGTGTGGCGAAGCGACCCGTCAAGACCCAATTCTCCAATGAACGCGCATTCATTGACTGCCGACTGAGGCAACAGCTCTTGGGCTACTAACAGAGCAATTGCAATCGCTAAATCGAGTGCTGCCCCACCCTTTCGTTCACCGGAGCCAACAAGATTGATCGTGACGCGCTTGTTTGGCCACGGCAAGTCGCTAGACAACAATGCCGCACGCACGCGATCGCGAGATTCGCGACATGACTCATCTGGCAACCCAACAATGGTGAACCCGGGAATACCTTTTCCGATATGCGCCTCGACTACGAGCGGATGACCTTGAGCGCCAAGGAGCGTGGCCGAATGAATGTGTGCGTACATGAAATGCCTTTTGCCGTACTGTCACTTGCTGTGCAACTGGTGGTGTGATGCCATTGAGATGGCCTGGTCTGTCAGACTTTGAGGGCATGTGTGCGAGTCGTCATGAAAAATCACCACCAAAATCTCGACGCACATTCGGATTAGTCGTTGCGACCGTGATCGCAAGTGCTTTCATTACCGCCTGCTCCGACAACACCCGCACCGGCTCTACTTTTTGCAAGCGGCTCCAAGATGAACTCCCCGGAATTACTCAACCAATGGAATCTCAAGGAGATGTGCGCACCATGGTGTCGCGCTACAAACGACTGTTAGATGTCGCTCCCTTATCTATCGAAGAAGACTTTCGCGTGTTGGTGAACTTGCTTGATCTTGCCGCCGATTCAGATCCGAATGATCCTGACAGCCTGCAAGAAGTTGCAGATGCCGCATACGCAGCCAACACGTCATCGTTGCAAGTATCCGAATGGATTTACGACACGTGTGCGGTCGACTTTGTCACCGGTATGAACGTGGCTCCACCACGCACGCCGGCCCCACCAACAATTCCACCCGACACGTCGGTGCCAGATGCGGGTACGGAAGAGTCCCCTTAGAGGATTTCGCCGCGACGCACAATCACGTGGTCGACCAAGCCATATTCTTGTGCTTGTTCGGCCGTGAACCAGCGGTCACGTTCACTGTCTGCTTGAATCTGGGCGATGTCGCGACCAGAGTGTTGCGAGATCAATTCGGCCATACGACGCTTTGTGAATGCCAACTGCTCGGCCTGAATTGCAATGTCTGATGCTTGACCACGCAACCCAGCAAGAGGTTGGTGCATCATGATGCGCGCGTTTGGCAGGGTGTAGCGCTTACCGGACGCACCAGCGGTAAGAAGGAACTGGCCCATCGACGCCGCAAGCCCCATACACACGGTGGCAACTGGACAACTGACGAACTGCATGGTGTCGTAAATAGCCATACCGGCTGTCACCGAACCGCCGGGGCTGTTGATGTACAACCAGATGTCGGCATTGGGATCTTCGCCCTCGAGATACAAAAGTTGGGCGCAAATTTGGTTAGCAATGTCATCGTTGACGTCGGTGCCGAGCATGACCACGCGGTTCTTGAGAAGACGCATAAAGATGTCGGCACGAGGGTCCATTCCGCCATCCAATGCATTCGGTAGGTGCGGAAGGGACTGCGAGTCAAACGAGGTCATGGACTGCAGGTTATCGCCGCAGTACACCGCTAAACACGACAGCGACACGTTCGTGATCGCCAATCTCAGCGCGTAATGCCGTCAATCCGGCAAGTCCTGCCGACCCGGTTGGACTGACATCGATAGAAGTAGTGCGCTGTGCCAATGCCAATGCACTCTCAATCTGATCTTCGGTTGCCACGACAGGAAAACCACCGCTGTCAGTCATTGAATTCAACACACTGATCCAGTCATAGGTTTCATCATCCAAGATTCCGTCAGCTAGTGAATGTGGCTCGGTTTCCCACGGCCACATACATTGAGTCCAGCGTGTACCTGCATCTTTTGTTCCGCCGGTATTTGCTGCGTGTAACCACGCACGCGCAAGAGGAGCACATCCTTGCGTTTGCACTGCATGCAACCTGGTGTGGGGACTCGTATGAGCGAATGCGTCGCCAACACATGACGCAAAGGCGCCACCACCCACTTGAATAAACACTCTGTTCACACCAGCCACGGCCTCTGTCATTTCCCAACCGATGGTGCGCCCACCATCAAGACACCAAACATTTTCCGTTCCTTGTACGCCAAAGGGAACCGCACCTTCAGCCACTGCCTCGCGAAATCGATGAACGCATGGGTCACCGGGAGGGTCGTCATCGCGGCGAGGACACGTGACCACGTTCGCATGTAGTGAATGCAAAATATTGAGCACATGTTCCGATGCTGATACTGGGACAAACACCGAGATCGGCCAGTGTGCAGATGCTGCAAGTGTTGACGCAGCAATTGCTGCATTTCCACACGATGCAATTGCAAGTGGTGGACGTTGTTGCGCTCCCGACCACGGCGCACAACCTGCGTGTTCGGCAAAGAGAAGGTGTAACAGCTCGGTGAATATGTGACGGGCTTTATGAGAACCTGCAACATTATGCGTTTCATCTTTCACCCACACGCCACCATCAGATGCAAAGCCAAGTTCATCTGACAATGCGTCTTCACGTCGAAATGGTGTAACGCTAAATCCCGTTCCGCCAACTTGCTTCACCGCTGTGTCAGCGCCTGCAATGATGCGAATACGATCAGCTTCACTAATACCCACTGCTTCGCCGAAAGCATCGACGTACAGACTGGTGCGATATCTCAGATATGGATTGACATCATCCGTAGCGACAATCGCGGCGCGATCATCGTGAAATGCAAGGACATGCTGACGATCGGCATCGGTTGCGTTTGGGCATTTCCATGACAGCGGAGTCGCAATATCGACAGTTGCGTCACAGACAGCGCAACGAAGCACAATCACGACTATGACGCGTGCGCAACACGCGAGTTGAACTCGCCGATGAGTTGATCCCACACTGGAGTGAAACGACGAAGATCGCGCCAGAACGATTGCGAACGACGTGCCTCAAAGATGTGAAGCGGTGTTCCCTGTTGTTCCACCCAGGTGTAATACCCAAGGTTGAAGATGCGATTCTTATCCTGCTCGGTGCAATCAATCATGTCGCTGGTGGTGACGAATCCAAGGTGTTCTGCAAACACTTCTGCGGCATCCAACTCGGTGAAGTTGTCATTGAAATCGCGCTTCAAAGTCTTCACGCGCTCGCTCGGGTACAGCGCTCCACCATCTGTTGCCACAGTGATCAATGCGTCGTTTGCACCTAGACGCAATAGCTTTGCGGTCTTAATCGCAGCGATGACATTGCAAATGGCAGAAAACCCGAAGTGTGTGAGTGCATCAATGAACTCTGGTGTTGCGCCCTTTGCATCACGCAAGAACTTGTGACCAGCTGGCGTGTTAAACAACACGTCCAAATGATCGGTCGCTTTGTCGGACACTGCAGCAACAACGTCACTGTTCATCACGTTATGAATAAGCGGGATGTGCTTGTCGCCAATTCCCTGAATGTTGTGTTCGCCGTATCCGTTTTCGAGCATTGTTGGACACTCGAGCGCTTCCACTGCTGTGATTGACGTGCCGTACAAATCTTTCAAACGATCACCGGCGGCAATTGTTCCGGCTGAACCGGTGGCCGAAGTGAAACCGGCCAAACGAATATCTGAATAGCCGTTGGCCTTCACGTGTTCAAACACATGTGCCAGTGCGCGACCAGTGACCTCGTAGTGACCAAGGTGATTTGAGAATTCCGAGAACTGATTGAAAATGAAGTTGCCAGGATCTTTTTCCATCTCGTTACATGCGTCGTAAATCTCTTTGACATTGCTCTCGGTACCTGGCGTGCGAACAATGTCGGAGGGATCAACCACCCAGCGGTCAAGCCAATCGAAACGCTCTTGCGACATACCAGCTGGCAACACCGCTACACCGCGAGATCCAAGCAAACGACTAATTGCAACACCACCACGTGCATAGTTGCCAGTGGACGGCCACACTGCACGGTGAATGGCTGGATCAAATTGACCAGTCACTACACGCGGCGCGAAACATGAGTACGCCGCAAGAACCTTGTGTGCGGTGATCATCGGAAAGCGATCGCCAAAGACAACGATGATGGGACTATCGATCCCCGTAAACCACGACGGCAACACCACGTGATCTGGAACGGATACTTTGTTCCCGTCCAAGTTGTTGTACCAATGCACACGGAAAAGATTCCGCGGATCCGCAGCGTTCTTGTCGACACCTCGAGTTGTCTCATCTGTGATCAGTGATGGATCTGCCAACTCACCAAAAGTAGGTAAGACAATTTTCTGTTCGGCAAAACGCTTCACACTGCTTTGTAATGCACCGTCGTTCACAACCGAGTCGGTGATACCGAGGTGTTCCAGCAAGTCTGCAGCAGATACTGATGTGGGGGTTGTTACAGTCACCCCACTAGTTTGACAGCCACAAACGCCAAACACCTACACATCGCCTGTACCCTGACCGATACGCCGGTGTAGCCCAATTGGCAGAGGCAGCAGGTTTAGGTCCTGTGTGTTGGGGGTTCGAGTCCCTTCACCGGCACGCGTTAAGAAAGGCCCGTAGGGCCTTTGCCCGATGAGACACCGCGTTTTTCTCGTCACTTGTCATCTCGGCAAAGGTGCGACCATCGCCATCATCGGGAATGAAGATGGCGTCATACCCAAAACCATTGTGACCACGTTCATCATGTGCGATCACGCCGGTGCACTCTCCCACCACAGTGGTGCATTCACCGTTTGGGGCGGCAATTGCGATCACGGTTCGAAAACGTGCACGACGGTTTTCCACACCGTTCATGCGTTGCAATACCAACAAGCGATTAGCGGCATCATCACTGTCGTCGCCCGCAAACCGTGCACTACGTACACCAGGTTCGCCTTGAAGAGCGTCTATTTCTAATCCGGTGTCATCGGCCATGGCTTCTGCACCAACGTGCATCGCAATGGTGCGTGCTTTCAGGCACGCGTTGTCTTCTAACGTCTCGCCATCTTCATCAATGTCGCCAACATCAGATGGTCGTGGAAGTAGTTCGACAACTCCAGCAAAGATGGCGGCCATCTCTTCCACCTTGTGTGGATTCGCCGTTGCACACACCGCCTGTCGCATGATGTGTGTACTTACCGACCAAGCGGGCGCGGTGAAGGTGCTGACGAGGTGAGTTGTTGTTGTAGCGCAACAATTTGCGACAATCCACCAGCTGCAAGATCAAGCAACTCATCTAATTCACTTCGCGTGAATGCTTCACCTTCTGCTGTTCCTTGCACTTCAACAAATCGCGACTCAGCGCCATTGACGGGCTGGAGCATCACCACATTCATATCAACTTCAGCAGTGCTGTCTTCCACGTAGGGCAAATCAAGAACAGGTGCACCATTGCAACGCCCCACCGAAATCGCCGCACAGTACGAATGCAACGGATGATCAACCACCAACTTGTTTTGCACAAGTCGCGTGAGTGCATCATGAAGAGCAAGAAACCCTCCACAAATACTTGCAGTGCGGGTTCCACCGTCTGCTTGCAACACGTCGCAATCGACTACCACTTGACGCTCGCCAAGCAAGGACATGTCACACGCGGCGCGCAGCGACCGGCCAATGAGACGCTGAATTTCAACAGTGCGTCCGCTTTGTTTTCCTTTGGCGGCCTCGCGGTCGACACGCTCAGGTGATGACCCCGGAAGCATCGAATACTCCGCTGTCACCCAGCCTTTTCCTGATCCACGCATCCAACGTGGCACGTCTTCATCAATAGAGGCCGTGCACAGCACGCGTGTTTTTCCGAATGTCACCAAGACTGATCCCGCGGCCATCTCCGTGAAATCACGTTCGAAGGTAATGGGTCGTAGTTCGTTGTGCAGTCGTCCGTCGGGGCGTGTCATGAATCTCTCCTTTGAGTCCAGTGTTGTGCGTGAAGAAGTTCGGGTCCAAGTAATCGTCTACCCATGTCGGCAAACCATTGCACATCTCCTGATGACAAAAATTGATGTTGCCCCGGTGCCGTGGTGTTGTTCAAGAGATCTTCTGATTGCAAACGCGCGACGAGTGCAAATGCTGTTTCATCACCACTGCTCACGAGCACCACTTCAGGACCCATTACCTCAGATATAACGCGTGACAGGTACGGATAATGCGTGCAACCAAGCAACAACGCGTCAACTCCCGCTTCGATGACGGGGGCAAGAAGACGTTCGGCAAGAAGCATTACTTCATCACCACTTGTTTGCCCGCGTTCAACAAACTCAACGAAACCAGGACACGCGGTGGCAATGAGATGGAGTGAATCATCTACGTCGCGAAGAGCTGATTGATATGAACCCGAGGCAATGGTTCCGACCGTTCCGATCACTCCCACCTTTTTATTTCGCGTGGTGGTGGCCAGGGCTTGTGCACCTGGTTCGATCACACTCACAACGGGAACGGGCAACTCTTCTTCAAGTTCATGAAACGCAACCGATGCTGCAGTGTTACATGCGATGACAATGGCTTTTGCGCCGTAATCCTCCACCAAACTCCAGGCCAACTCGTGAGCGTATGTGCGCACCTCATCGGCTGGCTTTGGTCCATATGGATAGCGAGCAGTGTCGCCGATGTAGACGAGATCCTCATGTGGCAAGACATCGATGACAGCCCGAGCAACCGTTAATCCGCCAAACCCCGAGTCGAACATGCCGATGGGCGCAGAGCGGGTATCGGACATTGCCACAGGCTAGATCGGTGAGATGCGGCGCCGCTGTCTTCGCGGAGCTACCGCTAACTGGAATTAGAAGTAAATGATCTTTTCAGCTGCTGCTTCTGCAACATCAAGATCGTCGGTGTAGGCACCAGTTGAGAGATACTTCCATCCGCCATCACACACAATGAACACGATGGTTCCCTCTTCGATTTCACTTGCAACTTTGATCGCGCCTGCAAGTGATGCTCCCGAAGAAATACCGGCAAAGATGCCGCAATCTTGTACTAAACGTCGTGTCCACTCGATTGATTCACGTGGACGAACAACACGCTTACGGTCGAGCAGATCGCGTCCGTGCCAATTGTCAAATACTGGCGGGATGTATCCGTCATCAAGGTTGCGCAAACCTTCAACTTGTTCTCCAAGTGGTGGTTCAACAGCAATCACTTTGATGTTGGGATTTTGTTCTTTGAGGTATCGACCAACACCCATGAGCGTGCCACTTGTGCCAAGACCAGCAACAAAATGAGTCACTTCGGGACAGTCACGCATAATTTCTGGACCAGTGGTCTCGTAATGCGCACGTGGGTTTGCATCGTTTGCGTACTGATATAGGAAGCACCATTCGGGATGTTGTGCTGCCAACTCTGTTGCGCGACGCACAGCTCCATTTGATCCTTCTTCACCAGGAGTCAAAATGATGTCGGCACCAAACACTTCAAGCATTTGACGACGCTCAATGCTCACCGATGTAGGCATAAGAATGGTGATCGGATACCCCTTCATGCGCGCAATAGCTGCAAGCGCAATGCCGGTGTTTCCAGATGACGGTTCGATGATGCGTTGACCGGGCAATAGTCGTCCCGTACGCTCCGCGTCTTCGATCATGGATTTTGCAATGCGGTCTTTCACAGAGCCAAAGGGATTCTGACCCTCGAGCTTTGCAACCAAACGAACATTGGGGTTGGGTGACAACTCCGACACATCAACCATCGGAGTGTTGCCGATGAGATCAAGAGCGCTTTGGTGCACAAACACCGATCCCTTGTTCTTCTTCACGTCTGCAACCGACATGTTGTCCCTCCGAGGTGTGAGTCCCCTCTCTGGCACCGCCATAGGTGGGTCTCACGATTTCCGACTAATCCTGTCAGAATTGTAACCCTCTCGGTAAGGATTTTGTTCCCCGAATGCTCACGGGACATGCGCCACAGGGAATTAGGCGATTTCTACCGCTTCTTCGCTGATGTTCTCACCCGTAATGCGATACGACCGCACCTCTGGTGTACCGCGCTTCAGACTGACAATGACATAGTGCCACCCCGGATCTGGGGCTTGGGCAACGTCAGTCGGGCTTGGATACGGCTCGGAATGGGTATGGCTATGCACCACTCCGATTACTTCCATGCCGTGTTTTTCGGCGGCGAGTTCGATCTGTAAATGCTGCTTGGGATCGATCGTGTACAACTTTGCGCTCGCGGCAACGTTTGTAACGGGAATGAATTCATGCACGTGTTGATCGCCAGATGCTGTAGGTGCACCAACGATCAAACCGCACATTTCCTCAGGAAAACAGCGATACGCATGGGCCGACATGAGATCTAGTGCGTCTTTGGGAATGACTAATGCGGAAGCAGATGACGCGCTCATGACATCTCTTAGGCTACCGCTACGCTTCGATGCCCCTATGGGAAAGCCTGCAAACACGACTCTTGCGTCCAATCGCAAAGCACGTCACGACTACACCATTTTGGACGTGGTCGAGGCGGGAATTGTGCTGCACGGCAGCGAGGTGAAAAGCCTGCGGACTGGTCAGGTGCAGTTGGTGGATGCCTTTGCCCGCATTATCGACGGCGAAGTCTGGCTCGATGGCGTGCACATATCTCCATATCAATATGCGGTGGGAGTTGGCGCCCATGATCCCAACCGTGCGCGCAAACTTCTGCTCAACCGCAACGAGATCGACCGTCTACGCGAGCGTGTTGCGCGCGAACGCCTCACTCTTATTCCCTTGGCTTTCAAATTGATTGACGGAAAAGTGAAAGTGGAGCTTGCTCTCGCAAAGGGTCGCACAAAAGGCGACAAGCGCGAAGCGATCGCAGAACGCGACACACAACGAGAGATTCAACAAGCCCTTGGTCGCCAACGCAAAGGCATGCACTAGGACTGTTGTGCTACAACCCCACAATCATTGAACGCAATACCGATTCGGTGATCGCATCCCAAGTGTCCATATCGAAGTGTTCTTTATCTATTTCTGCAAAGTGGCGACTCAAAATAACTCCTGACCACCATTGCGCAAGGTCTGTCACATTCACGTCCTTACGTATCCATCCGTGAGCTTGTGCGAGTCGCAAAATACTCGCAAGTTGTCTCACGTGATCCCGATTAGCTTCGTTTACTGATGCGAGCAGTTCAGGACGTGTTGCCGCCGACCCAAGAACCTCAATGCGAAACTTTCGTCGTTGCTCGCCGTCTGGGCCACTAAAAGACTGCACCCAACTTTTCATTACCAAGTAAAAGTCGTGCGCCGTCGTTGCTGTATTGACCATGTCAGCAGCCTCCTCGCGACCAAGACGTAGCGAACGGCGATATCGCTCTGCTTGTGCGGCGGCAATGACTGCCTCCCGGTCTGCGAAATGGTGATACAACACGGGCTTGGTAAAGCCAGCGGTCTCTGCCACACGATCGACGCGAACGGCCACTTCGCCGTCGGTCTCGATAACGGAAATCGCCGCCTCAATAAGGCGGTCACGGGTAGTGGTGGCAGTTTCAACGTTCTGGCTCATGGACGTCTCTCACCCTAAACGAGGTTTTTCGGCGCTTGCTTCATTGTTTCGGACGCCGATGTGTCACGAGGACACGACTTTACTAACAGTAAATACTAACTATACTGTTGGTTTAGTATCATTTTCCCGCTGGAAATAATTGGAGAATCCACATGACACCTGGAGTCAACCGTCTGCGCCTCGTTGCTCTCGTGGCTTTGTTCGCAGCTGTCACGATGACAGCCAATTCCGCGAGCCCGTTGCCTGCTTTCGCCACGACTGGTGATGGAATCACTGCTTACATCTCCCCGCCATTCGTGCAGGGACCGCCGTCAAACATCACGCCAGTTGCCATCGAAAACTTCAACGGAACCAACTTCTGTGAAAACTTCCCATCGAGTGCTGTTGGCACTTTTTCTGGCACTTGCACCACAATCCACACAAGCCACAACGAGTTCAGATTTGGCGGTGCGAACACAACATCACACCAGCCAACAGTTGGGGGAACCTCAACACAATTTGTTGCCGCGTTTTCGGGACAACAACTAAATCTCAGTTTTCCCGACCAAACTCCTGCGAGGTACGTCGGATTTTGGTGGTCCGCTGGAAGCGGTGGCAACAAAGTGAGGTTTTATAGCAAGGCGAGTGGCAGTGAAACGATGATCGCAGAGTTCACAACTGATGCGCTTAATACCTTGTTATACACCGGCGGAACAGTACAAAACAGTGTGCGACCACCAAACCCGTATCCTGGTGATCAATTTCTGACGGCTCTTGACGAATCGCAATACAACAAGGGCTATTACTTTGGTCGGCCGAGTAACCATTCCTCACTCACACCAACATCAATGCCATTTACTGATGAAAACCAAAACATCTACTCGCATGCGTATCTCAATGTGTACGCAAGCGGTTCGGCCTCATTTTCAAAAGTTGAGTTCATCGGACCTGGATTCGAGTTCGACAACGTTGCCATCTCAAGTGAGATCCAAACTCCAAGCCCTGAATTGGTTCTGCTTCAATCAGTGCTCGGCAAGTCTGCTGACTTCCGCGCCAATGGAGGAACTGGTTCTATGCCAGCACAAACTTCAAATGCTGCAACAACCCTTTCTCAAAATACGTTCACGCGCAACGGTTTCACTTTCGCTGGTTGGAGCACTTCCCCGACTGGTTCGGTGGAGTACACAGACGGAGCGAATTACGGGTTCGCCACAGACCTAACGTTGTATGCGGTGTGGACAGAAAACCCAAGCACACCGACCTCAACTCCCGAAGATATAGTGGCACCGACTACAACAATGTTGGCAACCACACCGCCAGCTGCGACCGAGACCACGTCATCGGCATCTGTGGAAGTCCTCGCCGTTGCTTCATTGCCAAAGACGGGCTCATCACTCACTCCCGCTTGGCTGATCGCGCTCTCGCTTTTAACAGTGGGCTGGATTGTCACTCGACTTCGTCGCAGAATACTGACGTAAATGTCGCAGATTACTGACGTAAAAGTCGCAGATTACTGACGTAAAAGAAATGGAATAAACAGGCACTTTTCCTGTTTCATGCATTACTGACACAGACACGCAATACACTCTGAGTCACCACTCAATCCGGTGGAAACTATTTGGGGCTGACAGGTTTCGACATCAGTTTCTGCTAGCCGGTTGTGCGACCCGAGTTGCTCAGACTCGTTAAAAGGGGCAACAACAAGAATTGCCAACAAGCAATTCGCTCTCGCAGCCTAATTAGGTCGTAGAGAGACACCGTGACCAGCAATGGCGCACGGGGCCAATCCATCGCAGCCCGGCAACAGAAGCGAAGGATGACGGTGAGAAAGACCACTGACGGTGTGAAAGACCACTGACCTGTTGGAAAGACGACACGCGGTTCTGCAAAGAACATTCGACCCGTCGGAGATGTTGCGTCAGCATCACATCGGGAATGGTCGTATCGCAGGCGTCTAGTGCCTGATGGACGGGGGTTCGATTCCCCCCAGCTCCACCACATGTCGTACCTTTTTTCCTCACGCTTCGTGGTTAACTCGTGTTGCGCCGAACGAGAGAAATGGAAGAACGACATGACACAGAAAAAAGTTCATCCAACACGTGACGCCTTGATTGATACTGTGGCGCGACTACTTGAAACAAAGAACCCAGAAGACATCAAAGTCGATGAGGTTGTCTCGGAATCCGGCATCTCATCCGGTTCCCTGTATCACCACTTCAGAGACCTCACGGATCTCGTCGATCATGCAATGGTTGCGAGATTCGCGAACTACTCCAATCGCAACATCGACGCACTCGTACAGGCGTCAATCCTCGCAAAAGATCGTGCCTCTCTGTCTTCGCTTCTTCGTTCGTACGCTGCCACTGTGATCGCTACCGACCGTAAGCCGGAGCGTTTCATGCGTGCCCAAGTGATGGCACGAGCCGCAAGTGACGAACGTTTTCGTGCACTCTTGATTCCAGAGTTCAACAAAGCCTTCAAAGTGTTTTGGGAACACCGTGAATCTCCTCCACTTGAAGAAGAAGAGTTATTGCGCATGTGATTGCGGAGGTAAGTGCTAATCACGTTGCGTGCGGCACTTGCGGTCGAGCAGGCAAGAACCGAGCCGCTGCTGCTGCTCCTATAAGTGTCACCACTCCCGCAACAACACAACCGATTGAAAGCCCACGAATAAAGGCTTCAATCACATCGCTTTGTAATTGCACAACAACATCGTTACCAAGAGTCTCCCTAGCGCCTTCAGTGACACCAAGTGCGATACCTACACCGTCTTCGGCTTGGGACAAAAGATCGCTTGGAACTGATTGCCACGCGCTACTTGAGTCCAATTGCGATGCATACATCGACGCATACACGCTGCCGATAACAGCAACTCCTAACGTGCCGCCCACTTCACGTGTTGCGTCATTCACGCCAGATCCTTGACCGGCTTTTTCTTTCGGAACTGCCCCCATGATCGATTCAGTTGCAGGGGCCGTAGTGAAGCCGATTCCTAGTCCCATCACGATCATGTTCAACACGATCAATTCATACGGATAATCGCGATCCATAAATATCGCGATCCAGAAAAACGCAATGCTGAGCAATGTCAAACCAGTTGCAACAACTGCACGGTTGCCGTACTTCACCGCGAGTCGAGTGCCAGTAATAGCTGCTGTTGCAATGGAGAAAGCAACTGGCAATGTACGCAAACCACTACTTAATGTGCCGTATCCACGCACAAACTGAAAGTACTGCGTGACAAGAAAGATGAAACCAAATAATGCAAAGAATGCAGCGGTGATTGATCCACTCGCTGCACTGAATCGAGCGTTCTTAAATAACAACACATCAAGCATTGGGTCGTCCTGTTTGCGCTCCCAACCAATAAAGAGCACTGCAAATACCACTGCAATACCAAAGCCAGTGAGAGTTTGTGCATCAAGCCAACCCCATGATGGGCCTTGAATGATTGCGGCAACGAGTGCTGCGAGTGCCACCGTCGACAGCGCAACACCACCCCAGTCGATGGGTGGTGATTCCGGATCTCGACTTTCAGGGATAAACATCAGCGTTGCGACAACTCCGATCATCGCAGCAGGCACCATCACCACAAAGACCGACCCCCAATAGAACGACTCCAGCAACCATCCACCGATGATCGGACCCGATGCCACGCCGAGCCCTGTCATTGCACCCCACAGACCAATCGCTTTTGCGCGCTCGCCACGTTCGGTAAATGTGTTTGTGATGATCGACAAAGTCGTGGGAAACACAAGTGCAGCACCAAGGCCCATCACACCACGTGCGGTAATCAACAAGCCGGTGTCGTTCGCCAAAGCTGCAATCGCATTACCCACACCGAAAATCACTAAGCCGATTGCGAGAAAACGTCGACGACCAAATTTGTCGCTCAATGATCCACCCACCAACACCAATGCAGCAAACACGAGGTTGTACGCATCGACGATCCACTTCAGTTCTGTTGTGTCCGCGTCTAACTGTCGCACAATGGACGGCAACGCAATGTTGACAATGGATCCCTCCACCAAGACGGCATAGGTGGCGATACAGACAACCGCAAGGATGAGCCCTTTGCGTTCTGGCATCACCGGCGCAGATTCGATCGACATGGCATTTCCCCTGACTACAGCTGTACGAATTAACCTAATACACTAACTTAATAGACTAACTCAAGCAACTACACTCACACTCATGCCGTCGCGCACACCTCGCCCCACGCCTCGTGCCCGCCATGCTCGTGGTGAAGGAGCATTGCTCCGTGATGAACTGCTTGATGCTGCGGTAGCGCTCCTGCGGGAGAAAGGACACGAAGATCGAGTGTCGATCAATGCCATCGTGTCGCGCGTAGGCGTGACGCCCCCGGCCTTGTATGCGCACTTTGCAGACAAAGACGATTTGTTTCGGGAAGTCCATGCACGCGGAATGGCAGACTTCGGTGACTTCATTGAAACACGAGTCGCCAAAATACGCTCACCCTTACAACAGTTACGTTCGCGCGGCCTCGCCTATCTGGAATACGCACTTGCGCATCCCGAATCGTACAAATCGCTTTTTATGAACCCATGCTCTCCCGATGCAACAGCTGCAGATTTACCAATTCGCATGCTAGGAGCGACCGCGTACTTGGGGCTGCTGAGCAATGTTGAGCGATGTCAACGCGATGGCTCGTTGCCAATTGCTACAAAAGACGTAGACCGTACTGCTCGCGGTTTATGGGCAATCGTTCACGGAGTTTCCAGTATCGCAATTGCCATGCCATCTGGGCTTGACCCTTATGGACCAGCGCAAATGATCACTAATTTGTCCGATCACTATTTCATGGGCTTGGGGGCGCGCCTGTGATACCCATTTGTCAGGTCGTTGCTAAACGGAACCCAACGCTTCGCACAACCTTGATGACATCTGGTCCGCCACTGTCTTTAATCTTTTTCCGCAATCGTGATGCATGACTGTCGACAGCATGTGCTGAACTCTCTGCTCGGAATGCATCGATTGATTCCATGATTTGTTCTCGAGTAAAGATTCTCTTTGGGTTCGCCATAAGGAGTTGCAAGAACTGATACTCGCTATTAGTCAACATCACTTCTTTTTTGTTCACAGTAAAACTGTGCTGACTGAGATCCATTTCAAGATTTTCCCACGTCAACACGTTTGCTCGTGGTGCGCGTTGTGTCTGTCCTCTTTTTACTTGTTGAGTAATTCGTGAAGTAAGAATTCGGGGAACAATTGGTTTAGTGACGTAGTCATCAGCACCAGCGCTCAACACCATTTCTTCATCGACTACTTCATCTCGTTTTGTCAACATGATGATGGGAACAGTGGACGCAGCTCGAATTGACCGACATACCTGCATGCTTTCTAACGGTGCATGCCCTAAATGAATCAGCACAATGCTGTAATCACGGAGAGTGAACAACTCTTCAGCTTCTTTTGGCGAAGGCGTGTCGTACACAACGAAGCCCATGAGTTCTAGATGAAGACGCACTTGCAGACGGTCATCGGGATCATCCTCTACCAGCAAGGCATTGGGCAGATCGTCAAAAGTCATACGTGCCTTCCAACAAAATGTTTATTTCGTGCCAAGAAAAAAACAACAAATCGCAAGGATTCCACAAAACGTTTGACAAGCACTAGACGTACCGTACCAGTCAACTCCTTGAAAGCGGGTTCACGATGACCATCACTTCACAAGATTCACCAACAACAAATAATCGACGATTCGGCATGTTGGCGCTGATGATTGCATCAACTGCAATGTTGCTTGCATTGTTGTCACTGGTACGTTCCTGCACGACCGATGATGAAGCGCAGTCACAAGGAAATATTTCACAGAATGATACTCGAGTTCCTTCAACTGGTGCCAAAGGCGAACCAGGCACAACTGGTGCGACCGGCGACACAGGTTCCACGGGAGCAACAGGAGCCACAGGGGCACGCGGGCCACGTGGTGAAAAAGGTGAAAACGGAACAAACGTAATTGGTGATGCCAACGGAGCACCAGGCACTCAAGGCATCCAGGGATTAATGGGACCACAAGGCATCATTGGTCCACAAGGCATCATTGGTCCACAAGGCGAAGCGGGTGCGATAGGACCACAAGGCGAAACGGGTGCGATAGGCCCACAAGGCGCAACCGGAGAACAAGGCGCACCTGGTGTATCAACAGGATTGAGTATCGGCGACCCATGTGTATTCGAACACAACAGCGGAGCGCCAAGAGCTGGCACCGTGGCATGGGCATACGAGGGAAACAAGGCAGTTTTACAATGCGTCACTGACAAGTGATTGATTAGTCACCAGTAAGCAGGCAGCGATAAGCATTTGCACAAGTAAAATCATGCAATGGCAGTTCGAAAGCTTCCGCAACCCGCCGAAGTGCCGAATTGGACGTTTCTCACAAACCATGCTCACGTCTTATTGTGCATCGCACAAGACCCAACGGTGCGCCTTGCAGACATTGCACGCCAAGTAGGAATCGGTGAACGTGCTGTACACAGCATTGTCTCTGATCTTGTTGATGCGGGATATGTATTGCGCACCAAGCGGGGACGCAACAACGTGTACGAGGTGAACCTCGATCAGCCGTTACGTCACCCACTTGAAGCGGATCATCACATAGCAGAGATTTTTCGACCCCTCACGCGACAGCGTAAGCCGCCTCGTTAACGTACCGCGAACTATGTCTCAAATCGCGTTGCTTAACGCACCGCGAACTATGTCTCAAATCGCGTTGCTTAACGCACCGCAATCATTGGGTCTGCGGCGGACACAGTCACTGTGGCGGTGGCGTGCTTCATCTCTTCTTCTAACGCAGCAACAGTTCCGTTGAATGTGTTGGCACTGCC
>JBIJAO010000056.1:0-5442 GCA_044345725.1 Ilumatobacteraceae bacterium | reverse complement strand
GCTGAGATACGGCAATTTGTTGGTGCCGTCTTTGCGCCAGTAATTCGGGTTTGCCTTGACCACAATTTTGCCGTCGAGCTTTGAACTTGCGTCGTACACGAATGGACCAGTTCCAATTGGTGTCTTACTGCAACCTGCAGGATCATCGAGCTGCTTGTTTGCACGCAGGACGAAACGACCAGAACCATAGAGGGTTCCCTCAAAATCGTATTGAGCATTCTGAAGCGAGAAGGCAACGGTTAAATTGTCAACTTTCTTTGCGCCAATGATGTTGGCGGCAAATGGGATCGCGGTGCCAAGGGTATGACCTTGCTTCGGCAGAGCAGCGACTCGCCACTTACCGAGATTTTCAATCGCGGTGGTGTTCTTTTGAGCCGCGCCGGCCAATGCTGCGCCGAATGTCTGAGGAGAGCCTGCTGCTGCGACCATTGCGTTCACAAAAGTGCCGCCACGGAGAGCCTCGAAGTTCTTGACGAGGTTGTCTGCGTCAAGTGCACTGCCGTCGTGGTATGTGATACCGCTACGCAGTTTCACTGTCCATGTTTTCTTATCACTAGATGCGGTGATGCTGTCAGCGAGAAGTGGCTTGTAACCAGACTTGGTGCGCTCTACGAGCGTTTCGTAGATCGAGCGCGACACCATGAGTGTTGAGTTGCCTGGGTTGTCACCCACACACCAGCCAGGGTGAATTTCGTATGTGGCAACTTTGAGTGTGCCACCGCGTACAGGAGTTGATCCTGACGAGGTTGCGGCGTTACCCGCGGTTGAGGCCACGGTCGAAACGCCTACCGCAGCTGCAAGAACAACTGCCGCACGACGAATAGCACGTGACCGATTGGTCTGACGTTTTGTCATAATTGGTTTCCCCCAAATAGAGCACTTGATAAGTGTTGGAGCGAACTGTATCAGCCTCTTTACATACCGTAAATCGCACCCCCAGCACTTTCTTGAAAAAAGTTCTCCCAAGCGCTCATGGTCGTAGGCGCCAACATTGCCGGACTCAGAAAATATGTATCACTGCTGTATTACAGACGGCGATTTGGGCTGTTTGACCCATTGCCCACCACCGGGGAGGTCTCTATCGGGGCGATGTCTCCTTCGATCTCACCCTCTAATTCAAGGCTTTCAACGGCCGTAAAGGACCGGCGCATGGTGGCGGCGGCGTCGATGTCTCGAATATTGGCAAATGCAAAGATCGCACCCGCTGCGGTGATCACCGAACTGCCGATAAAGGCCCAGCGGAAGGCTTCAAGTTTCATGTCGGGGGTGGGGAGTGCGTCGCCTTGTAGGGCGTGGAGTCGGGTCAAAAACAAAGTGGCAAGAATCGCCACGCCGAGTGCGGCTGAAACCTGACGTTGCGTAGAGAAGATGGCTGAGGCGCGACCCGTGTCGGTTTTTTCGATGTTGGCGTATGTCGCTGCCTGCAGCGGCACGAATGCAAATGCCATCGAGATACCACGAGCCAACATCAGCCCTCGTATTTGCCACGCGTTTGCATCAAGATCTAACAAGATGAACGGAATGTTCGACAAGGTGACCGCAACGAGACCACCAGTGATTAATCGACGCGGACCAACTGTGTGATACAGCTTGCCAACAAATTGGCTTGTCACGATGATGCCAATTGCTTGCGGAAAAGTTGTGAGACCAGATTCGAGTGCGCTGTAGCCAAGTAGTTCTTGCATGAACTGCGGTAGCAAAAACAAAAATGCAGCGAAACTTCCGTACGCAAGTGTGTTCACCATGTTTGCGTTGCGGAACATGCGATCGCGATACAAACGCAATGCAAGCATCGGATTGGGTTTATGTGTCTCCACGTACACCGCCATCACAAGAAGTGCGAGTCCGGCAAAGCCAGTGAAGACCACCCACGGTGACAACCATCCTTCTTCAGGTGCCTTCGATAATGAATACAAGACTCCGGCGAGTCCAATACCGGAGAAGAAAAAGCCTGCTTTGTCAAAGTCGCCTGCGGTTGGTTCGGTGTGTTCTTTGAGATATTTCCAGCCGAAGATGAAACCAAGGATGCCGATGGGAAGATTCACGTAAAAGATCCAGTGCCACGACAACGAGTCGATGAGTAATCCGCCAATGATCGGACCCGTTGCCGGTGCAATAACCGTGGGGATGATGAGCACAGTTGATGCACGCGCGCGTTCTTCGGGCGGGAACGCTCGATACAGCATCGCGGTGCCGACAGGGGTAAGCATTCCGCCACCTACGCCTTGCAAAATGCGAAACACGATGAGTTGTTCAACAGATTGCGATAAACCACATAAAGCCGATGCGAGGGTGAAGACAAACAGCGCAAACAAAAAAGTCTTTTTTGTACCGAACTTGTCGCCGACCCATCCAGATGCCGGAATAAAAATGGCAAGCGACAGCAAATACCCCAGAACGGTCCATTCCATTGCCACATGTGATGCATCGAAGTCATCCCTAATAGTGGGGATCGCGACATTCAGAATTGTCATGTCCATGATTTCCATGAACAAGCCCAACACGAAGATGACAGCGACAATCCACTTGTATTCGACGCGTTTCAACATGTCAGTTCCCTTCACGGGCCACCCGTGAAATTCCTATGGGTGAAGGTGCACCTTGATGGCCCCTGCCTCACGATTATTGGCGACTGCAAATGCTTCTTTCGCATCGGAGAGGGGGAATGTGTGGGTGACGACTGCCTCGGCGATGCGCGGTGAGCGTGCGATGAGG
Source organism: Ilumatobacteraceae bacterium (assembly GCA_044345725.1). Classification (GTDB taxonomy): domain Bacteria; phylum Actinomycetota; class Acidimicrobiia; order Acidimicrobiales; family Ilumatobacteraceae; genus UBA2093. The sequence goes on along the minus strand of JBIJAO010000056.1, from coordinate 2,727 downwards.
TCAGCGGCTGCTGCAAAGTCGTTGTGATCGTGCGCGTGGTTATAAAACATGGCTGGAACAATGCTGATCTCTTTCAGCATCACCGTGTTGTTTAACGCAACGGGGTCCCAAAACATGCCGTATTCCACGATGGTGCCACCAGGGCGAGCCGCGTGAACCGCCATGTCAAAAGCGCTTTGAGTCGCAGCGGCATCAAACACAAAGTCATAGTCATGACCACGCTGATTACGTGCACCAATTATTTCGGCGGCTCGTTGCTGGTGGGGATGTCGCGCCACGATGTCGACATCGATGCCGTTGTCGATGAGAGCAGCAGCGGCAAGAAGACCAATAGATCCACCGCCGATCACTAACGCACTGTGGCCTTTTTGAATGTGTGAGCGTGTCACTCCATGAACAGCTACTGCGAGCGGCTCAACGAGACCAACATGTGTGGGGTCGGTGCCCGCGGGCATGTAGGTGATTCGTGCTGGGTCCACCTTTGCGTAATCGGCAAGACCGCCGTTGATCGTGCCGCCATACAGCTGTGACACTGCTTCGGCACATCTATTTGGTGCACCGGTGATGCACCACCGACAATGTCCGCACTCACCAGTGGGGCGCACCGCAACAAGTTGTCCATCTTCTGTGTAACCGCCAAATTCATGGCCAATAATGACGCCGCTTTTTCCTAGTGCCACTGTGTGTAGGTCGCTACCGCAAATACCAGAGTTTGTGACTGTGATGAGAACACCATCACCAGCAGGCATTGGAGTATCAACAACGAAGACGTCACCGTCTTTGCTCATTACTGCACGCATGACGTGACCTTAACGGGTGTGTGTTCTTTATGGGGATGTGGGGGGATCTTCCACAAGTGTTGTTGTGGTTGTTGATTCGGCAACAGTGGTTGTCGGGGCTGTTGTAGATGTTGTGGTGGTCGTTGCATCAATAACAGTGCGTCCGAAACGGCGCGCTTCCTTGACGATGAAGTCAGAGCGCATGCGGTATCCACGCGGGGAAAGATGTACACCATCAAATTGATACCACGGAGACGTTCGTTGGAAATGTAAAAACCAACTGGCGTGGTGTGTGTTTGCCGATGTGGCACTCACGTTGGCGAGAGTTCGTTGAAAACGGCGGGCACGCATGTTCCAGTCGGGATGAGTAGCGCTGTATTGCGCGTCGATCCACAGTGTGGGGATGTGTCCGAATTCTTTGTTGTATTCACTGACCAGCCAACGCGGATACGACGGTTGACGTCGCGACAGCAAATCATTTGTGCCGAGAGCAAAGACCACTGCGGTGATGTTGGGATTTGCTTGAAGACGTGTCCTCACCGCTGTCATGCCTTCTGGTCCACGACGACCCCACTTTGCATCGATGATCACTTTGTGCCAGACACCGGTTTTAAGAAGACGCTGTTGCAATTGGCCAAATGCTGCAGCGCCTTGTGTCAAACTGTCGCCAACTACTAACAGTGTGTGTTGGCCGTTTCCGTTGGGCCCGCCGTACGGATCAATTGATGTGCGTGCAGTGGCGTGTGCGATGACCGGGACACACAGTGTGACCACAACAAGCGCAACAGCAAAGGCGCGACGACTGCGAGCGGACATTTATCAATTGTGGCTCATCGCTCGCGTGCGAGCCAGTCATCAATGTTTTCGAGTGTTGACACAGTGGATGGAACTGCATCAACGCCAACGGGATGACTGATGAGATAGCCCTGTGCCTTATGGCACTGCAACTCCGATAGTGCGCGCAATTGAGAAGTGTTTTCCACGCCTTCTGCAACAATGTCGAGCCCAAGCGATGTCGCCATGGCGATGATGGTGCGCACGATAGAACGCGCACCTGCGTCGGTGGCAAGCCCTTGCACAAACGCACGGTCAATTTTGATGCGTTGAATAGGGAAGCGCTGCAAGGTAGACAGCGAGGAGTATCCGGTACCAAAGTCATCGATGGCGATGCGAACGCCCAGCGCATTAAGACGACGCAGGGAGCTCAGTGCTTGCTCCGGTTCAGAAATCATCACACCTTCGGTGACTTCGAGCCACACTTGATCTGCGGGAACACCAGAACGTGACAACGCTTCCGACACCACCGACACAAAGTTGGGATCGTGTAATTGTCGGGGCGACACGTTGACACTCATGGTGGTGTGTTCGTGGCACACTCCAGCGTCTATCCAGTGGCGCAGTTGAGTGAGTGCGTCTAGTAGTGCCCATGATCCAAGCGGCACGATGGTGCCGGTTTCTTCTGCAATCGGAATGAATTCAGCCGGTGACACACTTGCTCCGTCGGTGCGATCCCACCGCATGAGTGCTTCAAAACCGATCACTATTCCAAGGTCAACGTCAACGATTGGCTGATGCACTAGTCGCAGTTCACGGCGTTCCAGTGCGCGATACAACGCAGTCTCAATGGACAACCGCTGGGTGACTTGTTCCAGCATTGAGTCATCAAACAATGCAATGCAGTTTCGTCCGGCGTCTTTGGCGCGATACATCGCTGTGTCTGCGTGTCGCAATAAATCATCGGCTGACAGGCTCACAGAGGTGGGCGCAAACGCCACGCCCACGCTTGCCGACACGAACATGTCGCCTTGTTGTAGTCCAAGTGGTTCGCGAAATGCATCGAGAACCTTTTCGGCCAACATCACCGATTGCGTTGCCGATTGTGTGTCGGGGTCAAGAACAACAAATTCATCTCCCGAAATACGCCCAACAATGGCGCGTTCCGGAACGG
>JBIJAO010000055.1:0-5486 GCA_044345725.1 Ilumatobacteraceae bacterium | reverse complement strand
AGGCTAGGACACCGCCTCCTACACTGGCGGAGTGTTCAACCTGTCGGGAAGCGAGATTATGTTCCTTCTCCTTGCAGGCCTTGTAGTTCTGGGTCCCGAACGCCTCCCTGGAGTCATTCGACAATTTGGTCGCTTATACGGCGAGTTGCGTCGTATGGCATCGGGATTTGAAAGGGAATTCAAAGACACCTTTCAGGATCCGATCAATGAGATCAAAAAATCGGCTCAAGAATTCACCGATCTGACAAATGACTTTGGCAAAGTCGATACTGAACCTTCTCCTCCGATGAGTGCGCAACGTTCGGCGGCACCGCCAGAAGTGATCGATTCTTCCGTGCCACAGGCAGAGCAACCAGAAGCACAGAGCGAAGATGTGCCCCAAATAGATGACACTGGGGAGCAGCGGTCATGAGTGGCTCTGAAATGACAATGGTGGAACACCTGGGCGAATTACGAATGCGTATTATTCGTTCTTTGTTGGCCGTTGGCATCGGAATGATCGTTGTCCTTATTTTCTACGATCCGATTAAAGAATTTCTCACGCAGCCGTATCGAGATTTATGTAACGAACGTCAAGATTTTGATTGTGATGGGTCTCTGTTTGCGCTCGGACCATTGGACGGATTTTCTGCACGAGTGCGATTGTCGATTTATTTAGGAATTGCCATGGCCGCACCGATTATTTTGTGGCAGATCTGGCGATTCATCGTGCCTGCGTTAGAGAAGAAAGAAAAGCGCTACGCGCTTCCTTTTGTGTTGGCAACTCTTGTGTTGTTTATCGCTGGAGCGTTACTCGCGTATTGGACTCTCGATAAGGCATTGACCTTTCTCGTGACCTGGTCAGGCGATGATGTGAACCAGACATACCAAATCATGTCGTACATGAATTTGGTGATCATGATGATGCTGGCCTTCGGTATCGGATTTCTCAGCCCAGTATTGATTGTGTTTGCCCAACTTGTTGGGATTGTGACTCCACGAACGCTGATGAAGAAGTGGCGATATGCGGTCATGCTCATTTTTGTAGCAGCGGCGGTGATCACCCCATCTGGAGACCCAGTCAGCATGTTGGCTCTCGCGGTTCCACTCACCGTGTTGTATGCACTTGCAGTCCTTGTGGGATGGCTACTGGTTCGTGGACGCACCCGAACCTCGGTGTAGTTGTGGCGGATTCATTAGCAACGTTTTTGCAGGGTCTGTCATACGAACCCGATGATTTTCAACTGCGCGCGATGCATTCGCTCGATCAAGACAACTCAGTGTTGGTGGCTGCACCCACTGGGTCGGGGAAAACTCTGGTGGCCGAGTATGCAATTCATCGCGCTCGGTCTCAGGCGCTACGCGCCTTTTACACCACGCCGATAAAAGCACTTTCGAATCAGAAATATCGAGATCTTGGAAAGCTCTATGGGTTTGAACATGTGGGGCTAGTGACAGGCGATAACGCAATTAACCCTGAAGCGTCAGTAGTAGTGATGACGACAGAAGTGTTACGAAACATGATCTATGCATCGTCAAACAGACTCACTCGTCTTGGTGTGGTTGTGCTCGATGAGGTGCATTACTTGCAGGACACATACAGGGGACCTGTATGGGAAGAGGTGATCATCCAGGTTGATCCCACCGTGCAGTTGGTGTGTTTGTCGGCAACAGTGTCTAACGCTGACGAGGTAGGCCGGTGGCTAACAACGGTGCGCGGCACGACTGATGTCATAGTCGAGACTCAACGTCCAGTTGAACTCATCAACCATTTCGCGGTTCATGATGGTGCAAGCGATTCAACTGTGATGCATCGAACCGTGGTGGGTAGCGAGCCCAATCAAGCGATCATTCGATTGCTTGCATCTGCTGGTCGATCACAGCAACAGCAACGTCGCACCAAGGGTCGTCGGACGCCAAAGAGATTCACAACGCCATCGCGACCTGAGGTTGTGGAGTTACTCGACGACAACGACATGTTGCCAGCGATTGTGTTTATCTTTAGTCGAGCGCAGTGCGAAGACGCCGTGAGTGCATGCATTAAGGCAGGGCTGCGACTGACTAATCACGACGAAGCAGGTCGCATTCAAGAAATTCTAGAGGACCACACAGCTGGGTTATCGCTAGACGATAAGAAAGCGCTGTCATACGACGTCTTTTTGTCACAGGTTCGCGCCGGGGTCGCATGCCATCACGCCGGAATGATTCCAATGTTCAAGGAAGCCGTTGAGGAGTGCTTCATCGAAGGTCTCGTCAAAGTGGTCTTTGCTACCGAGACATTGGCGGTCGGAATCAATATGCCAGCACGTGCTGTAGTGATTGAAAAGCTCACCAAGTACACCGGCGAGCATCATTCACTTCTACGCGCATCAGAGTTTGCACAACTCACTGGACGAGCGGGTCGTCGTGGCCTCGACAAGATCGGGCATGCCGTTACCTTGTGGAACCCCTTCGTGTCTTTTGACCAGGTGGTCGGCCTGGCGATGAGCCGCAGCTTTCAGTTGACATCGGCATTTCGTCCCACTTTCAACATGGCGGTCAACATGGTGCGACGCCATAGTGAACGCGCTGCTGCGCATCTGTTGAATTTGTCGTTTGCTCAATTTCAAGCAGACCGAGATGTGGTGACCGTCGAGGCAAAATTACAGCGAAAACGCGAAGAATTACGGGCGTTAACTAATGGTGAATTCGCACATGAAGATCCTTCGGAAACTGATGAGCAGAATGCGTCGTCATCTGCTGGTGTGCGATTTGCCACCGAGGTAGAAGTAGAGATTGCGCTTCGCGGGTTGCGTCCCGGTGATGTCTTGATGTGCGATGCGCACAATGTTCGAGGACGCGCATTGGTTCTCACTACGGCCTCACGAAAGCAAGGCACCAAATTGGCCGTGTTGACTCCTTCGAAAAAAACTATCGATGTTGTCTCGTCTGATTTTCGCTCCGTGCCGGTGAAAGCAGGCCACGTAGATCTACCCGTACCGTTTGAGCCCAACAGAACTGATTTCATTATCGAGGCGCAACGACGGTTGGTAAAGGCCCGTGTGGAAGAGGCGACAGGGCGACCAGTGGCGTCCCCACGCGTAGACGCTGCCACAGTGCGCAGTTCAGCAGAGCGCAAAATGCGCAAGCTGCAAAATGAGATTGTGTCACTTGAAGCATCAACGCACACGCGCTCAGGGTCAGTATGGGCGCGCTTTGAAGATGTGATTTCCGTACTCGGACAGCTCGGATACGTCGATAACTGGCAACTCACTGCGAAAGGGGAAATGCTGGCTGGCGTCTTCCATGAGTCAGATTTGCTTGTAGTAGAGATTTTGCATAGTTCAATTCTCGACAATTTGAGCATGCCGGATCTTGTTGCAGTGCTGTCGTCTGTTGTGTACGAACCTCGTGGTGGCGAAGAAGTGGGATCTATGCGGGGGTTGAACGACACCGTTCGCAATCGGATTAAGCGCATCGAGAAACTCAGTTCAAAACTGCAAGACATTGAACGATCGCGAGGGATGGCAGTTCATCGTTCTCCAGATGGTGGCCTTGGATGGGAAATGTCGCGGTGGGCACTTGGTGACCCGCTGTCTAAAATTTTGGATCCATATCTCACGCCAGGTGACTTTGTTCGCTGTGTTCGACACATGATCGATCTCATGCATCAACTTCAAGCAGTGATTGATCCAGACAGTGCGCTTGCTGATCGCATCACTGAAGCAATTAGAGGTTTAGACAGAGGCGTGGTGGCTGCATCTGCTGGAGGCGGAGCACCATGACCATCGAAAAAGGACAAGAGTGGGGACACAGAGGACAACGACCGCAGTCAGTGCGCGTGGTCCATTCCGACACTGATCTTGTAGATGCTTGGACGCAAGATTCCAGCACAGTATTTGCGGTGATGGCAGGAGATCTGCACATGGCTCTTGGGCAGCCCAAATGGCAAGACGACCAAACAGAGTGTCAGTTCTTGCCCGTCGACGTGTTTCACGTAACGGTCACTCAACAACACGATCATCAACACAGCGCACATAATTCCGAAGCAAAAGATGTTGTAGAAACATTTGCGGTGTCGTCTGTGTGTATTGGATCCTGGTTCACACGAGGACGATTCATCACTGTGTCCAATTGTGGATTTGTTGGGCGCTACAACATTGCACCACGTGCACATCCAAACGACGGCGAAATGGATGTTGTCACGGTGTACTCGGGCATGGACTGGCGACAACGCGTACAGGCTCGCTCACGTGCGCGGCTTGGCCAGCATGTTCCTCATCCCCAGATCTCTATGGAGCGCGGTCGCTCTCATTCATGGACCAAAGAGAGCAAAAGGGAAAAACTGTTTATAGACGGCAGAGAGATACGAAACTGGGCATCCGTAGAGATAACTGTCATCCCAGATGCGTGCACTGTTGTGGTCTGAGCGGATCCAGCACCTACGGTGTAGGGAATGGATGCATGGATACTTGATGAATCACCCGGCTCATATCGTTTCGGCGAGATAGACGAACCAACCCTCGGACCAGACGATGTAAAGATCCGTGTTCGCACGAGCGCGCTGAACCACATGGACTTGTGGGTGACACGAGGAATGCCCAAACCGCCGTTGCCACATGTTCCTGGTTGCGATGCGGCGGGAGTAGTGGAAGCCATTGGTTCACACGTCACAAACGTTCAAGTAGGCGATGAAGTGGTGGTGAATCCCGGTGTGTCTCCAATTGAAGACATTGTCGCATTGGGAAATGACTCACCAATGGGTGATGGTTTCATGATTTGGGGAGAGCATTGTTGGGGCGGCCATGGCACCTTCGCCTTCGCACCTAGCCGCAATGTGCGTCCGCGTCCCTTGAGTCGCACGTGGGAAGAATGTGCTGCGTTTCCGCTTGCGTCGCTCACTGCGCTGCGTATGTTGCGACGTGCGCGGTTAGAAGCTGGCCAAACGGTTCTAGTCGTAGGAGTCGGATCAGGTGTATCTGCTGCGGCTTTGTCAATTGCAAAGTTCATGGGTGCAAATGTGATCGCGACAAGTCGTGATGCTGCAAAGCGCGAGCAAGCTCTATCGATGGGTGCTATGCACGTTGTCGACACCAGTGCAGATAAATGGGGCGTGCAAGCCGATGTAGTGGTGGAAAGTGTTGGTCCTGCCACATGGGAAAAGTCATTGCGATCGCTTCGACCTGGCGGACGCATGGTGGTGTGCGGCGGTACAAGTGGAACGTCTGCTGAAGTCAACATCCCACGCTTGTTTTTCAAGCAATACGAGATCATCGGCTCATCTATGGGTAGTTACGAAGAGTTTGATCAGCTCCTTGCTTTGATGAATGCTGGATTGCCGGTGCATATCGACAGCGTGTTGCCTCTTAGTCAATACACCGAGGCATTAACTCGTCTTGAACAAGGGCAACAATTGGGCAAGATTGTGCTTCAGCACTAGCAACAACACGTGTGATGCAAGGGGGATCAGAATGAACGATGCAGAGAAGCTGTACGAAAGAGCGTTCAGCATCATTGATGAGGCAACG
>JBIJAO010000054.1:0-5544 GCA_044345725.1 Ilumatobacteraceae bacterium | reverse complement strand
GGAATTTTGTCTGAGTCCGATTATTTAGCGCTGTATCGCGAGCGATCCGCGAGTGTGGATGAAGTGAAGTGGTCGCAAGCCGATACCGCATTGCTCGATGAAGCACGATTCTTGTTGGGTCCAAAGTCAAAGCGCGGCGGGAAAAGCACCGATGCAGATGAAATTCGCACCTACGGTCACATTGTTGTTGACGAGGTGCAAGATCTCACGCCAATGCAATTGCGTATGGTCACACGTCGGTCGCTGAATGGCTCAATGACAATTGTTGGCGATATCGCACAAGCCACTGGTTCTGTTGCACCCAATAGTTGGGATGATGTTCTTCAGTATTTGCCCACAAGAAAGAAACCGCGTGTCACCGGGCTATCAGTGGGATATCGCATCCCCGCACCCATTATGGAATTGGCCGACAAAGTGATGCACGCTGCAACGCCAGGTTTACGTGCGCCACGCAGCGTGCGAACAGGTGGAGAACCACCGCAAATCACACAGGTCGACACTGCTACTGGTATCGGTGAAACGGTGGCACGAATTACACGTGATGTTTTGGCGTCGCGAGAATTTGGAAATGCGGCAGTGGTGTGTCCAGACAACATGGTGTCTGCAATGTCCGAGGCGCTTACCGCTGCCGGTGTGTCGCACGGCATCGCTAACACCACTGGATTGGGGGATGATGTCACGGTTGTGCCAGTCACTGTGGTGAAGGGTCTTGAATTAGACGATGTGATTGTGGTGGAACCCCAACGCATTGTGGATGGCTACGAACAAGGAATGCGGTTGTTGTATGTAGCGCTGACGCGTTCAACACAATCTCTGCATATTGTCCATCACGAACAATTGCCCGACTGCATGCGCTAAATCGCTGTAACAGCGTGCGATTTAGAGAAGCAGACTTAGAGAAGTGATGGAATTTCTTTGGCAATCAAAGAAATAAAACGAAATGCTTTGTCGGCATCTGCTGGTCGATTGCGATCAACCGCGGTTTGTATGAGTTCAACCATGCGGTCGAGATCTTCCACTACATCAATTCCAGAGTCCATCAGTTGCGGTTGTAGTGCAGTCCAGATGGCGAGTGCATTGGCTGCCTGTTGGCGCGCTTGCTCGTTGTCGCGGTTGGCAATTGCTTCGCCAAGACCGTTCGCACTTGCAACAAGTTGCCCCAACAGAGATGTGATATCGCCGCTTGGAATGGTTGTGGTGACGACAGTGGGAACACTGTCAGCGGGGGCTTCTGTAGATGCGGTGTCGTTAATGACGGTTGAACAAGATGACAACACTGCGGTTGTAGCTACAGCAAATGACATGGCACGGAGCATGTTGCGCGAACGTGATGTGGCGTTGCGACCAAACATTGACCTTTGTCTCCTCACCGTGACAACAGCTCAATAACGTTGAACTGTTACAGCGTCACAAGTATGCGCTGTGTCGCAAACGATTCAACGTCGACCTGTGTGCCATTTACCTCAAGGGTCATGTCTCCGGTGGTGGCGAATCCGGCAACTTTTCCACTGCCGCCTGGAATGAGGTTGTATTCCTCAAGAAATTCGAGCATGCCCGGTGTGAACTCCAGTTCTTCTGGGATGCGTGAGACCGTAAACGATTGCCCGATGCCTACTTGTGACAAGGGCATGGCAGCCGGTGGCTGATAGTTGGTGCCAGGTATGGGGTTGCCATGTGGACAGGTGGTGGGATTGCCAAGTATCCGTTCGATTGCTTTTTCGACATCTTCTGACATCACGTGTTCCCATTTGCCGGCTTCTTGGTGAGCTTGTGCCCACGACAGATCCAAGATGTCGGTGAGGAAGCGCTCGGCGAGGCGGTGGCGACGAACGACGCGGCGTGCCAACTGTTCACCGTGTGGTGTGAGCAGGATGTGGTTGCCATCCAGTCTGATGAGACCCTCGTCTTGCATACGGCGCACCATTTCAGACACTGACGGACGCGACACGCGCAGGCGGTCAGCGATACGGGCTTGAATGACCTCAAGGTTGTCCTCGCGGAGGTCAAAAATGCACTCGCAGTATTCTTCGAAAGCGGGGTGGTGTTCGCCGGGGTTTGGCATGCCTTACAGTCTAACCGCGGTGCAGTTTCTCGGTACCCTTCGCCCATGGCCGACCACCGCGTGCTTGAAGCATTTTCTCCTGCAGTCCGCGAGTGGTTTGCCTCTTCATTCCCCGAGCCGACCCCCGCACAACAACAAGGTTGGCCAGTCATTGTGGGTGGTGCACACAGTCTCGTGTGCGCGCCAACGGGAAGCGGCAAAACGCTCACTGCATTTATGGCGTCCATCGACAAGTTGGTGACAACGCCACCACCGCCTGACAAACAACGCACACGAGTGATCTACATTTCGCCACTTCGCGCGCTTGCTTTCGACGTTGAGAAAAACCTGCGTTCTCCACTTGTTGGTATTGCACACGCCGCAGAACGACTCGGGGTGGAGTATCGCGAACCGTATGTCGCAATGCGTACGGGCGACACGTCAGCAAAAGATCGTGCTGGGTTAGTACGTCGACCACCTGATCTCCTCATCACAACTCCAGAGAGTTTGTATCTCATGTTGACGTCGGCTGCACGTGAAACGTTGATCAATGTCGACACTGTCATCATTGATGAAATTCACGCACTCGCAGCCACAAAACGCGGTGCACATCTCATGTTGTCGTTAGAACGACTAGAAGAGATCACAGCAACACCACCACAGCGCATCGGTTTATCTGCAACACAACGACCCCTCGAAGAGGTTGCTCGTTTTCTTGGGGGTCAACGCGATGGGCAACCACGGCCCGTCACCATTGTCGACACTGGCATTCGTAAACCACTGAATCTCAGTGTGGTGGTGCCACCGGGCGACACCACGGGCGTGTGGCCTGGCATTCATGAAGACATCCTCAACAATATTTTGTCGCACCGCTCCACGATCATCTTTTGTAATGCACGTCGACAAGCCGAGCGATTAGCTGCGCAGCTCAACGAATTGGTGGTGGAAAAAGAAATCAATTCTTCTGCCGGTGATCTTGTGAAAGCACATCATGGTTCATTGGCTCGAGAGCAACGTGTCGTTATTGAAGATGAACTAAAGCGTGGCGTCTTACGCGCGATAGTGGCCACGAGCAGTCTCGAGTTGGGTATCGATATGGGTGCTGTTGACCTCGTTATTCAGGTCGAATCTCCAGGAGCGGTGAGCAGAGGATTACAACGCATCGGTCGCGCAGGACACCAAGTGGGTGAACCGAGCTCGGGCATTATGTATCCAAAACATCGACACGATGTTCTCGAGTCCGCTGTTGTCAGTCGATGCATGTACGCCGGCGATATCGAGACCACGCGCTATTTACAAAATCCACTCGATGTGTTGGCCCAACACATCGTGGCTCACTGCGCGATGACGCCAGAGATTCATGTCGATGCGCTGTTTGCCATGGTGAAACGATGTGCGAATTTCACTTCTCTCAGTGACGACATTTTTTACAGCGTTCTTGATCTGTTATCTGGTCGTTATCCCAGTGAAGAATTCAGCGATCTTCGTCCTCGCATCGTGTGGGATCGCATCACCGGAATCATTCGTGCACGAGACGGGGCGCAACGCCTTGCTGTCACAAATGGTGGCACCATTCCCGACCGCGGCTACTACGGCGTGTTTTTGCCCGATGGTGTTCGTGTTGGCGAGCTTGATGAAGAAATGGTGTATGAGACTCGTCCTGGTGAAGCTTTTCGCCTCGGTGCCACCACGTGGCGCATTGAAGACATCACTTTCGATCGCGTGATCGTCACCCCAGCTCCTGGAGTGCCTGCCAAGATGCCGTTTTGGCACGGTGATCGATTGGGTCGCCCCGTTGAATTGGGCCGAGCGGTGGGTGCATTTGTGCGTGAGATGTCGCAGACAACTCCAGCCCAGATGATCACCACATTGTCCGGTGATTATCACCTCGACGTTCACGCCGCCGAGACTCTGTCGACATACATCGAAGAACAACGCACCGCAACGGGCGTTGTGCCTGATGACAAAACCATCGTGGTGGAGCGATTCCGCGATGACATTGGCGACTGGCGCATTTGCATTCACAGTCCATTTGGGACTCCCGTGCATGCGCCATGGGCTATGGCAATCGAGCATGTGTTCTTGAATCGTCACGACATGGTTATCGAAACCATGTGGGGAGATGATGGCATTGTCATTCGACTGCCAGAGGCTCACGATCATTTCGACGTGAATGACTTTTTGCTGGAGCCAGAAGAAGTGCGCGATGTTATTGTAGCGACGCTTCCACAGACATCGTTGTTCGCAGCACGTTTTCGTGAATGTGCAGCGCGTGCTTTGTTGTTACCAAAGCGCCATCCCGGCCAGCGCACACCGTTGTGGCAACAACGGCAACGTTCCGCCGATCTCTTGACAGTCGCGTCAAAGTATCCGTCTTTCCCCATACTTCTCGAAACAAGTCGCGAGTGTCTGCAAGACGTATTTGATGTGCCTGGCTTATGTGAGTTGTTAACTCAACTTCGTGCGCGCAGCGTGCGGATCGTCAGTGTTGACACACCAAAGGCATCTCCATTTGCACAGAGTTTGTTATTCAACTGGATCGCGGCGTACATGTACGAAGGTGATGCACCGCTGGCCGAGCGTCGTGCCGCCGCATTATCACTTGACCGCGATCTTTTGAACAGTTTGTTGGGCGTTGAAGAATTACGTGAGTTACTAGACGCGGATGCGTTAGTGAGTCTCGAAGCAGATCTGCAGTGTTTGTCGGATGGTCGTCGTGCACGAAATGCCGATGAGTTGCACGATGTGCTCCGCAAGATTGGGGACGTATCTATCGCAGAAGTCGACCTGAGATGTGATGGCGACGGATCACAGTGGGTGCAGCAGTTGGTGGCGGATCGTCGCGCAATCGCGGTGCGCATCGGGGATGATGAGCGTTTCATCGCAGCTGAAGATGCTGGTAAATATCGCGATGCACTTGGCTGTGCGCTACCACTTGGGCTGCCTATCGCGTTCACCGACCCTGTCGCGCGACCACTAGAAGAAATAGTGGGGCGATATGCGCGCACCCACGGCCCATTTCTCACCCGCCATGTTGCGCACCGGCTACATGTAGGCACTGAACGCATTGATGGCGTCTTGCTTGCATTGGAACACGACAAGCGCATTGTGCGTGGAGAATTTCGCCCCGATGGAACCGAGCGTGAATGGTGTGACGTATCGGTGCTTACTCAATTGCGTCGCCGTTCTCTTGCGGCATTACGTCGTGAAGTGGAACCAGTTGAACAGCAGGCACTTGCGCGATTCTTGCCGCAGTGGCATGACATTGGATCACAACGTCGCGGGGCAGACGCACTTGTCACTGCGCTCACCACGTTGCAGGCAACGTCACTGGTGGTATCAACATTGGAAATTGATGTTTTGCCTTCGCGTGTGCGCGGTTATCGCCCTAGCGACATCGATGAACTGTGCACAGCAGGGGAAGTGGTGTGGGTTGGCGCCGGCGCTCTAGGTGCAAGTGATGGCCGCATCAGATTCTTTTTTGCCGATCAACTTGCAACACT